>CAVGED010000047.1:0-20006 GCA_963628035.1 Paludibacteraceae bacterium
GGGTATTGCTGTGGATGAGTATGAGCTATGGCTTTACGAATTTTACCTGGATCTGGCTGTGGATCAGCAAGGACAGAAACCGGAAGGAGTGGTCGCTTCTGATCCTGCTCTGGTGGTTCTGCTGCCCGCTGCTGACAGGAACCTTTGGCATCGAAGAATCCATTGTGATCCAGCGGACAACAGGAGCTTATCACGGCTATATGGCTCTGATTTTGTTTGTGGGCTATCTGGGAGCGATTCTGTGGAACCTTTTTCACGAGAAGAAGGAGCAGAGGATGCCCCTTGGTTGGCTGCTGACAATTGGTATTCTGGTGCAGATGGGCTGGGAGGCAGCGCTTCTTCTGGGAGGTATCCGCAGTGCAGGGTTTGCATCCTGGGGCGATAAGCTGCTGACGCTTATCGTGAATTCCCTGCTGGAGACGAATCTGGGTATGCCTTACGTGTATGCTCTGTTTCTGCTGTACACATCACGGTATACGGAACAGTTGAAGAGAAGGAAGGATAAGCTTACATTTACGGAGGCGCTGGAGGCGAACAATAGTATTCGTAATTGAATATTTAGGGAAAGACTGGAAAATACGGTTTCTTTGTTGCTTCTTTAGTCGCAGCATTGTATAATGCAGGAGTTGCGTAAAAGACTATAGAAAACGGAGGAATCGATATGCCAAAGGCAAATGAAGCAAAGAAAGCAAAAGCGGTATCCAAGGAAGATATAAAGGAAACTGTGATGGAGGAAAAGCCGGCAACAAAGGCAAAAGCAAATGATGCCAAGAAGTCGGCAACAAAGGTGGAAGAAAAGCCGACGACAAAGGCGAAAGCCCCTAAAACTGCAAAAACAGCTAATAGCACGAAAGCCGCGATAACGGAGACGGTATGTCTTCAATATGCGGGCAGAGAGATTGAACTGTCTGATATTCTCGCGAAGGTGAAGGCTTCCTGCGAAGGCGAGCGCGCGATCAAGGATATCCGGGTATATGTGAAACCGGAGGAAAATATGGCGTACTATGTTGTGAATGGCGATGTGACGGGAAGCGTGGTATTCTAGTATACCAATAAATCATATCCATCTAAAATACTTGCTTTTTTTCTTATTTCGTTTAAAATGTTATTATAAATAAGGCAATAAGAGGGCGGAAAAATGAGTGAGTCAGCAGACAAATATGTACGGCATGCCGGAGAAAATCTATGGAATTTTGATGTAGTAGTCAGCCCCGGTTTTGAGAATATCAGTCACATACATCCGTTGAAACAGCGAGATACCGCACACCTTATTGAAGCGGTAAAAAATGACAGGCGCATTTTAGCCGTGATCGTTTTTGGAAGTGCAGTTCGTTTTGATTGCAATTCACACAGTGACTTGGATGTTCTTCTTGTCAGAGACGATGATGAGCTTACAATAAGTGCTGCCTTGGATGGGATAGAAAGCGAAATGGATATTATTTTCAGTTCAAGGCTCGGAAAACGATTGGAGGAGGAGATTGCACGAACAGGTGTAGTTGTATACAGGAGGAAAGAAGATGTGTGATATTCGTTATTTCAAATCAGCATATCATTGTTATGATGTGGCAGCAAATTTGATGAAATTCTATAAGAATGATGAGATGTATTTAAATGATGTTGCATATAATCTTCAACAATGTATTGAAAAAACTTTGAAGGCATTTTTGGAGTGTAAGGGGGTTACTGTTCCACAGACACACAGCATCCGAAAATTGATATCTATGTCCGGTAATCATGGCTCACTGGCAGTGGTCACAGAATGGATTGAGCAGAATCAATTTGAGATAGAAACATGGGAATCAGATACGCGATATAATTTTGACATATGCCTGGAAGCAGAACGTATTAATGTCGGACTTTGTGAAGTGAAGAAATTTCTGGATGCGAATCATATGAGTTATGTCTTGAATCCGGAACTGACAGAAGATAAGAAGGCAGAATTACGGAATATTCTGCCTAAAAATCTGGAAATAAGAGATGTGTTTGAATGGAATTGTTATTATAATATTTTTAAAAAGCAATTGCATTGATCCATCATGGAAGCCGCAGGAACTGCGGCTTCCTATTTTTATATACCGTAAAATATCGGAATCCGGCATCTGTAAGGATTCCCGGTACTTTCGCAAAATCATACCCCACATGCTCCGGGGCATGGGCATCGGAGCCGATGGTGATGATCTCACCGCCCAATTCGCGGTAGCGCTTTATGACAGCCTCCGTGGGGTTCGGATGCCCCAGACCGTACTTAAAGCCTGCGGTGTTGAGTTCAATACCTTTCCCCTTTGCAATCAGAGCGCGAAGAATCTCATCTATGATATCCGCGAATTTCTCATAAGAGTAAAATTTATTTTTATTGGGGCCATAGCGCACCACGTAATCGAGGTGGCCGTATACGTCAAAATCGTCAAAGACAGCAATGTTTTCCAGGATGGAGGAGAAGTATTCCGCATATGCTTCGTCTTCCACTTTATTTTGGTAAAAAGCCGGATAATAGGGATCCTTTCCATGCACCACATGGGAGGAACCGATAATAAAATCAAAGGGATGGCTGGCCGTAAGCTCCCGATGCTTTTCTGCCAGGTGCGGCTGCAGTCCCAGTTCGATGCCGATGCACACTTCCAGAGACCTGGTCGTGTCACCTTGTGCGCAGCCGGAAACGCCGACGCTCCTCTGCGAACCCTGCGCGTGGCTGACAAACGTATTCATCTCTTCTATATATTGATCCACATCCATCAGAAAAAGCTCCGGCTCGTCTGGAAAGTCCAGATCCAGATGATCCGTGAAGCAGATGCCAGAGAGCCCCAGCGCTTTTGCAGCCCGGATCATATCCTTCGGATCTGCTTCGCTGTCCCCTGAAAAATGTGTGTGCATGTGCGTGTCCCAAAGCATGTGAAGACTCCTTTCCTTATTATTGTCCGTTTTTCAGGACATCCAGGTATACCCGCAGGGTGTTTCCTTATTATTGTCCGTTTTCTTTATAGTATCACAAATATTGCGGTGGTTCAATCGCTCTTTTTCCAGAACTATTTTTCTGATCCGTCATATCATATAGAGACTAATTTTCAGTAAGAGGACAGATATGGCTGATGACCCTCGCGGAGCAATGATACAGCAGGGAGAAGTGATACGGGCAAATAACGCGCTGGTGGAGGATGTGGCCTGCTTTGGCCCTTCCAGCGGGTATCTTGTGATCTCTTATTCCATGCGGGAAGGAAACCGGATGGTTTCCATACAGAAGGTGCGGCTGAATGTGAACCGCAGTACAGTAATCCTGAACACCTTCGGGCAAAATATGAGTCTGTGCAGCATACGGACAGGTATGTTTGTCAATGCCGTGTTCTCCTCGCGTATGACCAGAAGCATTCCGCCCCAGTCCAATGCATTTCTGGTCATTGTCCAGAGGCGGGAGCAGGAGCCTGTGAATGTGACTACGGACCGGATCACTGCAGTGGATATTCCGGGAAGCTCGATTTTTACCGGAAATCCCAATGATATCAATGATCAGATGCGTTTTATCATTACGGACAGAACGCAGATTACCGACCGAAATGGACGGAGTGTGGGTATCCGTGCGCTGCGGCCCGGACAGTTGGTGCGGATCAACCATGCCAACTTCCAGACGGCCAGTATTCCCCCGCAGACAACGGCGTTTCAGATTCAGATATTGTAGGTAACTAGCAATGTAACAGTTCAGCCCACGCCCTTCGCAAAGGCACCTACGGTGCTTTCCCACTGCTTCGCAGCTAACTTTGCTCATAAACGGGCGTTCCCTCAGACCAATAGCAGCCCGCTAAATTCGTGCAAGCACGATTTATCGTCCTTTTTCGGTCTGGCTGAACTGTTACTAGCAATATGAATTATAGAAAAAAGTGCTTGACTTCTCCCCAAAAACCTGCTATGATAGTCTTCGTTGCAGGGCAAACAGCACTGTAGACGATGCAGGAATGGCGGAATTGGCAGACGCGCACGGTTCAGGTCCGTGTGACAGCAATGTCATGAGAGTTCAAGTCTCTTTTCCTGCACTACATAGAGAAGGAAATACTGAAAGGTATTTCCTTTTCTCGTTATATCGGCAAATTACGGCTTGCGTAGCAATTTGTTGTATTTGGATTCGCAACCAAGAAGAACCAGCTAATTATACAAGGAGGTAATACCATGCAATACCGAGAGAATCCCAGAAATCATCAGAAGCTTTCCGCTTTAGGCTACGGTTGTCTGCGCTTTTCCAAGAAGGGGACGGCCATCGACCAGAAGAAGGCAGAGGAGGAGATGGAGTTGGCAATCCGGCAGGGCGTCAACTACTTCGACACCGCCTACACGTATCCGGGGAGCGAGGTTGCCCTGGGAACATTCCTGGCTAAAGGATATCGTGACAAGGTCAGCATCGCCACCAAGCTTCCGCACTACTATATTAAGACGTCCCAGGATATGGAACGCTATTTTGAAGAGCAGTTGGAGCGGCTTAAGACCGACCATGTGGAATACTATCTCATGCACATGCTCAATGATATCGGAGCATGGGAGCGACTGAAGCTCTTGGGGATCGAGGAGTGGATCGCGGAGAAGAAGGCCAGTGGTCAGATCATAAATATCGGATTCTCCTTCCACGGCGGTACGGAGAATTTCATCAAGCTGATCGATGCCTATGATTGGGATTTCTGTCAGATTCAGTACAATTACATGGATGAACATTCACAGGCAGGGAGAAGAGGACTTCTCTATGCCAGCGAGAAGGGGCTTCCGGTCATTATTATGGAACCTCTGCGGGGAGGCAGATTGGTGCAGGGATTGCCTGCTTCTGCGAAAAAGATCGTGGAGCAGGCCAGTCCGAGTCGCAGTGCGGCGGAATGGGGCTTGCGCTGGCTGTGGAATCAGCCCCAGGTCACCGTGGTGCTGTCCGGCATGAATGATAAGGAGCAGGTGGAGGAGAATGTCCGTATCGCCAGTGATTCCACACCGGGATCCATGAGCGAGAAGGAGCTTCAGGTGATCGAACAGATCAAGACAGAGATCAACAAGTATGTAAAGGTTCCCTGCACCGGATGCGGATACTGTATGCCCTGTCCCAAGGGCGTGGACATACCAGTGTGCTTCCAGTCCTACAACACCAGTTATACCGACAGCTTCTTCAGCGGCATGAAGGCCTACTTCATGTGCAATGCTCTGCGAACCAATCCCACCGGCGCTTCCAACTGTATCCAGTGTGGAAGATGTCAGAAGCGCTGCCCACAGGGAATCGCCATACCGGAGCAATTAAAGAAGGTAAAGCGCAGGATGGAAAATCCCGTCTACAAGATCGCCAGGGTGATTGCCGGAAAGATCGGGAAGTATTGATGCATAAATCGTTATTTATTACATAAGCCCCCTCGTCAGTTTCGTGACGCGGGGGCTTATGTGGCCTATTCCCTCTTATTGATAGAAAATCTTTGCGATAGGGGAATCCTTATCCAACACGATGGTGTTCTCACCGTTCTTTAAGGTTGCCTTGACTGCATCCAACTGTCGCACAAAGCTGTAGAAGTCAGCCTTGGAGGTGTCATTGTAGGCTTCGCTTAAGATCCGCATGTATTCCGCTTCGCCCTCGGCGATGGTGGTGTCGGCGGTTTTCTGAGCTTGTGCCAGGATGACAGTGGTCTGCTCATCGGTGTCGTTCTTGATCTCCTGTGCCTGCTGCTCGCCCTGGGCGGTGTAGGAGGCTGCGATGTTGTTGCGCTCGGAGATCATGCGGGTGTAGACGGCGTCTTTATTCTCATCCGGCAGATCCAGCATCTTAGTCTCGATCTTCTCCACCTTGATACCGTAGGAGGCCAGGCTGGAACCGAGGTTCTCGGTGAGCATGTCCGCAAGCTCCCCGTCACGGCCGGAGATCACTTCCTCCTGGGTGAGGCTGCTGATGACATTTTTCAGGGCATTGTACACGTTGGAGCTGATCCGGGATTCTGCGTTCTGCTGTGAACCGCTGAGCTTCTGGATGAATTTCACCGGATCCTCGATGCGCCAGAGGACAAAGCAGTCGGAGATCATGGACTTCTTATCGGAGGTCATCACGTCACTGGCTGCCAGATCGTACAGCATCAGCTTGCTGTTGATGGCGGTATCGGATTGGATAAACGGAATCTTGAAGCCAAGGCCGTAGGCATGGCTGTCAACGGTGTCCACACGGACGATCTTGCCGAACTGGCGGACAACCCGGTATTCGCCGGGGCGTGTGACTACCGTTGCGGCATTGAACAGGATCAGCGCCGCAAAGACGATGATGACGGCTAATGTGATCTTTTTGGCTGTTTTAGTCATTGTAGGTACCTCCTGTAGTATTCTGTCCGCCCTGTACGGTGACGGAACTGAAATTGTCTAAGGGCAGCAGTGTCTGGGTGGAACCGTCGGTTATGTAGATCTTCATGCCCGGAAGAACCTCCTCCATGGTCTCATAAAACATGCGCTGCTTGGTGATCAGCGGATATTTGATGTACTCTGTATACAGGGAGTTGAAGCGGGCGGCCTGGCCTTGTGCATCTGCGATCAAGGCCTCCTTCTTGGCCTGTGCGTCCTTGATGATCTTGTCGGCATCTGCCTGAGCCTTGGGGAGACGGGTGTTGGCGTCAGCATTGGCATTGTTGATGGCTGTCTCCATGCCCTGCTTGGCGTCCTCCACGTTCTTAAAGGCCTGAGCCACCTCTGCAGTGGGAACCTCCGCGTCCTGGATCACGGCGTTGGTGACGGTGATCCCAAGATCCTCCTTCTCAAGACGCTCCTGAAGCAGTGTCTTGACGGTGGTCTGTATCTCGTATTTTCCGGTGGTAAGGACGTCATCCACCGAGTGGGTGCCTACCGTGTCACGTATGTAGCTCTGTGCCAGGTTCTTGACGATCTCCTCCGGATTCTCGGAAGCGTAGAAGTATTTTACCGGATCCGTGATCTGATATTCGAAGTAAAAATCTACATTTACGAAGTTGTAATCCTTCGTGATCATGAAGGATTCCTTGTCGACGGACATGTCGGAATCCAGATCGTAGCCCACGGAAAACTGCTTGGCGGCCTTACTGACCTTGCGCATATGCTGCAGGTAGGGAATCTTGAACTGGATACCTGGCTGTTCCACCACTTTGGTGGAGCCGAAGGTGCGGATAACGGCGTATTCGTCCTCCTGCAATACGTAAATGCCGTTGAATAGCGTGATAAGGACAAAAAGTGCCAGGATGCCAAGACCCACGCCTTTTACAATCTTGGAAGTGTTGCTTTTTTGAAACATCGTTGTACCGCCTGTTATGATGATGGGTGGTGCTGTATTTTGACATTTATTTTACTACGTATTGTCGTGGAAGGCAAGAAGGCGGCAATAAAACGCTTGCTTTTTTTCGGATCCTGTACTATGATAAGAAAGCCCACAGCGCAGAGGGGAATCCCTGCGACTTAACGGGGCGGAAAATAAAACTTCATAAAGAAAGAGAGGAAAAGACTATGAAGAAAAAAGGTACCTTATATCTGGTACAGATGGCACTTCTGGTTGCTATCATCGTCTTGATGGCTTTTACCCCGATTGGTTACATCAAGACATTAGGGCTTGAGATCACGCTGATCGTTGTGCCGGTGGCGGTGGGAGCCGTACTGCTGGGGCCGGCGGGAGGAGCCGTCTTAGGAGGCGTGTTCGGGATCACAAGCTTTATCCAATGCTTTGGAATGAGTGCTTTTGGGGCGACGCTTCTTAGCATCAATCCGATAGCCACCTTCGTGGTATGTGTACCTACCAGGATTCTGGCAGGCTGGGTGGCCGGGCTTGTGTTTGCGGCTATGCGTAAGAGCGAAAGCAAAAAAGTAAAGGAACTCGCCTATTATGTGGCGAACCTGGCATGTCCGCTGTGCAATACGCTGTTTTTTATGACAACACTGTGCGTTTGCTTTTTCCACACGGATTATATCCAGGGACTTGCCGGAGGAGCCAATGTATTTGCGTTCGTTCTTGCATTTGTAGGAATCAACGGACTCATTGAGGCGGCCACATGCTTCGTGCTTGGAGGTCTTATCTCGCGGACGCTGGCCTATGCGCTGCGGAACAGTGCGATGGGAGCTTAAGTAGAAGCGGAATCATTCATAAGAAGAGTGAAAAACTTGTAGAAATCATGGAAAAGGAGTGATTTTAGATGGCAGATAATAAGGAGTGCAGCGGTGCATCAAGCTGCAGCAGAGAGAGCTGTGAGGGCTGCCCCAGCAAGGGCGGCGGCGCACCGGAGAGTTTTCTGGAGAAGCTGAATCAGTATTCATCCATCAAGAAGGTGATCGGTGTTGTCAGCGGCAAAGGCGGCGTGGGGAAGTCCTTTGTGACAGCGTCCCTTGCCAATGCAATGGCTGCGAAGGGCTATAAGGTGGGAATTCTGGATGCGGATATTACAGGACCGTCTATCCCCAAGATGTACGGTGTGCATGGCCCGGCCCAGGGCAATGATCTGGGGCTTCTGCCCATCGAATCCTCCAACGGGATCAAGATCATGTCCCTGAATCTTCTGGTGGATGACGAGGAGACACCGGTGGTATGGAGAGGCCCGGTTATCGCCGGAACCGTGAAGCAGTTCTGGAGCGACGTGTTCTGGGGCGAGCTGGATTATCTGTTTGTGGATATGCCTCCGGGAACCGGCGACGTGCCTCTGACGGTGTTCCAGTCGCTGCCCGTGAATGGAATCGTTATAGTTACTTCACCCCAGGAACTGGTGCAGCTGATTGTGAAGAAGGCCATCAACATGGCGGAGATGATGAATATTCCGGTGCTTGGAATGGTGGAGAATTACAGCTATCTGAAGTGCCCGGACTGCGGCAGAGAGATCGCGCTCTTTGGAACGAGCCACATCGATGAGGCGGCGGCAGAGCTGGATATCCCGGTGCTGGCGAAGCTTCCTCTGGATCCTGAGTACGCGAAGCTGGCGGATGAAGGGCGGTTCCATGAGCTTGAGAATCCGTATCTGGATGGCGCGGCGGAGCTTCTGGGAAGGGGGTAGTTATATTCACAGCCCCCACCTACGAAAAGTACAATTTTTTTTCAAGTCCTGCTTGACAAAGCAGTGAAAGCATATTATAATGAATTAAAAGTTAGCGGTGTCTAACTAAAAGGCACCGCATGATTTTGGACAATTGGTTAGGCACTGCTAACCAGCGGCCGCAGAAGCAAGGAGGCTGTTATGGGAACTTATATTATTATTGCCATCATGGTTGTTATTGTTGCCATTAGCATACATTCTTCCGTCAAGCATTTCAAAGGGCAGGGCGGTTGCTGCGGAGGTGGCGATAGTAAGCCGCAGAAGAAAAAGCTTCCGAAGGTTCTTTACAGAAAAACCTTTAAAGTAGATGGCATGCATTGCGAGAATTGCAAGAATCGCGTGGAGCGAATCGTGAATGGCATCGATGGTGTTGCAGGAAAGGTGAACCTGAAAAAGGGGGAATTGACTGTTTCTTATGCCAAGGATGTCGATGACGCACTGATCTGGTCGAGCATTGAGCAGGCCGGATATACGGTGAGTGAGTAGCTGCTCCGGGTAAAAGGCTTCGGCCTATATTTTTTAACAGGCGGTTAGCCATAACTAACTAAAGGAAAAGAGGAAGTGAGCGTATGAGCGTAGTGATCGTGGGCGGTAACGAATGTATGATCCGTCAGTATAAAGAACTTTGCAACGCGTATAAATGTAAGGCAAAGATATATCCTAAGATGACGAATGGATTGAAAAATATCGGTTCGCCAGATCTGCTGGTGTTGTTTACCAATACGGTTTCTCATAAAATGGTGCGCTGCGCCTTGAGTGAAGCGAGGGGACAAAACACGAAGGTTGCACGTTCTCACAGTAGCTCTATGGCGGCACTGAAAAGTATCCTGGAGGAACATACAGCATAAGGAGGAGAATATGTCCGAGGAACTGATCATCAAGCATTGCGCCCCGACACTTGCGGGGATGAAGACCGGAAATATGTTTGCCTGTCATTGCTCTGATATTTATGAAATGCGGGATGCGGTTCGCCGCTGGAACCGATTGCTTACCAAGAAGGGGTTACGTGTTCTGCCCCTGCGATTTCAGAAGAACCGCGCACTCATCTACGTGTATCGCCCATCCTACCTCACCCGTGATCTGCAGGACGAGACGGCCTGCCGGCTGCTCTGTGAACGGGGTTATGGTATGGAGACGCCGGAACGCTGCATTGTGCAGCTCATGAAGCGTATGGGCGAATGTGAGGAATTTCCCCACGAGGTCGGACTTTTTCTTGGCTATCCACCGGAAGATGTCTGCGGGTTTATTGAAAATAAGGCAGAAGGCTGTAAATGTGCCGGTTGTTGGAAGGTTTACGGTGATGCGGAAGCGGCACAGAAGACCTTTGCAAAGTATAAGAAATGTACGGACGTTTATTCTGAGCAGTATGCAAAAGGAAGGTCTATCGAACGGCTCACTGTGGCCGGTTGATATAGATAAGTATTTTAAAGAAAGGTTAGGTATGAACAATGAGTAAAATAGCAGTAGTTTATTGGAGCGGCACCGGCAATACGGAGGCGATGGCTTCTGCGGTTGCTGACGGAGTGAAAGGGGCAGGCGGCGAGGCTGTTATGCTGACACCGGCGGAATTTGATGCCTCAATGATCGATTCCTTTGACGGCATTGCGTTCGGTTGTCCCTCGATGGGCGCGGAACAATTGGAGGAAGGTGAATTTGCTCCGATGTTTGAAAGCTGCGAGGCAAAGCTCTCCGGCAAGAAGATCGCGCTGTTCGGCTCCTATGGCTGGGGCGATGGAGAATGGATGCGGAATTGGGAGGAAGCCTGCATGAGTGACGGTGCAGTGCTGGTCTGCAATTTCGTGATCTGTAACGGTTATCCCGATGATGACACGATTGCTGCCTGCAATGATCTCGGCAAGGCTCTTGCGTAAAGCGCGGAGCAAGCCGTGTAACCAATGGTTTGGATGTTTTGACATCTGAACCAATATTTCGAAAAGGTGCTTGCACCTCCCAAATTATCCCTGGAAATACGGACATACAATATAACGGCGTATGTCCGTATTTCTTTTTTACCAGTCACAGCCTCTCCACCTGCATGCAGGGAAGCGGCACATTTTTCTCAGGCTATTTTGCGGCTTCCTTTGCAAATGTGGTATTCACAAGCGCTTCATAGGGCGGGGTATCGGTCAGTTCCCCGGCTTCCTGTAGGATATCCAGCAGAAGATCGAAGCTGTCCTGCTGAAAGAGCAGATCTTTTTTCCAGGTATCCTGCTCATGATAGCGCGTCACGATAGCGGTGATGGTCTTTAGATCCGTCTCTGCAAACTGGGGGGCGATAACCTTGGCTATTTCTCCAGGATCATGGCTGTTTACGTAATTGAGGCCCTTCTGAAGTGCGTTGGTGAAGTTCTGGATCAGCGCGGGATTTTCCTTGATATAGCTGGCTTTGGCTGAGAAGGCAGTGTAGGGCACGAAGCCGGAATCCACGCCAAGGGAGGCCACCACATAACCGGCATTCTCCTGTTCTAAGGCGGTTGCCGCCGGCTCGAACTCTACGGAGAAGTCTGCAAGGCCACCGGAAAAGGCGGCTGCTGTGGAGCCGAAGTCGATGCTCTGGTCGATGATAAGGTCAGCGGAGGGATTCATGTTGTTTTTCTTCAGTATATATTCAAATACCATCTCCGGCATGCCGCCCTTCCGGCCGCCGAGCACGGTTTTGCCGGACAGGTCGCTCCAGGAAAAGGCCGGCATGGGCTTTCTTGCAACCAGGAAGTTCCCGGCCCGTTGGGTCAGCTGGGCGAAGTTCACTACGCTGTCCTCTGCCCCCTGATTGTAGGTATAGATGGTGGTTTCCGGCCCCATGAAGCCGATGTCTGCCTCGCCGGAGAGCAGTGCAGTCATGGTCTTGTCTGCACCGAAGCCTGTGACGAGCGTGAGGTTAATGCCCTCGTCAGCAAAATAGCCTTCTTCAATGGCCACATACATGGGTGCATAGAAGATGGAGTGGGCCACTTCGTTTAAGGTGACCTTGGTGCTTCCGGCAGAGGTTCTGCCGCCGGATGGGGAGCCCTTGCAGCCTGGGAGAAGTACGGCGAGGCAAAGGAATGCCGCAAGAAGGCGGCGGTGTATGCGGAACTTTTTCATAATGGTGGATCCTCCTTGTGATAGAGCGTATCAAAGTAGTATATGCTAAGGAGGGAGGAAGGGTGACTGCAGAGAAGGAATGGAAGGGCGGTGAATATGGTGAAAATTCCGGTTGAAATTCTCGAAAGGAAAAGGTATAATGAAGGGAAATGCAAAGCATTTCCCGCTACCCAAACGTAGCGAAGCGGAGTTCGGGTTTCCCGAAAAGAAATGCAAAGCATTTCCCGCTACCCAAACGTAGCGAAGCGGAGTTCGGGTTTCCCGAAAAGAAATGCAAAGCATTTCCCGCTACCCAAACGTAGCGAAGCGGAGTTCGGGTTTCCCGAAAAGAAATGCAAAGCATTTCCCGCTACCTGAACGAAATGCAAAGCATTGATAAGGAGGTTCATCATGAAAAAGAGCATTAGCCTGCTGCTGGTTACAGCACTGGCTCTCACGCTTCTCACTGCCTGTGGCGGAAAGCTGAAGGTGGATGAGAACACGGTATATGTCAACCGGAAGGGCAAGGTGACCGGGGCAACGATAGAGAGCTTCGATAAAGAATATTACGATGAGAAGGAGCTGGAGACTTATATCAACCAGCAGGTGGAGGCATACACCGCAGACCATGGCAAGAAAAGCGTCAAGGTAGACAGCTTCACGGTGGCAGATGGCGTAGCCAGACTGAACATTGCGTATGCAGGCTATGAAGACTACGCGGCCTTTAATGAGGTGGAGATGTTTGTCGGAACGATCCCCCAGGCCATGGCAGCCGGGTACGACTTTAAGGATGATTTTCTGGCAGTGGAGAACGGCAAGCTTGCCGGAGAGGCTGACCGGAATACAGTCACGGACAACGGGGATCTGAAGGTTGTGATCCTGAATGAGAAAGTAAATGTGAAGGTGCAGGGAACCGTCCGGTACGTGTCGGCAGGATACACCAGCCTGACGGCAAAGGATACGGTAGCGATCAAGCTGCCGGAGGACGCTTTGGACGGTGAGGAACTGGCACTTGTATACATTATTTATAAGTAATAAACCAAAAGGATTTATTTACATGAAAAGGGAAATGAGGTAAGAAAAATGGAAAAGACAATGGATAAGATCGTGGCACTGGCAAAGGCGAGAGGATTTGTATATCCCGGCTCCGAGATCTACGGCGGCCTGGCCAATACCTGGGACTACGGCAATCTGGGCGTGGAGCTTAAGAACAATGTGAAGAAGGCCTGGTGGCAGAAATTTATTATGGAGAATCCCTACAACGTAGGTGTTGACTGCGCTATCCTGATGAACCCGCAGACATGGGTGGCATCGGGACATCTGGGCGGCTTCTCTGACCCGCTGATGGACTGCCGGGAATGTCATGAGCGCTTCCGTGCAGATAAGATTATCGAGGATTACGCGGCAGAGCATGGCCTGACACTGGACGGCTCTGTGGACGGCTGGAGCCAGGAGAAGATGAAGGCTTATATCGATGATAATAAAATCCCCTGTCCGAGCTGCGGCAAGCATAACTTCACCGATATCCGTCAGTTCAATCTGATGTTCAAGACCTTCCAGGGCGTTACCGAGGACGCTAAGAACACCGTTTATCTGCGGCCGGAAACTGCGCAGGGTATCTTTGTGAATTTTAAAAATGTGCAGCGGACTTCCAGAAAGAAGATCCCATTCGGTATCGGCCAGATCGGAAAGTCCTTCCGTAACGAGATCACACCCGGCAACTTCACATTCCGTACCAGAGAGTTTGAACAGATGGAGCTGGAGTTCTTCTGCGAGCCGGACACGGATCTGGAGTGGTTTGCATACTGGAAGGAGTTCTGCATCAACTGGCTGAAGTCCCTGGGAATGAAGGCAGAGGAGATGCGTGTCCGGGATCACGATAAAGAAGAACTGTCCTTCTACAGCAAAGCTACCACGGATATCGAGTTCCTGTTCCCCTTCGGCTGGGGTGAGCTGTGGGGCATTGCGGATCGTACCGATTACGACTTGACGCAGCACCAGAATGTGTCCGGTCAGGATCTTTCCTATTTTGATGATCAGAAAAATGAACGGTACATTCCTTACGTCATTGAGCCCTCACTGGGGGCGGATCGTGTGGTTCTGGCTTTCCTGTGCGGTGCTTATGATGAGGAGAATATCGGCACAGAGGAGAAGCCGGATATGCGTACCGTGCTTCATTTCCATCCGGCCCTTGCACCGGTGAAGATCGGTGTGCTTCCGCTGTCCAAGAAGCTGAATGAGGGTGCGGAGAAGATATATGCACAGCTGTCGAAGAAGTATAACTGTGAGTTTGATGACCGGGGAAATATCGGAAAGCGTTACCGTCGGCAGGATGAGATCGGAACGCCCTTCTGTGTGACCTATGATTTTGAGTCGGAGACAGACGGGGCTGTTACGGTCCGCGACCGGGATACCATGGAGCAGGAGCGGGTACGGATTGAGGATCTGGACGCTTATTTTGCAGAAAAAATGGCATTTTAGGAAAGACAAAATTTGTTAGTCAAAAAATTCACAAAAATCTATTGATTATATTCTAAAATATGGTAGAATGAATATGTGCGCAAAAAAATAGCATATTCGGGCGCACATTCTAACGTTCATAACAGCAGAGGGTTCGCAGTGCGTGCTCTCTGCTGTATGTAAGCCAAAGTATCATATAGGAGGAATTTCAAATGGCAAAGAAATGGGTGTATTTGTTTAAAGAAGGAAACGCGAACATGCGTGAGCTTCTTGGCGGAAAGGGTGCAAACCTGGCAGAGATGACCAACATCGGCCTTCCGGTTCCGCAGGGCTTCACCATCACGACAGAAGCTTGTACCCAGTACTATGAAGATGGTCGTGAGATCAATGACGAGATTCAGGGACAGATCAACGAGTATATTGTTAAGATGGAAGAGATCACCGGCAAGAAGTTCGGTGACAAGGAGAATCCGCTGCTGGTATCCGTTCGTTCCGGCGCAAGAGCTTCCATGCCCGGTATGATGGACACCATTCTGAACCTTGGTCTGAATGAGGACGTGGTGAACACCATCGCACATATGTCCGGCAATCCGCGTTGGGCCTGGGACTGCTACCGCAGATTTATCCAGATGTACTCCGACGTTGTTATGGAAGTCGGCAAGAAGTATTTTGAGGAATTGATCGACAAGATGAAGGCTGAGCGCGGCGTGAAGCTGGATGTTGAGCTGACCGCTGATGACTTGAAGGAGCTGGCTAACCAGTTCAAGGCTGAATACAAGGAGAAGATCGGTGCAGACTTCCCGGACGATCCCAAGGAGCAGTTGATGGGAGCCATCAAGGCCGTGTTCCGTTCCTGGGACAATCCTCGTGCCAATGTATACCGCCGCGACAACGATATTCCTTATTCCTGGGGTACTGCTGTAAACGTACAGTCTATGGCCTTCGGAAATATGGGCGATGACTGCGGTACCGGTGTTGCCTTCACGAGAGACCCGGCTACCGGCGCAACAGGTCTGTTTGGAGAATTCCTGACCAACGCACAGGGCGAGGACGTAGTTGCCGGTGTCCGCACACCTATGAAGATCACAGAGATGGCAGACAAGTTCCCGGAAGCTTTCGAGCAGTTCAAGGAAGTTTGCAAGACTCTGGAGAATCATTACAGAGATATGCAGGATATGGAGTTCACCGTTGAGCACGGCAAGCTGTATATGCTGCAGACCAGAAATGGTAAGAGAACCGCACAGGCAGCTCTTAAGATTGCCTGCGATCTTGTAGATGAGGGAATGAGAACCGAAGAAGAAGCAGTTGCCATGATCGATCCTCGTAACCTGGATACCCTGCTGCATCCGCAGTTTGATGCGGCTGCGCTGAAGGCTGCAACGCCTCTTGGCAAGGGTCTTGGTGCTTCTCCGGGTGCTGCCTGCGGTAAGGTTGTATTCACAGCTGACGATGCCGTAGAATGGGCAGCCAGAGGCGAGAAGGTTGTTCTGGTTCGTCTTGAGACCTCTCCTGAGGATATTACCGGTATGAAGGCTGCTCAGGGTATCCTGACTGTCCGCGGCGGTATGACCAGCCATGCAGCAGTTGTTGCCCGTGGAATGGGTGAGTGCTGTGTATCCGGATGCGGCGACATCAACATGGATGAAGCCAACAAGAGATTCACTCTGGGCGGTAAGGAATTCCATGAGGGAGATGCAATCTCCATCGACGGAACCACCGGTAACATTTATGCCGGACTGATCCCAACCGTTGACGCTACCATCGCCGGTGAGTTTGGCCGTGTTATGGCATGGGCAGACAAATTCAGAACCCTGAAGGTTCGTACCAATGCAGATACACCCGCAGACGCCAGAAAGGCTCGTGAGCTTGGCGCAGAGGGAATCGGCCTTTGCCGTACAGAGCATAT
This sequence comes from Paludibacteraceae bacterium, assembly GCA_963628035.1. Lineage (GTDB taxonomy): Bacteria > Bacillota > Clostridia > Lachnospirales > Lachnospiraceae > 14-2. The sequence continues at coordinate 16,456 of CAVGED010000047.1, forward strand.
GTTCTTCGAGGAAGACAGAATCGCTGCTTTCCGTGAGATGATCTGTGCTGACACTGTTGAGGAGCGTGAGGCTGCCCTTGATAAGATCCTGCCGTATCAGCAGAGCGACTTCGAGGGACTGTTTGAGGCTCTTGAGGGCAATCCTGTTACCATCCGTTTCCTGGATCCGCCTCTTCATGAGTTCGTTCCTACTGAGGAAGAAGATATTAAGAAGCTGGCTGACGCACAGGGCAAGTCCGTGGAGACCATCAAGGCTCTCATCGCTTCCCTGCACGAGTTTAACCCGATGATGGGTCACAGAGGCTGCCGTCTTGCAGTTACCTATCCGGAGATTGCTAAGATGCAGACCAGAGCTGTCATCCGCGCAGCTATCAATGTTCAGAAGGCACATGCTGACTGGAAGGTTAAGCCGGAGATCATGATCCCGCTTGTATGCGAAGTTAAGGAGTTGAAGTTCGTTAAGAAGGTAGTTGTGGAGACCGCTGACGCTGAGATCGCTGCTTCCGGCATCGATCTGGAGTACGAGGTAGGTACCATGATCGAGATCCCGAGAGCAGCACTGACTGCTGACGAGATCGCTAAGGAGGCTGACTTCTTCTGCTTCGGTACCAACGACCTGACACAGATGACCTTTGGCTTCTCCCGTGACGATGCAGGCAAGTTCCTGAATGCATACTATGACACCAAGATCTTCGAGAATGATCCGTTTGCAAAGCTGGATCAGACAGGTGTCGGCAAGCTGATGGAGATGGCTATTAAGCTTGGTAAGCCGGTAAATCCGAAGCTGCACGTTGGTATCTGCGGCGAGCACGGCGGAGATCCTTCTTCCGTAGAGTTCTGCCACAAGATCGGTCTGGACTATGTATCCTGCTCACCGTTCCGTGTACCAATCGCAAGGTTGGCGGCGGCGCAAGCGGCAATCGCAAGCAAGTAAGAAAATAAAAAAATGTAATACTTGAAAGGGAAGCGAACAGCTTCCCTTTCTTTATTCATGGTACCTTGATAATGTAAAAATAATTGGTTTGCATTTGACTCAATCTTCATCTTCGTCGTCATCTGGCCAGGACGAGATCATATGAATATCTAATCTTCGATGATTTCGTATTCTATGCGGGAACCTTTGACTCGTTTGGCATGAAATGATAAACCGTTTGCCTTCCAATGGGGAAAATGATCGGATTTTTCACTGTTGGTATCACGATGGCAAATTATGATGTTGTCAAGAACATCACACCCTCCGTTTGAGATCGGTCTGATATGATCGATCGTCGGATGATAGGAGCTATGGGGATTACCGCAAGCCGATTTTTTCATTAATCTACCTGTGTAATCATATACCTCTTGCTTTGCGCCGTATACGTGGTTCCAGACATCAATGGTTTTATACTTTGACATTTTGAGTACCTCTCTTTCTTTAGTTTGCAAGTTTATATTAGCAAATTAAGAAAAGAAAAAGGAGGGTACAGTTGTACCCGTCCCATTATGGCAAGTCTAAAACAATTTCGAAATTTCTATTCCTGCTTTTTGGGAAACCATCATTATATTTTCAAGTTTCGGACTTCTGAATTTTTTGCTTCTAAAGTCTTTTCGCCAAGATTCAATAGTTTCTTTTTCTAAAGATAAAGCATCTGCTGCCTTTTCGACAGTTCCGAATTTCTCGACGAGCACGTGATAGCACGTGTGAGCTATTTTCGCCACATCTCCGTTTTTATATTTTTCAGCAATATCCTGCAAATTAAAAATATCATTTCCTGTAATCTGCTTCATCAAATCCAAATGCTTTTCCGGCGTTTCAACCGTAGCTATTTCTGTTCCGTTATTAGCCATAGAGACAAAATGAACACTTTGCCACTCGCTTGGAATCAGGTACGGACTATGTGTTGAATAAACAATCTTGATTCCCTGCTTTTCAAGTTCAAGCAACTCTTTTAATATTTCTTTTTGAGCCATAGGGTGCAACATGGCAGCCGGTTCATCTATGATGAAAAGATCACCTTTTTCGAGAGTATTCTTCATGAAGTAGTAAGTGAAATACCAACGCCTGCCGGCACTGGTTGAATTGAGACTAACGGTATCTCCAGTTTTTTCGTGAAGGAATATGGAGGGTGTTCTATTTTCGGCTTGTTCTACTGAAATTCTATCATACATATCCCTTTCAAACTCAGGGAGCGTGCCATTCAAGTATTTTTCAAATTCTGCTATTGCGTTTTCAGAAAGCGAAATGCCTTTTTGGCTAGATAATTGTTGCAGAAGGTTGTCTCTGTCATCACCGTCATAGACCCTTCTTAGATAAGTTTCCAAAATCATAAACGATTTGTCGTTGCGATAATACGCTTGTTCTCTTTCAGAATTTTGAAAAAGCACATCTCTATTCTCGTTCCTCAAAAATGAGCATTTTTTGCCGACGGTTCTCTGAATATCGCGAAGAAACTGATAGTATCTTTCACCGTTTTCATCCATTATCGGATACTCCGTATCAAGCGCATCAGACAAGCGTTTGGTTCGCTCATCAAGCTCTTTCATATAATGGTCTATCTTATCACAGGAATCTTTAGTTGCCTTATTGATTTTTGTAATCTCACGTTTGATAGCAGTTTCATTTATTGTGATAAATTTGTTTTCAAAAGGAGCCAGATCCGGCTTTATGTATCTCAATTTGAAAGTTAAATCATTTTTATAAGAATAATTGCCATGCCCAGGTGCAAACATCAATACCTGACCGTCATCTGAAAAGCGCGAAAGTAAGGAATGGGTTGTCTTCTTGATTTGATCAATTGTTGTTGCTACCCGCCACTTAAGCGCTTCATAATTAGTCGTTGAACCGTTATAATCTGTAATTTGAAAACAATGAATAGGGAGTTCCTTTTGCTCGGAATGACATATTTTATTCAGTTGTTTTTCATATTTGTCAATTGCCCTTTGCAATTCGCAGGCGACGGATCGCACGTCCTCGATTTGCTCTTTAATAAGCGGAACTATATCTTTCGACTGTATTCGGTCGATCTTTAAGTGTTTATCGCTAGTATAGGCAATCAACTCATATTTGTATTCAGTAAACGCGACATTAGGGAAAAGACTTTCCGCTTCTTCCTTAGAAAGTTCAATAAAAATCTTATAATGCAACGGTATTTCTCGTCCATATCCGTAATACTGGCTGTTCGCCACCGCAATAGCGTCCAGTGCTTCTAACAGATTGGTCTTTCCGCTTCCGTTTTTTCCAATCAATACGGTTGGCAAATCATCGCAGAAGTTGATGATAGCCGGAGCTTTGATTGATTTATAGTTGCTGATTTCTATTTTCATTACCTTCATAAACAAAAGCCTCGCTTGCCAATGGTTTTATATCGTGAAAAAATTATGTTTTATTATATCGCAAAATTGCATTTTTTTCAAATTTTCTCCTTTGTGAATAATTTTTCGGAGGGGCTTGCATGTTTTTTTGACACCTTCAAACGCCCATTTTATAAGGAATTGCAGGTTTTTGTTTTCATTTCTCTCCGATATTTTTGTAGAACTTTCACAATCTTTGAAAAAATGTCCAAACCCTCTTG
>CAVGED010000048.1:0-6354 GCA_963628035.1 Paludibacteraceae bacterium
AGAAGCTGGAAGAAACATTGACTGAAAAACTGACTGAAAAAGATAACGTCATAGCTGCGAAGGATGATGTCATTGCAGAGAAGGATGATGTCATAGCGAAGAAGGATGATGTCATAGCGAAGAAGGATGATGTCATTGCAGAGCAGGAGCGAGAACTGGCCTTGCTTCGAAGGCAACTGAGTGAGTTGCAAAAATAGTGGTGAATCGGAGAATGCAATAGTATATATAAAGAAGTACTGGGGAGAAATGCTATACCGTAAGGTGTGGCATTTTTTTGTGGTATCTTATTTTTATGTCATGAATTCATTTTGTCGCAATCTGTAAATGAAAAATTCAAAATCATTCCCCCGTTTGACAAAAAAATCAGGCATAAAAAATTATACTTAAGGTAACGTACAATAGAAAGCGCGCTTCGTGAACTTTTTATTGTCATGAATCAAAAAGGAGGACGGTATGTGAAATATGTCTTTTACCCGGATGTATTCTGGGTAACGAATTTTGCCATGGATGCGTTGGTACTCACATTGGTGCACAGCATAAAGAAAAGCAGAAGCCGCTTTTGGCGTATATTGCTCGCTGCCGTCCTGGGCGCATCCGGATCGGTGCTGCTTTTCTTCGGATTGGGTGCTGTCAGAGCAATATTGCTCTTTCATGGCTTGCATCTCTTTCCACTATACCTGCTTATCACGCACCTGCTCTTGAATCCTTTGATGATCCTGACGGCATTTCCGCAGAAAAGTCTTAAGGGCTTCTGCAAGGACTTGTGCGTCGCTTATCTGGCGATGATGGTGCTGGGTGGGATCCTAAGCTATGGGATGACGACATTGGGGCAGTGGCGGCAGTTCTGGATCTGGGCACTGGGTGGCTTTGGCATCTGCATGCTGATACTTTCCTGGCTGGAATCCAGAAAAACAAGGCAGCTTGAATATGAGCTTTTGCTGTTGACAAAGGAACAGCGGCTTTCGCTGACCGGCTTTCTGGACACGGGAAATCTGCTGGAGGATCCCATCTTGAAGAAGCCGGTACATATCATTCAGGAGCAGGTATTGCATGAGGCGCTTACAAAAGAGCAACTGCCCGTTCACTATATCCCATTTCACTCCTTGGGACAGGAGCATGGGCTGCTTCCGGTGGTGACCTTGCAGGCAATGTACGTAAGATGTGTCGGCGAGATGGAGAAAAATCCGCCGCTTTATATTGAGAAGCCGGTTTTCGGGCTTGCAAAAGAGAATCTGTTTCAAAAAAGAGAGTATCAGGTTATCCTGAATGCCAGAGGCATTTAATCCGTCACAGGCGAAGAAGCCTGCGAAGTCTATTTTAAGGAGGGAGATATGTACATAAAAATAGCCATTTCAGAACATTTCCAGTTGAAGCTGATCCCGACGCTTCAGAATGTACTGCTGTTAAAGAAGGGGGACATCCACTATATCGGAGGGGCCGAGGTGCTTCCGCCGCCCCTGGAGCCTTCCGATGAACTGCACTGTATCCAGCAGTTGGACACGGAGGATGCCGCCGAGGCCAAGAGTAAGCTTATTGAGCACAATCTGCGCCTGGTGGTCTATATCGCCAAGAAGTTTGACAACACGGGGATCGGTGTGGAGGATCTGATCTCCATCGGCACCATCGGTCTCATTAAGGCCATCAATACCTTTAATCCCCAGAAAAATATTAAGCTGGCAACCTATGCCTCCCGCTGTATTGAAAATGAGATACTCATGTACCTGCGGCGCAACAGCAAGACCAAGCTGGAGGTGTCCATCGATGAGCCCCTGAATGTGGACTGGGACGGAAACGAGCTGCTGCTGTCGGATATTCTGGGAACGGATGAGGATGTGATCTACCGGGACATTGAGACGGAGGTGGAGAAGAGTCTCCTCTTGAAGGCCATTGATAAGCTCTCCCCCAGAGAGCGAACCATTGTGGAACTGCGGTTCGGTCTGGCAGGGGAGAGCGCGCCTGAACTTACACAGAAGGAGGTGGCGGATCTCCTTGAAATCTCTCAATCCTATATTTCGAGATTGGAAAAAAAGATTATGAAGCGCTTAAAGAAGGAGATTGTCAGGTTTCAGTAGAATTGAGAATTCAATCTCTTTCTCGTTTAGCTGATATTTTTCCGCCAGGGCCGGGCCGCAGGAGTTGGAGCCAACGCCGCTCATCTTGTAGTCCAGACAGAGAACCGTTGCCGCTGACTTTTCCAATTCATAGTTATGGCGCTTCGCTGTCAGCTCTTCCTGTGTATAAGCAGAGGCCTGGAAGGAGAAGGGGCGGGCGGAAGAGACGGTAAGCCGGCCGTGAACCGGAGAAGCCAGGGTAACCGATTGGCAGCCGAAGCGGCTTCCGTGCTCCTGAGGCTTGATATAATCCACGTACATGTTGTCTACGGTATCCGCAAATCTTCCGAAGCTGGAGGCCTGGTGCTTGTCAATGTAGCTTTCGTAGGGGCCGTATCCCAGGTAGCTTACCTGCCGATATTCCTTGGGCAGGAAGAGGCGGAGACCAAACCGGGGCAGGAAGGGAAGCTCTGTATTGCGGATCGCGTGAATGTTTACGTCCAGTGAGCCGTCTTCACGGATCGTCCATGCTGCGTCGATATCCAGAATATGCTGGATATGAATGGCAAGAATGGCTAACTTGCAGCGTATGGTGATCCTGCCGGATTCTTTTATCACCGTTGTCTCGTAGACGCGGGTCATGGTACGGTCATAGCCGGCTTGCCTCCAGAAATTGGCAATGTTGCGGTCGTTGTCAGCGGGGGCGCGCCAGATGTTGAATTCCAGCGGCTGTACCATGCGTGGAATCTGGTTGACGGTAATGCAGTCGAAGGTTCCGGTGAGTTTGTTGAACTCATAACGGTAATCCGGGGCAGTCACCAGTATGGCAGTCGGGGTCTCACAGACGGAAGCCGGAGCGGAGGTGACGGCGGTATTGACATCAATCTTAGAAGCGGTGTCATTTATAGCGGTATCTGTATAAATACCGAAAGCTGTGCCATCCGCAGTTGTGGCAGCAGCGGTACTCGGATCCGCATCCTTTATCAGCAACTGGTCGAAGCCCAATACACTTCCTGCATTTACAAGATTCCTGCTCTCCTTTGCAATATAGGTAAGGTTCAGGTGATAGGAGCTTGTGGAGGCAGGATCTATATCCTTTGTAAAATCAATGGTTATCAAACCCTTCTGATGCGGTGCGATGGACGCACGGCAGATGGGATAGCGCCGGATGATCTCTCCCTGACACAGAAGCTCCGCCTGAATGTTTAGGTAATCCATAAGGTTGGTGAAGTCCAGCTTATTTTCCAGCTCTACGACACCCGTGGCAGCGTCCAGAAGTCTGGCGCGAACCGGACGGATCACATTCTTGTATTCCAGAAGAGCAGGGTGGGGCGTGCGGTCCGGGGCGACCATTCCGTCCACGCAGAAGTTGCCGTCGTGGGGGAACTCCCTGAAATCGCCGCCATAGTAATATTTTCTTCTTCCGTCTATGGTCTTGCCCATGTCGATGGCGTGGTCGCACCATTCCCATACAAGGCCGCCCAGAAAACGGTCATTACTGTAGATGCACTGCATATAATCCTCGGCATCTCCCGGTCCGTTCCCCATGGAGTGAATGAATTCGCAGAGCATGAAGGGCTTCTTGTTCTTCTCGTCTGCCAGATAGTTTTGGATATGTTCGACGGAAGGGTACATCATGCTGTATACATCCAGCATGGAAGTATCAATGCCATCCTTATTGCGAACCGAGCCTTCGTAATGGACGAGGCGGGAGGAATCGTAAGTTCGGATCCACCGGCCGGCATCTGCAAGGGCTTCGCTGTAGCCTGCTTCATTGCCAAGAGACCACATGATGATACAGGGATTGTTCTTGTCACGTATCACATTGCGGCAGTTCCGATCCAGGATCGCGTCGTGATAAATATCCCGTTTTACAATGTCATCAAAGGTATGTTCGCCGCCGCCGTATATGGTGACGGCGCCATGAGCTTCCAGGTCAGCCTCGGCAATTACGTAGAAGCCGTATTGATTGCACAATTGTACGAACCAGGGCGCGTTGGGGTAATGGCTGGTGCGGATGGCATTGATATTGTGCTGCTTCATCAGGGTCAGATCCTTCATGGCCTGTTCTTTGCTGATGGTGAACCCGGTTACCGGGTCGCTGTCATGGCGGTTTGTGCCTTTTATTTTGATAGCAATTCCGTTGAAAAGAACCACGCCGTCCTTCACTTCTGTCTTACAGATGCCGACCTGCTGCGTGATCTCCTCGTCCGGGCAGAGCAGCGTCAGCTCGTAAAGGTACGGATTTTCCGCATTCCAGAGCACTGGTTCGGAGAGCGAAATGGAAATGCTGCTGTCGGCAGAGCAGCTCTCCTGTATCAGATTCCCATCCATGTCTGTGAGGCGGAAGTGAACCGGGAACGCAGCACCTAAAAAGGAGAGTTCTACCGTTATTTTGGCTTCTGTAAAGTCATCCGAAAGCTCTGTGCGGACAAAATAATCCCGGAGATGCTCCTGCGGGCGGAGCAGCAGGTAGACATCCCGGAAGATACCGCTCATGCGGAACTTATCCTGATCCTCCAGATAGCTGCCATCGCACCATTTTAAGACAACGACGGTAAGCTCGTTCTCGCCTTCTGAGACATATTTAGTGATCTCGAATTCGCTGGTGCTGTGGGAAACCTGGCTGTAACCCACGAACTTCTTGTTTACATAAACATAGAAGCAGGAGTCAACGCCCTCGAAGTTCAGATATTGCCGGTAGGCGCACTGATCTGCGGTGAGAGCAAAGCTGCGATGGTAAACGCCACAGGGATTCTCTGCGGGCACATAAGGCGGATCGTATGGGAAGGGATAGTTGACATTGGTATACTGGTGCTTGTCATAGCCGTACATCTGCCAGCAGCCGGGCACAGGGATCGTATCGTATCCGGCATAGCTGTAATCCGGCTGTGTAAAATCTTCTATGACAAAGGGATTGGGATAATACTTAAAATTCCAATCGCCATTCAGAAGAAGCTGACGTTCCTGCACGGAGCGATCCCCGCAGGAGGCATTTGTCGAAGCCTTTGGGAGGTAGTAGCTGCGGTTTTCCTCTGTTCCAAGATGAAGAACATGAGGATCTTCATAATATTTTTCCAGTGATAAAGTATTTTGTGACATAGAAATCTCCTTTGCATATTGTTTGTCCGGGCAACGGAAAACTCACATTGCCGTAGTTGTTTTTAAATTATCATAAGATTCAGAAATGTGCGATACATAGAGTTTCAGAATATGCACGAAGTTTTCAAAAAGTTTCGCATAACGATTCAGGAACGATTGCGAAGCCGGTATTGCTGCGGCGTCATATTGAACATTTTCTTAAAAGCAATGTCGAATCTGGATTGCGATGAAAAACCGGACATGTTCGCAATATCAACAATTTTAAATTCACTGTACCGCAGCAGGCTCGCACTGTACAAAAGCTTTTGCTCGACAAAGAAAGAATTCGGATTCCGATTCAAATGTGTCATAAATAACCGGTATACATGCATGTAACTATTTCCCAACCCGGATAACAAATCCGTAAGATTGGATGAAAAATTCTGAGGATCACTCATAATCTCCAATGATTCTTGTACTAACTTTGGAATCGCACCATACGCAGGCTTGGCTGCAAAGTACATTTGAACGTAATAATCCTCTAAAAAATCAGTCACCAGAAACTTACAAAAGATGTACTGGTTTTTCCTGTCCTTTATAGAGGAGAAACGCATCAGGAACTCATACGCCTTTTGCTTACAATCCGATGAGGCCTTGCAATAAAGCATATGAAGCTCTTTCTGCAAAATGTCATCATAAAAAGAATCATCAAAAAAATCACATAGCATATGGAAAAGAGAGACACTGACCTTGAAATTCAATTGTCCGATCTTTTCCGCACAGTCTGTAAACATGTGTATGTCCTGTGGGCGTATGATCACGATCGAGTCTGCATTCAACGTGTATGTGATTCCGTTAATATGATGTGTCATATCCGAAAAGATAAAAGCAATTTCAAAAAACTCATGGCTGTGAAGAATCGGATAATCGGAAACTGTGTTAAAATCACAACCATATTCATTTTGAATATTTTGAGCCTCAGTGGCAATGGTATGGATATTCATAAATGGTACTCCTTCTTTGACTCAGCGGTCGTTGCTGTCTTCTCGTGAATGATTTGAATTTATAGTACCACAAACAAGGTATGTTTTCAATGAATGTTAAAAAAAGATAAATTCCAGAAAGAAAAAGGATAGAAAACAGGGTATTCATTCGTTTATAATTTTTATGATTTAGGTGTCAAAAGGTACGTCCTTTTTAAACGATAACTGTTCTTTGAAAA
>CAVGED010000049.1:0-3780 GCA_963628035.1 Paludibacteraceae bacterium
TTTGTTGTAAAATCAAGCAGAATTGAACGATAGATGTTTCGTATCAGGGGTTGGGCCGTGCCGAAGCTCCGGAATTTTCATAGTACTTCGACGGAAGACGGGTACTTGTGTTTCCTTTATAGTACCATGAAACCGCAACTTTTGCAATGTATACAACAATCATGCCAATAGGAATTTTCTCTCTTTTTTTATAAAATTATAGTAAATATTATCTTTGGAGGACACCCCATGGAAATGACTCTGCGCTGGTATGGTTCCAGCTACGACACTGTAACTTTAAAGCAGATCCGCCAGATCCCCGGCGTCACCGGCGTGATCACAACCCTTTACGACACTGCCCCCGGCGACGTCTGGAGCCGTGAGCGTATCCAGGCTATGAAGCAGGAGGTAGAAGCGGCTGGCCTTCACGTAGCCGGAATAGAGAGCGTCAACGTCCACGACGCCATCAAGACCGGATCCCCTGACCGGGACCGCTACATCGACAACTACATCGCCACCCTGGAGAACCTCGGAAAAGAGGATATCCATCTGGTATGCTACAACTTCATGCCGGTCTTTGACTGGACCCGGACAGAACTGGCGCGCGTGCGCCCCGACGGCTCCACGGTACTGGCCTACACCCAGGAGGCTGTAGATGCGCTGGATCCGGCGAAAATGTTCGATTCCATCGCCGGAGATATGAATGGCTCCGTGATGCCCGGATGGGAGCCGGAACGAATGGCTCATGTGAAGGAGCTCTTCGCCATGTATCAGGATATCGATGAAGAGAAGCTTTTTGACAACCTGAAATACTTCCTGGAGCGGATCATGCCGGTGTGCGATAAGTACGACATCAACATGGCTATTCACCCGGACGATCCGGCCTGGAGCGTATTCGGCCTTCCACGCATCATCACCAACAAGGAAAATATTCTGCGGATGATGCATATGGTAGACAATCCACACAATGGCGTCACCTTCTGCTCCGGCTCCTACGGCACCAACCTGAAGAACAACCTGCCGGAAATGATCCGCGCCCTGAAGGGCCGCATCCATTTCGCCCATGTGCGGAACTTAAAATTCAACTCTCCCACGGACTTCGAGGAAGCCGCACACCTGTCCTCAGACGGAACCTTTGACATGTACGAGATCATGAAGGCTCTTTACGAGACCGGCTTTACCGGCCCCATCCGCCCGGATCACGGACGCATGATCTGGGACGAGGTAGCCATGCCCGGCTACGGACTCTACGACCGTGCGCTGGGTGCTGCCTACTTGAACGGACTCTGGGAAGCCATTGACAAATCTGCGACACGCGCAAAATAGCAACGATAGCAAGAAAGAAGGTACAAAAGAGTGCAAAAAGAATCGAAAAATTCCAATATTTTAACACTTACTGCAGATGGCCTTGCTGACCGCTCTGCCTGGGAGGCAAAGGGCTATCGGCTTCCCAATTATAACCGTACAGAGATGATCGCCAATACCAAGGAAGCACCCTTCTGGATCCACTTCGGAGCCGGAAACATCTTCCGGGCCTTCCAGGCCAACGTGGTGCAGAACCTCTTAAATGATGGTTCGCTGGACCGCGGGCTCACCGTGGCGGAAGGCTATGACTACGAGATCATCACCAAAATGAACCACCCCCACGACGACTACAGCATCCTGGTGACGCTGAAAGCCGACGGAACCGTTGAGAAAACCGTGGTCGGCAGCGTGGCGGAATCCCTAACGCTTGATACGGAGGATTCTGCATCCTTCGCCCGTTTGAAGGAGATCTTCGGGAAGGACTCCCTCCAGATGGCCAGCTTCACCATCACGGAAAAGGGGTATCGCCTGACGGATGCCAGGGAAATCCTTCTGCCCGCCATCGCCGCTGACTTTGCAAACGGCCCTAAGAAGCCGGAAAGCTATCTTGGCAAGGTTGCGGCCCTGCTCTATGCACGTTTTCTCTCCGGCAAAAAGCCCATCGCCATGGTCAGCATGGACAACTGCTCCCACAACGGCGACAAGCTGCATGCGGCACTCTCTGCCTTTGCTAAGGCCTGGGAGACAAACGGCCTTGTAGAAACAGGCTTTATCTCCTATGTGGAGGATCCCAAAAAGGTCTCCTTCCCTTGGACCATGATCGATAAGATCACGCCCCGCCCCGACGCTTCAGTAGAAGCTGTCTTAAAGGAGGACGGCCTTGCGGATCCTGCCCCCATCGTCACCGCCAAGAGCACATACATCGCTCCCTTCATCAATGCGGAGGAATGCGAATATCTGGTGATCGAGGACAGCTTTCCCAATGGACGCCCGGCCCTGGAAAAAGGAGGCCTGATCTTCACCGACCGCACCACTGTAGAGAAAGTGGAGCGCATGAAGGTCTGCACCTGCTTAAACCCGCTGCACACCGCTCTGGCTGTGTTCGGCTGCCTTCTGGGTTATGACCTGATCTCCAAGGAGATGAAGAACTCCACCTTAAAGAAGCTGGCGGAACGCATCGGTTATCAGGAAGGCCTTCCGGTAGTCACCGACCCCGGCATTTTAAACCCAAGGGAGTTTCTGGACACCGTTGTGAATGTCCGCATTCCGAATCCTTTCATGCCGGACACCCCCCAGCGTATCGCCACCGACACCTCACAGAAGCTGGCCATCCGCTATGGAGAAACCATCAAAGCTTACATCGCTTCGTCCACGCTTGACGTAGCTGACTTAACCTGCATCCCCCTGGTATTCGCAGGCTGGCTTCGGTATCTCATGGGTGTTGACGATAACGGGAATGCATTCACCTTAAGCCCGGATCCGCTGCTTGCAACGCTGACACCGATTCTCTCTGAAGTGAAGCTTGGACAGGATACCGACGCAGAGACACTGCTTGCCCCGATTCTTTCCAACGCACAGATCTTCGGCGTGGATCTCTGTGAGGCACACATGGCCTTTAAGGTCTGCAGCTATTTTACCGAGATGATTGCCGGCCCCGGAGCTGTCCGGGCAACCCTGGAAAAATATGTTTGATGCCAGGGCCAAACGATCAGCATCTTAATTTATGTAAACAATTAATTTAAGGAGGTTCTCACAATGAACACAATTATTGAACAACTCGGCGGATACGGCATCGTCCCCGTAGTAGTTTTGAACGATGCCAAAAAGGCTCTGCCCCTGGCCAAAGCACTCTGCGACGGCGGACTGCCCTGCGCGGAGGTTACCTTCCGCACCGACGCCGCCGAAGAATCCATCCGCATCATGAGCCGGGAATTCCCGGACATGCTGATCGGAGCCGGAACCGTGCTCTCCACGGAACAGGTGGATCGGGCTGTGGCCGCCGGAGCGAAATTCATCGTAAGCCCCGGCCTGAATCCCAAGGTCGTCACCTACTGCCAGGAAAAGAATATCCCAATCGTCCCCGGCGTAGTGACCCCCACTGAGATGGAACAGGCCATGGAGCTCGGCCTTAAAATCGTGAAATTCTTCCCGGCAGAGTCCTCCGGCGGACTTGCCATGATTAAGGCAGTGGCCGCTCCGTACACCATGTTGAAGTTCATGCCAACCGGCGGGATCAATGCCAAGAATGTCCGGGACTATCTGGCTTATGACAAGATCCTGGCCTGCGGCGGCAGTTGGATGGTAAAGGGTTCCCTCATCGACGAGGATCGTTTCGATGAGATCGAGGCCATGTGCCGGGAAGCCGTAGAAATCGTCAAAGAAGTACGTTAACAGCAGCATAGAAGCTTTTCAAACGAACTGCTGCAAAATATTACATTCAAATAGGCTCTCGGAATCTTGAGCCTTCCGACTAAGATTCATCAGTCGGATGAACCT
>CAVGED010000050.1:0-59596 GCA_963628035.1 Paludibacteraceae bacterium
TTTTCAAAGAACAGTTATCGTTTAAAAAGGACGTACCTTTTGACACCTAAATCATACATATGATTTCGTTTCATCAAATGCATTTGGTATACTGATTGTCTGCAATACCTTTTCATCCCCCGCCCCGACAAATGCATATACGTAAATTGCAGTACTTCCCACACGCACCTCAATCGTATGCGTCTTACCATCTTTTTCCGCCGAAGCCACACGGAAGATTAATCTCTCCCAGTTATATTCCGATCCATCTGCACGTTTATCCGTATTATCCTTGAAGCTTGCATCTGCATAGAAACAATAGTCTCCATTTAAAATGACACTATTAAAATCGATACGTCCTGTCTTATTCGCAGTACTGGTGAGTTTACCTTCTGTCAGTTTATACATTTTATTTGTAAATACATCTGTGACTGACACTTTTGTAATCAAATCCTGATCGGAAGAAGTAATCTGTGGCGGCGCGAGCACACTCAGATCGGAACCCCAGATCTGAATCCCGGAAACCATTGCGTCTTCGTCCCCTTCTCCATTACAGCTTCTGACACTGAATCCAGGCTTTAATTCAATATCACTTAAGACCTTTGTAATATCGAACTGATCATAAAACTTCACATTTTTTTCTCCATCATCTGCCCAGAATGTAACTTTTCCGTTTTCATAAACCACCGTATAGGTATATTCCTGCTGCTTCTTTAAGCCTTTTAGGTTTGTTCCATCCGTAACCTTTTTTTCATCCGTTCCGTTACGCATAAAAAATCCCACGTTGCTGATGCCCGGTCGGATACAAAGTTCTATATTACGTCTGGTACCGGATGAGTCCTTACCTGTTCCAATGATCAATCGGACGCTTCCGTGATTATTCAATGCAAAGCTTGCATCGCTCATCTTCGCTTTTGCTGAGAAGGTAAAGCTGTTGCTCTTTCCAAAAATTAAATTATTAACATAACCCTCCGTCATGTTTTTAAAGACAATCACACCATTTTTTGCATATTCTTCCGTGACATCCACTCCCGCTGCTGTAATTTTGGCTCTGTCTGCCACGTTGGTTGCATTTCCGATCGTAGGCATAGTTTCTGTTGCCGAAGACGCCATCGGCATTCCTGTTACCAGCAACAAAAGTGCCAGTGAAAATGTCACGATCCGCATGGTTTTCTGCTTCATTTTTGTTCTTCTCCCTTCCTTTCTCGATAGCACCGCCGTTCACTGCCTCTTCCTGCGCTTTTACTTTGGTCCAAGACACCTTCCGCCATCAACACAGTAATTTTGTCCTGTAATATAATCTGCTTTTGTTGACGCTAAATACACTGCCATATTCGCTACATCCTTTGGCTCTCCGGTACGTCCCTTCGGTCCGATAAATGTGCCGCCATAACGAACAACACCATCCCGCATAATATTTCCCGGAGAAATTGCATTTACACAAATGTTGAATTCTCCGACTTCCATTGCCAATGCCTTCGTCATCGAAATAATGCCCCCTTTAGCAGCACTGTAATCCACACGATCAACAATACCACATACCCCTGATATGGACGCAATATTGATAATTTTTCCATATTTTTTGCGAATCATGCCAGGCAATACCGCTTTGGTGCAGTACATGGTTCCAAACAGATTCAGTTCAACGATATAGCGTAAGGTTTCTTCCTCTGCATCGACAAAACGTGAAAGCTTCCCGATCATCCCTGCTGCACCACCTGCATTGTTGACAAGAACATCCACAACGCCTAATTTCTGCTCCACTTCTTCAACAATTTCTCTGATTCTCTTGCTGTCTCTAATGTCGCAAACACCAACGAATGCCTTTCTTCCTATCTCTTCTACAATTGCTGCTGTTTGCTTTGCATTTTCTTCAGAAATATCTAAGACAGCAATATCTGCACCTGCTTCTGCAAATTGTTTGCACATCTCTCTTCCGATGGCACCACCGGCACCTGTAACCATAACAACCTTATTTTCAAGCTCTAACATATCCCTCTTCCATTCCTTTCCTAATAATGTTCTATAGCAACTTATTCACGTTATCGCGAACAAGCTTTGCTGTTTTTAAATCAAGCTGACCAAAATTACTGCTCTCTGTAAATCTGTCCAAACAGAATATAAGCTGACTACCCAGCATTGGATTGACAATTCTTGTCAACTTACCCTTTGGCCCTACACAGTGAAAATGTGTCGGTGTTTTTACTTCCCGTTTTAACGCAATCATTGTCTTAAACGCTTCCGCCAGTTGTTCATCTGTATCACACCAGGTGACAAGCTTGATGATGTCCGGATTTCTTCTTTCAAAAAAATGTGCTAAATCTACAACCTGCTCTGTGTTCATATAAATAAATGGATGACAGGAAAATAACACTTCCACTCCCATGCTATGTATCTTCTCTATTAATTCACATTGCTTTGCGATAATCTTTTCATCTACAACAATCTCACATGGATTCCCTTTAATAAAAGAATAGTCCATATATTCAAACTCGCTTCGAAAGCCACGCTTTGAACCCAAGTCATAGGTGTAACCTTGCACATCAATCGCTGCTACTCCTGCTTCTGCCGCTTTCAGCAAAAGCTCCACCCGTTCTTCTTCATCCGTATCGTAATTCTCGTTTTCGTATGTCTGGTTATAGTTCAATGCAAGAATGGGCTTCTTTGACTCATTAACAATTTCCCGGATCGATTCCACATTTTTATATTCTTCATCCATGCAAGACAAATGCAGATCAATAACATCTGCTCCGTCTATTTCACAATTTTTAATTTCAGCAATTGCTTCTTTTATGGTTCTTCTCCGTACAACACCTGCCAGCATCGGTGCAGGATTATTTACGAATGATTTCTTCATATAGTCTCTCTCCCCTAAAATCGGTATATTTTTTTAAATAATAGCATAGCACTTATACAAAACAAATAGCAGATGTGATATTTTTGTGTGATTTGATAAGGATTTAATAAAGAATCTTGATTTTTGCAGAAAAAATATGTTAATATAATCACGAAAGTACACACGAAAGGGATGGAATTTTATGGAAAATAATATTTTGTCTGATTTGATTATAAAAAATGTATTTTCTGTCAATAATTATTTTTCAAACAAGGGTGCGATCGCAAAAAGAACAGACCGATCCTGCTGGGCATTTATATTAAAGTATGAAGGCGAAACTCAGTATACCTGTAAAGGGAAAAAATATATTTCAAACGAAAACTCTATGGTTCTGTTGCCGAAGGGCTCCTCTTATGAGTGTGTATGTTTAGAAACAGGACATTTCATTACGATTGAATTTGATTGTGACCAAACGTTTGAGGAAATTATGACTTTCTCCCCTGTGAACAAGGAACTGGTATTAAATATTTTTAAAAAGCTGGAAAGGGAAAGTATCGTAAACCGTAAATACTATAGAATCGCTTGTTTAGAGCAAGTATATCGTATCATATTAATGCTCTTAAATTCTTCTAAAAAGACGTACCTCCCCTCATCTAAGAAAGAGAAGTTAAAGGATGTGCTGATCTATATTGCAGAAAATTATAATCACAATATAACAAATGAAGAGTTAGCCAAACTGACACCTTACAGCACTGTTTATTTTCGAAAACTTTTTACAGAAACAACGGGTATGTCACCTATTACCTATATCCATACATTGAGAATCAGAAAAGCAAAGGAGATGTTACAGAGTGATTATGGCAGCGTGTCAGACATTGCATATGCTCTTGGCTATACCAACATATACGAATTTTCAAGAACTTTTAAAAAATATACAGGATTATCACCTACCCATTATTTAAAATTCACCCCGAAAGATTAATTGCTTTATTGCCCTAACCACATCCATAACCGAGCAGGCAGCATAAGAGGGAGCGGTTCACACCGCTCTCTCTCCTTAAAAGCTCTTTCCCCGCTGGAGTTTCACGAGGATTTCCCAAGTTCTTGCTTCTGGCACTGCTCCAGAATATATCTATCATCTTTATCCGGATTCTGCAGAATGCAATCATAGATTGGCCGGAGCACATCAACCTCTTCTTCCAACTCCTGCGCCGTTTCTGGCAAGCTCTTCCCCCGCTGCAGCTTCTTCCTGACCAGGGCAATTTTTAATGATAGCTCTCCTTCGCTACGGCCTTCTTCGCGTGCTTCCTCGCGTTCTTCTTTTATATACTCTTCAAACGTCATATATCTCGCCCCCATTTCTCGGCTTGCTTTTACCATTTTATCATAGCTTCTGATTTTGTGGTAGTGAAAAGTTATCCCTGCGTAAAAAAATTTGGCTGTATCTGAAAAGTTTCGGAAACGCCGTTGATAAATATTTTTTTGATTTCAGCTTTTTATATTTGAACGTTTGTTCTATTTGTGTTATACTGTTATTGTGTAATCGAACAGAAAGTAGGATGTGATTTTCCGATTGTTAGATGCCCTCTAGTACACAAAGGAGGGTGATGCCCTATGAACACAATAGAAGTCTTGACTTTATTGCTAGTAATATTTGCGGCTCTGTCTTACATAGATAATCGTGATAACAAAAAGAAATAGCATCCTCCGACCAAAGCGAATGCTATTTCTTAATTAGTATTTACTGAGGGCAAATCGGAAATTCACTTCCGATTCACTTTCTAAGTAGATTATACACTAGGGTGCTTGATTTTTCAAGTACCCTTTTTAATTGGTTTGTGCATTTCCGTCATTGTCAAGCACCATCTGCAAACCAAACAGGTTATTTTCTTTTATGCCACGAAATCATTTGATTTCGATTCAAAAAATTTAAACACATATTTGCGTCTATTGTATCTGAAATGTTTCCTGCAAATCAAGATGAAAATGCCGGATCATTAGGCGAGAGCCTTGAGGTAATCCTCAACATTCAGATAATAAATACTGTCCGACTCGGTTTGCTCACCACGATAAATAACATACTTACCAGTGATCTTACCGAAACGATGTTCTGTCTCGGCACACTTTTCCGCATTGATAAGGTGCTGATACTGCTGCGGCACAACTTCCTTGCTGTACTTCACTTCATAGATCTCACATGTCAAAGATTCGGGGTCATGAATAACCATATCAAACTCACCAACAGCAAACTGAAGCTGAAATACCTGTTTGCCGGGATTTGCAGTCTTGGTTTCAAGTAGGACAAGATCTTCCATCATTCTGCCTTTGATTGTACTCATAACACGGTCGAGAACACGGCTGCGTTCTACAATCGAGAGTTGGTTGAATTTCTCATCAAGCAACAAGGAATTGACAAGCGCCTCTGTTTGAGCATATCTAAGACCCGGTTGCGTAATAACAATCTTCTTGTCTTTGTCATTGACATTCGGGAAGTGGAGCTGATCAATTTCTACAAGCAAATCAAGCAAGGCGAGATACTCTTTAATCTGATAGGCATGTGCATCGTCCACTTCGACTGTCTGCTCCTCCTTTTCGAGAATATCCAGCATCGTCTTGATCGAAGAAAGAACAAAATCCCGGTCGATATTTTCCATTATATCAATTGGATTCGTTCTGTCTCGCAGCAAATTTCTTGCTGCATTGGATAAGGTATTCGACTTAAAGGTTCTTGTCAGAACCTCTTTGGTAAACCTGTGATTCAAGTCTTCAACAACACGATTGATAGCACTTGTTAATTCGCCCTTGCGATAAAGCTCGTAAAGCTGACGGAAGTGCCCGCCATCTTGATAGTATTTCAAGGAATGTTGAATATTTCGAGCGATAGCACTGTCAATATACTCGTCTGCACTTTTCTTCGTAGCGAATGACGACTTCTCGTTGTAGTAAACACCGCCCATGCTCATTGTACCACCATAGCGAATGAACTCATCAATACCCTTGATTCCGAGAACATTTTCAAACTCACTGTAAGAAATGAAAGTAGTGTGAAGCATCAGACAACGATCATAAAGCTGTTCATACTCAGTGAATACAAATCCGAGAGAATCCGTACCCGAAAGAACAATCTTCATACCGCTGCTTGCATAAATATCCGAAAACAGTGCCGCCCCCTCGATAAAGTCCTCCATCAAGGTAACTTCATCAATAAATACATACTTGTAACCTTGCTCTTCAAGATACTTCAAATCGGAATTAACATCCGACAAAGTGTCTTTCGTGTTGATTTGAATAAAGGCAGCTTGACTAAGCTGCTCAGCCGTCATTTCCAAAACAACCTGACGAATAAGTGTTGTTTTACCGGTTCTTCGAAGACCGTAGAGAATGAATACCTTATCCTGCTGTTCGCCGAAAACAAAGTCGCACAGATCACTGAAGCATTTACGCTTATTATATTTCTTAACGGGTGCCGCAAGGCTGCGAAGCTGATCGCCGATACGAACATATGTCTTGAATTCGTGAGAATCCTTCTTCTTTTTTACCGGTTTGGGTGCAGGCACGGATTGTTTCATTTTCTTCAGTTCCGCCTCAAGAAGTTTTCGTTTCTCGATTTGAGAGCGAAGCTCATCAACTTTATCAAAATCAACATAGTTTTCACTCCGCTTGCCACCCTGGGTAAAACGGTGATAGTAATATTCCTTGCCGCGAACCTTCTTAGCGCTTATCGACCCCGGCGGCAGGGTAGCAATTTCTCTCTCAAGTTCATCAATGCGTTGCATAATCTCTAACTGATCCATAAAACACCTCCAGCATCTATGTTATCCCAATTATACCCATTCTATCCACACTCGTCAAGTGGGATAATTGGGATGTAGCGCTGAAATCTTGCTACATAAAAAAATCTAAAACAAAGAAGTTTCCTCCAGCAATGACCTAAGAGGGAGCAGTTCACACCGCTCCCTCTTCTTAAAAGCTCCGCCCTAACTGATCCACCAGGCTCGTCATCTCCGCCCTGGACTTCACCTGCCCGGCTCTCACGTGCCAGGTCTGACGTTCTTCCTCCGTCATCTGACTGTAATGCGCCATGGCCTGCTCATTCATTGCCAGGCCCAGTCCAAAGCCAATGGGAACCTCCGTTGCTCCCTGTCCGATATTTACTTCCATCTATCGTTTCTCCTTCCGAAATGCATGTTCATGATATCACACGTAACGAACGCCGATCATGAACGGATTCTGTTCATAGTATCACTAGCTTTTCCCGAAAGGGATACTTTCATTCACACCACCCTTGACACATTATTCACGCTCTTTAAAACGTGGAATTTCAATCACCTTTCCACCCTCCATAGCTGATTGATGGGCACATATCCCAAGGCCTGTCCAATACGCTCCCAAAATGTCATCCACAATCGGTTTTCTGTCCTCAATAATTGCACGAACAAACTCATGAACCATATGAGGATGAGATCCGCCATGACCACCGCCTTGTTTAAAGGATAAATGCATATTTTCATCATTATAAATGGTCTCTTTTGTAAACATGGCTATTTCTTTTGGAAGCCTATCGGCATAATCCGGGACTTTTATACGTTCTTCTATGATCTCACTTCCTCTGCTAAATCGTTCAGGATCCGAATCAATATCAATTATTTCTTGCTGCAAATCTCCGGTTCGAGTAAATAATACCGGATCTTCATTTGCCATCTGCTGCCATTCAAAACTCTTGTTTTCTCCATATACGCGGAAACATTCTGCATAACTTCTGGCTACACCATACAAAAATCTTTCCAGTTCAATTGTAACATCGCTGTCTTCAAGAGTAACCAATGCAGACTCAAAAGCAAATGGACAACCATATTGTTTTGTAAGCTCCTCCCTAACTTTCCCTGAACCTCTCGCATATACAGAACTGGGATATTTTCCTGTCAACATAAGGCAAGGTCCAATTGCATGTGTAGGATGCATCAATGGCGGATATCCCTCCCAATAGGACGGCCAGCCCTCCATATCCTGATAATGTGCACATGTCATATACTGCACCTTTCCCAGCTCTCCCTTTTTATACATTTCCTGAACAAAGAAGAACTCTCTGCCAAAAACTGTTGTCTCCAAAAACATATATTGCTTACCGGATTTTTTCCGCGCCTCGATTACCGCAGATAGCTCATCCAGCGACATACCCATTGGTATAGTACAACCGCAATGCTTTCCTGCATTCAGCGCACGGATCGACAATTCCGCATGCGTTGCCGGCGGTGTCACAATATGAATCGCATCAACCTCCGGGTCATCCAATATCGGTTGAATGTCCGTAAAACACTCATTTTCTTTGAATCCAAACTTTTCCTGCGCTATTTTCAACAACCTTTCGTCCGTATCCGCAACCACAACTCCGGAAACATCCGGATGCTTTTTGTAAATTGCAACAAATTCCATTCCGAAGCTCAACCCAACAACTCCAACTTTTATCTTCCTATTCATATTCTCATCATATCCTTTCGCTAATTAAAAATCACATGCACATCATCAATAGAACCATATAATACATCTACTCTTTGTTCGTAGGTTCCATCCATCCTTTTCACTTGAGAAATTGTACCCCAAGCTTTTCCATTACACCAGAAGCTTTTATAGTCTTCTTTGTTAATTTGCGGAGAAAAATACATTTTGTTGCTAACATTATCTACCTGAAAACCATTTAATGCATTAAACACCGCGTAGCTGGACATTGCACGAACATAGTAAAAGCCTGACTCACTGTCACTCCACGGATTACGCTTAATACCATCCTGACGATCTCTCACTGCCTTGACAATTGACAGACCCTCTTCGATCATACCGGTACGAATCAGCAAAGCCGCCACCTCATATTCGATTCCGGTCCAGACTTCCCCAAAATAGATAAATGGAATTTTAGGGCGCCCGCCTTTCGGCCATGTGCATGGAGTAAGTCCTTTCTCATCATTTACTATAAATGCCCTTTGAACATGAGGATGATCACTTGCCTTTTCCATGAAATTATATCTGTAAACTGCTTCCATTGCCGATTTCACATGATTTTCAGGCAGTATATACCCTAATCCTCCTTCAAAAGCAAGATATTGCCCCAACAACTGGTCAGACAGGCAGCCGTCGCCATACTGATACCGATACGCATTTATATCATCGATCAGTTGCACATAATACTCCCCATTAAATGTCTCTGCATCCAATTTTTGCGCACCTCTTTTTGCATTTATGCGATAATTTTCTGCAAGCTCTTTTTCTCCCATCGCATCTGCCATTTCTGCTGCAGCTAATAAAGCCGCATAGAAGATCGAACTGACCATACTGCTCATTCCATACAGTTCTGTGTCATAAGTAACGTGCTGTGCAGCGTCTAAAACATAGTCTCCATCGAGATCCCATGTTTGAATTGAATAATCCATAACCTTTTTCATATTAGGATAACACTTTTCCAGGAATTGGTTATCTCCGCTTATTTTCCACTCACGGTACAAACGAAAAACTGTTCCAAGCTGTCCATCTGCAGATGCAATCATCTTCCAGGCCGGCAATCCCAAGGTCTTATATGAGCGAAATGGCATATACCCATTTTCCTGGGTTTCAACCGTAAATTCCACCAGCCGCATAGCTCGTTCCAATTCCGGAAATAAAAACGCTGCGGTCTGAGCGTAATTCCATACATGTGTGCAGGTTCCTGCACCGCATCCTACGCGTTCTCTTACACCTTCCCAGCTCATGAATGTGCCGTCCTTAATCCGAAAACATGTCGGACTTCTCAGTACCGTAATATTGTTAGCAACTGCTTCCAAAACGTAACCGGGCAAGGTAGAATCATAAAATGCATTCGTAAAATCAAGCGTTTGTTTTGTCAATCTATCCTTTTCTTTTAACAGATACTCTAAAACATCCCAGGCATTTTTGTAAAATGAAGCATAATAATTTTCAACCACCTTATAATTATGCTCCTGAACCGCCTTCACATGCTTGTCCGTATCCCCCCAATCACTTACGCGATTTGGGAAATACCAGGAAATCAGAAATTCAAAAACCTTTTCTTCCCCCGGCGCCAACTCTTCCTCACAGCATATAGAACCAATGGCATCCGTAAAGTGTAAATAACTGAAGTCGTATTGTTCGGCCCATTCGCAGCCGCCAGCAATTTTCTCCGTATCAATATCCAGGCGTCCGTCTGATACAAAATCATCCCAGAAATCCTGCGCACCATCTGTCCACTCACCTTGTAGCCAAAGCGGTTTTACTGAGATATTTTTGCACGTTGTGGCAAAGGCCATATTTCCATTTCCTATATGATGTTCCGGAATATCCTCTCCAGAATAGAACAAGCCTGCACACATTTCGTTCGATCTATATTCATTCTTCGGCTTTCCTGCCAACTTCATATGCATCCATACATCATATTTATCAAAACCCGCCGCATTTGCCATTGATCCCGCTATAGATGCCTTTACCCTTATGTCTCTTTTATTTTTTACATAATATCGTATATATGCACCGGGAATTCCGGAATCGTCTGCATTAAGAGGAACAAACGGAGTAAACGCTTCCAGTCTGACATCAACCGGCATATTTTCATCTTCCAAATCAACCCATACAAATGGATACTTTGAAGACATGGCGGATTTTTTGAATCTCGGCAATCCCCCTAATTCACAACGCAAAAATCCTTCCGGTTTAGAATACGGAGCATTCACTTCCGCTTCCAATATCTTAGCACTTACTTCTCCGTTGCATTCTGTTCGAATAGCAAAAAAAGAATACGGTAAAATATTATCAGCCCCCGGCTCATTAAATATCTGCCAACTTCTCAGCTCTCCTCTTGAACCGACACTGACATTTCCGGTGCCAATCCCTCCCAATAAAAAACCTGCTTCTGTAGCATATTTATCATATGTTTTCTGCTTATTCGAGCAGAATAGATCTTCTTGTCTGTATATCGTCTTCATCAATTCAAACCTCCTATATTATCCTTTCACCGCCCCCGCAGTCATACCCTCAATGATATACTTCTGCAACAGCACATAAAAAATAAGCTGAGGCAAAATAACAAGAACAGCCGAAGCAACCATTCCACTATAATCCATACTGTATGTACCGCGAAACATAGACGCACCAAGAGATATCGTCATTTTCGTCGCATCACTAATGAGGGTGACGGAAAGCGGATATTCATTCCATACGTAAATCACATTAAAAACCACAAGCGTTGCAAATACCGGTTTAATGATCGGTATAATTATTTTTATACACAAACTTGCCAAATTACATCCGTCAATAATTGCGGCTTCTTCTATTTCCTCCGGGAAATCACGCAAGAAGCCAACAAATAACAACGTATTAAACGAAATTGACGTTGCGGTTAACGGCAAAATAAGGGACAAATATGTGTTTTGCAAGTGAAGCATAATTGTAACACGATAAAGAGGGAACAGCAGCAAATACGATGGGATTGTAAGCCCAATTAACATAAACATGTATAATCCGTTTCTCACCTTTTCGGACTTAAACACCATCCTGCTAAGGCAATAAGAACTCATAAATGTTATCAATAACCCTAACAGCTGCGTAAAGAACACCAAAATCCCTGTATTTTTGTATAACAACGGAAGGTCAAGAACTGCAAGCGCCCTTTTGTAATTGTCCAAATTCCAACTTTCCGGTAGCGAAAACGGCTCATTTAGAATCGCAGTGTCCGTCTTAAAAGACAAAAGCATCAGCCAAAAAAATGGAAACACTACGATTAACCCAATTATTAAAGCCACTATTACTTTAAAAATATGCTTAGGATGTCTTTCCCGTATCCTGCTCACCTGCTCTCCCCTCCTTTCTTCAACTTTGATCCTGCATTTCTCAGATATATAATAGAACAAATACCTGCAAACACAAAGGTCATTGTTGCAATGCTCATACCATATCCATATCGATTCGAAGTAAATGTAGTGTAATACATATAAGTTGTCAAAACATCCGACAAATGATTCGGCCCTCCATTTGTCAATTGCTGTACTGTTTCAAATATCATAAACGATCTTGTGATGATCAAAACCACCACTATGGTGATCGTTTCTTTTAGCATAGGCAAAACAATGTATATTACATTCTGTAATTTCCCGGCTCCATCTATCTGACTTGCTTCATGTATTTCACTCGGAATCTGCTTTAATCCTGCAATGATAACAGTAGTATAAAAGCCCAAAACCTGCCACATATACACAACAGTGACCGAATATGGTGTAAGAGTTTTTCCGCCAATCCACTCAAGTGCAAATTTATCCAAGCCGATTGCCCTTAACAATGCATTTATCAGCCCCATATAAGGATCCAGAATAAATACCCATAATACACCGACCAAAATTGGTGCAATTACATAGGGCGAAAAAATCATTGCCTTGCATAGTCCGTTTCCACGAAATGGTTTTTCCAGCAATAATGCCAGTAAAAACGATAACGGAAGCAACACGATCACAGACATCACCAAAATAATGCATGTATTTTTTAATGCCGTGAAGAAAAATGGATCCCGAAAAAGATTTGCATAGTTTTTGAGACCAATAAACTTCGGTTCTCCCACGCCGGTAAATTTCATAAAACTATAGTATATTGTAATAAGAACAGGCATGATTATAAAAAACACATAAACAAGAAATGATGGTATCATCATAATAGCCATATTCTTCTTTTTACTTATCCAACGCATCGCTCTCTCCTTACAGAAAATGCGGGAAATAGATTGTAGTCAATTATTTCCCGCATTTGTATACTCAGTCCATTAATCCAATAGACCTATCGCCCGCATCTGATTATCCATAAAATCACATGCCTCTTTTGGCGTATAAACTCCATTGATCACTCCGGTAAGCGCATCATGGTAAGATGCCTCTAAATCCCCCGGAATATAGAAATTGGGCGCTAATACGGGACTTTCCCAATCATCGTTCATTTTCTCTATCACTCTTGCAAAAACAGGATAAGCTTTTGCGTCAATCTCACCTTCATATTTTGTGACAGGAACGCATTGATTGTCTTCCACAATAATCTTTGTTCCCTGTTTACCATAGTAGAATTTCAAAAAGTCAATTACTACAGCATATTTTTCCGGATCTTCTTTTTTAAGCTTTGCAGAAACACAATATGGGAAAGATGCCGCTTTCATAGATATTTCCTGATTGCCAACACCATCGCTGAAAGTAGGACCCCAATTGAAATATATGTTCTCTTTCAGTTGACTACTGTCAAATTTCTTCGTATCCCATACGCCACTGTCGAGCATCGCAGCCTTTTCTCCCATAAACAATTCTGTAGCTTCCCAGTATCCAATAGAAGATACATTATCCGGCCACATTCCTGCCTCTGTCATTTCCTGTAATTTTTCAAAGAATTTTATATAATCCGGATTGTTCCATTTTTCTTTTCCCGCTAAAATAGAATCTATATGATCATAAAATCCAAAACGGCAAAACATATTCGTCAGAGCCCATACACTATATGTATCTTTTGACCCCCGTGCCATAGGAATTATTCCATTTTCCCGGAACACTTTACAACAATTCAGCAATTCATCATAAGTCTCCGGAATCTCCAATCCGCACTGGTCAAAAAGTTTCTTATTGTACCAGATGCCATTTGCCTGCACCTCACAAGGCAAACCATAGATACGACCATCTACCTTTAAAACATCCGTCATTCCTTCAAGAAAGTCATCCGCAAATTCCTGATCTGACATAATATCATCTGTGATATCCGCAATTTGCCCTGCCTCAATCATTTCACGGGCAACACCTGTTTTGATGTAAAACAGATCAGGCAGCGAATCAGACTGAGCAGCCATTTTCATTTTATTAATGTGCTCGTTTATGTCGGTTCCTAGAATCTCAATTTCCACATTTTTATGTTCTTTCATATAGGCCTGTACGATAGCCCAAACCTGCGGAGCCTGATTTTCTACATCTGCAATATGCTCTGCAAATACAATCTTAATTTTGTCATCCTGTGACTGTTCCTTTGACCCAGAACACCCGCCCAAAGATACCACAAGCATAGAAACAGCAAATAACGTTACTAATAATTTTTTAACCATCTTTCTCTCCTTTTCTTGTCCCACATTATTTGGGGTGCATTTTCTTATTGTTGGTAACGTAATTTTAACTCTGCGCAGTTTAAATAATATATGTAAATATATTAATACGTTCTTAATTTATAAAACTATCTAAAATATGAATGGAACTCCTGGATATCAGAACCGGATCTATCACTAATACGGTTGCCTCATTTACCATCTCGTTATCCATTCTCTGCTTTATTCTGTTCAGAATAATTTCACATGCAGATGAAGCAATCTGCTCAAAAGGATGCGCTATAGCTGTAATGTTATATGCGCGTATCCAAGGTAAATCATCGTATACAATTAAACTTATATCCCCCGGTATAGAAAGATTCATCTCGTTCAGTGTTTGTATAACATTAACTGTCATTGCCTCATTGACGGAAATAATCGCCGTTGGTTGCAACGTTGTGATTTTCTGGCGAATTATATTTCTTATGTTTCCTACATAATCCATTTTGCATAAATTCTCTTCAACCAACGGAATTGAAAATTCTTCAAATGCCCTTCTATATCCCGGCTCTCGATCCGGGCACAGATCCCATCGTTTATAAAACATGGTAATATTTCTGTGTCCACATTTAATCAGCTGCTTTGTTGCTAAATAAGTACCTGCCTCATCGTCAAACTTAAGAACATCGATTTCAGGGTAAGTCATATTAAAAAGTTGAAGCATTACCACTTTCTTCTCTTGAAGACGATAAATCACATCAAATCGTTCATTTGTCATCGGTTCAAAAATAATCGCTTTAACATTAAGCTTTTCTAATAATTCCAAGTTATTTACCATTTGATCTACATCATCATTACAATATAGAGCAACAACCCGAAATTGATATCTCTCAAACTCCTTTGTCAGAACATCTATCAGCCGATTAAAAAAGGAATTCAAAACACTTCCTACAACTATGCCTATAATATCCTGTTGATTATCCTTTTTTATTTTACTGTCCTTTAAGGACTTTGGTGTATAGGATAACTCTTGTGCTGCGGCAAGCACCTTTTTTCTCACTTCATCGCTAGTTGTATATGTATCGCTAAACACCTTATAAACCGTTGGAACAGATACTCCCGATAAAGCTGCAACATCTTTAATACTACTCATTACTTGTCCTCCAAATTTTCAAAATAATATTGCACTAATTATACCACCGTTTTCTTTACTTAGCAACAATAATTCCAGCAGTTTTATCGATAATTATTTTATATGTTTCTCTGTAGCTTTTGCTCTTTTCATTCAAAGAATACCACCTCCTGCATAATATGTCAATAGTTTTTCTCTATTTATTTGTTTTTTATTAATTTTTAACAACGAATACGAATCGTTTTTATCGATAATCTCTTTATTTATTCGATAATTATTTTGTTTTATTTTTGCGATTTTATAAAAAGAACGCCTTCAAAGCATCCAGAATGCACGGAAGACGTTCTTCCTCCGTCATCTAACTTTACTGCGCTAGCTCCCGCTCATTCACACCCACCCCAGCATCTTCATCGCCCAATAAATCAGCCCCAGCACCCAGCTGGTAAATATCCCGTACAGGATCACAGGCCCGGCGATCGTGAAGATCTTGCAGCCAATGCCGAACACCTGCCCGTGGGTCTGATACTCGATGGCCGGGGCTGCCACCGAATTGGCAAAGCCCGTAATGGGCACCAGTGCCCCGGCACCGCCCCAGTTCGCGATGGACGGGTAGATGTTCAGCCCGGTAAGGATCACACTTATGAATACCAGGATCAGGCTGGTCCAGGAGCCTGCTGTCTCCTTGTCCAAGTCCATATTTCCTGCGATATTTAAGATGACCTGCCCGATCACGCAGATTATCCCTCCTACTAGGAAAGCCTTCAGCATATTTCCCACAAGGGAATGGGTGGGCGTCACCTGCTTCACGTAATCGTTATAATCCTTCTGTTGCTTCTGCTTTTCTTCTTTCGTCGCTGTCTCCCTGGTCAGTCTCATCGCCTTCGATCTCCTTTTTCTATTCCGCTTTGCCATATGCTGCACAAAATCTCCCGCCACACTGTCTGCCGATTCACTTTGCCATATGATGCGCATAAAAATACAGTGCTCCCGCCATCTTCCCCATTGCCATAGCAAACAATACCCAGCCCTGCCCTACCTTCATATGAACACGCCGGAACATGATGGGAAAGGTGTTTAAGATCTCTGCCAACGCCACCGCCAGACAGCCCGTATAGATTCCGGCCGAGAGGCCAAAAGCTCCAAGCAGGATTCTTCCAAGCGGCACCTTCAATTGGAAGATGGAAAGCAGTGTCCCAAACACCCCACCCAGGAAGATGAAATTCTCGTAGGTGAGGACCCTTCCTGATGTATGGGTCTTCCCGGCGAACCGCGGAACTACGCCCAGCGTCACCACGAAAGCGAACACCCCCGCAGCAACCGCGAATCCGCTGGCTAAACCGATAAAACCGAGAAATACATCCTTAATCCACATCGATATTCGTACCCTTTCTGCTGCAGTTTTCGATAAAGGTCGTGTCCACGTCCTGCTCGTATTTGCGCATCTGCACCTGCATGGGCGTAGGATCGTGCGTCACCTTCTTGCGCCCTACATGATTGAAGAAGATCAGAATGCCTAAGGCCAGCCCGATGGAATAACAGACCTCCAGGGTCGTGAACCCGCTGGAGGTCTTTCCCATCACCTGCTGGTAAAACTTCTTGAAGACATCCGCAACGCCCACATCATTATTGAACGTCATGATTGTGAAGCTTGATCCGAAGAACACGAGTATGCAGATCGCAACCGCCTTGACAATCCCCCACCACTTTGCCTCGTCCTTGGGAATATACTCCAGCACAAAATCCTTCTCGCCCAGGTTCTGGATATCCAGTGACGGATATTCCTTTCCGATCAATTCGATGATCTTCAAAATAGAAAAAACCTCGATCTGCTGCTTGTCCTTCTTGCCACCCACCGTCTCATGAAAGGTATGAACCTTCATCGTTTTCAGTTTGCTCACAACAGAGGCATTCGTGCAGGTCAGACTCGCGATATCACGAAGCACCACATTGGGCTTGTGAACCAATACATTCTGGTCGATTTTGAGATAAAGCGTATCACTCATAACTGACCTCCGCACTCTGCTCCCGGCGCACCATATCCACGCTCTGCTCCCGGCGTACCAGCGTTCCCTCCGTGATATCCGCCTCGTCCCGCACATAATTCAAATAATAGAAAATGCCTCCCACAATGGCAATGATCACCACTGACAGAAGGCATATCCGGTATACTGTATGACGCATGCCCTTCACTTCCTTTTTCTGTTCTTTGGAGTGTAGTATGCGTATTTTGCTTTTTTATATTCAGCTTTAAAACTTTTCATCGCTGTTCTGCATCCGATGCACCCTTTCATTACGGAAACAAGATCCCTGCAATCTCCTCCGCCTCCATATTCTGATAGATTTCAGCATCCTCCATGGTGCTGCTGTTCCATCGCATTCTGGAAGAAGATTCCAGATAAGAATGATTTACCGCACAGTCCGAATACCGCCTGTACCAGTCCGGGTAATGGGTACTCATGCATTTTTCAGCCAATGCTATGGCCTGGCTGTCGGAACCATCCTTCAATCTGGTGCCGCAGATCCGTACGCCGGGCGGACTGGAATGGATCAAAAGTACGCTCCCGTCCCCGCAAGTGCCCAGACACATCCACACATGTCCCTTCATGCTGCAGATATCTCCGGCCTTCCAACTGTTCGCTGCCGTTCCCGCCGGAAGATAGTCACCCCACCCATAGGAGGCAAAATTCTCCGCCATAGCGTATGCCTTGCCGACATAACCAGCCTCTCCGCTCACCGTATGAAAGGTGTTATAGACCAGCCAGCCGATATAGCCGGAGCAGTCCAGCCCATCATGGATCTGATAACGGGTGGTATTATGGTTGTACGCCGCGCTCTGCCCGGCAGCAAACTCCGCCCACCTGGGACTCAGGCCAATGGTAACGCTCTCGATACCGGATCCGGTGTCCTCCTCATTCCATCCGCCGCCCCAGACATACATGGTGGTGCCCATCGGAAGGATGCTTGTCCGTAAAAGCTTCTCCATAGTAGGGATTTTCTTTCCGGCATCCGGCTCTGCATCAATACTGGTTCCCGGATTATCTCCCGCCTTCGATTCTGTATCTGCACTGTGCCCTGGATCACTTGCAGTATCCGGCTCTGTGTCCGCACTGTTTCCAGGATCACTTGCAGTATCCGGTTCTGCATCCGCACTGCTCCCCGGATCACTTTCGGCATCCGGCTCTGCCTCAATACTGCTTCCCGGATTGATTCCGAGCTCCGGTTCCGCACCCCCATGGTTCCCCGCTCTATTCCCACAGCCGGACAGCAGGAGCACGAGTACCAGCAACACCCCCATCGCTATATATCCTTTGTTTCCCATATGTCTTCCTTTTGACTTCATGTCCCTGATACCCGTTATAATCTTACAATTACGCCTGCTCATACATATCCGCAAGCCTTCTGACCGTCTCTGACAACTGCTTGATCCCATTGAAAATATTTTCATCCGAGTAATCCGCCAAATAGCGATCCGTTTCTAATGTAAAATACCCTTTATATCCGGTCTCCTTCAATGCACGGACGATCGCCTCAAAATCGATCTTCATGGAAAACGGAATCTGATGTGAATCGTGCCACATGTCATTATCGTGTATATGCAAAGCCTGAAGTCTGTCGCCCAATGCATGGATCATTTCTACCGCAGTTGTGCCAAGGCCTCGCATCTCGGCATGTCCGATATCAAGACAGGCTATAAACGCATCATCATTTACCGCGTCCAAATGCGCACAAAAGCTTTCCGGCGTAGCACACGCCGCAAAGCTGGCCTCATCCTTCTTGGAATCCCAGTTCCACATATTCTCCGTAGCTATTTTAACGCCATGCTCCTTAGCAAAGGGCAGAAGTTCAAAGTACATCTCTGCATTTTCTTCCGGTGTTTTATTGTTATCTGGATGAATGATACATATCTTTCCGCCTGCCTCTGCCGTACATTCGATGGCTCGCTTTAGATAGGCCCTCACCGGGGTACTTGGAAATGGCGCATGGGACTGATTACAGATGATCCCGTTGTCTAATCCCACCTGCTTTAATCTTCTTGCAAATGCCAGATAATTGCTCCCGGAAAGCGGATGATCACTTGTGGAAACAGCTCCGGTTCCCCAGTTATAATTGCACATCGCAAACATGGAAAAATCCCATGCATCAAAGCCTGCTTTCGCGATATATTCGATAGCCCTTTCCTCCCCGATACGACGGGCAGCAGAACCTATCTCTGTAGAAGTCTTCATATCCGTTTACCTCCGCGAATAGTATGGGAACCCCTTCGAGAACCCTATAATATACGATTATAGGTTATTATTCGACGGAATACAAGCCTCTTTCTACTTGACGATGTAAAGTAACAGCTCAGCCCCTGCCATTCGCAAAGGATCTTCACACCGCCAACCGCCGCAGCCGCAGCAATATCTTCTTCTCCAGTCTGCTCACCTGCACCTGACTGATTCCCAGGGCCGCAGCCACCTGCGCCTGGGTCTTGTCCTGAAAATACCGCTGCATGATCAGTTCCCGCTCCATCCCCTCCAAGGTCTTTAGCAGCTGCCCCAGCAGCATCTGATCCAGCAGCTCTTCATTCCGATCCCCCTTCTCCGGAAGGCGGTCCGCCAGACACGTCTCCTTTCCGTCCGCCTGATAGACGGATCGGTAGATGGACTCCACCTCCACGTTGGCCTCAAGCGCCATCACGATTTCCTCCATCGCAATCCCGGTAGCCTCGGAGATTTCCTTAAGTGTCACCTCCCTGCCCAGTTCCTTCATCAGTTGTGCTTCGACACCCTTGATCCTGGCAGCGCTTTCCTTCAGGCTCCGGCTGACCTTGATCATGCCGTCATCCCGCAGGAAACGCTTGATCTCCCCTGTGATCATAGGAACTGCATACGTAGAAAACCGCACCCCGAAAGTCGTATCGAACTTATCGATGGCTTTCATCAGCCCGATACTTCCGATCTGAAACAGATCCTCCATCTCATGTCCCCGGTTGTCGAACCTGCGCACAATGCTCCACACAAGACCAAGATTGCTTTTTACCAGCTGTTCCCTCGCTTCCTTATCCCCCTGGTGTGACTGCTCGATCAAAGCAATGGTCTCATCCATGTCCTATGCCTTTCCAATCTTCTTTTTCATGGTAACCCTGGTTCCCTGGCCGATACCGGAAGCCACCCAGACCTCGTCCATGAATGCCTCCATGAAGGTAAAGCCCATTCCGGAGCGCTCCAGCTCCGGCCTGGTGGTGTAGAGGGGCTCCCTGGCCTTGTCGACATCCGCAATCCCCCTGCCATTATCAATGACACAGATCTCCACGTCCTGCTCCACAACCTGACAGGTGATCCATATCTTTCCCTCCTTCTGATCGTAACCGTGGATGATGGCGTTAGTCACCGCCTCCGAAACCGCTGTCTTAACATCCGCCAGCTCGTCCACCGTAGGATTCAGCCCTGCGATAAAGGCCCCCACCGCCACTCTGGCAAACCCCTCATTTTCTGATTGGGAAGTAAATTCCATCTTCATTTCCTTTCGCACTGTCTCCTCCTCCTTCTCACTCCACGCTGATTAATTTATGTAAACCTGACACCCGGAATATCCGCTGGATCTGGCTATTCAGATGGATTGCCACAGACCGTCCTCCCGCGAATTGCAGATTCCGGCACCGTCCCAGTATCACACCGATGCCGGAGCTGTCCATAAACACTGTTTTCTGAAAATCAAATACCAGGCTCCGCACCGGATAACGGCTGATAAGGCTGTCCGTTTCCCGTCGCAGCTGCTCGGCAAAATGGTGATCTACCTCCATGGGCATCTGTATAAACAGCCTGCCTGTCTCACCTTCAAATCTATGTTCCATGATCCTCCTCCTTTTTCGAAAAATAACTTTTTGCAGAAAAAAAGACGCCAAAACAACGTTGACGTCTTTCGTAGTATATTCAATTTATATCCGTTCAGCCAGGCCGAATGGGCATGGGCAAAATCTTACTCCTCCGGGGTGTTTGTTCCCTGCCCCAGTTCTTCCAGGTACCGCTGCGCATTTGCTGCGCGCTCTGTTCCCGGCTTAAGCTCAATGATCTTCTGATAATAGGCAATGGCCTGCTCGTTCTGGCCCGCCCTGCGGTATGACTGTGCCAGATAGTAAACGGCATCGCCATCCTGGTAGGTCTCATCCATATCCACTACCTTCTGCAGCTTCTCCACGGCCTCCTCATATCTGCCGCTCTGATAAGCACCGGAGCCCTCCTGATACAATATTTCCTTGTACCTGTCGTTGACCTGCGTGCTTATATCCTGGTAGATCTCACTGGTGGTTCCGGCGAGCAGCTGCGGATCCACGCTCGCCAGCGCGTTTCCGGCGCCCTCATAATCCGACTCCGCAAATGCCTTGTATGCAACCAGCACCTGTTCGTAGGCCGCCACCACACTGGCGCTTGCCTCCTTGTCGCTTTCCATCTGCGCCTTCTGAGCATTCAGTTCTTCGATCTGTCCCTCCAGAGACTTGATGGTCTGATTCTTGGTGCTGATGGTCTCACTGGCCTCCCGCACAGCCTGGCTGCTGTCGCTGACCGCCTTCTGCCGCACACTCGGCACCACCAGAAAGCAGGTGATCAGTACGCCGACCACTACACCGATCACAATATTGAGAACGGTAGTAAACGTTGTATTATCCTTGAAGCCGACAGGATGGATGATGGTCTCATTGCCGCTCTGGTAAGCGATCAGCTCCTCCTTTTCCTTCTCCTTACGGCTGTTCTTCTTAGAAGGCAGCTCCCCGTGCAGCTGGATATTCACCTCCCGGAGATAGCGGAGCGTGGTGGTATTATTTGCATCGATCCGCCCCGCATTGCGCAGGGATTTCTTGGCGAGATCGTACTTTCCCTCCTCCATATACAGGAGTGCCAGCAACTGGTGTCCCTTCACCAGTCTGGGATTCAGTGCAAGCACTTTTTTCAGCTGGATCACTGCCAGATCCTTGCTGCCCTGACGGCAGTACAGTAGCGCCTGATTATACTTCTTGATGGTCTGGTTCAATGAATCCAGACGGTTTCCATTGGACTGCACCGCTTGCAGATACTTCTCCGCCACATTGTCCAGGGGGCTTAAGTTCTTGCTGATAACCCATTCACTCAGGGCATCCACGGTCTCGCCCATCTCAAAATACACAAGCCCAAGAAGATTCCTGGCCTGGATATTCATCTTATAGAACTTCAGACTTCGTCTGAGACTCTCCGCTGCACCGGACAGATCACGCACTCTGGCCCGCTCCAGTCCATCGTTATAATAAAGATTTGAAGTATGGATCAGCTTCTTATATAATTTAACATCCGCACCACAGGCAGGACAATGGCTCTCCCTGCCGAGGACTGCGCCGCACGCATAACATTCCATGGCATTTCCTTTCCGGTTCCAGGCTACTGGTTCTTCCTGGCTTCCTTCATCATCTCCTGCAAAATATCCGTCATGTCCGTAAGATCATGACTGTAGATTGCCTCCTCAGCCTCCTCCACCTCCAGGCTTGGCTGAAATCTCTTCAATTCCTCTTCAAAATTAATCATCCCTGCTGCCTCCTGTGATCTTCTTTAATTCTCCTACCAGATACAGAGATCCTGTGCAAAACAACTTCTGCCCCGGCTTCTTGTCCGCCAGAGTCCGTGCATAGGCCTGCTCCGGTTCTTCTATCGCCAATATCCTGCATTCATTCTTATCTGTATAACATATCTGTCCCGGCGCTGCTCCCGACATCGCCCCGCCGCTTTCCTCCTGAAAGCACCGCAATAACTCCGCTGTCTCCAACGCCCGCGGATTGCCGCTGATCTTCGTGAGGATGATCTCCTCCCAGTCTCCTTCGTCACACAACAGATGGATCGCTTCTGAATAATTCTTCTCCTTCACCATGGAGAAAAGTAATACTGACGGCTCCTTCGTCACATGCTTCACCGCCTCCAGAAATGATTTCACCCCAGAGACATTGTGGGCTCCGTCCAGATAAACGTCCTCCGCGATCTCCTCCATCCTTCCGGGCCATCGGGCCGTCCGAAATCCCTCCCGAATCCCCTGATCCGTAATGGGCAGCACTGCCTTCAGCCGATTGGTTGCAGCCAGCGCCAGAGCGCCGTTCCTTGTCTGATACTCCGCAGGAAACGGAATGCGGACTTTATTAACATCATACCCACTCTCCAGCGAAAAATCAATATTTTTTCCGTCGTTTAATAAAATCTTAATGTTATCCGGTAAGATTTCCTCCATAGGGGCATGCCGACTGGCCGCCACACCGGCGATCACTGCTGACGCCTCCGGCTCGCTGCCGTCGAAGATCACCGGCACACCGGGCTTGATGATCCCCGCCTTCTCTCCGGCGATAGCTGCAATGGTATCCCCCAGAATCTCCGTGTGCTCCAGGCTGATGGAAGTGATGATGGTCAACAGGGGATGTCTCACCACATTGGTGGCATCCAACCGCCCGCCAAGCCCTGTTTCCAGCACGGCACATGCCACTTTTTCCTGTGAAAAAAGCACCATGCCAATGGCAAAAATGTACTCAAAGAAAGTAGGATGGGCAAGCCCGTCCTTCTGCATGCGATCTACCGTCTCATGCACCACCCGCTCAGCCGCCAGAAACTGTTCCTTGCTGCAGGGCTTTCCGTCCAGCTGGAAGCGCTCCCGGATGTCCACAAGATGCGGTGAGGTAAACAACCCCACATGTACGCCGCTTTTCATCAGCACATTGTTTAAAAACGCACAGACGCTGCCCTTTCCGTTGCTCCCGGCCACATGGATCACCGGGAATCGCTCCTGGGGATCCGAAAGCCTGTGCAGGAATTTCCTGGTATGTTCCGGCTCATTCTTCTTCGTAAACTTCGGTATATCTAAGATGTAATTGACTGTTTCCTCGTAAGTCAAAAAATCACCACGCTGTCATAAAAGTATCTTTCACGAAACAACTGTCCGGGTCATGCCCATTTTATTGTTTCATCCATCATACTTATTATAATAGAATGGTGATTTTATGCAAGTAAAAAACCTTGTATTTCTTGAATTTTCATCGCAATATCAGCAAAGATACGACAGCGGGATTCGCATCCTGCCCCGCATCGGATACAGAACCCCTTCTGCCTGTGTCATGTGCCAGGGCTCCTGCAATGTTTGCCTTATCGCAGCTGCTCCAGTCTCGCCAGAACCTGCTCCATCATCTGTCGGTACTTGGCAAGCTTCTCCTTCTCTTCCTGAATCTTGCTCTCCGGAGCTTTGCTGATGAACTTCTCATTATTCAGCATCCCTTCCGACCGGGCCAGTTCCTTCTCCAGGCGGGCTTTCTCCTTGTTCAGCCGCTCGCGCTCCTTCTCAAAGTCCACCAGATCCTCCAAGGGGATATAGAGAACTGCGCTTCCGGTCACAACCGACACCGCATCCGGTGCGATACCCGTCTTATCCGGCTGCACCTGGATCTGGCTGGCGCCCATGAAGCCTGCGTAGGTGTTGGTAAGTTTCCGAAATGTCTCTGCATTCTGTTCATCCTCGCACACCACATAGATGTGCGCCTTCCTGCTGGGGGGCACATCCATCTCTGCCCGAAGATTTCGAACGCCACGGACAGCCTCCTTGATCTTCTCGATCATCTCCTCCTCTGCCGGATAGTTCCAATCATCCCGGTAAACCGGCCAGGAAGACAGCATGATGGTCTCCTCCTCGGACTGCAGGGTACAATAGATCTCCTCGGTAATGAAGGGCATATAAGGATGAAGCAGCTTCAGCGCCTGAGCCAGCACGGTTTTCAATGTCCAGAGCGCCGCATTGGCAGCCGCCGGATTCTCTTCCTTCTTATAGGTACGGGCCTTGGCCATCTCAATGTACCAGTCGCAAAACTCATCCCAGATAAAATCATAGACCTTCTGCACCGCGATACCCAGTTCAAACTTATCCATGTTCTCAGTAGCTTCCTTCGCCAGTGTATTCACACGGGAAAGAATCCACTTGTCGGACGCCTCAAGCTCCTCCGGCTTCGGCTCATGAATTACACGTTTTGTGCCGTTCGCATCCTCCCCGCAAAACGCGTCCAGGTTCATCATAATGAAGCGGGATGCATTCCACACCTTGTTGGCGAAGTTACGGCTGGCCTCCACCCGCTCCCAATAGAAGCGCATATCGTTGCCGGGGGCATTTCCGGTGATCAGTGTGAGACGCAGTGCGTCTGCGCCGTACTTATCAATCACCTCCAGCGGATCAATGCCATTTCCCAGGG
The DNA here is from genome assembly GCA_963628035.1 of Paludibacteraceae bacterium. Lineage (GTDB taxonomy): Bacteria > Bacillota > Clostridia > Lachnospirales > Lachnospiraceae > 14-2. The sequence goes on from CAVGED010000050.1 coordinate 25,241, forward strand.
ACTTGCTCATCTTGCGTCCCTCTGAGTCACGCACCAGCCCGTGGAACAGTACCGTATGGAAGGGCTTCTCACCCATCTGCTCGTATCCGGAGAAGATCATCCGGATTACCCAGAAGAAGATGATATCATATCCGGTCACCAGCACATCGTTGGGATAGAAGTAATCGAGATCCTCCGTCTTCTCTGGCCACCCCAGGGTAGAGAAGGGCCACAGCGCCGAGGAAAACCAGGTATCCAGCGTATCCGGATCCTGCGTCATATGGGTGCAGCCGCACTTCGGGCACTTGCCCGGATTCTCTCTGGCTACCACGATCTCGCCGCACTCATCGCAATAGTAGGCCGGGATCCGGTGTCCCCACCAGAGCTGCCTGGAGATGCACCAGTCACGGATGTTATCCGTCCAGTTGAAGTACGTCTTCTCCATACGCTCCGGCAACAACTTGATATCACCATTCTTTACAGCCTCCACTGCCGGCTTGATGAGTTCATCCATCTTCACAAACCACTGCTGCTTTATCATGGGCTCCACGGTAGTCTTGCAGCGGTCATGGGTTCCCACGTTATGGGAATGAGGAACTACCTTCACCAGAAGTCCCTGTTCTTTCAATTCCTCCACCATCCTGGCTCTGGCCTCATAGCGATCCATACCCTGATACTTTCCGCCATTCTTGTTGATGGTAGCATCGTCATTTAACACATTGATCTCTGGCAGGTTGTGGCGCTTGCCAACCTCAAAGTCATTGGGGTCATGGGCCGGCGTGATCTTCACGCAGCCGGTTCCAAACTCCTTATCCACATAATGATCGGCGATGACCGGAATCTCCCGACCCACCAACGGAAGGATCAGGGTCTTTCCGATCAGATCCTGATACCGTTCATCCTCCGGGTTTACTGCTACCGCCGTATCACCCAGAAGCGTCTCCGGCCGGGTGGTTGCGATCTCTACAAAGCGTCCCTCTTCCCCCTTCACCGGGTAATTGATGTGCCAGAAGAAGCCGTCCTGCTCCTCGTGCTCCACCTCTGCATCAGAGATAGAAGTCTTACATACCGGACACCAGTTGACAATGCGGGATCCTTTATAGATCAGGCCCTTCTCATACAGCTTGATGAATACCTCCTGCACCGCATTGGAACACCCTTCATCCATGGTGAAACGCTCTCGGTCCCAATCTGCGGAGGAACCCATCTTCTTCAGCTGACGTATGATACGTCCGCCGTATTCTTCCTTCCACTCCCAGGCCTTCTCAAGGAATCCCTCCCGGCCCAGCTCGTTCTTGTCGATGCCCTGCTCCTTTAAAGCCTCGATCACCTTCACCTCCGTGGCGATGGAGGCATGATCCGTTCCCGGCTGCCACAGTGCATTATAGCCCTGCATGCGCTTATACCGGATCAGAATATCCTGCATGGTGTTGTCCAGGGCATGCCCCATATGCAGCTGCCCGGTGATGTTTGGCGGAGGCATCACGATGGTGAAGGGCTTCTTGCTCCTGTCCACCTTCGCGTGAAAATACTTGTTGTCCTCCCATTTCTTGTAAAGTCTGTCCTCGATTCCCTTGGGATCGTAGGTCTTTGCCAGTTCTCTGCTCATTTTTGCTCCTTTCTGTGCTCTCTTTTGCGAATAAGCAAGACACAGGTTTCTTAGCTTAATCGTAAAAAATGCCCTTTGCAGTCGAAGCTGCAAAGGGCGTATAATCGCGGTACCACCTTTGTTATAAGGCAAATATATGCTGCCTTACATCTCTGTACCCTTAACGCGGGCTGTACGTGACATCCTACTTGATCTGTTCAGATGTCCGGTTCAAAAGCTACCTTCCACAATTCCTTCTTTAAGCGGCCTCTCAGCCGGTGAACCGCTCTCTCTGGCAAGGGTGACTGTGTACTCCTCTTTCTCATTACCTTTTTCCTATGCACTATATCTTAGAGAAATATCTAAGAATTGTCAAGGGAAACATTTTTTAATCCGTTGTCGTCTCCTCCGAAGCAATCGAGAACAGGCGGTTGAACTTCACCTTCGCCCATTCCTTCTCGTTCACTTCAAACTTCGCGTTCTCCTTGTATCCGTCGCAAATGGAGTCATACTCCTCCTGCTTCTTGGTTTCCAGCAGGCTCGCCTTCTTCTCGGCAGTGGCTTCCTCGTCATATTCCTTGTCCAGGCGAATGACATAATAATAGGTATCCGTAGTGATCAGATCGGAGACCTCGCCCTCCTTTAAGGCATCTGCAGCTGCAACCAGCTTCTCATCCAGTGTGTTGTCAGCGCCATAGGACTGTGTGGAAACCGTATAACCCTTTTCCTCTGCTGTCCCTTCAAAGTCTTCCTTGGCTGCTGCTGCAACCTCTGCCATATCAGTGGCCAGCTGCTCCTTCTCCTCATCGGTCAGATCCACGCTGTTCCCGCTGCTGTCCGTAGTGCTTGTTGTTGACACCCGGAAATAGCTATAAGTTCTCTGTGCTGCTTCCTCGTCCGTCACCGTCGCGGTGGAGGCATCGTAGACAGCATCCTTTACCTTCTGCTGAATGGTAGACAGCCGAAGCATTTCCTTCACATACTCCTCCGTCGCACCCATCTGCTTGATCGCCTTCTTGCTGTTATCAGCCATGAACTTCTTCGCTGCTTCCTCAATGGCAGTCATTTCCTCGTCCGTGATCTTCACGTTATAGTCCGCCATGTGTGCTTCCAGAAGATACAGCAGCTCGATGTTCTCCGCTACCGCTTCCTTCACGCTCTCTTCCATGGTCTGAGCCGGCTTCGTCACATTGCCGTCATCATCCTTCTCTTCCTCGCTCGCAGTCTGACTCCAATACTCTATCCCATACTCAGAACCATAATAGGCAGCATAGTACGCCATAGACGCATCATAATTCATCTGCTGATACCGTGCCATAAAGTTCATAAAACCCAGAGATATCTCTTTTCCGTCCAATGTTGCGCCCACTGCATTTGCATCTATCTTTCCACAGCCAGTCAGGGCAACGGAAAGAGCCATAGCTCCTGCCAGCATGCAGGCGATTAATCTTTTCACTTTCATAAATGCCTCCTAAGGAATATCTTTAAGCGGCCTCATACGGGTACCGCTGCGATTTGCTTCGCAAATTGCACCGTAGCGAACAGCTTCGCTCCGCTCACATACGGGTTCCGCTGCGATTTGCTTTGCAAATTGCACCGTAGCGAATAGCCTCGCTCCGCTCAGCTATTCTTCATTATAATTCTTTTTTCACATATTCGCAAGCAGTTTAACACATTTTTCACAGAAAAGATGGCGACAGACGGTTCACAGCCGTAGCTGCTCCGCCTTTTCCAGCACCGTTTTCACCACCTCCAGCACATGGCTGCTCCTGGTCTTGGAGTTGTGGTTCATCAAAAATGTGAAATACGGTGCCTTTGTATCCATGGTGAAGGTCAGTGCGCCGAAGAACTGCTCCACGAAGGAAGGGATCCTGGCCGCGTCAATCCCGGCCCGCTCATAGAGCACAAACCGGACGGAATCGCCCTTCTGCACCACGTCCGTGAAGTACACGTGGTGAGCCATAGCCTTCAGCCTGGCCACCGTCAGCAGGTTCTGCACGGATTTCGGAGGTTCGCCAAAGCGGTCGATAAGCTCCTCCAATATCTCCTCGCTCTCCTCCTCATTCTCGATTCCTGCGATGCGCTTGTAGATATCCAGCTTCTGGGATTCGTTGGGAATATATTGGGGCGGGATAAACGCATCAAGATCGATATCAATGGTGGTCTCAAACTGCTCCGGCATTTTCTCGCCCTTCAAGGACTTCACCGCCTCGTTGAGCATCTTACAGTAGAGGTCATAGCCCACTGCCTCCATGTGGCCGTGCTGCTGGGCGCCCAGGAGATTTCCGGCTCCCCGGATCTCCAGATCCCGCATGGCGATCTTAAATCCGCTTCCCAGCTCTGTAAACTCCCGGATGGCAGCCAGCCGCTTCTCTGCCACCTCCCGGATCATCTTGCCTCTCCGGTACATGAGGAAGGCATAGGCGGTCCGGCTGGAACGCCCCACCCGGCCGCGCAACTGATAGAGCTGGGACAAGCCCATGTTATCGGCATCATGGATGATCATGGTGTTGACATTGGAGATATCAAGCCCTGTCTCAATGATGGTAGTGGACACCAGAACATCAATATCCCCATTGATGAAATCATACATGATCCGTTCCAGTTCATGCTCCTTCATCTGTCCATGAGCATAGGCCACGTTGGCCTCCGGGACCAATGCCGCAACCTTGGCGGTCATATCCTCGATCTGGTTCACACGGTTGAACACGTAATACACCTGCCCTTCCCGTGCAAGCTCCCGGTGAATAGCCTCCCGGACGATCTCTTCGTTGTACTCCATCACATAGGTCTGGATGGGTACCCGATCCTGGGGCGGTTCCTCCAGCACGCTCATATCACGGATGCCAATGAGGCTCATGTGCAGCGTTCTGGGTATGGGCGTTGCCGTCAGAGTCAGCACATCCACACTGCTCTTCATCTGCTTGATCTTCTCCTTATGAGCAACGCCGAAGCGCTGTTCCTCATCGATAATCAGAAGCCCCAGATCTTTGAAAGCAACATCCTTAGACAATACGCGATGGGTACCGATGACAATATCCACGAGCCCTCGTTTCAGGTCTTCCACCGTCTTCTTCATCTGGGTCGGTGTGCAGAACCGACACATCAGATCCACCCGCACCGGGAAATCCTTCATCCGCTGGGCGAAGGTATTATAGTGCTGCTGTGCCAGAATAGTGGTGGGTACCAGATACACCACCTGCTTGCCTTCCTGCACAGCCTTAAAGGCAGCCCGGATAGCCACCTCCGTCTTGCCATAGCCCACATCCCCGCAAATCAGACGATCCATGATCTTGCGGCTCTCCATATCCCGCTTGGTAGCTTCAATGGCAAGCGTCTGATCCTCCGTCTCCTCAAATGGAAACATTTCCTCGAATTCCCGCTGCCATACCGTATCCGGGCCGTACACGAAGCCCTCCTTGCTCTGGCGGGCGGCGTACAATTCCACAAGCTCCCTGGCAATCTCCTTAACGGCGCCCCGCACCCTGGTCTTGGTTTTATTCCACTCCTGCCCGCCCAGCCGATTCAGCTTGGGCTTTTTCGCATCGGACCCTGCATACTTCTGGATCATGTCCAGCTGGGTAGCCAGAATATAGAGGTTTCCTCCCTTGTCGTACTCGATCTTGATGTAATCCTTGACGGTTTTATCGACCTCTACCTTCTCAATCCCCCGGTAAATGCCGAGCCCGTGATTCTCGTGGACAACATAATCTCCGATATTCAGATCCGTAAAGCTCTGGATGCGCTCCCCTTCATAGATTCTTCTTTTTTTCTTCTTTTTCTTCTCCGCACCGAAAATATCACTCTCGGAGATGACCACGAAGTTCAGCTGCGGATACTCAAAGCCCTTCTTCAGCTTACCGTAAGCCACCATGATCTCACCGGGCTTTACGGGATGATCGTAATCCTCTGTATAAAAACTATTCAGGCCCTCCTCTAAGAGATCCTGGGCCAGCCGGTTCGCACGGGTTCTGGAGCCGGACAGCAGGATCACCTGATAATTGTTCTTCTTATATTGCTTCAAGTCCTTGATAAGAAGCTCGAAGCTGCTGTTGTAGGGATTCACCGTCCGGGAACCGATGTGGAACCGCGCGGTTATCTCCAGTTCCGGGAGCTTCTGATCCAGGGTAGAAAGCGCCACACATTTTCTGCGTGTAAGAGCCGCCACCACTTTCTCTCCGGTAGCCACTGCATCGATCTGACCGGGCAGCACATATCCTTTTTCCAGACGATGCTTCATACTCTCGGAGAATTCCTCCTGCGTGACACGTCCTTTTTCCAGGCAGCGGGCAGGTTCATCCAGAAATACGAGCGTCTTGTCCCGGTCAAAATAGTCCAGAAGTGAGACGGTCTTGTCGAAAAAGTAGGTTACATAGCTGTCCACATTGACCGTACCCTGCAATGTAGAAAGCTCCTCGTCAAGCTCCTCCACCGTCTGCTTCAACCGATAAGCCTCCTCGGTCTTCATTTCCTTTCTAAGCGCCTCACAGACACGGTCGCTCTCCGCCTTTATCTTCGCAAGACCGTCTCTTATCCTGTCGTCCGTAAGGATCGCCTCACTGGCCGGATAGATCTGTACCTCAGTGAGATTCTCCAGGGAACGCTGACTCTCTGCATCAAAGCTGCGGATCGAATCGATCTCATCGCCCCACAGCTCGATCCGGTAAGGATTCTCCTCCGTCAGCGGAAAGATATCCAGGATCCCGCCCCGCACGGCAAACTGACCGTTTGCTTCCACCTGGTAGTTCCGCTCATAGCCCATCTGCACCAGGCGGCGTGATGTCTGCGTGAGGTTCAGGCTGTCCCCGACATGGTACTCACAGATTCCCTTTTTCACAATCTCCAGAGGAACCAGACGATCCATAAGTGCATCGAAGGTGGTGATGACCATGGGCGATTCTTCCGTCAGCAGTGCCTTGATAGCCATCATCCGCTGGCCGGTCAAAAGATTCCCCTGGATGTCGGACTGGTAGAACAGGATATCCCTGGCCGGATAGTACACCGCATTTTTATCAAAAAAACGGCATTCCTCGTACAATTCCCGGGCTTTTTGCTCACTGAAAGTAACAACGATCCTGCCTGCAGAACCGTTGTTTAATGTATGGATCAGATGTGGTTTTTGCGGATCGATGCATCCTGACACCTGCAGGATGCCGCTTCCTTTTTTTAAAGCTGCCGTAAGATCCTCGAACTCCTTCAAGGACATCAACGGCTGTGTGAATGCCTTCATTGTTTCTCCCCTAATTATACTTATTCATAGCTGCGTCCGCCTGTCCCCGGATCATCAGCTCCGCCGCGTCTGCCGCATCCGCCATGGCATCCTCAACGGCAGCCCGTTCTTCCCTGGAAAAGCGGCTCAGCACGTAATCGGCCAGATCCCAGTCCTGGGGCTTCTCACCAACGCCCACCCGGATCCGCATGAACTCCTGGGTTCCGGTGCAGGCAATGATATTCTTGATCCCGTTATGGCCTCCTGCGCTGCCCTTCTTGCGAATCCGAAGCTTCCCCGGTGCCAGATTGATATCATCATAGATGACGATCAGCTGGCTGGCCGGATCCAGCTTGTAGAAGTTCAGGATAGCGGCAATGCTCTCCCCGCTTAAGTTCATGAAGGTCTGTGGCTTTACCAGCAGTACCTTCTCCCCGCCGATGACTCCGGTGCCGCACAGGGCGCGGTGCTTCTTCTCCGTTACCTTTATATTATATTTTTCCGCCAGCACATCAATGACATCGAAGCCTACATTATGCCGGGTGTGCTCGTATTTTGCCGTGGGGTTGCCAAGGCCTGCGATGATATACATAGGGGGTATCTCCTCTTGCTTCCTCTTTCTAACTATTCCTATCATACTAAATTTCCCCAAAAACTTCAATCCAGATTTTCCTGCCACCGTTCCGCCGGACCGAAGAAGGACATAGGCTGAACTGTTACATAAAAGTGAGACAGCCCGCAGGTTCTCCCCGGCAAAGGCTGTCTCACTCTTGCAATCCTTTTAACGTCCTACGCTTCCCCTTCCACCGTCTCACGATAACGGTCCAGGATCATCTGCTGCAGCCGTTCTCTGGTGTCAGAGTTGAGGGGATGTGCGATATCGCGGTATTCCCCATCCGCAGACTTCCGGCTCGGCATCGCGATAAACAGTCCCTTCTCGCCCTCGATTACCTTGATATCATGAACTACAAACTCATCATCGATGGTAATTGAGGCAACCGCCTTCATCTTTCCTTCCTTCTCAACCTTCCTCACACGTATATCCGTAATCCTCATCCTGCGTTCCCCTTTCTGGTTCTTGTTTATATTGCAGTTCAGCTCGCGCCATTCGCAAAGGAACCTTCGGTCTGGCTGAACTGTTACATTACGTATCTCTCATTCTGTTCGTACACGATCTTGATGCCGTCCCCACCATTAAAATACATATTTGCCCGAAGCGTGTCACGGCTTTCCACAATACAGTTCTCAATGTGCGTATTGTCCCCGATATGCACGTCGTTGAGAATAATGGAATTCTTGATGACACAGTTCTTGCCTACAAACACTTTTTTAAACAGGATGGAGTTCTCCACCTTGCTGTTGATGATACAACCGCTGGCGATCAGACAATTACGCACATCAGACCCTACATTGTATTTCGCAGGCGGCAGATCAGACGCCTTGGAGTATATCTGCGGGTCGCTGCGGAAGTAGCTGCGCACCTCCGGCTTCAGGAAATCCATATTTGTCTTGTAATAAGATTCCACAGTGGCGATATTGCTCCAGTAGGTGTCTATCTTATAGCCATAGATCCGCTTCAGGTTCTTGTAGCGGATCAGGATATCTGTCACAAAATCGTGCCGTCCCTCCAAGGCGCAACGCTCCAGCATCTCGATGAGCTGCCGTCTGCGGATCACGTAAATCCCGGTGGAGATGGTATTGGACTGCGCCACCATGGGCTTCTCCTCAAACTCCACGATCCTGGAATCCTCGTTCATCCGCACCACGCCGAAGCGGCTGACATCCTCGCTGGCCGGCATATCCTTACAGACCACGGTGATGTCTGCTTTCTTCTCAATATGATAATCCAGCACCTTGTTGTAATCCATCTTGTAGACACAGTCTCCGCCTACGATGATCACATAGGGCTCATGGCTCCTGCGCAGGAAATCAAGGTTCTGATACATGGCATCCGCCGTTCCCCGGTACCACCAGCTATTCTCCGCAGTCACCGTGGGGGTGAACACATACAAGCCTCCCTGCTTCCGTCCAAAATCCCACCATTTGGAGGAACTCAAATGCTCATTCAGGCTTCTGGCATTGTACTGGGTCAGCACCGCCACCTTCTGTATGTGGGAGTTGCTCATATTGCTCAGCGCGAAATCGATGCAGCGGAAGCTGCCCGCCACAGGCATGGCCGCGATGGCCCGCTTACTGGACAATTCCCGCATCCGGTTGCTGTTTCCGCCTGCTAAAACGATACCTATTGCCTTCATAGCACATCACCTGCCTTAATCAAATATTCTCCGCTCTCAAGAATGCCGCCCGGATAATCTGCCGGAACGGTCTCCCCGGAAATGGCAGTGTTCTTGCCAATCTTCACCCCGGCAGGAATCACGGAATTCTCTCCTACCGTTACAAGCCCGAAGGAATATATGCTGGCGTTCAGCTTATTGGGTGCCTCCTCGCCAATTCCAAGCTGGCAGTCATCCTGTATTCTGCAGCCCTCCGCTATGATGGATTTGTCAATGGTCACATGATCGCCGATCACCGTATCCTTCATAATAATGGAGTCCCGAACCACCGTACCCTTGCCGATGGTTACCCCGGCGCCGATCACCGAGCCGTGAACCTCTCCATAGATCTCACTGCCCTCACCGATAATGCTTCTGTCTATGACCGAATCTGCGGAAATATATTGTGGGCTTATGATGTCACTGTTGGTATAAATCCGCCAGAACTCCTCATACAGATTAAATTCCGGGATCAGGTCGATCAGCTCCATATTGGCTTCCCAATAGGACCCCAGTGTCCCCACATCCTTCCAGTATCCGTTAAACTCATAGGAAAATACCCGTTCGCCCTTCCCATGGCAGTACGGAATGATATGCTTTCCGAAATCACATCCGCGCTGCTCCGACATGGCGATCAGAGCCTCCTTGAGCACCTTCCAGCTAAAAATATAGATACCCATGGATGCCAGATTGCTGCGGGGATGTTCCGGCTTCTCCTCAAACTCCGTGATCCTTCCCTCGTCGTCCGTGATCACAATACCGAAACGGCTGGCCTCCTCCATAGGAACCGGCATAGCTGCGATGGTCACGTCCGCGTTCTTTTCCTTGTGATAGTCCAGCATGAGTTCATAATCCATCTTGTAGATATGGTCGCCGGAAAGGATCAGCACATACTCCGGGTGGTAGCTCTCCATATAGTTTAAATTCTGATAAATGGCATTCGCTGTACCCGTGTACCACTCGCTGCTGTCGCTCCTCTCATAAGGCGGCAGTACCGTAACTCCACCGTTATTCCTGTCAAGATCCCAGGGTATTCCGATTCCGATATGCGTGTTCAGCCGAAGCGGCTGATACTGGGTCAAAACACCCACTGTATCAATACCGGAATTGATGCAGTTGCTCAAAGGGAAATCTATGATACGGTATTTCCCACCAAAAGCCACCGCTGGCTTTGCAACAGTTGAGGTCAGTACTCCCAGCCGGCTTCCCTGTCCGCCTGCTAAGAGCATGGCTATCATTTCTTTTCGAATCAAGTCAGTCACCTCTCGTCCTTCATAATGTTTTTAGTATATCACAATTTTTTGAAATAGTACATATTTTTCATAAATGCATTTCATTTTTTCCTCCTTTTTAGGCACATTGTATATTTTTTATCCGGTTTTTTCCTGAAAAAGCCCGGTTTTTCTACATTTCGTACATTTTACCAGGATTCCCATGACCTGCAAAAAGCATCGTTGACCTTCCTTCTGCCCGCTTTCTGTGGTTGACTATCCACTGTGGTTGGTATAAAATGAGGGCAAAACACAGAATGGACGGTAAAGACATGTATATTATAAATTTTAATCAGCCAATCCATATTCATTTTATCGGCATCGGCGGTATCAGCATGAGCGGCCTGGCCGAAATATTGCTGGAGGAAGGTTTTACCATCTCAGGCTCCGATGCCAGGGAATCCGCGCTCACCGAGAAGCTGGCCCATATGGGCGCTTCTATTTACTACGGACAGAGCGCCTCCAACATCAAAGAAGGCGTCCAGTTGGTGGTCTACACCGCCGCCATCCACCCGGATAACCCGGAGCTTCGGGAGGCGGTAAGGAGACAGCTTCCGACCCTGACCCGTGCGGAGCTGCTGGGACAGATCATGGACAATTACAAGGACTCCATCGGCGTATCCGGAACTCACGGAAAGACCACCACCACCTCCATGATCGCCGAAATCCTTCTGGCCTGCGGCACGGACCCCACCATCTCCGTGGGCGGAATCTTGAAATCCATCGACGGCAATATCCGGGTGGGAAGCTCTGAGGTCTTCCTCACAGAGGCCTGTGAATACACCAACAGCTTCCTGCATTTCAATCCACGCTACGCGCTGATATTAAATATAGAAGAAGATCACATGGACTTCTTTAAGGATCTTGACGATATCCGCCACTCCTTTACCGCATTTGCCCACAAGACTCCGGCAGACGGCGGCGTCATCATCAACGGTGCGATTGATAATTATGAGGAGATCACAGCGGGCATCGCCGGACGTACCATCACCTATGGTCTGGATGCTTCTAATGAATATTATGCGGAAGATGTCCAATTTCATGCACAAGGATTTACAACCTTTACGCTTATGCACCGCGAAGAAAACCTGGGCGTTATCACGCTGCATGTCCCCGGCCTGCACAACGTCTCCAATGCTCTGGCAGCGGCAGCACTGGCTACGGAGCTTGGCATTTCCCCTGACTGCATCGCAAAAGCCCTTGCCGAATTTACCGGAACTGCCCGGCGCTTTGAGGTAAAAGGCACCCTGGGCGGAATCACCATCATCGATGACTATGCACATCATCCTACCGAGATTGCAGCAACCTTAAGTGCCGCCAGGACATATCCCCACGACCGGATCGTCTGTGTGTTCCAGCCACACACGTACTCCAGAACCAAGGCTTTCCTCACAGACTTTGCCAAGGCGCTTTCCGCTGCGGACGTGGTGGTGCTGGCCGATATTTATGCGGCCAGGGAACAGAACACCATCGGCATTTCTTCCCGCGATCTCAAACGCGAGCTGGAAAAGCTGGGGACGGAATGCTATTATTTCCCCTCCTTTGATGAGATTGAAAACTTTTTATTAAAAAAATGTATGAACGGCGATTTGTTGATAACTATGGGCGCCGGAGACATACTGCAAGTAGGAGAACATCTGCTTGGACAATAGTTATCCACATTATCCACATTCCAACCGGGGATTTTTCCCCAAACGGAATGTGGATTTTTCGTTGACATAACATCATGTTCAACAACCCCGTAGCTTGTCCTGTTTTATCGTGTTTTTACGGATTTTGGAGGTTTGCATAATGATTTTTCCACAAAGTTATCCACATTATCCACATTTTCGGCAAGCTTGTATTTTCTGCCGCTCATGAAAATTTTCCTCTTCTCTTTTTTCTCTTTCTGTGCTAAACTGAGCATGTACCAGAAAGGGCAGGTGTTTTTTTCATGGCGAAGATTAGTTTACATAACGATAAGGCCCCTTCGGCCACTTATGTTTCCAATAAATTTATAGACGATTATATGACCACAGCCAACGGGGAATACGTGAAGATCTATCTCTACCTGCTGCGCTGCATGAACTCGGAGGACGCCAGCTTCTCCCTCTCCGATGCCGCAGACAAGTTCGAGCATACCGAGAAGGATGTGAAGCGCGCCCTGAAGTATTGGGAGAAGATGCAGCTCCTTCAGTTGGAATACGATAATGAGAAGTCTCTGTCCGGCATCCGTTTTCTGGATTCGGAAGGGAATTCTGCCGGTAAGGACGCTGCTGTTGCTGATGCGGAAGGTGTTTCCGTTGGCAGAAGCGGTGTTTCCGCAAGCAGAGGGAGCGTTCCCACCGACAGAGAGGCTGCTGTTGCTGATGCGGAAGCTGTTTCCCGCACCAAACCCGCTTCGGGCAGGCGCAGCTACAGTGCCGCGGAGATGGCCGCCTTCCAGGAGAAGGAGAACATCAGCGAATTGCTGTTTGTCACCGAGCATTATATCAAGCGCCCGCTGACTTCCACGGACCTGAATACCATCTTCTACTGGTATGACGTGCTGAAGCTTTCCGTGGATCTGATGGAATATCTCATCGAATATTGCGTCGGAAAGGGACACACCAGCCTCCGCTACATGGATAAGGTAGCTCTCTCCTGGAAGGAGGAGGGCATCGCCACTGTGGAACAGGCCAAGCGCAGCTCCTCGGCCTTTAGCCAGCTACACTTTTCCGTCATGCGTGCTCTTGGCATCCAGAACCGGAACCTGATCGCGCAGGAGACTGCCTATATTGATAAATGGTCCAAGGAATTCGGATTTTCCCAGGATATCATCACGGAGGCCTGCCGCCGCACGATTGCGGCCACCTCGCAGCCCAGCTTCGAGTACACAGACCGTATCCTGGAGAGCTGGAACAAGCAGGGCGTACACCACCTTAATGATATCGCGAAGCTGGATTCCGAACGTCAGAATGCCCGGAAGGCTGCAACCACGCAGAACAAGGCAGCCGCTCCCAACCGCTTTAAGAACTTTAACCAGAGAACCTACGACTATGACGAGCTGGAAGAAAAGCTGCTGAAGATGAAGTAGACAGCCAAAACTCTCCCGAAATAATACATACGTGCGGCAGTGATAACACCACGACACAGACGCATATGCGCGGCAATGATAACGCCACGACACAGACACATACGCGCGACACAGCAAGGAGGCCTCATGTCCTTAACCAATACCCAATACGATACCCTGATGCGCGGGTATCAGGCCAGACAGACAGAAAATCAGCATCGGATAGAACAACGCCAGCGGGAGGTCTATGATGCCTGCCCGGAATTAAAGGACGTAGAGGATTCCATTGCCTCCATATCGGTGAAGCGCGCCCGGATGCTTCTGGACGGTGACGAGTCCGCTCTGTCTGCCTTAAAGCAGGAATTAAACGGACTGATTGAGAGGAAAGCTCTGCTGCTTGCGAATGCCGGCTATCCCGCCGATTACCTGAAGTCCTCCTATCACTGTCCTGATTGTAAGGATACCGGCTATATCGGCAATGAGAAGTGCCACTGCTTTAAGCAGGCCGCCATTGACCTGGTATATACCCAGTCCAATCTTCGACAGATATTGGAACGGGAGAATTTTGCACACTTTTCTCTGGACTATTATTCCGAAGAGGAATTACAGGAGGGCAGCGGCCTTACCAGCCGTCGATACGCCCAGCGGGCTCACCGGGAATGTCTCCGGTTTGTCCGGGAATTCGATGAATCCTTTGACAACCTTCTGCTCTACGGCGATACAGGTGTTGGAAAGACCTTTCTCTCCAACTGCGTAGCCAAGGAGCTTTTAGATACCGGTCATTCCGTTATTTATTTTACAGCCTTTGAACTCTTTCACCTGTTTGAGGAGGCAGCCTTCCACGGAAAGAATGGTTCCAATGACGCCTATCAGAATCTATTTGACTGCGACCTGCTCATCATTGATGACCTTGGAACGGAACTAACCAATTCCTTTACTACCTCACAGTTGTTTTTATGTCTAAACGAACGGATACTTCGCAGGAGATCCACCATCATCTCCACGAACTTAAGCCTCCAGGCACTGGCGGATACTTACACGGAACGCACCTTTTCCAGAATCACCAGTTGCTATACCACCTTAAAGCTGGTCGGAACCGATATCCGTGTTATGAAGAAGCTGAATCAGCGTTAAACCTGACATTTTTATGGATAGCCCCCTATCCATTGAAAATAATAATGTAAATTTATGGAGGAAATCTGAATGCAGCACGACGAAAGAAACTTAGAAACAATCCCGGCCGGAGCCCTCGGCCTGATCCCCCTGGCAAGCTGCCAGGAAATTGGCGAAAAAGTAGACAAATACCTGGTCAAATGGCGCTATACCAGGGAACATGAGCACCAGGACAACATTGCCTTCAAGGGTTATCAGCGGGATTCTTACCTGATCAAAGCCAACACGCCGCGCTTTGGCACCGGCGAAGCCAAAGGCACCATCGCGGAATCCATCCGTGGCTACGATCTCTTCATCCTGGTGGATATAACCAATTACAGCCTGACCTACTCTGTCAGCGGCTACGAGAACCACATGTCCCCGGACGACCACTATCAGGATCTGAAGCGCGTCATTGCTGCTGCAGGCGGAAAAGCGAGAAGAATCACCGTCATCATGCCCTTCCTGTATGAGAGCCGCCAGCACAGACGTACCGGAAGAGAGTCCTTAGACTGCGCACTGGCTCTTCAGGAGCTCACCAGCATGGGCGTAGACAACATTATCACCTTCGACGCACATGACCCCCGCGTGCAGAACGCCATTCCGCTCAGCGGCTTTGAGACGGTTCAGCCTGCGTATCAGTTTATCAAGGGAATCCTTCGGAATGTCAAAGACTTGAAGATTGACAGCGACCATATGATGATCATCAGCCCGGACGAGGGTGGTACCAACCGTGCCGTATACCTTGCCAACGTTCTTGGTCTGGATATGGGTATGTTCTACAAGCGCCGCGACTACAGCAAGATCGTGGATGGCCGGAACCCCATCGTAGCACACGAGTTCCTGGGCTCCTCTGTAGAAGGTAAGGACGTTATCATCATTGATGATATGATCTCCTCCGGCGACAGCATGATCGACGTTGCGAAGGAATTGAAGGCCCGCAAGGCCAACCGCATCTTCGTAGTTGCTACCTTCGGTCTCTTCACCAACGGACTCTCCAAGTTCGACAAGGCAGTGGAGGAAGGTCTGATCTACCGGGTAGTGACCACCAACCTCACATACCAGACACCGGAGCTTTTATCCAAGCCCTACTATATCAGCTGCGATATGAGCAAGTACATCGCCTATATCATTGATACGCTGAACCATGATACCTCCATCAGCGATCTGCTGGATCCCTATGACCGGATCGAAACACTGGTAAGAAAATACAAGGAAGAACAGAACGCGTAATGTATGTCATAGAATGAACGTTTCCATGGTAAAAAATCAGGGCTGATGAATACTCATCAGCCCTTTCCTTTATCTGTTCATTATCAGCAAACCAGGAACTGCTCCATCGCCTGTATTGCCTCTTTCTCATCTTTTCCATCGGCTACAATGTTTACAGACATTCCCTTGGATGGGTTAAATGCCATGATTCCCATAATGCTCTTGGCATTGATGCGCTTCTCCTCACTCTCCAGGATGATTTCACTATCAAACTGACAAGCAACCTGCACC
Organism: Paludibacteraceae bacterium; assembly: GCA_963628035.1. Lineage (GTDB taxonomy): Bacteria > Bacillota > Clostridia > Lachnospirales > Lachnospiraceae > 14-2. Next base: position 41,250 of record CAVGED010000050.1, read on the forward strand.
AGCTCTGCAATCGGATTATCATGCTTTCTTTCCATATTTGAAACAATTATCTTCTTCTCGCTCATACATTCTCTCTTTCTCATCACTGTTGATGTGTAAACAAGCAAACCCTTCATAACATATTGAAATATACAACAAAATCCGTCGGTTTGCAATACGGTTTTACCAAGTCTGTTAATTTCCAACGAAAGAAAACACTTTTCTGCACAAAAAATATACAGTTTTCCCCTATATTCTAACCCTTCACGTATGCCTTATCCACCTGGATCACACAGAAATAGTTGTCTCCCAATGTCTCTGTCACACCTGTACTGACAGCATTTATAACCTCTTCGTCCGTCATGGGAAAGTCATAGGGCACCACCACATCGAAGATCAGATTGGTGTGTGTAGGGCCTGTCACCACGCGGAAATCATGCATGGTAATCCGTGCGTCAATGGCCTTCACAAGCTCAGATGTTTCCTTTTTCAGCTTCAGAATTGACTCATCCGTAGTCACGATGGGATCCATATGTATCACCGCATCGCACTGTAATCTTCTGCGCAATTCTCCTTCAATGTTGTCAATGGCATCGTGCATCATTATGATATCACTCTCCGCCGGTACTTCGGCATGGAGAGAGATCATCCGCCGCCCCGGACCGTAATCGTGTACGATCAGATCGTGTACCCCGCGTACCTCCGGGTGTGCCATCACCAGCTCCTCGATCTGTGCTACCAGCTCCGGTTCCGGCGGCTGCCCCAGAAGCGGATTCAGCGTCTCTCTGGCTGCATTGATCCCCGCATAGAAAATGAACAGTCCCACCAGCACACCACACCAGCCGTCGATCTGAAATCCCGAAAACTTCTCCGCCAGTGCTGCGATCAGTACAACAGACGTAGCACAAACATCGCTCAGACTGTCCATGGCAGTTGCCCGCATGGCAGCAGAATCCAGTTTCTTTCCGAAGGAGCGGTTATAAAAGCACATATAGAGCTTCACACCGATGGACACTGCCAGTATAACCAGTGCAAGCACGCCGTATTCTACTTTTCCGGGATGTATAATTTTTTCCACGGAACTTTTTACCAGTTCAAAAGCCATAATGAGGATGGCACCGGAAACAACCAGCCCCGATACGTACTCGATCCTTCCATGTCCAAAGGGGTGATGCGGATCCGGCTTCGCCCCCGCCAGCTTGAACCCGATCATAGTCACCAGCGAAGATCCCGCGTCTGACAGGTTGTTAAATGCATCTGCCGTGATCGAAACGGAGCCGCTTATCGTTCCTGCCAGGAACTTCCCAATGAACAGAAGGATGTTTAAGCATATGCCTACCGTGCCGCATAATATGCCATATGATTGTCTTACTTTTGTATCTTTCATATTTTCCGAGTTTCGGATAAAAAGCTTTGCAAGTATATGTACCATGCTATCGCCTCCCTGCATTGCCCATTGTAAGGCATGGGCGAAAAAAAGGCAATTATAACATATCTTCGGGGCGGCTAATATTGATTAGGGGGGACTATTTGACGATAGGACGGGCAAAATGGTTAGGTGGCTTGATTGCGTATATAAAGGGAATATTTTCGTCTGGAGGCAACATATGTTAGAGTAATAATCTTTTCGCGGATGTTTTATGAATTCTATAATGGATATTATTGATTCTTTCAGCAGTTTCCTTTGGGGTGGACCTATGCTGGTGCTGCTTTTGGGGACGCATATTTATTTTACCGTGAAGCTTGGGGGAATTCAGAGATGGCTTCCCAGGGGGATTCGGTTAAGCTTTGGGGGCGGCACGAAAGCAGAAAATAGATCTGACATCAAGACCGGACACAGTGCTGGAAACGGATCGGGTCACAAAGCAAGCAGCCACAGTGTGGTTACGCCTTATGCCGCGCTGGCCACCTCCCTGGCTGCTACGATTGGAACCGGAAATATTATCGGAATCTCTACCGCCATCGCTATCGGCGGGCCGGGCGCTGTGTTCTGGTGCTGGCTGACGGGGGTGCTGGGCATGGCCACCTGTTATGGCGAATCACTTCTGGCGGTGCTCTATCGCATAAAAAGCCCCTCCGGCGGGTACCGGGGCGGGCCTATGTATGTATTGCAAAACGGTTTACATAACAGACGGTTGGCTGTAATCTTTTCCGTGGCCGGGGTGCTGGCCTCCTTCGGCATGGGAAGCAGTGTTCAGTCTCATTCCCTCAGCGCCGCCATCACGGAACATTTCTCTGTATCGCCGCATATTATCGGGATCGCTGTCGCCATGCTGGCAGGCTTCGCACTGCTGGGCGGAGTCCGCCAGATCACAAGAATATGCAGCTTTTTTGTCCCCATTATGAGCCTCTTCTACCTGAGCGGATGCCTGTGGCTGTTATTTTTAAACCGCAGCTTCCTGTGGGAAGCCGTCACCGTGATCGTCCGCTGTGCATTTTCCTCCCGTTCTCTGGCTGGCGGTCTTATAGGCGCTTCTGTACTCACCGGAATCCGAATCGGAATCTCCCGCGGACTCTTCACCAATGAGGCAGGACTTGGCTCCATCCCCATGTCCGCTGCCACCGCCGAGTTCGGCACAGCTACCGATTTAAGCCTGATCTCCATGACCGGTCCATTCTGGGACACGGTGGTGATCTGTGCCATCACCGGACTCGCCATCGTCAGCAGTATTTTAAAAAGCCCGGATGCTTTTGCACACATCTCCGCTGATGCCCTCTGCTTCCAGGCTTTTGCACAGCTTCCCATGTTCGGAAAGGAGATTCTTTCCCTGTCCCTTGTGCTGTTCGCGTTCGCCACGATCCTTGGCTGGAGCTTCTACGGCGAATGCTCCGTCCGCTTCCTGTCCGGCGAAAAAGGTGTCAAGTTATACCAACTGCTGTACCTTATGTCTGTTTACCTGGGTGCAGTGGTTTCCCTGAAGGTGGTCTGGGGAATCTCCGACCTCTTAAACGCCCTGATGGCTCTGCCGAATCTACTCTGCCTATGGCTCCTGCGAGAAAAGATATTTTCAGAAACAAAACGCGCCGGACTCTAGCCTTATGTAAAACTGTTCATAGAAATCCTGCTCCTCGTCATAGGGCGTAAGATAAAACTTCTGCAGTACCAGCATATTACATTTTCGCTGAAATTCATCGTCCTGCCGGGCAGCAAACTCCTCCTCCAGCCCATTCAGGAAGTAGTGCCAGTCAACCACAAACTGTTCATACCGTCTGCTGTCCGGCACATCGATCCACTTCTTCACCTTTACCTTGGCGTGTGCTGTCTTCGTGCATTCATGCACCTGCAGAAAATACTGCACCCCGCCATTCTCATAGATCCTTCCCAGGGGGAACAGGCGGCAGATGCCGGGGCGGAACGCATGAATGCTGCAGCGCCCCTGTGCATTCAGAAACGGACAGGCTTCCTCCTTCCCGGCAAGCTTCAAATTCGGCAGGATGACCCCATCCACCACATTCAACTCCAGCTCACGCTCCAGAAGCTGAGCCGCGCTCTTCGCGGTTCCGCGGCTCAGCAAGAACACATCCATGGGATCCAGGACAATGGAAGTTCCCATACCGTGGCAGCAATCCGAGCAGCCCCGGCAGTCGCCGCAGTCTGCCTTCACCATATCGTTAAGCCCGTACAGTCTCCCATCCGATATTTCTTTCAGATCGATCTCTCGTTTCATAATCTTCACTCCGCTGTTTATGGATATTCTTTATCATACTCTTTCCCGGCATTTTTGTAAAGAGACAGGACCATTGCCCGGTCATTTATGTGGCTTACCCGCTGAATGAAACAGGGGAGATGTATGGTGAATTCAGCCGTCTGACGCCGTCTGCTGATCCCGCATTCCAGCAGCTCATCATAGACAGCTCCCATGTCGGAGTTACTGTCCAGGCGCCGTAGCTGAAGCCCCGACAAAGGTGTGGCCTTTAAGCGCTCGACGGGCATGGTTGTTATAGGAAAATAGTGTTTACTCATAGCCCAGGCGGCCCCCATTTCCGCCAAACAGAACTTACTTCTTAAATACTCTTCCGTAACCAGAGAGATAACAGCTTCGCAATCGTTCAGCTCCAATCGTATGGTTTCCATAAAAGCCTCACCGGAAACCAGATCCTTGGCATACGCTGTACAAAAGATATCGTCTCGTTCCACGCCCATCCCCAACTGCAGGAATTCCAAAAAGCTGTCCATTATTATCTTGTCTTTTGAGCTGTGACTGATAAATAATCTTGCCATTGCGGTCCCTCCTTCTGAATTCTGTCAACATACCGTCTTCCACCCATAGAACACACGCTCCATATGGATATCATGAATTATAATCTGCTTTTTGGAAGAATAAGAGCGAAAAAGACAGATTATAAACAGGTTTCTTTTTTCCATTGAAATTTTGCACGGAAAAGACTATAATACATCTGCTGAAAAAACGACACCAAGGAGGAAATTATGAAACGCAAAGCCTTGAAAGCCGCCTTTCCTCAAACACTTCCTATATTTGCCGGATTCTGGTTCTTAAGTCTGGCCTATGGCATTTACATGAACGCATCCGGATTTTCCTTCGTGTATCCAATGTTTATGAGCCTTCTCATCTACGGTGGATCTCTGGAATTTGTAGCAGTTGAGATGCTCCTAAGCCCATTTGCACCTGTGCAGGTTCTTATCATGACACTTTTGATCCAGGCAAGGCATCTTTTTTATGGGATTTCCATGCTGGAGAAATTCAAAGGAATCGGCTGGAAGAAATTTTATCTGATCTTTGGCATGTGTGATGAAACCTTTTCCATCAACTACACTGCACAGATCCCGGAAGATGTTGACCGGGGATGGTTTATGTTCTTTGTCACGCTTCTGAACCACTTTTACTGGTTTTTTGGCGCAACCCTGGGCGGTCTCATCGGTTCGCTCTTCACCTTTGACACCTCCGGCATCAGTTTTGTTATGACTGCGATGTTTGTTGTGATCTTCCTTGAACAGTGGCTGAAAGAAAAGAATCATATTTCATCATTGATCGGACTGGGATTATCCGCTGCATGCCTTCTTCTGTTCGGAGCAGATTCCTTTATGCTTCCGACCATGATCGCAATTGTAGCCTTGCTTGCAATACTTAAGAAACCGTTAGAAAGAATGGAGGGCAAAGCAGAATGACACTTGCACAGCAGATCATTACGATTGGTTTATGTATTCTTGGAACTATGGCAACCCGTTTTTTACCATTCCTTATTTTTTCTGAGAACAGAAAAACACCTGCGTTCATTCAATATATCGGCAAATATCTTCCTTCCGCCGTCTTTGGAATGCTGGTGATCTACTGCCTCAAAAACGTGAACCTTATGGCAGGGAGCCACGGACTTCCCGAACTCATTTCCATCCTTGTGACCGGAGCGCTTCATCTCTGGAAACGCCAGATGCTGCTCTCGATTGCAGGGGGAACGGTGTGCTATATGCTTTTGCTGCATTTTTTGTTCTAAGGCGCTACCGATACAGTTCTGCCGGCTGCTTCCCGGCATGCGGATGGAGATGGCTGTGAGTACTCTATAATCAAGCCTCGGCTGCTTCCCCGACATGCGGATGGAGATGGCTGTGAATACGCTATCGTCAAGCCTCGGCTGCTTTGCCCCTCCAGGGGCCGTAGCTGTAAAATACAATGGACAATACGGTTGCAACACACCATCCGATGGGCCATGCGCACCAGATCCCGGTTGCCCCAAGGACTGTCTTCGAGAAGCCATACGCCAGCAGCACACGCAGGAGCAGGTCTGTGAAGGTGGATATCATAAACTTATTCATCATACAGGATCCCCTTAAGATACCGTCCGCCACTAATTTTGCAGAAACCACGAAATAAAACGGCGAAAGGATCCTCAAATAAATCATGCCGGTCTGCATGGCAGTCTCCGTCGCTTCCCCCATGAAAAGTCTTAAAACGATATTCCCGCCGAAGAAATAGATGAGGAACAGCGGAAGGCTCAGCATCCACACCAATCTGATGCCAACGCCAAATCCCTGCTTAACGCGCACAAGCTTTCCGGCGCCAAGATTCTGCGCCGTATAATTGGAGATTCCGTTTCCAATTGTTGTGAACGATGTGATCACCAGGTTATTTAGCTTTACAGCCGCAGAATATCCTGCCATGACAGGTGCTCCGAATCCGTTGATAATCCCCTGGATGATGATATTTCCCAGTGAAATAAAGCTTTGCTGCAGTGTACTTGGAATGGCAATCACCAGGATCTGTTTCAAAAGCCGCCAATCAAATGCAGCCGCTTTTTCCTTTACCTCAATCCTGCCAAGTCTGCGAAATACCACAGCCATTGCCAGAACACAGCTTATTCCCTGGCAGATAAAGGTTGCCCACGCCACCCCGGCAACTCCCATACCAAAGGCTTTCACAAACCAGATATCTACCGCTATATTGGACATGGAGGACACCGCCAGAAAGTAAAAGGGCGTCTTGGAATCCCCCAGCGCTGAGAAGATACCAGTTGCAATATTGTAGAAAAATACAAATGGCAATCCCCATGCATAAATATCCAGATATAATTTGGAATCGGCAAACACTTCTTCCGGCGTTCGTATTAACGTAAGCAGCAGATCGGAACCGACGATTCCGACGAGCATCAGCAAGATGCACACCATCCCGCTGAAAATACAAGCCGTGTAAACGGCTGTCTTCATTTCTTTATAATCCTTGGCTCCAAACAGACGCGATACCACGACCGAGCAGCCCATATTGCACCCAAACGCAAACGCAATAAAAATCAAGGTGATCTCATAGCTGTTTCCAACTGCCGCCAGTGCATTCTCACCAACAAACTTTCCGGCAACCAGACTGTCGGCTATATTATACAACTGTTGAAAAATAATACTTCCGAACAACGGCATACAAAATTTCCACAATACTGTCTGTGGTTTTCCTACTGTCAAATCCTTATTCATTTCCAGGATTCCTCACTTCAATAGATTTTATATTTTTTCATATCGGCTGTATTATAATCCGTTTTGGGGGCGGTGTAAAGTATTTTTCACCTCAACATGAAGTCGCAAATTGCGACTTCAAATTTCATAATCTAGTCTTTAGTAATGATACCTTTCCCGCTTCGCCACAAGGAATATTACCGAGAAAACAACCGCCATAATTTCCGCAACTACAATAGATATCCACACGCCGTCAATTCCCCAAAGCATCGGCAGAAGCGCTACCGCGGCGACCTGAAAAACCAGCGTTCGCAGGAAAGAGATAATTGCAGAGGTAATTCCATCGTTGAGCGCGGTAAAGAAGCCCGAACTGTAAATAGCATAACCCATAAAAAAGAAGGACAGTGCAAACACACGGAAACCCGAAACAGTCAACTTCATCAGCTCCGCATCATAGCTCACAAAAATCCCTGCAAGCGGCGTTGCAAGCAATTCTGCTGAAATAACCATCGCGACACCAAACGCACCGATCATAATCAGGCTCTTTCTAAGCAGACCTTTCAGCTCCGTATAATTCTTTGCGCCATCGTGATAGCCGACAACAGGGGCAGTACCGATGGAATAGCCTATAAATGCCGCTGCGAAGATCATACTGACATACATCATCACACCGTATGCGGCAACACCGTCTTCTCCTGCGTATTTGAGAAGCTGGATATTGTAAAGCATACCCACAAGGCTCATGGAAATATTGCTCATAAACTCCGAAGAGCCGTTGGTACAGGCTTTGAAAATAGCCCTTCCATCAAATCGGCTCTTGCCCAGTCGGAGAATACTGTTGTTTTTCCGTCCGAAATACAGCAGAGGAACGGTGCCGCCGACCACCTGGCTAAACGCTGTTGCCGCGGCTGCACCTGCCAGCTTGTATTCCTGCGGAAGCATACTCACCAGGACGGCATCCAAAACCATGTTGGTAAAACCGGACATCACTGTGACGGTCAGGCCCATCTTCGGCTTTTCAGCCGCAACACAGAACGACTGAAACAAAAGCTGAAGCACATTAAACGGCAGTGCAATCAAAACAATACGGGCATAGAGCACCGCATTCTCCAGCATATCGCCTTCTGCGCCAAGAAGCGAAGCAATCGGCCGGATAAACACAATTCCAAGTACGGCAAACAGAACGCCCAATGCCGCGGTTACATAGACAAACAGGGAAAAGTATTCATTACCTTTTTCCCTATCGCCCTCACCAAAGGTTTTTGCAACGATTGCCGAACCGCCGGTGCCAAACATAAATCCTACTGTGGATAGGATCATAAGAAACGGCATGATCAGATTAATCGCCGCAAAGGGTATTTTTCCTGCAAAATTAGATACAAAAAAACCGTCTACCACGCTATATATAGAGGTGAAAATCATCATTCCGATGGACGGTAAAGTAAACCGGATCAATCGTCCGTAAGTAAAGTGGTCTGATAATTGAATTCGCTGTTTCATCGTTTCCTCCCAAACCAGCGTGTTGCAAAATCAGCAACAGCAGGCGCTAATTCTTTCATTTCCCATTCTGTTGTGTTGATGGTTAAATGATACGCATCCCGTTGTCCCCAGGCAGAGCCGGACATAATCTCTCTTGTTTGGGAGCGCACATTGTCGATCCGTTTCATTTTGCGGAGCAATTCCTTTTCCGTCAGTTTTTCCTCTTCGGATGCTCTTTCAAGGCAGCGTTTCAGCTTTGCTTCCCTTGCCGCGCAGACAAATATGTTAAACGGATGGTAGTTCCGCAGAATGACATCCGCGTTTCGCCCAACGATAATACAATCCTTGCCGAGTCCGGCAATGCTTTCAATCACTTTCTTCTGCTCTAAAAGCAATGCCACCTTAGAGGACTGAACATAGTCCGTAGAGCCAAGTGTTCCCCGGAATGTAATCACTTGATTTTTCCATCCGTGATTGCTCAACGTGTTTTCAACATAAGCGGCGTCCATTCCGCTTTTCTGTGCAACAGCCGAAATGATTTCGCTGTCATAATAGTCATATCCCAACAGATCGGCAAGACGTTTGCCGAGTTCTCTGCCGCCGCTGCCGAACTCACGACTGATTGTTATGATATTCATCATCGTACTCCTTTACATTTCCTCTATTTGTTTACGAAAATCGTTATTGTACCTTTCCATAAAATTTAGGTATTGATTGATTTCTTCCTCGGTCCATCCGTTAAAAGCACTGCACTCCGCATTAAACAATCGCGCAATGGTGCGGCTCACATATTCCTTGCCTTTTTCCGTGAGACATACGGTTTTGGCTCTGCCACCACTCTGTTCCAGATAAATAATTTCTTCACTTTCCAACTTTCGGACAGCAGAATTAAGCGTCTGTTTGCTGATGCTGGTTTCCTTGCAAATGTCATTAAGCGGGCATTTGCCGTCCTTTTCATAAACGAGATACAGCACAAACATAACACTATCTGATAATCCAAGCTTTACAGCAGCCTGATGATACAAAGAATCCAGGTCAGAAGCCAGGCAATTCACCCGATACATCATATCGTCGTAGTTTATTCCCATACAGCACCTCCGCAAGCATGATTTCGTACTCGCACAAGTATAGTACGATTTCGTACCTATGTCAATAGGATTTATAGAAAAACCTTATCGAAAACTTTACAGAAAAACTTCGCCGAAAGAAACGTGCGCCGCAAGGCGCACTACAAAAAACGCCCATAGGATCTCTCCTACAGGCGATGTACCCATCAGCTATCTATGAACTTATACTCGGTCACTGGCTTAAAGCTTGGACAACAAGCACACAGTCTCTATCCCAACCGTCTGTGCGAACATATCCACCGGCCGCACACGGCTAAGCTCGTATCCATTTCCGCACAGATATTTCAGATCCCGCGCCAGCGTAGCCGGGTCACAGCTCACATAGACCACCCGGTCCGGCTGCATCTGCACGATCGTCTCCAGGCACTTCTCATCGCAGCCCTTTCGCGGCGGATCCACCACGATGACATCCGGGTGGAGCATTGCTTCCGAGCCCGGCAGCTTCTCACACCCTTCTTTGTAGAACTCCGGCAGCACTTCCTCCGCCTTTCCCTCGAAAAACCGCGCATTTGTGATGCCGTTCAAAGCGGCGTTATCCTTTGCATTTTTGACAGCCTGCGGTACGATCTCCACGCCATATACCTGCTTCGCCTTCTGCGCCAGGAACAGCGAGATGGATCCGATGCCGCAGTACAGATCCCAGACGGTCTCCTTTCCGGTCAGCCCCGCATATGCAAGCGCCGTCTCATACAGCCGCCTCGTCTGCACCGGGTTCACCTGGAAAAAGGAATGTGCCGAGATCTGATACCGGATATCCCCAATGGAATCGGTAATGCACTCCTTCCCCCACACCAGCAGGATCTCATTCCCCAGAATCACATTTGTATTTTCCTGATTGACATTCAGGCTGATGCTGGTCATCCCGTCAATCTTCTTAAGCTCTTCGATCAACGCCTCCGCAAATGGCAGTTTCCTACCGTTTATCACAAGACACACCATGATCTCCTCGCTGGCAAAGCCCTTCCGAATCAGCACATGACGAACAAGACCGCTCCCTGTACTCTCCTCATAGGGTGCGATCCCACGCTGCTCCATGAAACGGATGATAATATCCAGGATCCGTTCATTTATCTTATCTCCAAGACAGCAATTCCGGTTTGGGATGATGGTATGGCTGCGACTTGCATAAAAGCCCGTTACGATCCGGCCCTCCTTGTCCCTGCCAATCGGGAACTGCGCCTTATTCCGATAATGAAATGGCTCCTCCATCCCGATAATCGGCTCCATCCGCGCATCCACATCTTCGAAGCCTCCGATACGCACGAGGCTGCTCTTCACCTTATTTTCCTTGAACTCCAGCTGCTTCTCATACGAAAGTGCCTGCAGCTGACACCCCCCACAGGGTCTGTGAAGCGCACAGCGCGGCTCCACCCGCCAGGGCGACGGCGAGAGAACCTCAAGCAGACGGGCATAGCCATAATTCTTCTTCATCTTCATGACCTTCACCCGAACCGTATCCCCGATCACCGCATCCTTCACAAAAAGAGCCATGCCGTTAAGCTTCCCTATACCGGCACCGTCAACGCCCATATCCTCAATAAACAGCTCAAGCTCGTCGTCCTTCTTCAAGCCCTGCTTCCCATTCTCAGCCATCTCTCTATACACTCGTTTTCCGAATATTCGACTCAAACAGCCGATTATATCCCAGCCATTCCGCGCTTCCTGCCGGCGCCGATGCAAACGCCTCCTTCATGGTCTCCAGCTTGGCATCCACATTGTCCGCAAAGCTCAAAGCAATCGCCTCCGCCAATGCCGGCTTCTTGGGCGATCCGAACTCCAGCTCCCCATGATGTGCCAGAATACAGTGCTTCAGCTCATTTGCCAGCTTCTGCGGGAATCCCGGAATCTGGCGGATCCGCTCTCCCACCAGCTCCGCTCCGATCATGATATGCCCAAGCAACTGGCCTGCATCCGTATAATCATTCTCCGGGAATGCAGACAACTCCTCCAGCTTCCCGACATCGTGGAACATGGCCGCCGTCAGCAGCAGATCCCGATTCAGAATCTCATAATTACCTGCAAAAAAATCGCACACCTTGGTAACGCTCAGCGTATGCTCCAGCAGTCCTCCCACAAATCCGTGATGAACGCTTTTTGCAGCGCTGTGGAACCGGAAACGCTTTGCGAAATCTTCATTCTCTACAAAAAAGCTTTCCGCCAGCTTCTTCAGATACGGATTCTTCAAGCCTGCAATATACCCCAGGAGTTCCTGATACATCTGTCCGATATCCTTCCCGCTGACCGGCAGAAAATCCGCCGGGTCGTACTCTCCCTCCTGGGCCTTGCGCACACGCTTCACATTTAGCTGAAGCGCTCCTTGAAAGCTGATGACATCTCCGACCACCTGGATATAATCCATGGTATCAAAGTCCTCGATTCCCTGGGAATTGGGATCCCATATTTTCGCATCCAGTGTCCCTGTCTTATCCTGCAGGATCAGGTTTTCATAAGGCTTCCCGTTCTTCGTCATTGCAGTCTGCTTATGCTTGCACAGGTAGATCTCCCCGACACGCTCCCCTTCCCGCAGGGTTTCAATATATCTCATAATCTCTTCCTCCAAAATTCCTAATCAACATTCCATCCGCTTTCCAGCTACGGTTTTCTTCCTTACGGCAGCACACCCACCGTCACAACAAACTCCAGCTCTACATACGTCTCGCCGCTCTGGCGCATGACCTTGATCTTCACCTGCTGCCCCGGGCTCAGAGCCAGCAGCTTCTGTGTATACCCATCCGCCGTCACGATCTCCTCTCCATTCATAGCCACGATCACATCCCCTTCCTGAAGACCTGCGCTCATGGCCGGAGACGGAAGATCTGTTTCCACGCTCTTAATGTATGCGCCCTTCGGCAGTTCATATTTCTCGTGTATCTCCGCGGTCACCGTGCTGACCTTCATTCCCAGATACGGAATATCCTTACCGTTTGACAGCGCCTCAATGACACTCTTAAGCTGAGAGATAGAGAACGCCGTGATGGTATTCTGGTCGCCCTCACTGCTGTAGTCCTGCATCACGATAGCCACCACCTCTCCCTGGAGATTGATCAACACTCCGCTTCCGTTCACACTTCCGACGATATCCGTGGTAAAAATCTTGTATGTGCTGTCCCAGGTTGACACCGTATTTCCCGAAGACGTAACTGTTCCGGCGAGAATGGAATAATTAGCCCCCAGCGGGCTGCCAATGGCGATAACCACCGTTCCCTGATTCACCGTCAGTGAATTTCCCAGTGTGATCACATCGATTTTTCCCATGGTTTCCTCAGATATGTTGCTGAGCGCCACACTGATAATGGCAATTCCGGTATTTCCATCGTATTTCTTCAACGCAGCCGGAACCACATCATCATTGATGAAGGTGATATGTATAGCCTCTGCATTGGCGATAACCTTCTTCTCCGTCAGGATCAAAAGCTCCTGACCATTGTTGGCAATGATGATCCCGGAAGCCTGATTCTCCTTCTCATAGGCAGAATCAAACCAGTCCATGCTGCTGGTCACACCCGTCACTGTCACCACCGAGCGGTTGGCCTTCTTCCCAATGGCATACAGCTTATTCAGCAGCACCTGATAATCCGACGGCTCCATATCCCGTTCCACATAGACCGGGGCAGAATCTGTATCCGGTTCCGGCTCCGGTTCCGGTTCGTCATCCTTCGGAAGCGTAACTGTCCCTGGTCCCGGCTTCATCCATGCCTCCAGCCGTGGCTTCACCACCACAAACACCAGGCAGGCTGCCAGCCCGAACAACGCCCCACACAATATGACCCATAACATCCTAAGAAACATCCGCCGCTTATTTATAGGCTTATTCTTAATCTTTTCCTTAATAAAAGAGAACTCCTGATTCTGATTATTATCGTCCATGGACCCCTCCTGCTCAGAAAAGCCAGTTCAGTCCGCTAAATTCATGCAAGCACGATTTATCGTCCTTCTTCGGTCTGGCTGAACTGTTATTTCTATATTATACGTTTTTCTATGCTCTGTTGCAAGATTTTTCTTTTTAAGGTATACTACTATTAAATAATGAGTATTGTCAAAAGGAAAGGCCCTTGTAATGAATGAAAAAGCTTTACGCACATTAGAATATAACAAAATAATCACACTGCTGACCGTTCAGGCCACCAGTCAGTCCGGCAAGGCACTATGCGCACAGCTCACGCCTTCCTGCGACCTTGCGGCCATCCGCCTGGCCCAGCAGCAGACCGCCGATGCCCTGACCCGCATCTACCAGAAGGGCTCCCTGTCCTTTGCAGGCAATCATGACATGGGGCCTTCCATCAAGCGCCTGGAGATCGGCGGTTCCCTGAGCATCGAGGAATTCCTGCGGCTCTGCTCCTTGCTTGAAGTTGCCAAACGTGCCAAGGCCTACTCCCGCCACGAACGGGATGATGGGCAGACCGACTCCCTGGACGATCTCTTCTCCCGCATCGAGCCATTAACGCCACTGCACGAGGAGATTTCAAGATGTATCATCTCCGAGGACGAGATTGCAGACGATGCCAGCACAACCTTGCGGAGCATCCGCCGCTCTATCCGGTCAATCAACGACAAGATACGTGTTCAGATGAATACGCTTCTGAATAATACCACGACCAGAGGCTACCTGCAGGACGCCGTTATCACCATGCGAAACGGCCGATATTGCCTGCCCGTAAAGGCAAAGTCCAAGAACCAGATTCCGGGCATGATCCACGATCAGTCCTCCTCCGGCTCCACTCTGTTCATCGAGCCAATGGCGGTCGTGAAGCTGAACAATGACTTGAAGGAGCTGTTTCTAAAGGAACAGGAAGAGATTGAAGTGATCCTGGCATCCTTAAGCAGCATCGCCGCAGAGTACACGCCATACATCCGGGACGATTTCGAGCTTCTCACCCAGTTGGACTTTATTTTTGCCAAAGCCTCCCTGGCGAAGCTTTACAACGGAACCGCCCCTGTTTTCAATACGGAAGGAAGGATCAGGATCCGCAAGGGACGCCATCCCCTGCTGGATAAGAAAAGCGTCGTCCCCATTGATATCCATCTGGGTGACGATTTTGATCTGCTCATCGTCACCGGACCCAACACCGGCGGAAAGACCGTGTCCTTAAAAACCGTTGGCCTCTTCACCCTGATGGGGCAGGCCGGACTTCACATTCCTGCGGGAGACCGCTCCCAACTGGCTGTTTTCGACGAGGTCTATGCAGATATCGGAGACGAGCAGAGCATTGAGCAGAGCCTCAGTACGTTTTCCTCCCATATGACCAACATCATTTCCATCCTGGAGCACGTATCCTACAACTCCCTGGTGCTGTTCGATGAGCTCTGCGCCGGGACGGATCCCACAGAAGGCGCGGCACTGGCTATCGCCATCCTGTCAAGGCTCCATGAAATGGGCGTGCGCACCATGGCGACCACCCACTACAGCGAGCTGAAGGTGTTCGCCCTCTCCACACCGGGTGTGGAAAATGCCTGCTGCGAATTTTCCGTAGAGACCTTAAGCCCAACCTATCGGCTGCTGATCGGAGTTCCCGGCAAGAGTAACGCTTTCGCCATCTCCGGGAAGCTGGGGCTTCCTGCCGACATCATCACAGATGCCAGAAGCCATATGGACGCCGAGGACAAGAGCTTTGAGGATCTGATATCCGATCTTGAGACCAGCCGTGTCTCCATTGAGCAGGATAAACTTCAGATCCAGGAGTATAAGTCCGAGGTCGAGGCTCTGAAGAAGAAGCTGGAGCAGAAGCAGGAACGTCTGGACAGTCAGCGCGACAAGATCCTTCGTCAGGCAAACGAGGAGGCTGCGCAAATTCTGCGTGAGGCCAAAGACGTGGCCGACACCACCATCAAGAACTTCCACAAATATGGCAAGGACGGCAATTCCGTCCGGGAGATGGAGCAGGAACGCGACAGACTCCGGGAGAAGATCGGCAAAGTAGAAAAAAACATATCCCTAAAGCCGGATGAAGCCCCCGTGAATCACAAGGTTCCCAAGAAGCTACGAATCGGTGATACCGTCAAGGTACTCAGCATGAACTTAAAGGGTACCGTGCATACCCTCCCCAACGAAAAAGGCGACCTGTATGTACAGATGGGAATCCTGCGCTCCCTAGTAAATATCAAGGATCTGGTACTGATGGAGGACGCTCCCGCTTCTGGAAACAAGGGACGCTCCGGCGGCACGGGAAGCCTGAAGATGAGTAAATCCTTAAGTGTCTCCACCGAGCTCAATCTGCTCGGCAAGACCACGGACGAGGCCATCTCCCTTCTGGATAAATACCTGGACGACGCCTATCTGGCACACATGCCCTCCGTGCGCATCGTGCATGGAAAAGGCACCGGCGCACTGCGAAATGCCGTACACAATCACCTGAAACGCCTGAAATACGTCAAGTCCTACCGTTTAGGTGAATTCGGCGAAGGCGATTCCGGCGTAACCATCGTAACATTCAAATAATCATTCAGGGCAAACGCCACACCGCAGCGAACAGCCCCCGATTCATCTCAACACAGTAACAGGAGGTACAAATCTCATGGCAGCAAAACAACGGATATTAATCGTGGATGACGATGCCAACATCGCCGAACTGATTTCCCTATATTTGACGAAGGAGTGCTATGACACCAAAATGGTGCATGATGGGGAGGAAGCTCTTAAGGCTTTCACCCAATACCAGCCGAACCTGATCCTACTGGATCTGATGCTCCCCGGCATTGACGGCTACCAGGTCTGCCGGGAGATCCGCACCAAGTCCAACGTACCCATCATCATGCTCTCCGCCAAAGGCGAGATCTTCGATAAGGTGCTTGGCCTGGAGCTGGGGGCTGATGACTACATCATAAAACCCTTTGATTCCAAGGAACTGGTGGCGCGGGTGAAGGCCGTGCTTCGCCGTTTCCAGCCGGTGAGACAGGAGCCTGCAGCCTCGAATATCAAATGTGTGGAGTACCCTGATCTCATCGTGAACCAGACCAACTACTCCGTTGTCTACTGTGGTAAAACGGTAGATATGCCCCCCAAGGAGTTGGAGCTTCTGTACTTTCTGGCCTCCTCGCCCAACCAGGTATTTACCAGGGAACAGCTGTTAGATCACATCTGGGGCTATGAATACATCGGCGACACAAGAACCGTAGATGTCCATGTGAAGAGACTCCGCGAGAAGATCAAGGACCATGAATCCTGGAGCCTGTCCACGGTCTGGGGAATCGGTTACAAGTTTGAGGTGAAATCGTGAAACGCATCCTTTATCTGAAAATCCTGGCTGGATACGCAGCCTTTGCCATCCTGGCCTTCGCAGCGGTGGTTACCTTTACCACGCAGCGAACTTATCATTATATGCTGGAAACGGAAGCAGACAACCTGTACCGGGAAGCCAAGTCCATCGCTTCCAACTATGCCATCAACTATTACAAGGACTCCCTGACCCTTGGAGATTTTCAGGAGCACCTGTCCACCCTGGACACTTACCTGAATGCCTCTATCTGGATCGTTGACACCCAGGGCAGGATCCTTATCGATTCCGACGCAGACACCACAGGGAATGCGTCGACCGGGATCGAAGATTTCTCCATCACCAGCTTTGGCACCAGCTACTATCAGACCGGAACTTTTTTCCATACACTGAATCAAAAATCCCTGACTGTGTACTCCCCCATTATTATCAATTACAAGGTACGGGGCTACGTTCTGATACATAAACCGATCGCGCAGATCACACGCTACAGTGACGGATTCTTAAATATTTCGTATACCTCACTGGCTATTATCATTTTCTGCTCCTTTGTGGTTCTTGGGATTTTCACCTGGACCGTGTACATCCCTATCCGCAAGATCACCAAAGCTGCCGATGCTTATGCTGCCGGGAACTTTGACGTCAAGATCAATCTTTCTTCCAATGATGAGCTGGGTTACCTGGCTGCCTCCTTGAATTATATGGCCTCCGAGCTGAACTCGCTGGAGGAGGATCAGAGGAAGTTCATCGCCAACGTTTCCCACGATTTCCGCTCCCCTCTGACCTCCATCAAGGGCTATATCGAAGCGATCATGGACGGAACCATCCCCTATGAGCTGCAGGACAAATACCTGAATATCATCCTCATGGAGACAGACCGCCTGAATAAGCTGACCCAGAGCATGCTGGAGCTGAACAAATATGGCTCTCACGGTGCCATGCTGGACATCTCAAGCTTTGACATCAACAACACCATCAAGATGACCGTCCAATCCTTCGAGGGAACCTGCCTCAAGAAGAAGATCTCCTTCGAGCTGATCCTGACCGGCCAGGAGCTATACGTCACCGCCGACATGAGCAAGATTCAGCAGGTGCTCTACAACCTCATTGACAACGCGATCAAGTTCAGCCACGCGAACTCCACCATCACCATCGAGACCACCGAACGGGGCGGCAAAGTATTCGTCTCTGTGAAGGATACCGGAATCGGAATCCCCAAGGATAGTCTAAAAAAAATCTGGGAACGCTTTTATAAGACCGACTCCTCCCGCGGGAAGGACAAGAAAGGAACCGGGCTTGGCCTTTCCATCGTGAAGGAAATCATCCAAGCCCACAATGAGAATATCAACGTCATCAGTACAGAGGGCGTAGGCACAGAATTCATCTTTACGCTGCCATTGAGCAAGGGTTGATGAATGCGGACTTTCCGCTTTCTGTACATGATCCGTGTGACCCAGCTTAATCCGCGTCCGTCGCCAGCGCCTCTATATCTGCCTCCGAAAAAATATACGGATAGCTGTATTCCGAAAGAATCGAATCTCTCTCCACTACATACTTCTTCAGTTCCGCTTTTAGGTCTGTCAAAGCCTCATAGCTGACTAGTATTACCGTCATTAATTAACTCGACTTTTTAAGAGGCAATGTATCAACCTG
>CAVGED010000051.1:0-27745 GCA_963628035.1 Paludibacteraceae bacterium
AAAAAGGACTCTCAGAGGCAGCATAAATAAAGGCCTAAAGATTCCGAGAGTCTATGAAAGTAATTAGGAGAAATATAGAATGAAATGGAAGAAATATACCATTACCACTACCACGCAGGCGGAGGATTTCATCAGCAGTGCCTTAGCGGATCTTGGAATCTGCGGCGTGCAGATCGAGGATAATGTTCCGCTGTCCGCCGAGGATAAGGAGCGGATGTTTATTGATATCCTTCCGGTGCTGCCGCCGGATGAAGGAATTGCAAAGGTCAGTTTCTTTCTGGATGCAGATGAGCCGAAGGAGCAGCAGGCTGCCTTGCTTGCGCAGGTGAAGGAGGAATTGGCAGAACTTAGACAGTTCATAGATGTCGGTGCGGGTACTATCGCGGAAGGCGAGACTGAGGACAAGGATTGGATCAATAACTGGAAGCAGTATTTTAAGGCATTTTCCATTGATGATATCTATATCCGGCCTACCTGGGAGGAGACTCCGGCGCCGGAGGGCAGTCGTTGCGTCATCGAGATCGATCCCGGTACGTCCTTCGGTACCGGCAAGCATGAGACGACACAGCTATGTATCCGCCAGTTACGCAAGTATCTGAAGGAAGGGGACGCAGTCCTGGATGTGGGCTGCGGAAGCGGAATTCTCTCCATTGTCAGCATGAGGCTGGGAGCAGGTCTTGTGAATGGTACCGATGTGGATCCGGTCTGCATGGATGCCGTCCGCGAGAATATGAAGGTCAACCATCTGGAGAAAGTCATGGGAAGCTTCTATCATGGCAACCTGATCGATGATACTGCGCTGCAGGCAGAGGTTGGCACGGAGTATTATGACATTGTAGTGGCAAATATTCTGGCGGATATTATCATTCCGTTGACACCGGTGATTCCTGCCCGGATGAAAAAGGGCGGGATTTACATTACCTCAGGGATCATTGATTTTAAGGAGGAGGCGGTTCGGAAGGCAATCGAGGCTGCCGGGCTGGAGATCCTGGAGGTCTGCCATCAGGGAGAATGGGTGAGCATTACGGCTCAGAAGGCATAGAGAGAAAGCAAGGATTTCGCACTGATAAGGTGCGAGGAGGCAATGGTTTCATGTACCAGTTTTTTGTGGAAGAGAGTCAGGTTGGCCCGGAAGAGATACAGATTCTGGGCGAGGACGTCAATCATATAAAGAATGTACTGCGCATGAAGGTGGGCGAGCAGATACGGATCAGCAGCCGTCCGGGTGGGGAATGTCCCGGAAGGGATTATTTCTGTGAGGTTGTGAGCCTGGAAAAAGATGCGGTCACGGCCCGGATCCTCTATCAGGATCATGAGAGCCGGGAGCTTCCTGTGCGGATTTATCTGTTCCAGGGGCTGCCTAAGGGCGACAAGATGGAGCTTATCATCCAGAAGGCCGTGGAGCTGGGCGTGTATGAGATCATTCCGGTGGCTATGAGAAACTGTGTGGTGAAGCTGGATGAAAAGAAGGCGGAGGCAAAGAGGGCGCGCTGGCAGGCCATCGCGGAGAGCGCAGCCAAGCAGGCGAAGCGCAGTATAATTCCAAGGGTGGAACGTGTCATGACCTTTGCGGAGGCTTTTGATTATGCAAAGGGATTGGATGTGCGTCTGCTGCCCTATGAGAATGAGCGGGGAATGGAGCATACCAGACAGGTGATCGGCAGTCTGAAGCGGGAAGGAAGCCTTGGGGTTTTCATTGGCCCTGAGGGCGGATTTGACAAGAAGGAGATAGAGACAGTCCGGCAGGATGTGGAGCTGCTTTCTCTGGGGAATCGTATTTTGCGGACAGAGACGGCGGGCATGACGATGTTATCGATCCTGCTATATCATCTGGAAGAGTAAGGAAGAATTTTGGAGGAACTGTATGGAAGCGTATTTTGATAATTCAGCCACCACCCGCTGCTCAGAAGGCGTGCGGGATATCATGGTGAAGACTTTTATGGAGGATTATGGCAATCCTTCTTCCCTGCATTTGAAAGGGGTGGAGGCGGAACGATACATCCGGGAGGCGAGGAAGCGGATTGCAGCAACCTTGCGGGTGGATGAGAAGGAGCTGATCTTCACCTCCGGTGGGACGGAGGCGGACAATCTTGCCATCATCGGAGCGGCTATGGCCAATCAGCGCGCAGGAAAGCATCTGATCACCACCGGGATTGAGCACCCTGCAGTGGCAAACACCATGCATTTCCTGGAGGAACAGGGCTTTGATGTCACCTGGCTTAAAGTGGACGAACAGGGGCTGATCTCTCTGGAAGAGCTCCGGGAGGCGGTGACGGAGGAGACCATTCTGGTGTCCATGATGTTTGTGAATAATGAGATCGGCACGGTGGAGCCCATTGCAGAGGCGGCGCGAATCATCAAGGAGAAGAACCCGCATACGTTGTTCCATGTGGATGCTATTCAGGCTTATGGGAAGCTTCGGATCTATCCGAAGAAGTTGGGAATCGATATGATGTCGGTCAGCGGTCACAAGATCCACGGCCCGAAAGGGGTAGGATTTTTGTATGTAAAAGAGAAGACAAAGCTGAAACCTATTATCTTTGGAGGCGGCCATCAGAAGGGCATGCGTTCCGGTACCGAGAATGTTCCCGGAATCGCCGGGATGGGACAGGCTGCCCTGGAGGCTTACACCGATTTTGAGGAGAAGCAGGCGCACCTGTACCGATTGCGGGCGGCCTTTATCCGTGGGCTTGCGGATGTGGAGTGGGCGCATGTGAACGGCGTGGCGGATGTGCCTGGCGTGATGGCCGATGATGGTGCAGTGGATGTGCCCGGTGTGGCGGCCGATGGTGGCGCAGTGGATGTGTCTGGCGGGAAACAGCAGACAGTTGCAGAAGCCGCTCCTCATATCGTCAGTGTCAGCTTCGACAAGGTGCGCAGCGAGGTCCTTCTGCATGCGCTGGAGGATAAGGGAATCTATGTGTCCGCAGGAAGTGCCTGTGCGTCCAATAAGCCGGCCATCAGTGAGACACTTAAGAGCATAGGGGTGAAGAAGGAATACTTAGACAGCACCGTCCGTTTCAGCTTCAGCACGGAAAATACGTTGGAGGAAGTGGAGTATTGCCTTGCAGCCCTCAAAGAGCTGGTGCCAATGCTGGCACGGTATACCAGGCATTAGAAAAGGAGAGAATCATGTACAAAGCTTTTTTGATCAAATATGGAGAGATTGGAATCAAGGGAAAGAACCGCCATCTGTTTGAGGATGCGCTGGTACACCAGATCAAATACGCCTTGAAGCCGGCGGAGGGGGAGTTCTTTATCTCCAAGGAACAGGGCAGAATCTATGTGGAGGCACTTACCGATTACGATTACGAGGAGGTACTTGAAAGATTACAGCATGTATTCGGTATTGTTGGAATCTGTCCGGTGGTGCTGGTGGAGGATGAGGGCTTTGATAAGCTCTGCGCTGACGTGATCGCCTATCTTTCTGCCCGTTATCCAGATAAGAATAAAACCTTCAAGGTAAATGCAAGGCGGGGCCGGAAGGATTACCCCATGGAGTCCATGGAGATCAACGCGGCCATGGGCGAAAAGATTCTTCAGGCATTCCCGGAGATGAAGGTGGATGTACACCACCCGGATATCATGGTGAATATTGAGATTCGCGGGAAGATCAGCATCTATTCAGAGATCCTTCCTGGGCCGGGAGGAATGCCGGTTGGCACTGCAGGAAAGGCTATGCTGCTTCTGTCTGGCGGAATCGACAGTCCGGTGGCTGGGTATATGATAGCCAAGCGGGGCGTGCAGATCGATGCCACCTATTTCCATGCGCCGCCCTATACCAGCGAGCGGGCGAAGCAGAAGGTCATTGATCTGGCGAAGCTTGTGGCGAAGTATACAGGGCCGATCAACCTGAAGGTAGTGAATTTCACCGATATCCAGTTGTATATTTATGAAAAATGCCCCCATGACGAGTTGACGATCATCATGCGCCGTTATATGATGCGGATCGCCGAGCATTTTGCCAGGGAGATGGGAAGCCTGGGACTGATCACCGGGGAGAGCATCGGGCAGGTGGCCAGCCAGACGATGCAGTCGCTGGCATCCACCAATGAGGTTTGTACCATGCCGGTGTACCGCCCATTGATCGGCTTTGACAAGCAGGAGATCGTGGATGTGTCGGAACGGATCGGAACCTATGAGACATCTATTCTGCCCTTTGAGGATTGCTGCACCATCTTTGTGGCCAAGCATCCGGTGACGAAGCCGAATCTTAAGGTCATAAGGCGGTCTGAGGAGAAGCTGGCGGAAAAGATTGATGAGCTGCTGCAGGAAGCGATTGACAGTGTGGAGACCATTGTGGTGGAAGCATAGGGCGATGGCAGGATTGTGAGCAAAAAGAAACCCCCGGCAGTTGCCGGGGGAGAAGTTCTTTGGTAAGTAACAACAGGACTCATAAGATATGCTTCCCGTTGTTCCTGCTCATAGTGCGCACGGCCTATGAGATCGATTGACCTATACCAGATATGGCTTCAATGCTTCCAAAATCTCGTCCATGTCGTTCTCAGCATGAATGGCCAGGTCGATAGGCTTGGACAGATCCAGGCTGAAGATACCCATGATGGATTTGGCATCAATGACATATCTTCCGGAAATCAGGTCGAAGTCGTACTCAAACTGAGTGATGGTGTTCACGAAAGACTTCACCTTGTCAATTGAGTTTAAAGAAATCTGCACTGTCTTCATAGCAAAAACCTCCTTTGAATGATGTTGGTTCAAAAATCAGCAAACAGAACTGATTTTTCTTTATGGTAACGGTTTTGACAAAAAATGTCAATGGCACCATAACCAATTTCGCGGGACAAAAATCGGATGTTTTTCGGCAGTTTATATAGAAAGGAAGAAAAATGAAATGAAACGAGCGGCATTGCACAATCTTGGCTGCAAGGTAAACGCGTATGAGACGGAGGCCATGCAGCAACTGCTGGAACAGAATGGATATGAGATCGTACCGTTCTCGGAGAAGGCGGACGTTTATGTGATCAACACCTGTTCCGTCACCAATATTGCTGACCGCAAATCCAGGCAGATGCTGCACCGGGCGAAGAAGCTGAATCCAGACAGCATCGTGGTGGCGGCAGGCTGCTACGTGCAGACGTCCGAGGAACAGGCGAGGGCGGATGAGGCTATCGATATACTGATTGGGAACAATAAGAAGCATGAATTGATTGATATGCTGAGGGAGTTCGAGGCGCGGCGGGCGGCAGTAAGGGAAAACGATTGCCAGGGAAGATCGCTGAGGCAGGACATGCACAGTGCAGGTGAAAGCATAGATATTGTGGAAGCAGGTAAAGAGTCAGCTATTATCGATATAAATGACAGAACAACGGAATACGAGAGTCTGTCAATACAGCGCACTTCAGAACATACCAGGGCTTTTCTAAAGGTACAGGATGGGTGTAATCAGTTCTGCAGCTATTGTATTATCCCTTATGCCAGAGGGCGCGTTCGGAGCCGCAGCCTTGACGATGTACTGGAAGAGGTCAGACGTCTGGCAGGACACGGCTGTAAAGAGGTGGTGTTGACCGGTATCCATCTGGATTCTTACGGAGTGGATACGGGAGAGACACTTCTGCACCTCATTGAGCGGGTACACGAGGTCGATGGGATCCGGCGGATCCGCTTAGGATCGCTGGAGCCTACCATCGTTACGGAGGAGTTCGCCCGGACGCTGGCAGGATTGCCCAAGGTCTGCCCGCATTTTCACCTGTCCCTGCAAAGCGGCTGCGACAGCGTGCTGAAACGTATGAACCGACGGTACACCTGTGAGGAATACCGTCAGGGCTGTCGTATCTTGCGAAAATATTTTGAACACCCGGCCATCACCACGGACGTGATTGTGGGCTTCCCCGGTGAGACGGAGGAGGAGTTTGCGGAAACGCGCGCGTTCTTGCAGGAGATTGCATTTTTCGAAGTACACATCTTCAAATATTCCAGACGGCAGGGAACAAGGGCGGCCGTTATGGCGAATCAGGTGCCGGAGGAGATCAAGACGGCGCGCAGCGACTGCCTGTTTGCGGATACGGCAAAGCTGAGCCGGGATTTTGTGCACTGGTATATAGACAGACGCGTGGAAGTTCTGATGGAAGAGCCGGTCTTTATCGAGGGAAAGCGGTATTTCGTGGGACATACGCCGGAGTATGTGAAGGTGGCGCTTGAGACGGAAGAAGAGCTGACGAATCAGATGGTATCCGGCGTGGTGCGCGTTAATGGAAATATTAATCTATTAAAAAATATAGATTGAATTTTAGCGCCGTTTATATTAGAATAGAACATAGAAACCTGGAAGAACGAAAGAAGCAGAAAATCGGGGCGTGAAAAAATGCAGGATAAAAGCAACACACAATATTTCAAAGTTGACATCGAGAGGCAGATCAAGGTGGACGAGGTGATTCGGCTTGTCTACAGCGCCTTGCGGGAGAAAGGATATAATCCGGTGAATCAGATCGTGGGTTATATCATGTCCGGGGATCCTACCTATATTACCAGTCATAAGAACGCCAGAAGCCTGATTATGAAGGTAGAGCGGGATGAACTGGTGGAGGAATTACTAAGAAACTATATCAAGACCAATGTCTGAGACTGGCGGAGGAGAACATATGCGTATCATGGGTCTTGATTTTGGCTCCAAGACCGTAGGCGTGGCAGTCAGCGATCCGCTGTTTCTGACCGCGCAGGGTGTGGAGATTATCCGCAGGAAGTCCCCCGGCAAGCTTCGGCAGACGCTGGCCAGACTGGAAGAACTGATCGCGGAATATGAAGTAGACAGAATCGTACTTGGCTATCCCCGGAATATGAACAATACAGAGGGGGAGCGCTGTGAGAAGACAAGAGAGTTTAAAGAACTTCTGGAACGCCGGACCGGTCTTCCTGTATTCCTCTGGGATGAGCGGTTGACGACTGTTGCAGCAGACCGGACTATGATAGAGAGCGGAATTCGCAGAGAAGACCGGAAGCAGTATGTAGATAAGCTGGCGGCTGTATTTATCCTGCAGGGATATCTGGACAGCCAGGCTATGAAGAAGGATTGAAAGAAAGTAAGGATCGATATGGAAAAGATTACATTTCATGTGCCGGGCTCAGATGAGACGGCAGAATTTTATGTGATAGAGCAGACAAGGATTAATGGAGTCAATTATATCCTGGTCACCGAGGAAGAAGATGGTGACTGCGATGCTTTTATTTTAAAGGACCAATCTTCGGAATCCGATCCCGAAGCCAATTATGAGATGGTGGAATCGGAGGAAGAGCTGGAATATATGATGAAAATATTTACATCGATGTTGGAGGATGTAGATATTACTATGGAAGACTAGTCTTCCATAGCAGGATGGCCATGCGGCCCGCTGCCCCGGCAGAGGGTTGTATGGTGAAGGTTTACTATGTAAAGACAGTCATAGGGATTCGCTTTGTTTTCTGTACAGGATATGCAGATATGCGCCGCACGGGAAATGCAGGTGTTTGGTGGTGACTATTCACAGCCCCCTCTACCTACATGCGCAAAACCAGCCAGCAGAGAGCAAAGCGTACACGTTATGCCTGTCAGCGGATACCCATAAAAATGGACGTGCATAGGATCAGAACAGAGGTACATAAATAATAGAAAGCGCGTATCGCGAACTTTCTATTGTCATGAATTATATGGAGGTGCAAATTGAATAAAGAAAAAAACTCAAAATTGAAAATCATTCCGCTGGGAGGATTAGAACAGATTGGAATGAACATTACTGCCTTTGAATACGAGGACAGTATTGTTGTTGTGGACTGCGGACTGTCATTCCCGGAGGATGACATGCTGGGCATTGATATGGTGATCCCGGATGTCACTTACTTGAAGGAAAATATCGACCGTGTCAAGGGATTCTTCATTACCCACGGACACGAGGATCATATCGGAGCGATTCCCTATGTCTTAAAGGAGGTCAATGTGCCGATCTACGCTACCAAGCTGACTATCGGTATCATCGAGCATAAGCTTCGGGAGCACAACATGCTCACCAAGGTAAAGCGCAAGGTTGTGAAGTACGGGCAGCACATCAATCTGGGAAGCTTCCGTGTGGAATTCATCCGCACCAATCACAGTATTGCGGATGCGGCGGCCCTGGCCATTCATTCCCCTGTGGGGACAGTGGTGCATACCGGGGATTTCAAGGTGGATTATACACCGGTATTCGGTGATCCCATCGACCTGCAGCGCTTCGGAGAGCTTGGAAAGAAGGGCGTGCTGGCATTGATGTGTGACAGCACCAATGCAGAGCGACCCGGCTATACCAGCTCGGAGCGCACCGTGGGAAAGGCCTTTGACAATATTTTTGCAGATCATACCAATTCCCGGATCATTGTGGCGACCTTCGCCTCCAATGTGGACCGGGTACAGCAGATCATCAATTCTGCGTATAAATATGGGCGCAAAGTGGTTGTTGAGGGACGCAGCATGGTGAATATCATCACCATTGCCGCAGAGCTCGGCTATCTGAATATCCCGGAGGGAACACTTATTGATATTGAACAGATGAAGAATTATCCGGAAGAGAAGCTGGTGCTTGTCACTACAGGAAGCCAGGGAGAATCCATGGCAGCTCTTTCACGGATGGCGGCCAGCCTTCACAAGAAGGTGACCATCAAGCCGGGCGATACGGTGATCTTCAGCTCCAACCCCATTCCCGGAAACGAGAAGGCGGTGTCCCGTGTCATCAACGAACTGTCTGCCCAAGGCGCGGATGTAATCTTCCAGGATACTCACGTGTCAGGGCATGCATGCCAGGAGGACATCAAGCTGATCTATTCTCTGGTGAAGCCAAAGTACGCCATTCCGGTGCACGGAGAATTTCGGCACTTGAAGGCGCAGGCCAAGATCGCCTCGGAGCTGGGGTATGACAGGGATCATATCTTTGTGTTGACATCTGGAGATGTGCTGGAGCTGGATGAAGAGAGTGCAGCGATTACCGGAACGGTTCCGGTGGGCGATGTCTTTGTGGATGGCCTTGGTGTCGGCGATGTAGGCAACATTGTGATCCGGGATCGCCAGCATCTGGCGGAGGACGGCATCATCATCGTGGTGATGACACTGGATCGGGCCAGCGGTCAGGTTCTGGCCGGACCGGATATCGTGTCCAGAGGCTTTGTATATGTGCGCGGCTCCGAGAGCCTGATGGATGAGGCAAAGCAGGTGCTGGATGATACGGTATACCACTGCGTAGACCGGAATATCACCGATTGGGGGAAGATCAAGACAGAGGTCAAGGATTCCCTGGGTGAGTTCGTCTGGAGGAAGACGAAGCGCAGACCAATGATCATGCCTATTATCATGGAAGTGTAACGATGATGGATGCAATAGACGTACGCCTGGATGCCTTGATCGATGCGGTTCTCTCCAATGAGGAATATCGGCGGTATCGGGCGCTCCAGGAACAGATAAGCCTTGAGCCGGAAAAGGAAAAGGCGATCAACAATTTCCGCAGGCGGAATTACCTGTTGCAGAGAAATAAGGATAATATCGATCTGTTTGATGAGATTGATAAGCTGGAGCAGGAATTCCGGGAATTTCGGAAGGAGCCGCTGGTAGAGGAGTATCTGTCAGCGGAGCTGTCAGTCTGCCGGCTGGTACAGAGGATCAATCGGAAGCTGATGGAGCAGGTAAATTTTGATACAGAGTTTATGTAACGGTTCAGTCAGACCGAAGGCGTGGGCTGAGCTGTTCTAAAACTCTCATGTCAGCTAGTACAGACACCACTATGAATAAAAGCCCACGGATTGCTACATGCTTCACATTCCCGCAATCCTACCTGCATTCGCAATCCGCGCTATTGCGCTACTTGCTCATACAGGTTAGCGTCTCTCATGTTTGTACGCTTGTGTGTGCAAGCACCCACCGCGTCCCTCCATGGAGACTGGGCTTTTATAGTAATTACAATACCATCGAGACGTCAGTCGAGATGCACCAATGAGAAAGAGGGAGAGCGATGAGTTCCAGTAAAATGGTTCTTCGGATACTTTATACTTGCATTATTGCCTTGGTATTTGTATTGATCATCTTCGGGGTGGTCAGGCTGTCGGTCGCTGCCTACAACATGGGATACCGTATCCTTACGGAAGAACCCATGGATAAGGCACCTGGCAGGGATGTTATCGTGGAAGTGGAAAAGGGAGTATCACCCCTTACCCTGGGAAAAAACCTGGAGGAAAAGGGGCTGATCCGAAACGCCTATCTGTTTGTGATCCAGATGAAGCTGTCGGCTTATGCCAACAAGGTGCAGCCCGGCGTTTACACCCTGAGTACGTCCCAGACGGCCAGAGAGATGTTACAGATCATGTCTACGGTGTCGGAAAAAGACAAGAAAGCAACGGAGTGACAGCAGAAGAATGATCGCAGACCAGCGGATGACCGCATTTATCAATTCCTTTGATAAAGGAAATACCGGAATTTTACGCGAGATTGAGAAGGAGGCACGTACGAGCAGCGTGCCAATCATAAGGAGAGAAACACAGAGCTTGCTGCGGCTGCTTCTTCATATGAAGCGGCCAGGTACCATCCTGGAGGTTGGGACGGCAATCGGTTTCTCTTCCATTTTCATGTCAGAAAATAATCCGGCACCCTGTGAGATTGTCACCATTGAGAATTACAAAAAGCGTATTCGGATCGCCCGTGAGAATCTTCGACGCTCCGGGAAAGAAGAAAGTATCCAACTGATTCCGGGAGACGCACAGGAAGTGCTGAAAACCCTGGATGGCCCCTATGATTTCATTTTCATGGATGCGGCAAAGGGACAGTATATCAACTTTCTGCCGGAGGTTATGCGTCTTCTGGCACCCGGAGGGACCCTGGTCTCCGACAATGTTCTCCAGGAAGGTGACATTCTGGAGTCCCGCTACGCGGTAACCCGGAGAGACCGCACCATCCACAAGCGTATGCGGGAATATCTATACGAAATTACGCATCACCCATCACTCACGACCACAATACTTTCTGTGGGTGATGGTGTTGCTATCACGGTAAAGGAGCTTGTCCAATGAAAAAACCGGAATTACTGGCCCCCGCCAGCAGCCTTGAGGTGTTAAAAATAGCGGTTGAATTCGGAGCCGACGCGGTATATATTGGAGGGGAGGCCTTCGGCCTTCGCGCCAAGGCCAGGAACTTCTCCAAGGAGGAGATGGCAGAGGGCATTGCCTATGCCCATGCCAGAGGCGTCAAGGTATATGTGACGGCCAACATCCTGGCGCATAACTATGACCTGGCAGGCGTGCGGACTTATTTTGCGGAGCTAAAGGAGATTCGCCCGGACGCACTGATCATCTCAGACCCCGGCGTTTTTACCATAGCCAGGGAAATCTGCCCGGAGATTGAGATCCATATCAGCACCCAGGCCAACAATACCAATTATGAGACGTACCGATTTTGGCATAAGCTTGGCGCAAAGCGTGTGGTTTCAGCCAGAGAGCTGTCTCTGCGGGAGCTTGGAGAGATTCGGGCAAACATCCCTGAGGACATGGAGATGGAGACCTTCATCCATGGCGCTATGTGCATTTCTTATTCCGGACGGTGCCTTTTATCCAATTTCTTCACCGGGCGGGACGCCAATCACGGTTCCTGTACGCACCCCTGCCGTTGGAAATATGCGGTGGTGGAGGAGACAAGGCCGGGGGAATACCTGCCGGTATATGAGAATGAGCGGGGAACTTTCATTTTCAACTCCAAGGACTTATGCATGATCGAGCATATCCCGGAACTGATGGAATCCGGCATTGACAGCTTCAAGATCGAAGGAAGGATGAAGGCGGCACTGTATGTTGCCACCGTTACCAGAACCTACCGAAAGGCCATTGACGATTATCTGATATCCCCGGAGACCTACCGGGAGCATCTGCCCTGGTATCGGGAGCAGATCGTCACCAGTACACGCAGACCCTTCACCACCGGATTCTTTTTCGGCAAGCCGGATGATACAGCCCAGGTGTATGAGGAAAGTACCTATTTAAAGGATTATACGTATCTGGGATATGTGGAGGAGATAAATGCACAGGGACTGTGCCGGGTTGAACAGCGCAACAAGTTCTCGGTGGGGGATGAGATCGAGGTCATGAAGCCGGACGGTGAGAATCTTGAGGTGACAGTGCGGCGGATTCTTGATGAGGAAGGAAATACCATGGATGCAGCGCCCCACGCCAGACAGATGTTGTGGGTAGAGCTGTGTGCCGACAAGATGACAGATTTGCAGAAATTGCAGATTTCCGATATTTTACGAAGACGGGAAAAGGAGGAACCAAGAGATGAACAGTAAAACGAATGGAGCAGACGGGCGTTACGTTGCCTATGTGGGAACTTATACCCACGGAACAAGTGTTGGCATCCATCTGTATGATGTGGATGTGGAAAACGGAACCATGACGGAGCGGAAGGTGATTCCGATCAACAATCCTTCGGATCTGACCGTTTCCAAGGATGGAAGATTCTTATATTCCATCGCGGATGAAGGCGTGGAAGCTTTCCGGATCCTGCCGGATGGAGACCTGGAGCCCATGAATGAGGAGTGGATCGGCGGTATGCGCGGCTGCTATGTTGAGGTGGATGACAAGAACCGCTATCTGTTTGTGGCCGGGTATCACGATGGCAGAGTCACGATGATGCATCTGAATGAGGATGGCAGTATTGGAGGCATCGCGGACGGTATTTTCCATCAAGGCATGGGGAGAAGTGTCGCGGAACGATGCTCCAGGCCTCACGTTAACTGTGTGGTCTTAACTCCGGTGAAGCAGAATTATGTCTGTGCTGTGGACGGCGGCCTGGATCATGTGAAGATCTATCAGCTTGATTATGCCGAAGGAAAGATGAAGATTGCGGATATCCTGCGGTGTCCGTTGGATTCTGCACCCAGAATGCTGCGTTTTACGAAAAACGGAAAGTTTGCCTATGTACTGTGTGAACTTAAGAATGCAGTGGAGGTTTATCGGTATGAGTGTACACCAAAAGGCCCGGTGTTTGATTTCGTTCAGAGTGTTCCGACTGTAGATGAAAAAGATATGACGGACAGCAGTGCTTCCGGTATGGAACTGACGGCGGATGGAAAATATCTGTTCTGTTCCAATGCCGGAACCAACACGGTCGTTGTCTTCGAGGTGAACCAGGAGACAGGAAGCCTGACGAAGGTATGCTGTTCCACCATCAGTGGGGATTATCCCAAGACGCTGGGAATCTTCCCGGATGGAAAGCACTTCGCCAGTCTGAACCACGACAGCAATGAAATAACGCTGTTTAAGGTGGATTATGAGAAGAAAATATTCCTGATGGAGTCTAAGCCCATTAAGATCGAGACCCCGAACTGTATTCACTTCCACCGATTAGTATAAAGTGCAAAGCGTTCGCAGGCTTTCATTCTGTGCAGGAATATCAGTCATATATCTTATGCACATGCTCCATGGTGGCGCCCATGTTTGCCAGCAGCAGATCTGCAAGTGTCAGAGCAGCCATGGATTCCACCACAACGACAGCCCTCGGTACGATGATGGGGTCGTGGCGGCCCTTGATATTGACTTGAATCTCCTTCCCGTCCTTATCAATGGTCTGCTGGGTGGACAGAATGGAGGGCGTCGGCTTGACGGCGGCCCGGAAGATGATGGGGCTTCCATCGCTGATCCCGCCCAGAATGCCGCCTGCGTGGTTGGTAAGCTTCCCTACGGAGCCGTCTTCCATGCGACAAAAGCCGTCATTGTTGACACTTCCGGTGCTTTTCGCGGAAGCGAAGCCATCCCCGATCTCAAAGCCCTTGACAGCTCCGATGGAGAAGATCGCTTTTGCCAAGCTTGCATCCAGCTTCTCGAATACGGGATCGCCGATCCCGGCCGGAACTCCGGTAATGATGCATTCAATGATGCCGCCTGCGGAATCCTGAGCCTTCATACATTGCTCCAGGTAAGACTGCGCCTTGGTGGCAGCTTCCTGATCCGGCATATAGAGCGGATTGCTGCAAATGGTATCGGTCAGCGTATTCCGGCCAGTTTCGGAGGACAGTAGTGTTACAATCT
Source organism: Paludibacteraceae bacterium (assembly GCA_963628035.1). Classification (GTDB taxonomy): domain Bacteria; phylum Bacillota; class Clostridia; order Lachnospirales; family Lachnospiraceae; genus 14-2. The sequence continues at coordinate 14,020 of CAVGED010000051.1, forward strand.
CTTCCGTGGAGTGGGAGATCTCTATGGAACCGATGGCTCTGCTGTAAGTCATAAGGGAGATACCAAGGGTCTTAAGGAGCCTGGAGGCGACAGCGCCTGCAGCCACGCGTCCGATGGTCTCCCGACCGGAGGAACGTCCGCCGCCCCGGTAATCCCGAAAGCCATACTTGGCGTCAAAGGTGTAGTCTGCGTGACCGGGCCGATAGTAACCGGCGATCTCACGGTAATCCCCGGAGTGCTGGTCCTGATTGCGGATCAGAAGGCTGATAGGTGTCCCGGTAGTGCGCCCTTCAAAGACACCGGACAGGATCTCCACACGGTCATTTTCCTTCCGGGGTGTGGAGTATCGGGACTGACCGGGCTTGCGGCGGTCTAAAAACTGCTGTATATCTTCCTCTGCCAGGGGAAGCCCGGAAGGGCAGCCATCGATGACAACGCCGATGCCTGCGCCGTGAGATTCTCCCCAGGTGGTAATCTTAAATTGGTTTCCAAATGTTGAGCCTGCCATAATGAGTATCCTTTCCTACTTTCTGTTAGATAGTATACAATATTTTGAAATCAAAAAAAAGCTTTTTTGAAAAAACGGAGGTATTTTGTCATGTATAAATTGTTGAAGCAGGAGGGCCGTGCCAAACGCGGGGAATTCCATACCGTTCACGGCGTCATCCAGACTCCGGTGTTTATGAACGTGGGAACGGTGGCTGCCATCAAGGGTGCGGTATCTACCCAGGATCTGCAGCAGCTGAAAACCCAGGTGGAGCTGTCCAACACGTATCACCTCCATGTGCGTCCGGGGGATACGCTCATCAAGGAACTGGGCGGTCTTCATAAGTTCATGGTCTGGGACAAGCCGATTCTCACAGATTCCGGCGGATTCCAGGTGTTTTCCCTGGCGAAGCTGAGGAAGATCAAGGAGGAGGGCGTATACTTCAATTCCCATGTGGACGGGCGCAAGATCTTCATGGGTCCGGAGGAGAGCATGCAGATCCAGTCCAATCTGGCTTCCACCATTGCCATGGCTTTCGATGAGTGTCCCTCCAGCGTAGCGGAGCGTTCCTATGTGGAGGCTTCTGTGGCGCGGACGACAAGATGGCTTGTGCGCTGCAAGCAGGAGCTTGCGCGATTAAATGCGCTTCCGGACACCATCAATAAACAGCAGATGCTGTTTGGGATCAACCAGGGTGCCATCTATGAGAACATCCGTATCGATCATGCCAAGCGCATCTCCGAACTGGAATTGGATGGCTACGCCATCGGCGGTCTGGCCGTAGGTGAGACCCATGAGGAGATGTACCACATCCTGGACGCGGTGGTACCCCATCTTCCCCTGGAGAAGCCCACCTACCTGATGGGCGTTGGAACTCCGGCCAATATCCTGGAGGGCGTGGAGCGGGGAGTGGACTTCTTCGACTGTGTCTATCCCACCAGAAACGGACGGCACGGCCATCTCTACACCAATCAGGGGAAGATCAACCTGTTCAACCAGCAGTATGAGAAGGATATGCGTCCCATCGAGGAAGGCTGCCAGTGTCCGGTTTGCCAGCATTACAGCCGGGCCTACATCCGTCATCTCTTAAAAGCCAAGGAGATGCTTGGAATGCGTCTGTGCGTCATGCATAACCTGTATTTCTATAACACCATGATGGAGGAGATCCGGGACGCCTTAGATCGGGGCAGGTTTGCGGCGTACAAGGAGGAGAAGCTGTACGGGATGAAGCAGATGGGGACGGAAAAAGCCTAGTATAGGAAACATTCGGAAAGGTACGATATGGTAGTAGAAGCTGAATACGATATAATTGTTGTTGGCGGAGGAACAGCAGGAGTTATCGCGGCGTTACAGGCAGCACGAGGCGGAATGAAAACGTTATTGATTGAAAAGACGGAGATGCTTGGCGGTACGATAACGAATGCGAGAGTGATTGCACCTGGGTTATTTCATGCATGGAAAAAGCAGATTATTAAAGGTATCGGGTGGGAGCTTGTGACCAGGTGTGTATCCGAAAGCGGGGGCAGGCTGCCCGAACCTTCTATGCAGAATCAGGAGCAGCATTGGACGATGCAGATACCGATAAATATTTTTTTATATGCTATGCTCTGCGATGAAGCGCTTATGAAGGCTGGCTGTACCGTTTTACTGGATACCATGTGCGCCGGAATTCGGGAAGTTGATGGAAAAAAAGAGGTTTGTGTCTGCACGAAAACCGGGCTGCGGAATCTGAAGGCGAAAGTAGTGATCGATTGTACCGGTGATGCAAACGTGGCACAACTGGCGGGATATCCGGTGGAACGATCTGCTGCGATGCAGCCATCTACTTATATATGCCGTATTGGTGGCTTTGATCTGGAAAAAATTGATATGGAAGCAGTAAAGGCGGCTTATGATGAAGCGGTGAGAAAAGGGAATCTCCGTTATACGGATTTGAGCTGGAATGCAACGGAATTCATGCCAAAATGGCTGTACCATAAAGGAGACAATGCAAATCATGTTTTCTATAAGGAAAGCGATGGAGATTCCAGTGAGGGCAGAAGCCAGATCGCTGTCAACGGTCGACTTGCCTTATTGAATCTCTACCGTTTCTTCAGAAAACAAAAAGGATTTGAAAATTTTCACTTTACGTATCTTGCACCGGAATGCGGTGTGAGAGAAACCGTTCGCATAAAGGGAAAATCAACCATCACGTTAAAGGATTTCATTGAAGGAAAATGTTACGAGGATGCGGTATGTTATAGCTTCTATCCGATAGATCTGCATGTTTTGGAAGGAGAGGGACTGGAAAATATTTACCTGGAAGAAGGAAAGGTTCCAACCATTCCCAGAAGTGCTATGCTGCCGGAGAACAGCAGTAATTTCCTTGTGGCAGGGCGGTGCATATCAAGTGAACAGTCTGTAAACTCTGCTATCAGAGTTGCGGCATCCTGTATGGCGATGGGACAGGCGGCAGGTGCAATCGCGGTTCTGGCAGTGAAACAGAACAAGGATGTGGAGGAAGTTGCCATAAGCGATATTCATGAGATGTTAAAAAAACATGGAGCCATTGTACCGATAAATATTGTATTTTAGGGAAAAATCCGTTATACTTAAGAAAAGTTGGTATAGCGGATTTTTCATGTCATAGGAAAGAGCGTCCTATGCCATAAAAAGCGCTCTGAAGGATGTTGTTTGGAGGTGCACGTATGGGAAGAACGGTAGCCATTGGGATACAGAATTTTAATGAAATCATTGAAAACAATTATTTTTATGTTGATAAAACGTCATTTCTCAGCGAATGGTGGGAGAACGGTGATTCCGTGACGCTGATTACCCGTCCGCGCCGTTTTGGGAAGACGCTGATGATGAGTATGACGGAGCAGTTCTTTTCGGTAAAATATGCGGGGCGGAGCGATCTGTTTGAGGGACTGGATATCTGGAAAGAAGAAAGATACCGCGGGATGCAGGGGACTTATCCGGTGATCAGCCTGTCCTTTGCGAATGTCAAAGAAACAACTTATGCAGGTGTCAGAAAAAAAATATGCCAGATGCTCGCAGATATGTATGCAGAATATGCTTTTTTATTAGACAGCGGGATACTGGAGCACACAGAGGAAGCATATTTCAAGCGGGTGTCTTACAAAATGGATGATGTGGATGCTTCCCTGGCACTTCATAATCTGTCGAAGTACCTATACCGTTATTATGGCAGGAAGGTTATCATATTGCTGGATGAGTACGATACGCCCATGCAGGAGGCTTATGTAGATGGGTTTTGGGAAGAATTAGTGGCATTTACCAGAAATCTGTTTAATTCTACGTTTAAGACGAATCCATGGCTGGAGCGTGCTCTTATGACGGGAATCACACGTGTAAGTAAAGAGTCCATATTTTCTGATTTGAATAACCTTGAAGTGGTGACAACTACTTCGAATAAATATGCAGAAAGCTTTGGTTTTACAGAAGCAGAAGTATTTGCTGCGATGGATGAATGCGGCCGCACGGACAAGGAAGAAGTAAAGAAATGGTATGACGGATTCGTTTTCGGGGACAAGCGGGATATCTATAATCCATGGTCTATCTTAAATTATCTGGATAAGGGCACATTTATGACTTACTGGGCGAACACCAGCGCCAACAGTCTGATCGGAAAGCTGATCCGGGAAGGAAGCCCGGAGATAAAGATCGTTATGGAGGATCTCCTGGAAGGGAAGTTTCTTCGGACGCAGATTGATGAGCAGGTCGTATATAATCAGCTGGACGGAGACGAACGGGCCATATGGAGCCTTCTTCTGGCAAGCGGTTATCTGAAGGTGGAAAGCCTTAAGATAGATCCGGAGAAGGGAAGGATGGACTACGAATTGTCGCTGACGAACATGGAAGTGCGCTTCATGTTTGAAAATATGATAACATGCTGGTTTACCAATCATACCCCGGCATATAACAGCTTTATCAAAGGTCTTCTCATGGGAGATAAGAAGGCCATGAACAGCTATATGAACCGTGTGGCGTTGAAGACATTCAGCTATTTCGATACCGGGAAGGAACCGTCGGAAGCAGAGCCGGAGCGTTTTTACCATGGGTTTGTACTGGGGCTGATCGTGGAACTGGGAGATCGGTATACGGTCACGTCCAACCGTGAGAGCGGATTCGGAAGGTATGACGTGGTACTGGAACCGCGGCAGAAAGACAGTTATGCCTATATTTTGGAGTTCAAGGTTCATGACCCGGAGGATGAGAAGACATTGCAGGATACGGTGGACGCTGCCCTACGCCAGATAGAGGAGAAAAAATACGAGACGGCGTTACTGGCAAAGGGGATTTCGGCAGAACGGATTCGGAAATACGGCTTTGCCTTTGAAGGAAAGAATGTACTGATTGGATGAAAAGTATGAAATTTTTGGAAAAAGCTTGCCCTAAAGCCTGCTTTTGTGTAGAATAGTAATAGTGTGCGAGACAGGCACAGGGAATATAAGAATCAGGAGGAAAAAAGAATGTCAATTTTGGCAAGTGAAAGTGCTGGAGCAGGAGCAATGCAATGGGGCGGAATGATCCTTTGGCTGGTCGTTATTTTCGTTTTCATGTATTTTATTGCAATCCGTCCCCAACAGAAGGAGACCAAGAAGAAGAATGCCATGCTGTCCACGCTGGCGGTGGGAGACACTGTACTGACCACCAGCGGATTCTATGGGACAGTCATTGATATTGCCGATGATACCATCATTGTGGAATTCGGAAGCAACAAGAACTGCCGGATCCCTATGCAGAAGGCGGCGATCTCCATGGTGGAGAAGCCGGAGGAAGCGGAATAAGGCAATGACGGTTAGATGAGTGGTACTGTGGATGCGTCCCGGAACTTGGTTTCCGGGGCGCATGTTATGTAATAACACGAAATCATATCGAAAATTCCAATTATAACGTCAGGTTATAGATATTATAAAAAAAGAAAATAATAATAAAATTTCAAATCTGGTTGAAATATCCCGCTAAATATACTATAGTAAAAGCTAATAACCTTTTGTGCAGGAACATTTGTCCCTGTACGGAGGACAGTTCAGAGAGGATGAGCGATCATGGAATATCGAATAGGAGTGATCTCCGGAGACGGTATCGGTCCGGAAATCGTGAGAGAAGCAAAGAAGGTTCTGGACCGTATTGCAGAAGTCTACGGGCATACCTTTCAATATGAAGAGATATTAATGGGAGGCGTATCCATCGATGCCTGCGGCGTACCGCTGACAGACGAAGCCATTGCCAAGGCCAAAGCATCCGATGCGGTGCTGATGGGATCCATCGGCGGAGATACCACAACATCCCCCTGGTATCAGCTGCCGCCCAACCTGCGGCCGGAGGCAGGACTCCTTAAGATCCGAAAAGCTTTAAATTTGTTTGCTAATCTGCGGCCTGCATATCTATATGAAGAATTGAAGGAGGCCTGCCCCTTGAAGGACGAGGTGATCGGCCAGGGCTTCGATATGCTGATCATGCGGGAACTCACCGGAGGGCTCTACTTCGGAGAGCGGGAGACGAAGGAAATCGATGGTGTTATGACAGCCAGAGATACACTTACATATAATGAAAACGAGATTCGGCGGATCGCCGTCAAGGGCTTCGACATCGCCAGAAAGCGCAGAAAGAAGGTAACCAGCGTAGACAAGGCAAATGTGCTGGATTCCTCCCGCCTGTGGCGCAGGATCGTGGAAGAGGTGGCAAAGGATTATCCCGATGTGTCCTACGAGCATATGCTGGTAGATAACTGTGCTATGCAGTTGGTGAAGGATCCGGCCCAGTTCGACGTGATCCTCACGGAGAATATGTTCGGCGATATCCTCTCGGATGAAGCCAGCATGGTTACAGGCTCCATTGGAATGTTGTCTTCCGCCAGCTTAAACGACACCAAATTCGGTCTCTACGAGCCGAGTCACGGCTCTGCCCCCGATATTGCCGGACAGGATATTGCCAACCCCATAGCTACGATCCTAAGCGCTGCCATGCTTCTGCGTTACTCCCTGGATCTGGACACGGAGGCCGATGCCGTAGAAGCAGCCGTAAAGCAGGTCTTAAAGGACGGCTACCGCACCGGAGACATTTATTCGGAAGGAACCACAAAGGTAAGCTGCTCGCAGATGGGGAGTCTTATCAGTGCATGTATAGGATAAAAGCGTTATGTTGACTTGGCTGGTTCGATATAGAGCCTCCGATTAATCAAAATATGGAAAATTATCACGAAAAGGAGATTCGCCTTATGAGAAGCGATAATGTGAAAAAAGGCATGCAGCAGGCGCCGCACCGCAGCCTGTTCAACGCATTAGGATATACAAAGGAAGAGCTTGAACGCCCGCTGGTGGGTATTGTCAGCTCACATAATGAGATTGTTCCGGGGCATATGAACCTGGACAAGATCGTGGAGGCTGTAAAGCTGGGCGTGGCTATGGCAGGCGGTACTCCCGTTGTGTTCCCGGCCATTGCCGTGTGCGATGGCATCGCCATGGGGCATACCGGAATGAAATACTCGCTGGTGACACGTGATCTGATCTGTGATTCCACCGAGTGTATGGCTTTAGCACATCAATTTGATGCTCTGGTGATGGTGCCAAACTGTGACAAGAATGTGCCGGGGCTTCTGATGGCGGCGGCCAGACTGAATATCCCCACGGTTTTTGTCAGCGGCGGTCCTATGCTGGCGGGCCATGTGAAGGGGCAGAAGCGCAGCCTTTCCTCCATGTTTGAGGCAGTCGGCGCTTATGCGGCAGGCAAGATGACGGAGGAAGAGGTAGAGGAATATGAGAACAAGGTATGTCCCACCTGCGGCTCCTGCTCCGGCATGTACACGGCCAATTCCATGAATTGCCTGACAGAAGCCATCGGCATGGGCTTACAGGGCAACGGAACCATCCCGGCGGTCTATTCTGAGCGGATCAAGCTTGCGAAGCACGCAGGCATGAAGGTTATGGAGCTTCTTGAGAAGAATATCCGTCCCAGAGATATCATGAATGAAAAGGCATTTTTAAATGCCATGACTGTGGATATGGCTCTGGGCTGTTCCACCAACACCATGCTGCACCTTCCGGCCATTGCCCACGAAGCAGGTGTGGAGCTGAATCTGGACATTGCAAACGCCATCAGCGAAAAGACACCCAACCTCTGCCATCTGGCACCGGCAGGGCCTACCTACATGGAGGACTTGAACGAGGCGGGCGGTGTTTATGCAGTTATGAATGAATTGAACAAGAAGGGACTACTGTACACGGATCTGATCACCGCTACCGGAAAGACTGTGGCTGAGAACATCGCAGGCTGTACCAATAAGAATCCAGAAGTGATACGTCCCATTGAAAATCCCTATAGTCAGACCGGCGGTATCGCCGTGTTGAAGGGCAACCTGGCGCCGGATTCCGGTGTGGTGAAGCGTTCTGCTGTGGTTCCGGAGATGATGGTACACGCCGGGCCTGCCAGGGTCTTTGACTGTGAGGAAGATGCCATTGATGCCATCAAGGGCGGCAGGATCGTGGCCGGAGATGTGGTAGTTATCCGCTACGAGGGACCAAAGGGCGGTCCGGGTATGCGTGAAATGCTGAATCCGACCTCAGCCATTGCGGGCATGGGGCTTGGTTCTTCCGTAGCGCTTATCACAGACGGACGTTTCTCAGGAGCCAGCCGCGGTGCGTCCATCGGGCACGTCTCACCGGAAGCAGCAGTTGGCGGACCCATCGCATTGGTGGAGGAAGGCGACATCATTAAGATCAATATCCCGGAAAATACACTGAATGTGGACGTTTCCGAGGAAGAACTGGAAAGAAGACGGGCAAAATGGCAGCCCAGAGAGCCGAAGATCACCACCGGATATCTGGCTCGGTATGCCTCCCTTGTCACTTCCGGTAATACCGGCGCTATCCTGCGAAATAACTAGAGGAAACAGCAAAGGAGAGTTTTATCATGCAGCTTACAGGGGCAGAGATCGTAATCGAATGCTTGAAGGAGCAGGGCGTGGATACTGTCTTTGGGTATCCGGGCGGGTCGATCTTAAATGTATATGATGAGCTATATAAACATAGCAATGAAATAAAGCATGTGCTGACATCCCACGAGCAGGGAGCAGCTCATGCGGCGGATGGTTATGCGCGTTCCACCGGAAAAGTGGGCGTGTGCTTTGCCACGTCCGGGCCGGGGGCAACGAACCTGGTGACCGGTATCGCAACAGCCTACATGGACTCCGTTCCGATGGTGGCTATCACCTGCAACGTGGGTGTCAATCTTCTGGGAAAGGACAGCTTCCAGGAAATTGATATCGCAGGTATCACAACCCCCATCACGAAGCATAACTTTATTGTGAAGGATGTGACGAAGCTGGCTGATACCATCCGACGTGCCTTCGCCATCGCCAGGAGGGGCAGACCCGGTCCGGTATTGGTGGATATTCCCAAGGATATCACCGCCAATCGGACGGAGTATATGCCTGTGCCGTTGGAAGAGCAGCCACGCCGTACTGATACCATTACCGAAGAGGCGCTGGATACTGCAGTACATATGATCGAGAAGGCTAAGAAGCCCTATATATTCGTGGGCGGCGGCGCAGTGATCTCCGGGGCCAGTAAGGAGCTTCTGGAGTTTGCAGAAAAGGTTCAGGCTCCGGTCTGTGATACCCTGATGGGAAAGGGAGCATTCGACGGAAACCACCCGTGGTATACTGGTATGCTGGGTATGCACGGCACCAAGACCTCCAACCTGGGTGTCAGTGAGTGTGATCTGCTCATCGCCATTGGAACCAGATTCAGTGACCGTGTAACCGGAAATGCCCGGAAATTCGCGGCCAAGGCCAAGATCCTTCAGCTTGACATCGACCCTGCGGAGGTCAACAAGAACATCGTGGTGTCAGCCAGTGTCATCGGCGACGTGAAGGAGATCTTAAGCCGCCTGAATGCACGGATCCGACCCCAGCAGCATGCGGGATGGCTGGAGCATATCCTGGAGTATAAGGAAAAATATCCGCTGACCTATCACAGAGAGGGCTTAAGCGGGCCTGCCATCATTGAAGAGATCTACCGCGCTACCAACGGAGAAGCGTTGATGGTCACAGAGGTGGGGCAGCACCAGATGTGGGCGGCTCAATATTATAAGTATAAGGAGCCACGTTCCTTTATCACATCCGGAGGTCTTGGAACGATGGGCTATGGCCTGGGTGCAGCCATCGGGGCCCAGATAGCCAACCCGGATCGTCAGGTGGTAAATATTGCCGGAGACGGATGTTTTCGGATGAATATGAATGAGATTGCGACTGCAGTGCGCCAGAAGCTGCCGTTGATCGAGGTGGTGGTGAATAACCACGTGCTGGGTATGGTGCGGCAATGGCAGACGTTGTTCTATCAGAAGCATTATTCCGCCACGGTTCTTGATGATGGTGTGGATTTTGTTAAGCTGGCCGAGGCCATGGGGGCTGTCGGCTATCGGGTGACCACCCGGGAGGAATTCCGGGAGATCTTTGCCAGGGCACTTGCCAGCGATATGCCGGTGCTCATCGACTGTATCGTTGACAGTGATGACAAGGTATGGCCCATGGTTGCGCCTGGCGCGGCCATAAGTGAAGTATTCGATGAGGCGGATATGCGATGAGATCAAAGCGCCGGATCAAATATAGAATATTTTTTTAGGAGGAAAGAAATGAGTAGAGTTTACAATTTTTCAGCAGGACCGGCAGTATTGCCTGAGGAGGTTCTGAAGGAAGCAGCAGATGAGATGATGGATTACCGGGGATGCGGGATGTCCGTGATGGAGATGAGTCACCGATCTAAGGCCTTTGAGACTATTATAAACGAGGCAGAGGCAGATCTCAGGGAACTGATGCAGATCCCTGATAACTATAAGGTACTGTTTTTACAGGGCGGGGCGTCCCAGCAGTTTGCGGCCATCCCCATGAACCTGATGAAGAACAAGGTGGCGGATTACATCGTTACCGGACAGTGGGCTAAGAAGGCATACCAGGAGGCCCAGATCTACGGTAAGGCCAACAAGATTGCATCCTCCGAGGATAAGACCTTTTCCTATATCCCGGACTGCTCCGACCTTCCGGTATCCGAGGACGCAGATTATGTTTATATCTGTGAAAATAATACAATCTATGGCACCAAGTTCAAGACACTGCCAAATACCAAGGGTAAGCCATTGGTGGCCGACGTTTCCTCCTGCTTCTTGTCAGAGCCTGTGGATGTGACCAAGTATGGTCTGATCTATGGCGGAGTCCAGAAGAATGTTGGACCGGCCGGCGTGGTTATCGTCATTATCCGGGAGGATCTGATCACAGAGGATGTGCTGCCGGGTACACCGACCATGTTAAAATATAAGACCCATGCGGATGCAGGCTCCCTGTACAACACACCGCCAGCCTATGGTATCTATATCTGCGGCAAGGTCTTCAAGTGGTTAAAGAAGATGGGCGGACTGTCTGTCATGAAGGAACGCAACGAAGAGAAAGCCAAGATCCTCTACGATTTCCTGGATCAGAGCGAGATGTTTAAGGGAACCGTGAGGAAGGAAGACCGTTCTCTGATGAATGTTCCCTTTGTCACAGGAAGCGATGAGCTGGATGCCAAGTTCGTGAAGGAAGCGAAGGCAGCCGGGCTTGAGAACTTAAAGGGTCACCGCAGTGTGGGCGGTATGCGCGCCAGCATTTACAATGCTATGCCCAAGGAAGGCGTGGAAGCTCTGGTAGCATTCATGAAGAAATTCGAGGAGGAAAACAAATAATGTTTCAGTATTATTGCTTAAATCCGATTTCAGGCGTCGGGTTGCAACTGTTTGATGATGAATATACGAAGACAGAGAATATGGAGGAGGCCCAGGCTGTGCTGGTGCGCAGCGCCGCTATGCACGACCTTGATTTCTCCGAAAAGCTCTGCGCCATTGCCAGGGCCGGGGCAGGTGTCAACAATATTCCACTGGATCGCTGTGCGGAAGAGGGAATCGTGGTGTTCAACACACCGGGGGCCAACGCCAACGGCGTGAAGGAGCTGGTGCTGGCAGGGATGCTTCTGGCATCCCGCGATATCGTAGGCGGAATCCAGTGGGTACAGTCCCAGAGCGACAATGCGGATATTGCCAAGGCTGCTGAGAAGCAGAAGAAAGCTTATGCCGGCTGTGAGGTTGCAGGAAAGAAGCTTGGTATCATCGGCCTGGGTGCCATTGGTGTCAAGGTAGCTAACGCTGCTACGCATCTTGGCATGGAGGTGTACGGCTACGATCCCTATATCTCTGTGAAGGCTGCCTGGGAGCTGTCAAGAACCATTAAGCATGCGGCCTCTCTGGAAGAGATCTACCAGAACTGCGATTATATCACGATCCATGTGCCGCTGATGGACAGCACCAAGAAGATGATCAATGCGGAAGCCTTCACCCAGATGAAGGACGGCGTGGTGGTACTGAACTTCGCCAGAGATCTGCTGGTGGATGAGGAGGCCATGCTTTCCGCGCTTGATTCTGGGAAAGTGAAGCGTTACGTGACAGACTTCCCCAATCCTACCGTAGCAGGCAAGGATCACGTGATCGTCATTCCGCATCTGGGAGCTTCCACAGAGGAGTCCGAGGATAACTGTGCCAGGATGGCAGTGGAAGAAGTGATGGATTATCTGAAAAACGGTAATATCAAGAATTCCGTCAATTATCCGAACTGCGACATGGGTGAGTGCAAGGCTCCGGCGCGTGTGGCTGTGCTGCATAAAAACATCGCAGGTATGATCAGTAAATATGCGACAGTGATGGGCGACGCCAACATCAATATTTCTGATATGACCAACAAGAGCCGTGGAGATTATGCATACTCACTGATGGATCTGGATGCTCCGGTGACCCCGGAGGTTGTGGAGGCATTAAAGTCCATCGAGGGTGTACTTAAAGTGAGGGTGATAAAATAAATGGCAGATATAAAACCATTTGTATGTATCCGTCCAAAGGAAGGCAAGGCCGCTGAAATTGCAGCCTTGCCTTATGACGTATACAGCAGAGAAGAAGCAAAGAGAGAAGTTGCCCGTGAGCCCATGTCATTTCTTCGGATCGATCGGCCGGAGACACAGTTCCCGGATGATGTGGATATTTACGATGAACGTGTATATCAGAAGGCGCACGATCTTCTGTGGGAGATGGTGGAGCAGGGAGATTTTGTGACGGAGCAGCAGGCCTGCTATTACATCTATGAGCTCACCATGAACGGGCGCGTTCAGGACGGGCTTGTAGCCTGTGCAGCCATCGATGATTATGTGAACGGTGTGATCAAGAAGCACGAGAATACCAGAGAAGAGAAGGAGCAGGACCGGATCCGCCATGTGGATGCCTGCAATGCCCAGACAGGGCCGATCTTCCTGGCTTACCGCGCTGACGGACAGATCAATGCGGTCATTGCGGAGACGAAGAAGGCGGATCCATTGTATGACTTCACTTCCCCGGACGGAATCCGCCACCGGGTATTTTGTATCCGGGAATCGGAGAAAATCGATGTCATCCGGCAGTGTTTTTCGAATATGCAGCAGATTTATATTGCTGACGGTCATCACCGGGCGGCTTCCGCAGTGAAGGTTGGTCTTATGCGCCGGAAACAGCACCCGGACTATACCGGACAGGAGGAATTTAACTATTTCCTTTCCGTACTGTTCGCCGATGAGCAGCTGATGATCATGGATTATAATCGGGTGGTGAAGGATCTGAACGGCTATACGCCGGAGGGATTCGCTGAGAAGGTGGGAGAAATATTTGATGTAACGCCTATGGAGCCAAAGGAGACGGTGTCCGGCAAAAATTCGGAGCAGACCGACGTTCATGACAGAACGTGTGGAGTGGACGGTCAGGATCATCATCCGAAGCAGAAGGGGCAGTTCACCATGTTCCTTGCGGGACAGTGGTATCTGTGCCAGGTTCGCACAAAGGATAAGAGCGACGATCCCGTGGAGGGACTGGATGTATCCATCCTGCAGAAGCTGCTGCTTGGCCCGGTTCTTGGAATCGGCGATCCGAGAACGGACGCGCGCATCGACTTTGTGGGCGGAATCCGGGGACTTTCGGAGCTTGAGCACCGTGTAGAGACGGACTGTGCCGTTGCCTTTGCCATGTATCCAACTTCCATTCAGGAATTGTTTGCAGTGGCAGACGCAGGAAAGCTGATGCCGCCGAAGTCCACCTGGTTTGAGCCGAAGCTTAGAAGCGGACTGTTTATACATGAGATGATTTAGGTGTCAAAAGGTACGTCCTTTTTAAACGATAACTGTTCTTTGAAAA
>CAVGED010000052.1:0-22520 GCA_963628035.1 Paludibacteraceae bacterium
GAGATTTTCATGATTTCCGACCACCATAGAAGCTGAATATCAAAAAAAATTGTTTCGGGACTTACTGGTGAGAGGAATATGGTCAATTAATCAGCGCTTCTCTAAATCCCCACGCTGTGGTTGAAAACAGTTTTTCTAAAGAATCCTTATATGCTGATTCATCAATTTCAACACCAGCATCTATGGCTCTGTTATAAAGTGAATCAAGAATACTGCGAACACGTTCATTTCTTTCGTCTATTGCACTCATTGCGAATTTACTCCTTTCATTTGAATAGATGGAATTCTTTCTTTGTCATTTCCATATCTAATGTCCTATAGCAAATGCGAGATGCATTTTTGCTGTCCATTTCCCGATACCTCTGATTTTTGTCAGACTCTTAATGACTTCCTTTTCTGCCAATTTTCACATTTTCTCAAGATCAAGGGACATGTCGACAATGGCAGTCGTGATTTCTTGCCCTGCTTTTACTGATGACCTTCGCCAGACACATATTCTCCTTGCACAGATGCTGAACGAAGGGGATGTTCATATTGAACGTAACTACATTAGGCAAGATGCCACCTCCCACAGTCCTTTATCTTAGGAAAATGTTATGCATTATTTGCCTGTCTTAATATTTTCCGCTACCCGAGAGAGACAGAGAGTGTCCGTCCAGTCCGCTTTTCCCAAAAGAGATTTTGCTAAAGTGGTGTATATAAGGCAGGCTGATAAGAAATTGCAGTCAAGCCCCAGCACCATATTGTGGCAAGGAAAGAGTGTATAAAGTTATTACACTTAAAACTTGATTTCTACATTTTTTGCGAATTTTTATCGGATGAACACAAAAAATTGCGAATGTAAAGAATCCTCTTAGTTCGAATGGCGTTATAAGGACGGAGGGATGCATAAGAGTTCGGAACGCAGAGATTCGTCAGCAAGCCGCTGACGATTTTCAAATGTTTCCGTTTCATCAGTAACTTGCTGGCGAATCTGGATTGCAGTTGTTTTTTCGCATTCCGTGGGGACATTATATGTTCCGCCAGACAGATTGGAACTTATGCCACCTACTTCTCGATTTGACGGTGATGGAAAAACGAAGAAGAAACAGGGAGTCGAAAGCTTTATATGGCAAACAGTTATAAAGGAACCAAGCTACTTTTCGTGTGCTTGGTGAGTCACTCCGGAAACCGTGAAAATAACCAATTGCTATCCCCTGGAAAACGTGATAATATTTATAGAAGATAAGTAATCACGGATAACAGATAAAAGAACAGGAGTAGGATCGATCATGGCATTTACCCACCTGCATGTCCATACAGAGTACAGCCTTCTGGATGGTTCCAACAAGATAAAAGAATATGTGGCCAGAGTCAAGGAACTGGGAATGAACAGTGCAGCCATCACAGACCATGGGGTTATGTATGGTGTCATTGATTTCTACCGGGCCGCCAGGGCGGAGGGGATCAACCCCATCCTGGGCTGCGAGGTCTATGTGGCGCCTGGCTCCCGGTTCGACCGGGAACGGGTAGAGGGCGAGGATCGGTACTATCATCTGGTGCTGCTGGCAGAGAATAACACGGGATACAGCAACCTCATGAAGATCGTCTCCAAGGGCTTTGTGGACGGGTACTATTACCGACCCAGGGTGGATCGTGAGGTCCTCGAGCAGTATCACGAGGGAATCATCGCTCTGAGCGCCTGCCTGGCGGGCGAGATACCGCGCCTTCTGCAGCGGGGGCTCTATGAGGAAGCCAAGGCTGCGGCACTGTGGCATCAGGATATTTTCGGAAAAGGAAATTACTTCCTGGAGCTTCAGGAACACGGGATCCCGGAGCAGCGGACGGTGAACCAGCAGTTGCTTCGGATGAGCAAGGAGACCGGAATCGGACTGGTAGCCACCAACGATGTACACTATACCTACGAGGAGGACGTGGAGCCTCACGATATCCTATTATGTATTCAGACGGGAAAAAAGCTGGCAGATGAAAACCGCATGCGCTATGAGGGCGGTCAGTATTATGTGAAGTCTGAGGCGGAGATGCGGGAACTGTTTCCTTATGCCCTTGAGGCACTGGAGAATACCCAGCGGATCGCTGACCGCTGCCACGTGGAGATTGAGTTCGGTGTGACCAAGCTGCCGAAATACGATGTGCCGGATGGCATGACCAGCTGGGAATATCTGAATAAGCTTTGCTTTGAGGGATTGGTGCGGCGGTATCCGGACAAGCATGAGGAGCTGGCAGAGAAGCTGTCCTATGAGCTTAGTGTCATCAAGACTATGGGATATGTGGATTACTTCCTGATCGTCTGGGATTTCATCCATTTTGCACGAAGCCAGGACATTGCTGTTGGGCCGGGGCGGGGAAGCGCTGCCGGGAGTCTGGTGGCCTACACCCTGGAGATCACCAGCATCGATCCCATCCGCTACAGTCTTCTGTTTGAGCGGTTCTTAAACCCGGAGCGTGTGTCCATGCCCGATATCGATATTGACTTCTGTGTGGAACGCCGGCAGGAGGTCATTGATTATGTGGTGCGCAAGTACGGCAAGGACCGGGTGGTGCAGATCGTGACCTTCGGTACGATGGCGGCCCGTGGCGTGATACGGGATGTTGGCCGTGTGATGGATCTGCCCTATGCATTTGTGGACAGCATTGCCAAGCAGATTCCCAATGAACTGGGAATTACCATAGACAAGGCGCTGGTGATGAATCCGGAGCTACGGGGGCTCTATGAGAGTGATGAGAATGTCAAGAAGCTCATCGACATGTCCAAACGGCTGGAGGGTCTGCCGCGTCATACCTCCATGCATGCAGCGGGAGTGGTTATCAGTCAGAAGTCTGTGGATGAATATGTACCTCTGTCTCGGGCTTCCGACGGCTCCATCACGACTCAGTTTACTATGACAACCCTGGAGGAGCTGGGACTTTTGAAGATGGATTTCCTGGGACTTCGGAACCTGACGGTGATCCAGAATACCGAGCGTCTGATACATAAGAACCAGAATCCGAATTTTAAGATCGATGCGATCGATTATGATGATAAGAAAGTGCTGGATTCCCTGGGAACCGGGAAGACAGACGGCGTGTTCCAGTTGGAGAGTGCCGGGATGAAGAACTTCATGAAGGAACTGAAGCCCCAGAGCCTTGAGGATGTCATCGCCGGAATCTCCTTGTATCGTCCGGGTCCTATGGACTTCATTCCAGCCTACATCAAGGGGAAGAACAACCCGGAGGACATAACCTACGACTGCCCCCAACTGGAACCGATTCTGGCACCCACCTATGGGTGTATTGTCTATCAGGAGCAGGTCATGCAGATCGTGCGGGATCTGGCCGGATACTCCTTGGGGCGAAGCGACCTGGTGCGCCGTGCCATGTCCAAGAAAAAAGGCTCCGTCATGGAGAAGGAACGTCAGAATTTCGTCTGGGGAAACCCGGATGAGGGTGTGCCCGGCTGTATCGCAAATGGCATTGATGAACATACGGCTAATAAGATCTACGATGAGATGATCGATTTCGCCAAGTATGCGTTCAATAAGTCCCATGCGGCGGCTTATGCGGTGGTGGCATATCAGACGGCGTTTTTGAAATATTATTATCCGGTGGAGTATATGGCGGCATTGATGACCTCGGTGATGAGCAATTCCGGCAAAGTTGCAGAGTATATCCTGAGTTGTCGGAAGATGGGGATCTCGGTGCTGCCGCCGGATGTGAATGAGGGAGAGGGAGCCTTCTCCGTGTCCGCGGGGAGCATTCGCTACGGGCTTTCCGCCATCAAGAGCGTGAACCATGCCTGCATTGACAAGCTGTGTGAAGAGCGGGCAGAGCGCGGCCCGTTTCGGGATCTCAAGGATTTCCTGACCCGTATGGCGGATAAGGAACTGAATAAACGTGTGGTGGAGAACTTCATCAAGGCCGGGGCGCTGGACAGTCTGGGTGGCAACCGTAAGCAGAAGATGCTGGTCTACGCCACGATCCTGGACGATATCTCCCAGGAGAAGAAAACCTCCATGGCGGGGCAGATGACGCTCTTCGATCTGGTGGACGACAGCCAGAAGCAGGAATTCGATGTGAAGATGCCGGATGTGCCGGAGTATGCCAAGGAGATGCTCTTAGCATTCGAGAAGGAAGTGCTTGGCGTATACATCAGCGGTCATCCGCTGGAGGAATATGAGGATAAGTGGCGAAAGAATATTTCCAGAGTAACCTCTGATTTCGTGCTGGATGAGGAGACCGGAAGGACGAAGGTGGTGGACGGCGAGGTCGCTACAGTGGGCGGCATGATCGTGGATCGGACCATCAAGTACACCAAGAACAACAAGACCATGGCTTTTATTACACTGGAGGATCTGGTGGGAACCCTGGAGATCATTGTTTTTCCCAGGGATTATGAGAAGAACAGTCGTCTGTTGGAGCTGGATAACAAGGTATTTGTACGAGGGCGTGTATCCGTCGAGGAGGAGAAGAACGGTAAGCTGATCTGTGAGCGGATCACAGCCTTCGACGATACGAAGAAGGAGCTGTGGCTCCAGTTTGACACGATGGAGCAGTACGAAGGCCTGGAGGCGAAGCTCTTTGAAGCACTGCACGAGTCGGACGGCGGGGATCCTGTGATCGTCTATATTGCGGGAACGAAGCAGATGAAACGCCTGCCGCCAAGCCGGAATGTCAAGGTGAATCCCGAGCTTGTCAAAAGCCTGGCCGGGTTCCTGGGTGAAAAAAATGTAAAGGTTGTAGAAAAATTTATTGAAAATAGTGAGAAAAGGTATTAATATATAGGAAACAGTTCAGCTATCGAGTGTGATACAGGCGAATCGTGCTTGCACGAATGAGAATGTATCACATTCGATAAGGTGAGCGCCAGGTTATGAGCAAAGTTAGCTGCGAAGCAGCGAGAAAACACCGGAGGTGTCTTTGCGAATGGCGCGTCTGAACTGTTGCACAAAGTAAATTATTAAGGAAGAATTTTAGGAGGTATATAGAAATGGCAAAAGAGATTCGCACCATCGGTGTTTTAACCAGCGGCGGCGACGCGCCGGGAATGAACGCGGCAATTCGTGCCGTGGTACGTCAGGCAATCTCCAAGGGACTGAAGGTGAAGGGCATTAAGAGAGGTTATGCAGGTCTGCTTCAGGAAGAGATCATAGATATGAAGGCCAAGGATGTTTCCGATATTATCCAGCGGGGTGGCACGATCTTACAGACTGCACGGTGTCCGGAGTTCAAGGAGCTGGAGGTGCAGAAGAAGGCTGCTGAGATATGCAGAAAACATGGGATTGACGGAATCGTCATCATCGGCGGTGACGGATCCTTCCGGGGCGCACAGAAGCTGGCGGCTCTTGGCATCAATACCATCGGTCTTCCGGGAACCATCGACCTGGATATTGCGTGTACAGACTACACCATTGGATTTGATACTGCTGTTAACACGGCTATGGAGGCAATCGATAAGGTGCGTGATACCTCGACATCTCACGAGCGTTGTTCCATTATCGAGGTTATGGGTCGTAATGCGGGCTATATCGCACTGTGGTGTGGCATTGCCAACGGTGCAGAGGATATCCTGTTGCCGGAGAAGTATGACTATGACGAGCAGCGGCTTGTGAACCGGATCATTGACAACCGGAAGCGCGGCAAGCAGCATTATATTATCGTCAATGCGGAGGGCATCGGCCATTCCGCCAGCATGGCGAAGCGTATCGAGGCGGCCACCGGAATGGAGACACGTGCCACGATCCTGGGGCATATGCAGCGCGGCGGCAGCCCGACCTGTAAGGATCGGGTGTATGCCTCCACAATGGGAGCCATGGCTGTGGATCTGATATGCGAAGGTAAGACCAACCGGGTAGTTGCATACAGTCACGGCGAGTTCGTGGATTATGACATCGACGAAGCGCTGGCCATGACCAAGGAGATTCCGGAATATCAGTACGATATCTGCAAGAACTTAGCAATTTAAGATGGCTGTGAATCGTAATAATCTGAGGGCGCAATAATGATCACAAGCAGCAGCAATCAACAGATAAAAGATATTATGCAATTGCAGAAAAAGTCAAAAACTCGCTGGCAACAGCGGGTTTTTGTAGTGGAAGGGCCACGAATGGTGGCAGAGACACCGAGGGAGCTGGTGCAGAAGGTGTACCTCTCCGAGAGCTTCTGGCGAGAGAAATTCTCAGAGGACAGAGCTGGTGCCGGAATGGAGCCGAACGGTGGCGGAATAAAGGATATTGATTGGAGACTGTGGTTAGAGAACTATGAATACGAAATCGTTTCGGATTCTGTTTTCTCAGCCATCAGTGATACGAAAACGCCCCAGGGAATCCTTTGCCTGGTGCGGATGCCGGAGTATGCCCTTGCAGATCTGCTGAAGTCGGAATGTCCGCATCTGCTGTTGCTGGAGAGCATTCAGGATCCCGGAAATCTTGGGACTATGCTGCGTACCGGAGAAGGCGCCGGTGTGGACGGTATTATCATGAACCGCTCCACCGTCGACCTTTTTAACCCAAAGGTCATTCGGGCTACCATGGGCTCCCTGTACCGGGTGCCGTTTGTTCTTGTGGATGATCTGGCTGAAGTTGCCGGGGCGCTGAAGCGTCATGGAATTACGCTTCACGCCGCGCACTTAAAGGGGACGGAGACGTATGATACGCCGGATTACACAAAGGGAACTGCGTTCCTCATTGGGAATGAGGGCAACGGTCTCAGTGATGAGACGGCTGCACTGGCGGATGCGTACATCCGCATTCCCATGGAAGGAAAGGTAGAGTCCTTAAACGCAGCCATTGCTGCGACGCTGTTAATGTATGAGGTACACAGGCAGCGGCGGAAATAGCAGGAAATCCTTCCCTGCTTGAAAACATCAATCCTCCTCGATTACATGTATTTCCAGGTAATCGAAGGGGATTTCTTCTACAAAATTATCCTGATAGAAGCGAGCCTTATCGTGTCGCTTGAATTCCGCGATGGTGGCGTCCAGCCAGATAGGCTTGCCCAGGTCGAACTCATAGCAGGCTGTATCCAGAGCCTGGAAGATCTTGTGGGTTCTTGTCTCGGAGGAATTGTCCTCTACTACGGTATCCTTCAATAGATGATTGTCCTTAAATATCTTAAACCATATGCGCATGGGGAATGTCCTTTCCAAGTATTAGCATAGTAGGCAAATTATATCACAATATGCCTATGACATCAATTCCTTAAATTTTTCGACTTGACGAAACAGCGTGAAAAGGTTATACTCGTGGAAGATAAGAAATATTGGAGGATTTTTTATGTTTTCTACGAATTTTATTGCAGCTACCAGGGAGTTTTCCGATTACGGCGTACATATTCCGGCCCCGTATTTTCGCAAAAGCTTTGCGCCAAGGTCGGAGGTAAAGAGCGCCCGGCTGACGGTATGCGGACTGGGTTTTTACGAGCTGTACGTTAATGGCAGGCGCATCACCAAGGGACTTTTAGCGCCGTATATTTCCAATCCCGATGATATCTTATATTATGATGAATATGATATCACCGACTTATTACAAGGCGGCAAAAATGTGCTGGGGCTTTTATTAGGCAATGGTATGCTCAACTGTCCCGGCGGCGCGGTCTGGGGTTTTCAGTTGGTGCCGTACCGCAGCGCCCCGAAGCTGGCACTATCACTGGAACTGGAATATGTGAATGGCGAGCAGGAGCAGATTACAGCGGATGAAAGCTTTAAGACCCATCCGTCCCCCATTCTGTTTGATGATCTGCGCATCGGGGAGATCTATGATGCACGCAAGGAGATTGCCGGGTGGAATTTGCCGGAGTTTGACGACAGCGACTGGTCGGCGGCTATCGCGGCGGAGACGCCGCGGGGGGAGACACGACTCTGTACGGCGGAGCCGATTGTGACCTTGAAGACATTAGAGCCGGTTTCCGTGAAAAAGGGGCGTATTACCTATTTGCCGAATTGCCGCGAAAACTTACCTGTATTCCCGTTGCCCGAAGAGCAGCAGGAGGGCTATATCTATGATTTCGGTGAGAATCTGGCCGGGAATATCCGTCTTAGGATCAAAGGGGAGAGAGGGCAGATGGTCTGCCAGCAGTTCGGAGAGCTGCTGGCGGAGGACGGCGGACTGGACCTGCGCGGCATGCCGTTTCAGCCACAGATCTATGATCATCGTATCACCTATTATCTGAAGGGGGATGGTGTGGAGGAGTACACGCCGACCTTTACCTACCAGGGGTTCCGGTACTGCATGGTATCCGGTATTACGGCTGAGCAGGCGGTACCTGAGCTTTTGACTTATGAGGTGATGTCCTCGGATTTGAAAATAAACGGAAGCTTCAGTTGCTCGGACGAAATTGTAAACAAGCTGCAGAGAGCTACTTATAATGCGGATATTTCGAACTTTTATTATTTTCCAACCGATTGCCCGCACCGTGAAAAGAACGGCTGGACGGCCGATGCCGCTCTCTCGGCTGAGCAGATGTTGTTCCATTTAACACCGGAGGTCAGCTACCATGAATGGCTGAATAATATCCGCAAAGCCCAGCGTGAGGACGGTGCACTGCCAGGTATTGTGCCTACCGGCGGCTGGGGCTTTGACTGGGGCAACGGCCCGGCCTGGGACTGTGTGCTGTTTTACCTGCCGTATTACACCTGGATATATCGGAATGATACCGACATTATCCGAGAAAACGCCGGAGCCTTTATGCGCTATTTACATTATATCTCTACGCGGCGGGATGAACGTGGACTGGTACATATCGGTCTGGGCGACTGGCTTCACACTGGGTGCGCGGTGCCCAAGGCACCTCTGGAGGTGACGGACACCTTAAAGTGCATGGACATGTGCCAGATGGCGGAAGTGATGTTTGGAGCGATCGGCATGACGGCACAGGCTGCGTTTGCCAAGGCATTATACGAAGAATTCCGCACTGCGGCCCGAAGGGAACTGATCTTAGATGACTGTGTGACTGTACTGGGGAACTGTCAGACATCCCAGGCTATGGCGATTGCTTACAATCTGTTCGACGATGCCGAGAAGCCTGCTGCATTCCGGGTATTGCTGCAATTAATCCACGCACAGGACGATCATCTTGATACCGGATGCCTGGGGGCCCGGGTAATCTTCCATGTGCTGTCAGCCTTCGGACAGGCGGAGCTTGCCTATAAAATGATCACCCGCACAGACTTCCCCTCTTATGGGCATTGGGTTGCCCACGAGAACTGTACCTCACTGTTTGAGGAATTCCAGCGAAAGGAAGCAAAACCGAACTCGAAGAATCACCACTTCTTCGGGGATGTCAGCTCCTGGTTCCTGAAAAACTTAGCCGGGATTAAGGTCAATCCCCATGTACGCGATGCCAACGAGATTGAGATCTCGCCGGAATTCCTGGAGGAGCTGCAATACGCCCAGGGCGAGATCGGCGTGCCTGCCGGTAAGGTCTCTGTGGCCTGGCACCGCGAGGGTGAGAACATTGTCTTAGATGTAACGGTGCCGGATGGTGTGAGCGGCGACATTCGCCTAAAGAACGGCTATGTGTTTGCGGATATTTATCAGCTGATCGTGCAGCCGGTACGCACCGGTCACTATTTACTGAAAAAAATATAAAATGCACTTGTCATTTCCTGTCGGAAATGGTAGAATGTAGGAAATGAAAAAGACCTGGAGAGATGGAGCAGGGTTTTTGTACAGCGATATGGCTGTATAAAAACTGTGCTCTTTTCTAGTTCCACAGAAGTCTTGTACTATGGATGAAAGCGTTCCGTACAGGATCTGATTTTTTGGGAGTTTTATAGAAAATTATTTTATAGGAGGGTGAAGCAAATGCAGAAGTATGTGATGGCATTGGATGCCGGAACCACCAGCAACCGATGCATTCTGTTTAACGAGAAGGGTGAGATCGTCAGTGTGGCGCAGAAGGAATTTACCCAGTATTTCCCCAGACCGGGCTGGGTGGAGCATGACGCGAATGAGATCTGGTCTACGCAACTGGGAGTGGCGGTGGAAGCCATGCAGAAGATCGGAGCAACGGCGGGGGACATTGCCGCCATCGGCATTACCAACCAACGTGAGACCACCATCGTCTGGGACAAGGCTACGGGAGAGCCGGTGTACAACGCGATTGTGTGGCAGTGCCGGAGAACCTCGGAATACTGTGATTCCTTAAAAGCAAAGGGACTGACAGAACGCTATCGGGCGAAGACGGGACTGGTCATCGATGCCTACTTTTCCGGGACGAAGCTTAGGTGGATTCTGGATAACGTGGCGGGGGTCCGGGAGCGGGCGGAGCGTGGCGAGCTGCTGTTCGGAACCGTGGAGACCTGGCTGATCTGGAAGCTGACCAGAGGGCTGGTTCATGTGACGGATTATTCCAACGCTTCCAGAACCATGCTTTTTAACATCAACGATCTGTGCTGGGATCAGGAGATCCTTGAAGAACTTAACATTCCCGCATGTATGCTTCCCACCCCGATGCCCTCCAGCGCAGTGTACGGTGTCACGGATGAGTCCTTCTTCGGCGGTGAGATTCCCATCGCAGGGGCGGCGGGTGACCAGCAGGCGGCATTGTTCGGACAGACATGCTTTCGGCCGGGTGAAGCGAAGAATACCTATGGGACCGGCTGCTTTCTGCTGATGAATACCGGCGAGAAACCTGTATTTTCAAAGAACGGGCTGGTGACCACCATTGCCTGGGGCTTAGACGGCAAGGTGACCTACGCTCTGGAGGGATCCATCTTCGTGGCAGGAGCAGCCATTCAGTGGCTGCGGGATGAGATGAGGCTTATCGACAGCGCGGCGGATTCCGACTATATGGCAAGAAAGGTGAAGGACACCAACGGCTGCTATGTAGTGCCGGCCTTCACAGGACTGGGTGCGCCCCACTGGGATCAGTATGCCAGAGGTACCATCGTCGGATTGACCCGTGGCGTCAACAAGTACCATATCATCCGGGCTACTCTGGAATCCCTGGCTTATCAGACCAACGATGTGCTGTGTGCCATGCGTGCGGATTCCGGCATTGAGCTGACGTCCTTGAAGGTGGACGGCGGCGCCAGCGCCAATAACTTCCTCATGCAGACCCAGGCGGATATCATAGACGCCCCGGTAAATCGGCCGAAATGCGTGGAGACCACTGCTATGGGAGCCGCATATCTGGCGGGGCTGGCTGTGGGCTATTGGGACAGCAAGGAGGATGTGGTGAAGAACTGGGCTATTGATGCCAGGTTTGAACCTGAGATCAGCGCCGAGGAACGCGCCAAGCGTATCAAGGGCTGGAACAAAGCAGTAAAATATTCCTTTGCCTGGGCGAAGGACGAATAAATAGGAGGCAATTTATGAAGTATGATGTAGTGATCATCGGAGCAGGCGTCTGCGGCAGCTCCATTGCCAGGGAGCTTTCCCGCTGGCAGCTGAAAATCGCAGTTCTGGAAAAAGAAGAGGATGTGTGCTGCGGCACCTCCAAGGCCAACAGCGGCATCGCCCATGCGGGCTTTGACGCGGAGGAAGGCAGTCTGATGGCGAAGCTGAATGTGGAAGGCAGCCAGATGATGGAGGAGATGTCCAAGGAGCTGGATTTCGCCTATGAGCGGAATGGATCCCTGGTGCTCTGCTTTTCCGAGGAAGACAGGCCGGGGCTTCAAAAGCTTTACGACCGGGGACTTGCCAATGGCGTGAAGGAGCTTCGGATTCTTAATAAGGATGAGGTTCGGGCACTGGAGCCGAATATATCCGATGAGGTTGTGGCGGCTCTGTATGCGCCTACCGGAGGTATCGTATGTCCTTTTGGCCTGACCATCGCCATGGCGGAGAATGCGTATACCAACGGCGTGGAATTCTTTTTTGACAAGGCTGTGACAAGAATCGAGAAGTCTTCGGAGGGCTGGAAGGTCTGGGCCGGGGAGGAAGTCTTTACGGCAGCCTGTGTGATCAATGCGGCCGGCGTATATGCGGATGTGTTCCACAACATGGTTAGCGACAAGAAGATCCACATCACGGCAAGAAGGGGCGATTACTGTCTGTTGGACAAGGGAACCAGGGGCTTTGTCACCCACACGGTATTCCAGCTTCCGGGCAAGTACGGCAAGGGCGTGCTGGTGAGCCCCACGGTTCACGGCAATACCCTGGTAGGACCTACGGCGATTGATATTGAGAATAAGGAAGGCACCAACACCACCCAGGAGGGACTGGCGGAGCTTCGGACCAAGGCTGCCAGGAGTGTGAAGAACCTTCCCATGAATCAGGTGATCACTTCCTTTGCAGGTCTGCGCGCCCATGAGGATCACCACGAATTTATCATTGAGGAAGTGGAGGGCGCAGAGGGCTTTATCGACTGTGCAGGAACCGAGTCTCCGGGACTTACCAGTGCTCCGGCTATCGGGAAGATGGTGGCAGGTATTGTGACGGATAAGCTGCATCCGGCGAAAAATGAGAATTTTTGCGGAACCAGAAAGGGCGTCTTAAATCCGGCAACGCTCACCAAGGAGGAGCGGGCAGCACTGATCAAGGAGAAGCCTGCGTATGGAACCATCATCTGTCGGTGTGAGATGGTTACGGAGGGAGAGATCATCGATGCGGTGACACGTCCCCTGGGTGCCAAGTCCTTAGACGGTGTAAAGCGCAGAACCAGAGCGGGTATGGGGAGATGTCAGGCTGGCTTCTGCTCACCCAAGACCATGGAGATCATTGCAAGAGAACGTCATATTCCCCTTTCGGAGGTCACCAAGTCCGGCGGCGACTCCAGGATCATTCAGGGAATCAATAAGGACAGGCTGTAGGAGGTTTGGAAAATGAACTATGATATCGTGATTATCGGCGGCGGCCCGGCGGGCCTTGCTGCCGCGTTGGAAGCAAAGAGAAACGGAGCAGAGAGCATTGTGATCCTGGAGCGTGACCGGGAACTGGGCGGAATCTTAAACCAGTGCATTCACAACGGTTTTGGTCTTCATACCTTCAAGGAGGAGCTGACCGGGCCGGAGTATGCCTCCCGTTTTATCCGGCAGGTAAAAGAAGAAAAGATCGAATATATGTTGAACACCATGGTTATGGACATCTCACCGGAGAAGGTGGTGACGGCCATGAACCGGGAGGAAGGGCTGTTTGAGATTCAGGCGAAGGCCATCGTGCTGGCTATGGGCTGTCGGGAGCGTTCCAGAGGAGCCTTAAATATTCCGGGATATCGTCCGGCTGGTGTTTTCTCGGCAGGAACGGCACAGCGTCTTGTCAATATGGAGGGCTATCTGCCGGGGCGTGAGGTTGTCATCCTGGGATCCGGGGATATCGGCCTGATCATGGCCAGACGCATGACCTTAGAGGGCGCCAAGGTAAAGGTGGTGGCGGAGCTTCTGCCCTATTCCGGCGGCTTGAAGCGTAATATCGTGCAGTGTCTTGATGACTATGGGATTCCGCTGAAATTGAGCCATACTGTCATTGATATCCAGGGCAAGGAGCGGGTGACCGGAATCACACTGGCCCAGGTGGATGAGAACCGCCGTCCGATTCCGGGAACAGAGGAATTCTATTCCTGCGATACGCTGCTGCTTTCCTGCGGGCTGATCCCGGAGAATGAGCTGTCCAGGGGAATGGGTGTGGCGATGAGCCCGGTCACTTCGGGGCCTGTGGTAAATGAGAGCCTTGAGACCAGTATTCCGGGGGTATTTGCCTGCGGCAACGTGCTGCACGTACATGATCTGGTGGATTTCGTTTCCCAGGAGGCTGCCAGTGCCGGACGCCATGCCGCAGAATATGTGACCGGATGCCGGGAGGCAGAAGCCGTTGTCGGCAGGACAGAGGCCGGGGCGGCCGGAACGATTGCAGACATCGGCCAGGCGGGAACGAAGGAGACGGAGAATGCTGTCATTATCCGTCCACAGGGCGGCGTGCGTTATACGGTTCCCGCGTCCATCCGCGCATCTCATATGGATGAGGAGCAGGTGATCCGCTTCCGCGTGGGTGATGTCTATAAAAACCGTTATGTTTCCTTATATCTGAACGGGGAGCGCCTGATCCACCGGAAGCGTCCGGTGATGGCACCCGGCGAGATGGAGGAGCTGAAGCTTAAGAGAGAACAGATCACGAACTGTCCGGCAGATTCGGAAATCATTGTGACGATCGAGGAGGCGTAAAGTGATGGAAAACAGAGATTTGATTTGTATCGGATGCCCCATGGGCTGTATGATTACCGTATCCATGGAAAACGGCGAGGTTGTTTCAGTCACCGGCAACACCTGTAAGCGTGGGGACACCTATGCCCGGAAGGAAGTGACGAATCCTACCAGGATCGTTACCAGCAGTGTCCGTGTGACGGACGGGGTGCTTCCGGTTGTCTCCGTGAAGACCAAAGAGGATATTCCCAAGGAGAAGATTGCGGACTGCATGAAAGCGCTCAAGGAAGTGACCGTGAAGGCACCGGTACACATCGGAGATGTCCTGCTTACAGATGTGGCCGGCACCGGAGTGGATATCATTGCTACCAAGGAGATACCTACTGTTTCCGTGTGTTAAGAGACAGTTGTCTGCAGGATCCCCGAACCACCAGCCGACAGGGCAGCAGTACCTTCATGGCAGTCTCCGGGCGCTGCTTTAGCATGTGGTAGACCAGACTGGCCCCGTAGCTTCCCATGTCGTAGGCAGGGGCGTGGACGGTGGTCAGCGGCGGCGTGGTGAAGGAAGATACGGCTGTGTCGTCGAAGCCCACAATGGAAATATCCTCCGGCACCTTCAGCCCGGCATCGTTTAGAGCCTTCAGCGCACCCATAGCGATGGGGTCGCTGGCTGCGAAGACCGCAGTGGGCAGACAGTTCTTCTGGATAAGCTGCTGCATCATACGGCAGCCGGATTCCATGTTGAAGCTGTCCTCCAGCAGATAGGGTTCATAGACAAGCTTATGTTTTTTACAATATTTGATAAAATACTTCTTGCGGGGGTCGGCAAACAGCTGGCCCCCTTCTACATATTCCTTTCCACCCAGAAAGCCAATGTGGGTATGCCCCAGATCCTCCAGATATGTGAGGCCGTCATACATGGCCTGGGCGAAGTCTAACGTGATCGTGGAGACAGTTAAGTCCGTCACCGGCATGTCCAGAAAAATGATATTTTCCGTCAGGGAGGTAAATTGCCGGATCTCTGCGGCACTGAACTTCCCGGCGCAGACGATGCCGTCCACATCCCGTAAGGCCTCCAGATAATTCACATCTGTCTTGAAAGCGCGCACCACCTGGATGCAGTTCTTCATGCAGAAATCTTCGATGCCCTGCCGGATCAGCAGGTAATAGCTGTCGGAGAGCTCCTGCTCGGAGGAAAACCACTGGACAATGCCCAGGGTGAAGGTGGACTTGTCCGCGGCGCGGGGTTTTTTTGTATAATTCAATGCATTGGCGGCATTTAATACCTTTTGCTTTGTCTCCAGAGAGGCGTTCAGGGAAGCATCATTGTTCAGGATCCTGGAGACGGTGGCCGGGGAAACGCCTGCGGCCAGCGCGATATCTTTGATGGTTGCCATGGGTCGGGCTCCTTTTTCTACTGCAAACTGTGAAAAGCTTTTGTTTATTTTACCATAGATGGTTACAAAAGTAAAACATAAAAAGTTTAGTAAAAATAAGAAAAAGTTTACTAAATGAAATTGACTTTTTACCAAAAACATTTTATACTGTTTAGAAAAGACAGGACGAGGTGCGATAATATGTATCAGACAGAAGAATTAAAGCAGCAGTTGGCAGCCGGGCAGCTGGACGGACGGCTGACAGAAGTGTACGTAGACACGGATATGATTTCCGGCCAGAGGGAACGCTACCGGATGGCGATTGAGGAGTTCGAGAAGCTTTTCGGAACAGGTGACGCGGAGATCTACAGCGCCCCCGGAAGGAGCGAGGTGGCAGGAAACCATACGGATCATCAGCACGGCGAGGTGCTGGCAGCTTCCGTGAATCTGGATGCCATCGCAGTGGTGCGCAAGACTTCCGATAACCGGATCCGGCTGTTATCCCAGGGCTATCCCATGCTTACGGTGGAACTTGCAGATCTGGAGGTAAAGAAGGAAGAGGAAGGCACTTCCTGGGCGCTGATCCGTGGTATGGCCTATGGTCTTAAGAGAAACGGGCATGCAATCGGAGGCTTTGAGGCATATGTGACCAGCGATGTGCTGGGCGGCGCCGGACTTTCCTCCTCAGCAGCCTTCGAGGTGCTGGTAGGAACCATTCTGTCCGGGCTCTATAATGGAATGGAAATCAGTCCGGTGGAAATTGCCCAGGTGGCACAATTTTCGGAAAATGTTTATTTCGGCAAGCCCTGTGGTCTGATGGACCAGATGGCAAGCTCGGTGGGAGGACTCATCCACATCGATTTCAAGGACACGAAGCATCCGGTGGTGGGACAGGTGGATGTGGACTTTGCAGCCTACGATCACAGCCTCTGCATCACGGATACCAAGGGATCTCATGCGGATCTGACGGACGAATACGCTGCGGTTCCGGCGGAGATGAAGCAGGTGGCAGGTTACTTCGGGAAAGAAGTGCTGCGCGAGGTCGATGAGAAGGAGTTCTATGCGAAGATTCCGCAGCTGCGTGAACGTTTCGGCGACCGCCCGGTGCTGCGCGCCATACATTTCTTTGCGGAGAATCAGCGGGTGGAGCAGCAGGTAGCGGCTTTGAAGGACGGCGCGTTTGATACCTTCCTGAAGCTGATCCAGGCTTCCGGTGACTCTTCCTTCAAATATCTGCAGAATGTATACACCAGCAAGGATATTCAGAACCAGGCAGTCTCCATTGGTCTTGCAGTCAGCCAGAATATACTGGGCGATCACGGTGTCAGCCGGGTTCACGGCGGAGGTTTCGCCGGGACCATCCAGGCATTTGTGAAAAACGATTATGTGGAAACCTACCGGGCAGCTCTTGACGCGGTCTTCGGAGAAGGTTCCTGCCATGTACTGAAGGTTCGTCCGGTGGGCGGAATTAAAGTAATATAATGAGGAGCAAAAATACCATGATAAACGAAGCAATCAAAAAATTAATCTGCTACGGTCTGGAAAATGACCTGATCGAACAGGCGGATGTCATCTACACCACCAACGCTCTTCTGGAAACTCTTGGCATAGAGGAATACGAGGAGCCACAGGAGACTTATGAAAATGTGGAGCTGGAGCCGGTGCTCGCAGAGCTTTTGGACTATGCCTACGCCCAGGGACTCATAGAGGAGAACAGCGTGGTCTATCGCGACCTGTTCGACACCAAGCTCATGGCGAAGCTGGTGGCACGTCCCAGCACGATCATTGAAAAATTCAACAGCCTTTATGAAAAATCACCCAAGGAGGCTACCGATTTTTACTATAAGTTCAGCCAGGATACGGACTATATCCGACGCTACCGGATCAGGAAGGATGTCAAGTGGACGACCGAGACAGAGTACGGCACCATGGATCTGACTATCAATCTGTCCAAGCCGGAGAAGGATCCCAAGGCGATTGCGGCAGCCAAGAATGCGAAGCAGAGCGGATACCCCAAGTGCCTGCTCTGTATGGAGAATGAGGGCTATGCCGGAAGACTGAATCATCCGGCGCGCCAGAACCACCGTATTATTCCGGTGACGATCCAGGGGAGCCGGTGGGGCTTCCAGTATTCCCCATATGTGTATTATAACGAACACTGCATCGTGTTTAACTCCAGGCATATCCCCATGAAGATCGAGCATGATACCTTCTGCAAGCTGTTTGATTTTGTGAAGCAGTTCCCGCATTATTTCGTGGGATCCAATGCAGATCTTCCTATTGTAGGAGGTTCGATCTTAAGCCATGATCATTTCCAGGGCGGACACTATGAATTCGCCATGGCGAAGGCCCCGGTGGAGAAGCGCTTCACGGTGGCAGGCTTTGCAGATGTGGAGGCTGGAATCGTGAAGTGGCCCATGTCCGTGATCCGCTTAAGCGGCGTGGATACAGAGCGCATCATTGCCTTGGCAGATCGGATATTGAACACCTGGCGGGGCTATACGGATGAGGCGGCCTTTATTTTCGCAGAAACGGACGGAGAGCCTCACAACACCATCACGCCCATCGCCAGAAAGCGCGGCGATAAATATGAACTGGATCTGGTACTGCGCAATAATATCACCACGGCGGAGCACCCGCTGGGTGTCTACCATCCGCATGCAGAGCTCCATCATATCAAGAAGGAGAATATCGGCCTCATCGAGGTGATGGGTCTGGCTGTTCTCCCGGCTCGCCTGAAGGGAGAGATGGAGAAGCTGGCACAGGCAATTCTTGCCGGAAGTGATATCCGGGGCGATGAGGTATTGGCGAAGCATGCTGACTGGGTGGAGGAATTCCTGCCGAAGTATGATTCCGTGACAGCAGATAATATCATGGAGATCCTTCACGAGGAGATCGGCCTGGTATTCGCCAAGGTACTGGAGCATGCCGGGGTATACAAGCGCGATGCGGCGGGAAGGGAAGCTTTTGCACGGTTTGTGGAGAGCTTATAGGCAGTAACAACGTTTCAGAAAAAACACTTTACCGTCCGCGGTTTGTGTGGTATAATTCACTACAGTATGAACATAGAAAGGAAGAAGCATCATGAAACATGTAAAGACCTTAAATACAAAGAAGCTGCAGAACACGGTTAAGAAGGGCGGATGCGGTGAGTGCCAGACATCCTGCCAGTCCGCATGCAAGACCTCCTGCACCGTAGGAAATCAGAGCTGCGAGAACAAATAGGATTCATATGGGTAAGAAGAACCCCTCAGAAGACCGTTCGCTTAGAGCGAGCGGTCATTTGTGCGTATATTAGAAAGGAACTTATAAAAGTGGTCCATCAGTATAAAAATAATGGCTACAATATTGTTCTGGATGTGAACAGCGGCGCAGTCCACGTGGTGGATGATGTGACCTACGATGTGATCCCCCTGTATGAGGGACACAGCCGGGAGGATGTTATCGCGCAGTTGTCCGGGACATATGAAGCTGCGGAGGTCGGCGAGGCCTATGATGAGGTGAAGGCACTGGCTGATGATCGGC
Organism: Paludibacteraceae bacterium; assembly: GCA_963628035.1. GTDB lineage: Bacteria > Bacillota > Clostridia > Lachnospirales > Lachnospiraceae > 14-2. The sequence continues at coordinate 18,958 of CAVGED010000052.1, forward strand.
AGCTTTTTACAGAAGATGAATATGAGAATTATATCGGGGAGTTTGCGAACCGTAAGACCGTGGTGAAGGCTCTGTGTCTGCATATCGCCCATGACTGCAATCTGGCCTGCCGCTATTGCTTCGCGGAGGAGGGAGAGTATCACGGGAGACGTGAGCTGATGAGTTATGAGGTTGGCAAGGCGGCTCTTGATTTCCTGATCGCCAATTCCGGGAACCGCAGGAATCTGGAGGTGGACTTCTTCGGCGGGGAGCCGCTGATGAATTTCCAGGTGGTGAAGGATCTGGTGGCTTACGGGAGAGAGCAGGAGAAGCTTCATAACAAGAATTTCCGCTTCACGCTGACTACCAACGGTGTCCTTTTAAATGACGATGTTATGGAATTTGCCAACCGGGAGATGGCCAATGTTGTCTTGAGCATTGACGGAAGAAAAGAGATCCATGACCTGATGCGCCCGTTCCCAAAGGGAGCCGGAAGCTACGATCTGATCGTCCCGAAGTTCCAGCGGTTTGCCGAGAGCCGCGGGCAGCAGAAGTATTATGTCCGGGGTACATATACCCATCACAATCTGGATTTTTCCCAGGATGTGCTTCATCTGGCGGATCTGGGCTTTGAGCAGATATCCGTGGAGCCGGTGGTAGCCAAGGATACGGAGGAATACGCCATCCGGGAGGAAGATCTGCCGAAACTGTTTGAGGAATACGATAAGCTGGCGGTGGAGATGATAAGGAGAGAGAAGGAAGGAAAGGGCTTTAATTTCTTCCATTTCATGATAGACTTAGAGGGTGGACCCTGCGTAGCCAAGCGGCTTTCCGGCTGCGGCTCCGGTACCGAGTATCTGGCGGTGACACCCTGGGGCGACCTGTACCCCTGCCATCAGTTTGTGGGTAACGAAGAATTCTACATGGGAAATGTGTATGAAGGCGTGAAGAACACGGAACTCCGGGAGAAGTTCCGGGGCTGCAACGTGTATGCCAAGGAAAAATGCCGTGACTGCTTTGCAAGATTCTATTGCAGCGGCGGGTGCGCGGCCAATTCCTACAATTTCCATGGGGATATAAATAATGCATATGATATTGGCTGTCAGCTGCAGAAGAAGCGCATTGAATGTGCGATCATGATCAAGGCTGCACTGGCAGAATAATATAAGGAGGAGAACCAATGAAGAGAAGTAAAGGAATAGCAATCCTGGCGCTGATTCTGGTTATTCTGACCGGAGTGACCTGGTATGCCGGAACCATCATCTCCACAGTGGGAATCGGTGAGAGCCGCAACATCAAGCTGGGACTGGATCTGCAGGGCGGTGTCAGCATCACCTATGAGACTGTGGAAGAGAATCCCAGCGCGGAGGACATGAAGGACACAGTCTACAAGCTGCAGAAGCGTGTGGAGAGCTACAGCACAGAAGCAAATGTTTATCAGGAAGGCGACAACCGGATCAACATCGAGATCCCGGGTGTCAGCGATGCCAACACCATCCTGGAGGAGCTTGGTAAGCCCGGATCCCTGGAGTTTCAGAACACCTCCGGTGAGACGCTGCTGACCGGCTCGGATGTGGCGGATGCTCAGCCAAACACCGGCACGGATTCCGCCACCGGAAAAAGAAAGTATTGGGTGTCTCTGACATTTACAGAGGAAGGAAAGGAAGCCTTTGCCAATGCTACCAGAGACAATCTGAATAAGAAGCTTCCGGTTGTCTATGATGGAGAAACCATCAGCAATCCTACGGTAAACAGCGTGATCACCGATGGACAGGCCATTATCGAAGGAATGGCCAGCTACGAGGAGGCGGAAGCCCTGGCGACCCAGATCCGTATCGGATCCCTGTCCCTGGAATTGAAGGAACTGCATTCCAAGGTACTGGGTGCCCAGTTGGGTGAGGAGGCACTTTCCACAAGCCTTCTTGCAACTGTCATCGGTCTGATCCTTGTCATGATCTTTATGATCGTTATGTACCGGATTCCGGGTCTTGCAGCGAGCATTGCTCTGATCCTGTACTGTGCGATGACCGTATATGTATTGTGGATCTTTGATATTACACTGACACTGCCCGGAATCGCAGGTATCATCCTGTCCATCGGTATGGCAGTGGACGCCAATGTAGTTATTTTTGCCCGTATCCGTGAGGAAATTGCGGCTGGAAGAACTGTGGAATCAGCCATTCATGCCGGTTTCCACAAGGCCATGTCCGCTATCGTGGACGGAAACGTGACGACCCTGATCGCTGCGGTGGTTCTGGCACTGCGCGGTTCCGGTACGGTGAAGGGTTTTGCATACACCCTGGGTATCGGTATTGTTTTATCCATGTTCACAGCCCTGGTGGTGACAAGATGGATCATGAAGTGCTTCTTCGCCATTGGTCTTAAGAGCGAGAAGCTGTATGGCAAGCAGAAGGAACGCAAGGTTATCGATTTCATTGGAAAGAGAGCCGTGTTCTTCATCATCGCCCTGGTGCTTATCGCAGGCAGCTTCGTTGGAATGGCTATCCATAAGGCATCCGGCGACAAGGCTATGAACTACAGCTTGGATTTCATGGGCGGAAGCTCCACGACAGTGACCTTTAACGAGGATTATTCCATTAAGGAGATCGATGAGAAGATCAAGCCGGTAGTGGAGGAAGTTATTGGAGAGGGCGAAGTCCTAACCCAGAAGATCGACGGCACCAACGAGGTGGTTATCAAGACCCGTACCATGACGCTGGATGAGAGAGAAGCCTTCAACACTGCCATGAAGGATGAGTTTGACGTGGATGAGACAGCCATCGTCAATGAAAATATCAGTGCAACCGTCAGCTCCGAGATGAGGATGGATGCTGTGTGGGCGGTGATCATCGCTGTTATCTGCATGCTGATCTACATCTGGTTCCGGTTTAAGGATATCCGGTTTGCAGGCAGTGCGGTACTGGCTCTGGTACACGATGTGCTGGTGGTTCTGACCTTCTACGTGCTCACCTGGACTTCGGTAGGAAGCACCTTCATCGCATGTATGCTGACCATTGTCGGTTATTCGGTGAATGCAACCATCGTTATCTTTGACCGTATCCGTGAGAACTTAAAGAGCGTCAAGACACAGACACCGGAGGCCTTGAAGGAGGTTGCTAACCGCAGCGTGACACAGACATTGTCCCGAAGCATCAACACCTCACTGACGACCTTTATCACGATATTCGTACTGTGGCTTCTGGGCGTGACGTCCATCAAGGAGTTTGCAGCACCGCTGATGGTGGGTATCATCTGCGGAGCATATTCTTCCGTGTGCATCACCAGCGCACTCTGGTATGTGTTCAAGGTGCGGTTTGCGAGAAAGAAGAAGTAGACTTAAAAAGATAAGATAGCAGTACGCTCCCTTTTCGGCAGTCGATGTGAAGATGGCTGCAGAAAAGGGAGCGTTTTTATAGCGTGTATTTTGGATGTCAAAACAAACCGCAAGAAAAAATTCCCAAAAAAACTTGCATTTTCCTCTCAAATCGTGTATACTATTCCTATAGTAGCTCATTCAGAGAAGCTACAGCCTGACTTTTGCAGGAAAAATAAGTAAAAAATGCCCTCTATGCCAGTAAAATCAA
>CAVGED010000053.1:0-4172 GCA_963628035.1 Paludibacteraceae bacterium
GAAAGCTCGTATTTTCAAGCTAAACTGGGATTTTTTTCGTACTAAAGTGTCAAATTCAGGAATTTGTTTTCTAATATTGTACCACAGCAGCTTTTTTATGAAAATGTGACAAATTCTATATTTATTCCACAAAATCAAGTTGTTCATAATTTTTTCACACTTTCTCAAAAAACGGGACAATAAAAAGAAGCAGAATGCATATTGCACATTCTGCCCCAGATTTCCGGAATTGCGGTTCTTACATCTCCTCGTTATCAAGTTCAAAGGGAATCCGAAGGGTAACAGTCATTCCTTCCCCCTCCTTGCTGTCGATCAGGAACTCGCCCCTGTCGTTGTAATATAACTTGATCCTTCTGTATACATTCTTAAGTCCGATCCCACTCTTACTACTCTGCGAATATTCCGTCCTGGGATCATATATAGACTCCCTAAGCTGTTCCAGAGCCGCCTCGGACATCCCAATGCCGTTATCCGATACTTTGAATTCCAGTCCTTCTTCATAGCACGACAGCGTCACCAGTATCTTGCCGCCTCCTGCTGTCTGCTTCATCCCATGCGTGATGGCATTCTCCACCAGCGGCTGAAGAATGAACTTGATGATATAGCATTCAAACAGCGTCCGGTCCAGATCCAGTTCAATATCAAAATTCGCGTCAAAACGAAATCTCTGGATCTCAATATACGCCTCAAGCGCTTCGATCTCCCGCTTCACATTCACGATCGTCGACTTGCTGATGGCATAACGCATGATATGAGATAAGCACTTCACCATTCTTGAAATGTCATCCTCGTGGTTGTTGATCGCCAACAGATTAATGATCTCTAATGTGTTAAAAAGGAAATGGGGATTGATCTGCTGCTGAAGCATCTTAAATTCCGCCTGAACCCGTAAAAGTTCCAGCTCCTGCTGCCTCGTCGCCTGCCGGATACTCATATCCACCATCTTCTCCAGCCGGACGATCATCCTGTTATAGGCATCTGCAATGGTGTCGATTTCATCCGCCATATGGCTTTCGGGAACCTTTTTATAAATTCCCTCCGGAACCAGGCTCATATGATTCAACAACATATTAAATGGCCGTATCAGGATCGACTTCAATGCGAAAGAAACTGCCAGACAGATCACACCTATACCAAGCATCAACAGGAAACTGTAAAACTGGTACTGCCGGATCTGCTTCAAATAAAAGCTATAATCTGCCGCAACGACGCAGATACCCAGATAATCCTTCAGGTGATCATCCGCAGATATGATAAGATCATCCACCGCATAAAGCCCGCTTGAGATCTCTTTCAGCCGTCCATAGTGATCAGTATCCCCATCCGCAAGCATGAGCTCATGCTTCTGATCCACCACATAATAATTTGCCCGAAGCATATCCTCCATGTAATTTTTCTGCAAGGCAGGAGCCTCCAGCACGATGATCATATTTCCAATGGCTGTATCCTCCAGATAGAGTTTTTTTACAAAAGCAACCTTTCTTTCACCGGAGAAAACATCGTCAACCGGGACAAACACCCCATTCTCACTGCATTGTTCCGCCGCAGTCAACGCCTGGTTGACCAACGCACCGGATATCCCGGTCTGACTGGAAAACGCAGTCTGATAAAGTACATTCGTGTTGCCCTTCACAATAAACGCATAGGAATAACCCGGCAGGAAAGAGGTCTCATAATAGAAATTCCCCTCAAACTCCTTGATCAATTCATAATTGCTCAGATAATCCTCCCCTTGAAAGTCCCTGATAAAGGTCTCTGCCATCGCTGTTGACAGGCTGTTATACCGATCAAAATAGGTCTCAAATTGATTCTCATATCTCATCCCGATGCTTCTCACCAGATCATATGCAGAATTTCTGGTATCATAATCTGTGATCCTGCGAAACAATATCCCGGTAACAATTAAAGAAGCCAGACAGGAACAAATGAGTGCCAGAAAGATCCGGTTGGAGATTGTAATCTGCACAAAGGATTTCTTCTCCTCCGTCTCGATCAGACTGAAATTGTGGGACTGCGCCTGTTTTTTGATTTCCTGATATATTTTATCCAGACGTATGAAAACCTGCTTTGATATGACATACAGTATGGCAAAGGATAACAGCGCCGCGACAAGCAGAATTGCAGTCAGCAGAAGAATCCGCCCCTTTGTTCCGTTTCCGAAAAAGGAATCTGATATATCCTTTTCCTTTGCCGTAACCACATTCAGATTTCCATATAGATTGTAGGTGCAGGTATAGCTGCATTCCTCGTCTTCAAACGCTTCTTTTCTGCTGTCCATTCCGGCTGTCAGCGACTCCAGGCGTCTCCCGCCACCCTGCACCCGGAAAAGGAGATCCTCCGTTGACCGGAAGACAAAGAACGAATATCCTTCTCCCACATCAAATTTTTCTTCAAAATACGCATCATTCAGACGGATGAGAACCATGGTATCTTCAATATAAGTGCACGCGAAAATATGTCCCTCCAAATATGCGATAAGATTTTGGAGAGATTCCCTCTCTGCATCGTCAAGACCGGCGTTCTTCCTTATCTGACTCTGCAGTTCGCCCTCATTCATCCTCCCAATATTACCCCAATTTGCAAGCAAAACTCTCAATAGTCCGCTTTTCTCCAAAACATCTCTGGACGGAAAGTTATCCGGCGTCAGCTTCCGATCTCCTATTTCACAATACAGATTTTTGTTGTTTCTGTTTGGTCCTACCAGAAGAAAGCTGTCTGCCACCCGGTTAGAGACTGAGAGGCGCTGCATCGACTCCTCTGCCCACAGATCGTATTCCTCCGCTCTTTCCTCCGTTACCAGGTTCAGATTGGCCGCCACATACCTCATGAGATTATTTCCTCTGATGAAGGTCTCTATGCGTTCCACCTGATGCGCGCATTCCAGAAAGCTGTCACAGAAACGGCTGTGTTCCGCCCTCAACTCTTCTTCGAAAGCAGTCTGTGCATTTTGCCTGACATTGCGGAAACTGATTCCGATATATATCATTTCGAAAATAAGGGCAAGAACCATTCCGGTCGCAATCAGCAATGTCTGGAATCGAATATGCTTTTCTCTGTGCTTATTATTTTTTCTTGTTCCGATATTCATTTGGTGTCATTCCCATTTTCTTTTTAAATACCTCTGAAAAATATCGTGAGTCTTTATATCCTATATTAGTAGAAATTTCACTGATTTTCAAGGATGAGTTCTCAAGCAGTTCCACTGCTTTTTTCATCCGGTAATCATTCAGATACTCCGTAAATTTCACTCCGGTTACCTTTTTAAACAGATAACTCAGATAAACCGGGTTCAGAAATACCTGCTCTGCCACGCTCTCCAATGAGATGTAAGAAGCATAATTCTTCTCAATGTAGTCAACCGCCATCTCTATATCGTGATGATACTTTTTATCCTTTTCTTCCAGCTCTTCATACTCTTTCCTGTCATAACCGCTCTTCTTCGTCTGCTTTCCCGCCAATGCACATGCTATTGTCTCGAACAGATCATCGACATCAATCGGCTTTAAGACATAGTCATTTGCCCCTGCCCGCATACAGGCTCTCAGATATTCATAATCACTGTAACCGGAAATACAGATCACAGCAATGCGGCTGTCCTTCTCTTTTATTCTTTCGATCAACTCAATTCCACTCATGACAGGCATACAGATGTCTGTAAGCACGACATCTACCGGATTATCATTCATATATTCCAACGCTGCCCGCCCGCTTTCGAAGCATCCAACCGCTGTAACATCAATATTCTGCCATGCAAACGCAAAAATGGATTCTCTTATAAACTTTTCATCATCTACAACAATCAAGCGGTACACAGGTTCTACCTCCCCCCCTCGAAATTTTCGAGGTTTATTATCTTTATATTTTATCCCAATTTGGTGTTTTTAGGCAATATGAAAAAATCTATATTTATTCAGCAAAATCAAGTTGTTGAAAAAAACATCTTACGCATGCGGAACGCCAAAGAAAGAAGATGGTCATATTAATACCGTTCCTTCTGTTAAGGCTGAAAAAGGTTATGGAGAAGGAACGTGCGTCGGAAAATCCAGAGTCAGATCAAGCATTTTTTGACACCTGCAAATGCCCATTTTATCAGGCTTTGCAGGTTTGTTCTTTTGCCTCTTTCCGATATTTTTGTAGAACTTTCACAATCTTTGAAAAAATGTCCAAACCCT
>CAVGED010000054.1:0-36797 GCA_963628035.1 Paludibacteraceae bacterium
ACGCAAAAAAATAAGCCTAACAAGGCTTTCGGGGATTTTGAGTGTCAAAGATCCGTGCAATATGCATTCTGCTTCTTTTTATTGTCCCGTTTTTTGAGAAAGTGTGAAAAAATTATGAACAACTTGATTTTGTGGAATAAATATAGAATTTGTCACATTTTCATAAAAAAGCTGCTGTGGTACAATATTAGAAAACAAATTTAACGAAGGAGTGTTTTGGATATGAGAATAAAAAGGGTGATTAGTGTATTTCTTGCTGCAGCCATGACCGTGACGCTTGCCACGTCTATGGCCGGCTGCGGTGACTCCGACAATAGCGGGGGAAAGGGAAAGGATAAGAACGGAGACATCACATTGACTGTGACCGTCAACTCATCGGAACTTGGTGACCCGGATCTGTATGCACGGTATGAAGCAGAGCATCCGGGGATTAAAATTGAAGTGATGCCGATGAGCAACAATGATTCCAAGCTGCTGTCCATGATTGCATCGGGGAATCCGCCGGATATCATCCGTTGTACCGGATTTGACGAAGTGCCGGTATTTGTACAGAGAGGTATCCTGATGCCGCTGGATGACTACATTGCGAAGTCAGACAAGCTGAATCTGGACAATATGTATGAGGTTGCAAATATGTGCCGTTTTGACGGAGAGAAGCGCGGAGAGGGTTCTCTCTACGCACTGCCGAAGGACTGGAGTCCCATTGGCCTGTGGATCAATAAGGATGTATTTGCAGAGGCAGGGATTCCGCTTCCCTCTGAGACAGAGCCTATGACCTGGAAAGAATTCGGAGAACTTGCCAAGAAGCTGGTGAAGTGGGACGGAGAAGCCGTGGAATGCCATGGCTGCGTAACCGCTCTTGCATTCCCGACTCTGCTTGAAATGTACCTGAATGGCAGCGGCCATTCCCTGTGGTCTGACGACTACAGTACGACGACACTTACATCGGCCGAGACGAAGGAAGCGATCAACTATTTTATGGATCTGCAGGAGCATGCAGCGCTGGCCTCATCTCTGTACCCGGCATCTGACAGCGTGGGAAGCGCGGGACTGCTGGAGGACAAGATCGCTATGGCGCTTGCCGGTTATTGGTTCAACGGTGCTTTTGCAGCAGCCAATAAGGTGGACAAGGCTTCGGAGAAGCTGATGTTTGTTCCGGCTCCCATTGGCGACAAGAAGGCGGCTTACTGTGTGGATGTTTCCTGTATCGGTATCTTCTCGGAGACAAAGCACCCGCAGGAAGCATATGAGTTCTGGGAGTGGCTTGTGTCCAGTGAGGAAGCGGTTACTGCCCGTGCCGAGGTGGGACTTGGTATCCCGGCATCGAAGGATTATTTCTCAAAGCTGCCTTATGAGACGGCATTCAACAAGCAGACGCTGGATGTGGTTACAAACTACCAGCTGCCGAATGTGGATATGACGACAAGAGTTTGTCCGTATATCAATTACTCCGGTCTGATTGCATTGTTTGACAAATATTATCTGCCCGTCTTATATGGCCGGGAGAATCTTGACGATGCGCTTAAGACGATCAACCAGGAAACAGAGATACTTATAAAAGAAGGAAAAGATCTGGTGGGGGCTGAGTAAGATGGCTTCAAGAAGGAAAAGTTCAAGAAGGAAAAGGGGATTGTCTCCCCTTGACAGAAAGAGACATAAAACATTTTATATCATCATGGCACCGTTTGTACTCTTATTTCTGCTCTACAGGCTGTTCCCGATGGCCTGGGGTGTATACATAAGTTTTACGAACTATTCCGGATTTAATATCAACAACCTGAAATTCGTAGGTCTTGATAATTATCAGCACGTATTTGCAGATTCCCAGGCATTTTCTTCCTTGGGACGCACGGTCCTGATCGGTGTCGTGGTGGTGCCGCTCACGATCATCATCTGCAATACGATGGCGATATTCCTGTCCATGAAGTTTAAGGGAGTCGGGGTTTTTCGGACTTTCTTCTACATACCGTCGATCTTTCCGGCGGTTGCGGTAGGTACGATCTGGAACGGAATGTTCCTGCGGGACGGCGGTGTTATCAACGAGCTGATCAAGCTGTTCGGAGGCGAGCCCGTCAACTGGATGGGATATGACCATGCCTTCTACGCCCTGCTCATCATGATGCTCTGGGGAGCCGGTGGCAGTGTCCTTAACAACATTGCAGGCATCAAGAATATCTCCCAGGAGCTTTTCGAGGCGGCACAGCTTGACGGGGCAGGAAACTGGAAGCTTATTACCAAGATCATCCTGCCGCTGACGACGCCGATGAATTATATGGCGCTCGTTACCGGTATCATCTCTTCTATGCAGTTGTTCAGCCAGCCGATCATGCTGAGCGGCGTGGGTATGTCTTCCGTGCCGATCAAGCCGCTCTATACCTACATGGTCCACACGTACCAGCAGATTTTCGTAAACCTGCGTTTTGGTTATGGTCTTGCATTGACATGGGTTGTATTCATCATTATGATCGCTGCAACTATGATCAATGAGTGGACGAGCAAGAAATGGGTTCATGTGGATGAATGATGAGGTGAAGTAGGATGAAATTAAAAAGCAGATTTTCGAAAATAGTGATCTATGCCATATGTATTATGGTGGCATTTGTTTCATTGTTTCCAATCTATTATACGTTTATTAACGCGATCCGGAATGTATATTCCACACCGGCGATCCTGTTGCCGAAGAACTTCGACTGGATCAACTTTAAGTATGCGGTTACGATGATTCCGTTCTGGAAATACCTGAAGAACTCTGCCATCATCCTGGGAATCAGCGTGACGCTGGGAACGGTATTCTGTTTCCTGTACGGATACGCGCTGGCGAAACTGCATGCACCGGGCGCGAAGCTCTTGTTCTTTTTGGTGCTGACGGTGATGATGATACCGAGTTTTGCGACGCAGATACCGCAGTATATCATGTTTACGCGGGTGGGGATCACAGATACCTTCTGGATCTGGGTGTTTGAGGCGATTGCCGGGAATGCGTACAATATCTTCCTGTGCCGTCAGTTCTTAAGTACCCTGCCGACCTCCCTTCTGGAGGCGGCTACCCTTGACGGATGTTCACAGACCAAGCTGATCACCCACATTGCCCTGCCGCTTTCCAAGCCGCTTTTAGCAATTGTGGCATTTAACCTGTTCAATACGAACTGGGGTGACTTTATGACACCGTATATGTATCTGTCCAAGGATAAGTTTCCGCTTATTATGCCGCTGTTTAACGGTTTTGAATATGTGTTCCCCGGAACCTCCATCAAGCTGATCCCGGTGGTGAATGCGGCAACCCTGATCATTATGATCCCTGTATTTATCGTGTTCTTCCTGTGTCAGAAGCAGCTGGTGGAGGGTATCACTTCTTCCGGGATCAAGGGATAAATATTTCAAGAGAGGAGAAAGACTATGAGCAAAAAGGTACTTGCATTGATTACTGTCGTTCTTGTACTTCTGCTTGCAGGCGGTGTAGCTCTGGCGGTGTATGGGCTGGGTTCTGTACGGGAAGTCAATACAACGACAGATGAGAATTCCGGTGCAAAAGGGACTACCTATTATGTTGATGCGGAAGCGGACAGGGATGATTACCCCGGCACATCGCCGGACAAGCCGTTAAAGACGTTGGGGCAGGTAGATGAACTTTCCTTAGAACCCGGAGATCAGGTACTCTTCAAGAAGGATTGCCGTTGGGTAGGCACCCTGACGATTCGGGATTCCGGGACGAAGGAAGCTCCCATTGTCTTTGGCATGTATGGAGAGGGAGACAACAAGCCGTGTATTGACGGCGCGGGCATCGTCAATGCCGCTGTCAGCGGAGAGGACATCAGCTTCGTGGAGATTCGTAATCTGGAAGTGACCAATGCCGGAGATGAGAGGACGTATCACCGGGGGATTAGTATCATAGCGGTCAACCAAAGCATAGAAGGGATCACGATCCGAAACTGCTATGTACATGATGTGGACTCCAAGGAGAGTAAGACGAGCGGTCTGATAAATGGTGAAGACAAGCACTGGTATGGCGGGATCATCGTCCGCGCCAGAAGCAATGCCAATCCGGACAGCAACGATATCATCCTAAAAGATGTTCTGATCGAGAATAACAAGGTGGATCGCTGCACACTGCTCGGTATTGCACTTGGCGGAGCCATGACCAGCTTTAAAGAAAATAAGAGATGTGAAGGTATGGTGATCCGCGGCAATCATGTATCAAATTGCTGGGGTGACGGCATCATCCTCTTCAATGACAGGGGCGGCCTGATCGAGCACAATGTGGCAGCCAACAACGGACGCAGCGAAGATATGACGAATGCCTACGCCGGTATCTGGAATATCTGGTCGGAGGACTGCCTGATCCAGTACAACGAGAGTTACGGACAGGGAGCCAGCATGGACGGTCAGGGCTTCGATATTGACGGCGGCTGCTCCGGGACCATACTACAGTATAATTATTCGCATGACAATGCGGGAGGTTTCCTTTTGTGTATGCAATGGAAGAATGGCTCTGCGATCATCCGCTACAATGTCAGCGTCAATGATGGCGGCTCTTTCCTGAAGTTCGGCTACAGTATCAGCGATGAACCGCTGATGAGGCTGGATGTATATAACAATACCTGGTTCACGGCAAAGCCTGTTATGAGTGCGCTGGAGTTTGCGCTTGGAAATTATGTGGAGACACATGTCTATTCCTATTTTCGCAATAACATTTTCTGCGTGAAGAATGGCGAGACTCCGGAATTTGGCGCAAAGGATGTCCTGGACTTAATGGCATTTGAGAATAACTGCTACTACGGATTCTCGGAAGTATCCCTTCCGTGGAATGAGAAGGGCCAGGTGGCGGAAGATCCGAAATTTACCTTTGCAGGCTCCGGAGGCGAGGGATTCGACTCCCTGGAGGGATACAAGCTGATGGCTTCCTCGCCCTGTCTGAAAACGGGGATGTCAGTTTATAACAACGGCGGCCTGGACTTCTGGGGCAATAAGATCGCAGAAGCAGATATGAATATAGGTGCCTATATGGGCGAAGCGGCATTGCGTCCGGCAGGCGTGAATATTGCACTGGCACAGACCGCGGAGGCTTCCAGCTTCAACGGTATCCCGGTACTGCGCAAGTCCAATGCAGCGAAGCTGGTGGACGGAAATACGGACGACTGGGCATCCACCGCAGTGAGCGAGGAAGCGGATGCAGAGGAATGGTTTGAGGTGGCGCTGGATGATACCTATGAGATCAGCAAGGTGATTCTGACTCCGGCGGAGGATGGCACCGGCTACCCGGTGAACTTTACCATTACCGTCTGCGGCGAAGACGGCGAATGGAAGGAAGTGCTTGCGAAGAAGAACTGTAAGCAGCCCAAGGACGGAAAAGCCCAGACCTATACCTTTGATAAGGTATCTGCCAACAAGGTTCGGATTAATATAAGCAAACTCAGAGAAGCGGAGGAAGGCTATCAGGCCTGCCTTGCCGAGATTGAGCTTTACTAAAGGAGGAGGAAGACGATGAAGACAATGAAGCGTAAAATATCCATCGCATTGGTTTTTGTACTGGTGATATCGCTTGTAAATGTATTTGGAATGAGCGGCATTCTGAAGGCAGCTCCGGAAGAGCCGACGAATATCGCACTGGCTGCAAATGGAACCACCGTAGAGACAGACCATAAGAACGACTGGGCAGAGGGTATATCAACCTATCAGATGGTCCGTCTGATAGACGGAAAATATGGCGCGAATCATGGATTTTTCATGAGCAGTCAGTCTGCAGGCATGGAAAATGAGCCGATCTCCGTCACATTGAAGTTCAACGAGAATTACCAGATCAGTAAGATCAAGCTGGCACCGGCATATAGCTGGGACAACTACGAAGGCGGTTTCCCGGACAGCTTCGTGATCGAGGCCAAGACAGCGGAGGGCTGGAGCAAGATCGTAGAGAAGAGCGGCTGTACGGTCAGCGCCTCCGGACTGATCCCCTATGACTTCGAGACGGTAACATGTGATGCGGTACGCCTGACTACCTCAAAGAACGGAAAGATCGGGACAAAGGATTATGGACTGCGCCTGGGAGAGTTTGAAGTATATGGCGTAAAAGCGCCGGACACACCGAAAACGGTCAATGTCGCACTTGCTTCGAAGGGAACGACGGCAGTCATCAGTCACCCGGATAACTGGGCAGAGGAAAATGGATATGGCGTAGAGCGGGTAAATGACGGAAATACCGGAAATCTGTTCCTCTCCGAAGCAAATGCGGCAAATGAAAATAAGAAGATGACGCTGACCATGACCTTCAGCCAGACCTGGAAGATCGATAATGCGGTTCTGTATGCACATCAGGACGGGGGCTTCCCGGTTGACTTCACATTGGAAGCCTACACGGCTGATGGCTGGAAGCAGGTGGTGGCGCAGACCGGCTACAAGGCAGTAACAGGTGCGAACGAGTTCAGGTTCGATGCAGTGGAAGCTTCTGCCCTGCGCCTTGTTTCCACGAAGAATGGGATTACCAACAATAGTAAATATGCCATCTATCTGAGCGAGTTTGAGATCTATGGCACAGAGGCTTCAAGCGTTGTTCCCACGCCGCCGGCAGACGGAGGAGGAGATAATCCGGGCGGAGACGATCCGACACCGGTCAATGTTGCACTCAAGGACAACGGTGGAACACCGTCCACCAGCCGTCCGGATAGCTGGGGCGAGGAGAACGGTTATGGGATCGCCAATGTCAATGACGGAAAGACGACAGGGGCTTACTTCATCACGGGCATGAACCCGCAGTATGAGAAAACACCAATGAAGGTAGCAATCGGTTTCAATGGCACCTATAAGGTGAATCAGATAAAATTATTTGCCGTGAAGGATGGCGCTTTTCCGGTAGATTTCACGCTGGAGGCTTATACGGCATCGGGCTGGCAGACGGTGGTAACCAAAACCGGATATCAGGCAGCGACAGGCTGGCAGACCTTTGACTTTGAAGCCGTCGACTGTAGTGCAGTACGCCTGTATACGACGAAGAACGGAAAGTCTGCCAATGAAAATAAATATGGTATCTTTCTGGGAGAATTTGAGGCATATGGCGTTCCCTCCGCAGTAACGATCCCGGCAGCTCCGGCGGAGAAGGACGACAGCGGGGAAGATGTGGACACCTTCTTAAATATCGCTCTTGCAAGCAACGGAACTGTGGCGCATGTAAGCCATAAGGACAGCTGGGGTGAGGAAAACGGCTACGGAGTTTCCAATCTGAACGACGGTAAGCCGACGCCGAAATACTATCTGGCGGTGGGTACCGACCAGAACACGAAGATGAAGGTTGCACTCCACTTTAAGACAGCATATAAGATTAATAAGATCAATCTGTTCGCTACGCAGGACGGCGGTTTCCCGGAGGACTTCACGCTGGAAGCCTATACGGCGAAGGGCTGGGAGACGATCGTTACGAAGAAGGGCTATAAGGCAACGACAGGCTGGCAGGCATTTGAGTTTGACGCCATCGACTGCAGCGCGGTGCGTCTTGTCAGCACGAAGATCGGCAAGTCGCTTACGCAGGAAAAGTATGTGATCTTCCTTGGAGAATTTGAGGTATACGGTGTAAAGTCTTCTGCAAGCATTCCGGCGGCTCCGGTGGAAAAGCCTGTTTCAGACGGTGCGTCAGGAACGGGATCGGGGGCCGGTGGTAAGGCAGGATTTACCTACAATGCAGAAAAGAATATCGCACTGAACGTTCCTGCCACTGCAAGCTCGGACTATGCGCAGTATAAATGCGGCGTTGCCAATGTGAACGACGGCAATCTTGGTAACTTCTGGTCCTGTAATCTGTCGAAGGCTTCAAAGGGCACGCCGGAGTGGGTGGAGATCAACCTGCTGGACAACTATTGGATCGATACGGTAGCCTTATATGCAAGACCCTACGGCTGGGGATTCCCCATCGATTTTACCATCAGCGTATTCTACGATGATGAATGGATCGAGGTGGTAAAGAAAACCGGATATACCTGCCCGATTGTCGGAACGACGACGGAGCATGTGTTCACTTTCCCGAAGGTGGTAGGAAACAAGATCCGCATTGAAGCTACCAACTGCATTATTGCAGATGAGGAGTATGGTCTGCAGATCATGGAGGTTGCAGCATACGGAGAGAAAGCCATCGGAGATTATGTGCTGCCGAATGAAAATATTGTAAGTGCGGCTACAGTCGTGACTTCCTCAAGTGCATTGGAGGATTACGGATACTTTGGAGTGTTCCTGACGGACGGAGATACAGAGACCGGCTTCTCTTCCAAGCAATATCCGGCGCCGGATAATACCGAGTGGATCGAATTGGACTTTAAGCGCTCCTTAAAAATGGGCGAGCTGCAGTTAAAGCCGGCCTGGGCCGGAATCGGATTCCCGGTAGACTTCACGGTGGAGGTCTTCGAGAATGGTGCGTGGGTGACGGTGCTCACGGTGAAGGATCACAAGAGGCCGGAGAATGAAGCCTGGCAGAAGTTTGTGTTCGACCGCCAGCACGATGCCTCAAAGCTTCGTATCACAGCGACGAAGCTGGGTGAGGACTTCGGCCAATACAGCCTGAAGATCAACGAGGTTCGGGTATTCCCTTATGCGACAGAAGGGGAGAACGAAGGAGCTGTGGAGGTTGTGAATTATGAGCGCGTGGCGTTTGATACGGCAGAGAAGGTCACGCTGAAGAAGCATATCCCGGTGGCTATGATCGCGGTCGGCGGAGGAATGATCCTTCTTGCAGTTGTACTCGGTGTGGTCTACTATGTGGTTCTTTCGAAGAAAATGAAGGCAAGCATGAACCGCGAATAGAAGGGAAGCAGGTCATGAGAAGAACAGCAGCGTTTTTCATAGCGGTTGTTTTGCTGGCGGAATGTATTCTGCTATCGGCAGGGGACAGTATGGCGGCGGCAGCCGACGCTTCGGAAGGAAGGACGAATCTGGGCGTGGCTGCCGGGACCAGTGTGGAATGCTCCGAGACCAACCAGTGGGCACTGTCAGATCCCGCGTATAGTATCTACCTGCCTGCAAGCCTGAACGATAGTAAAACAGATTCCGGTAAGGGCTATTATATCACTGAGACGAAGGATAAGGCGGAAAGTACGATTACCATATCGTATCTTTTCGACGGAATATATGATATTGACAATGTGACGCTCTGGCCCTGCTACAAGAATGGAACGGCAACGGGATTCCCGGAGGATTTCACCATTAGCGTCAAGACCGCAAACGGCGGTTACCAGACCGTAGTCAATAAGAAAGGCTATACGGTTGGAGACAGCAGAGGGCAGCAGACCTTTGACTTTGCGCCGGTGGCGGGCAGCGAGGTCAGGCTCTCTGTGACGAAGATGACCCAGGTGGGTACATCGAAGACGGGAAATGAGCAATATGCCGTATATATGACGGAGATGCAGGTCTATGGAACGCAGACCGCCCGGACGCTTTTTACGGAAAATATCGCTCCTGCAAAAAAGGGAACGAAGGCCTCGGCAAACCTTGTCAATGAACATGCAGCGATGGTTGCGGCCGGATATACGGTGGAGGCACTGAACGATGGCGTAGACTCTGACTGGTCGCCATCTTATATGCCAAGTCTGAATTCGAAGGCAGAGGATGATATCGTGGTGCAGCTGGATTTTCCCGGCTGGTATACCATGAACAATCTCACGTTAAAGCCACGCATTGAGGGGAGTGGTGAAGATAGATGCATCGTGGGATTCCCTGAGGATTTCACGGTCAGTGTACATTCGGAGGATGGCTGGCAGACGGTGTTTACGGCGAGGGATTATATAGCCGGGGTTGTGGATAAGCAGTCTTTTGATTTCAGTGAGACCAAGGGAGATGCCCTTAAGCTACATGTGACGAGGATTCCGCGGGCGGCGGGCGAAGGCGTAGAAGCCTACGTTATGTACCTGACGGAAATGTATGTCTATGGTATGGCGGCGGAGGCTCCGCCGCAGGAGACGCCGGTCTATTCCAATGTAATAGCAAAAGGGGACGCTACAGCCAGTGCGGATTCGACTTCGACGTGGGCTGCAACAAACGGTTATACGGCGGATAAGCTTGTGGATAATCGGATGAATTATGCCGGAAAGGGATATTTTAGCGGGGAATACGCCACCGAGGACCAGACAGTCACGATCGATATAGACTTAAAGGACTTTTACAAGGTACGGGAGTTCAGACTGTATCCGTACTGGACGGACTGGGATATGGAAACACCCTACTGTTTTCCGGTGGATTTTACCTTCTATGTGAAGACTGTGGACGGCTGGACACCGGCGAAGCAGGTGACCGGATACACGAATGCGGACAAAGGAGTTAACAGCTTCGCACTGGACGCAGAATATGAATGTGACAGAGTACGTATGGTGGTGACCAGGCTGCCGGCGAAGTCAGGCGGTAAGACGTATGTCATAAGCCTGTCCGAGATACAGGTGATTGGGTGCGAGAGCGCGCTTCCCTACATCGAAGCGGAAGAGGATCTTGTCAATGTGTCCTGTGGGGCGCATTGTGTGGCGGGCGCTTCCCAGGGCGCAGAGGCAGACGCGTCTGCGGTCAATGACGGAAGCATAGACACCCAGTATACGGGAAATTCCTACACGACGGGAAGTGTGCCTGAAGGAGAGTACATTCTGGCGACGCTGGACAGACCGGCTCGTATCAGTGAGATCACCATCGGGACGAATAAGAAGGACGGCGCTGTCTATGGATTCCCAACAGATTTCCGGCTGCGTGTATACAATGCCGGGACATGGACCGATGTGGTTGAACGGAGGAGCTTTGCTACCTCGCTGGATCAGCTTACCTTCACCTTTGAAGCATTGGACGCAGAGCGCGTAGAGCTTCTGGCGACGGGGCTTTCGGAGACGGAGGAACAGGGGATGTATGCGCTGCAGGTAACGGAGCTTTCGGTTCTTGGCAGACCGACGGCGACGAAGCTGACAGCGGATTTAAATCTGGATTACCGATTGGATGAAGCCGACTTACAGTATATGAGGAAAGTATTGCTGAGGGAAGAATATTTGGTTCTTAAGGGGGCAGATGTGAATTCCGATTCCCAGACGGACATCCGGGATCTGGTGGAACTTCTTAAGCAACGTGAAAGGGAGGAACATACAAAGGAGCGTATCTCCGGTGTTACTTATTATGTGGATCCTGCTGCCGTGGCAGATGGAACCGGTCTGACGCCGGAGCAGCCGTTGCGTACACTGGAGCAGGTGAATGCGCTTTCTCTTCAGCCGGGAGACCGGGTGCTGTTAAAGCGCGACTCCGAATTTCATGGCTGCCTTATCGTCAACGCTTCCGGAACAAAGGATCAGCCGATCCTTATCGGTGCATATGGCGAGGGAGCGCTTCCGGTCATTCACGGGGACGGTACCTCCAAGGCGGCAGTCTACGGAGAGAATGTAAGCTATATCACGGTGAGAAATCTCGAAGTGACCAATGCGGGAGATTCGGCAAAACAGCACAGAGGGATTTATTTCATTGCGAAGAGCCGCAGTATCTCCGGGATCACCATCGAAGGATGTTATGTTCACAACGTAGATTCTCTGGTGGAAAAGGTTACCGTTGAACTGCCCGGCCTTGGCGATCATCACTGGACCGGCGGTATCCTTGTGCGGGCAAGAAGCGAGGAATTCTGTGATGATGCCGCCAATTTAAGAAAGGTGACGGTGAACGATGTCCTGATCCAGAACAACCGGGTAGAAGCATGTGCGCAGACCGGTATCATGGCAGGCGGTTCTACTGTCAGCGGACGGTATCCTTCGTTGGGCATCTGTATCCGCGGTAATTATGTGGAAGGCTGCTATGGAGACGGTATCATCGTGATGGGAAGCCATGGTGCGATCCTGGAGGGGAACGTGTCGGATGGAAGTGCATCATCGGCACCTGTAGACCATAACTGTGCAGGAATCTGGGTCGCAGAAAGCTCCGGTACGTTATTCCAGTACAATGAAAGCCGCAATATGAAGGAAAACAATGACGGTCAGGGGTTCGATGTGGACAACGGGTGTACCGGAACCCTGCTGCAGTATAATTATTCCCATGATAACTATGGAGGGGCACTGCTTCTGATGCAGAAGGCAAACGGGAGTGTTACGATACGCTATAACATCAGCCAGAACGACGGAAGGTATGCCATCAATGTTGCAGTTCATACCGATAAAGCTCCGTATGTAACCATCAACGCGCACCATAATATCGTGTATACGAATGCTTCGACGAAGATGATAGCATTTCTTGGCAACTATAAAAAATTTGCAACGTCAAATGTGGGGAGTATGAGTTGTAATATATTCTATGGCACAGGGCAGGCGATCCTTTCTGATGGAGCGATAGATTCCTATTTGGACTTTGATGGGAACATCTACTATCAGATGACTCCGTCCGCAAAGGACAGTGCTGCGAAGACGGCGGATCCGCAGTTTGCAGATCCGGGTGGTGCAGGCGATGGAATATTATCACTTTCAGCCTATGTGCTTGAATCCACCTCGCCTTATGCAGACAGTGGATTTAAAGTGCCGGTAAAATAACAGGGAAGAGCATCCCTGCTAAGATAATAAATGAAAGAGAGGAAAAGGAAGCATGAAGAAGAAAATCGGTATTGCCAGTGTCTTGGTATGTCTGCTTCTGGCAGTTGCCGCAATCGGCTTGTCAAGCGGTGCAGCTACTCCAAAGACACTTACAAAAGGGAGCTACTTCACGCCAAGTGCGGATGTATGTTACGTGACAGAAGAGTCATTAACTGAGGTGCCTAATACAGCAGAGGCGTGGATCTGTCTTGCGGATGACCTGGCAAAAGATACACGGGGTGGTGTGATCTGCGGTAATTATGATGGAACAGATGCAGCCTCCATGAATGTGGAGGTGTTTACCGGATACCATCCGAGAGCACTGCTTGTGGCGGATGACGGAACATCCCAGAGCTATGTGTTTGATAAGGTTACACTGACTCCGGGAGAATATGTACATCTTGCCATTGTCAGAGATGTTGAGGCAAACAGTATCCGGTGTTATGTAAACAGCGAACTGAAACAATCTCTGTCTTTGTATGGCGGACAAAAGATGACTTTAGCGGGTGAGTTTGGCGTTGGCGGAGACCGGAAGGATGGAAATAAGACGTATTTCCGGGGAGAGATCAACAGTGTTGTATTATTCAGCACCGTCCGCACCGCAGAGGAGATCGCGGCGGATCAGAGCGCAGTTGCAGATAATGCGGAGGGGTTGATTGCAAGCTGGAGCTTCGATTCCTTTGCGGATGGACAGGAGACAGTTGCAGATGCATCGGGCACATATGGACTGGTTCGGGATGCCAAATGGTTTACAGGCTTCGATGCCGGAACGTATGACTACACCATCGCAGTAGTTGGCGATACCCAGCGGCTGAACTGTGACAACCCGGACAATTATAATGCCCTGTATGACTGGCTCATTGCCTATCGGGATAAGAACGATAAGCCGTTAGGTGCAGTGCTGGGACTGGGAGATATCACAGAGCATGGCGGATCTTGGAATGAAGAATGGGAGCGCGCAGTGTCAGCGGCCGGGAAGCTGAAGGAGGCAAAGATACCGTTTACCATGATACCCGGAAATCACGACCTGTACAGTGGCAGCGCGGATTACTTCAATCAGGCTTTTCCGGTGACGCTGTTTCATGACAGTGATGCATGGGGCGAGACGTATTACTGGGGCGGAAGCTTTGAAGAGGGCAAGACGAACAACTCTTATTACAATATAAAGCTTGGAACCACAGAGTATCTGATCTTTGCTCTGGAATATGGCCCGAGGGATGAAGTTATGGAATGGGCAGGCAATATCATCACGGCCAATCCTGCGAAGCAGGTGATCATCACCACACACGCATACATCTGGCCGGAGGACGGCAGATATGTCATGCCGGGAGACGGCGGAACGATGCCGGCACCTTCCAAGAGATTCGGATACAATGACGGCGATGATGTCTGGGAACAGCTGGCGTCAAAATATGCAAATATCCGTATGGTGATCTGTGGTCATACCGGCGGAGATGTGCGGGTTCAGCAAAAGCAGGGAACGAACGGCAATACCGTGACAGAGATCCTGTGTGACCCATCGGGATTAGATTTTAAGAATGTCAATGAAGAGGGAGCCGGTATGGTGTTCCTGCTTCATTTCTCCCAGGACGGGAATCATGTACAGACCGAGTTCCTGTCAACGGTGAAAGCGAATGCAAATGAACCGGAATATTACAAGCGTAACTATCAGCTGTCCTTTGAATTAAATGCATTGGATAACATGAAGTAGGAGGAGAGGATATCATGAAGAAAAGACGTATACTTGGCGTAATACTTTCTATGTGTATGCTGGTCTCCGGGCTTTCGGTAAACCCGCTACCTGCAAAGGCGGAGGCAACGACAGAAGAGACCAACATTGCATTATCGACCAATGGAACAACGGTAGAGACAAGCCATAAAAGTGACTGGGCAGAGGGACAGAAACTATATAAGATGGCAAACATGATTGATGGAAACAACAAGACAAATACAGGTTTCTTTGTGTCTGATGCGCAGGAATCATATGAAAACGAGGCTATTTCAGTTACATTGAGCTTTAATGGCACGTATCGGATCCGTGCGCTTCAGTTAACGCCTGCATGGAGCTATAAATATGAAGGCGGTTTCCCGGATACATTTAAGATTGAAGCAAATACCCAGGATGGCTGGGTGACGGTCGTAGAACAGAGCGGATGCACGATCAGCAGTTTTCGAAGATTCCGCTATGAGTTCGCACAGGTAGACTGCAGCCAGCTGCGTTTGGTTACTTCAAAAAACGGAGCCATCGATAAGGAGGCGAACCCGGTAACATATGGACTTCGCCTGGGTGAATTTGAGGTGTATGGAGCATTGACACCGAATCTTTCGAATGTTGCGTTATCGACCAATGGAACAACGGTAGAGACGAGTCATTTTAGTTCTTGGGCAGAGGGAACCAAGAACTATAAGATGGCGAAACTGATTGATGGAAAGGCATCCAAGAATACAGCAAATGGTTTTTTCATGAGCGATAACCTGGCGGCTGAAGGAAATGAAAATACGCCCATTTCGGTAACTTTAAAGTTTAATAAGGCGTATCAGATCAGCAAAATTCGCTTGGAACCGGCTTATTGGACCAGCACCAGTCAAGGCGGCTTCCCGGATGCGTTTACCGTCAGTGTCTATACGGCGGAAGGCTGGAAAGAAGTTGTAAGTGACAGCGGCTGTGGACAGCAGGACAGCTGGAAGTCCTATATTTTCCAGGAGATAGATTGTACCGCAGTGCGTTTGACTACGAGCAAGAACAGCTATGTTGAGGGTGGCACGACAAACTATGGATTGCGTCTGGGTGAATTTGAAGTGTATGGCGCGGAATCGAGCGAGGATATCGTTGTGCTTCCGGATGCAGCTTCCTATGCTGCCGTACAGAAGCAGGGTACGCCCTTTGCTTCCACCAGCCGTGAGCTTGGAGACGTGGCCTTAAATAAATTAAACGATGACGATTACAAAACTGTTTACTGGTATAAGTATTATTCCTCAGAATTCTTTTCCAATCCGGAGGGAAGTCAGTATGCAGGCGTGATGTTTGATAAGGCATACGGGTTTGATTCGGTAACAGTGGCTACCTATGGCAAATGTATGCCGGAGGATTTTCATATCAGCGTATATAATGGCAGCAAGTGGGTGGACGTTGTGACAGAGAACAACTATACGCCAAGTACACAGGAGCACGGAGAATTTACGTTTTCCTTTGATGAGATCTGCGGAAGTGCGGTGCGTATCACTGCAGACAAGATGCGGCAGATAACAAGCGGATCGCAGACAGGCTATGGCCTGCAGATCGATGAGTTCATCATCCATGGCGCTGTGACCTCCGCTGCGATGGATACGCCTTCCGTGGAATTGTTTAATGTTGCCAACGGAATGACGGTGACGGCGGGAAGTGTGGTTGACTGGGGAGCGCCGGCCTTTGGCAGTGATCTGAACAATCTCGTAGATAACGATAGCGATACCCATTATTCCTCTGACTGGCTCTCTCTTGCAGAGAATTACGAATGGGTGCAGATTACCTTTGATGCTCCGGTGTGCGCACACTATGCCGATTTCTCTGTCTGGGCGAATGACGGCAATTCTCCGAAGCGCTTCCCGAAGGACTTCGAGATTCAGGCATATACCGGAACGGAATGGAAGACGGTTGTAAGTGAGAGTGGTTATGATATTACAAAAGAGACCTATGCGGGTGGCAGTACACTTGGCAGGAGCAGCGCTTCCTTCCGGTTTGGCTTTGCTCCGGTGGAATGCACTGCGATCCGTCTGGTGGCAACGAAGCTGGATCTTACGAATACAGCCGGAGATAATTATGCATTGATCATCAGTGATATGAGGGTCTATGGTGATAATGCGACACGGGAAGCAGTGAGACCGGATACATCCAGAATCTGGGGGAATCAGGCACCGGCCGCAGTCGTGCTGAGCAGGGGAACGGACAATGAACTGCTGAATGACGGTGACAGGACCAGTCCTGAGAATACATATACTTCGGAACTCGTGGACAGTGCAGACGGAATCGTGAGCATGCAGTTCATCTTTGACCGGCCGACCCGTATGGACCGTATACACTTCTATCCGGTTGGCGGTGACACTGCGGATACGAAGTTCCCCACTGCTTTTGAAGTATATGCTTATACCGGAAGTCAATGGGAACTGATCCGAAGTGTGAGTAATTATACCTCGACCTATAAGCAGGAATTCTCCTTCCGGGAGATCTGCTGCAGCAGCATTATCATCCGAATGACCGGATTGTACCAGGTTGACGGCCGGTATGGAGTACAGTTGAAGGACATAGACCTCATGGGCGCGATCGGCAGAGATACAGGAGTCGTGCTGGGTGACGGCAGCGGGGATGATAAACTGACAGAAGAGGATCTGCCGTATATCAGACAAGGGATCTTAAAGGTTGAGAACACCTGGAAGTATGATTTTAATATGGATTGTGCAGAAGATGTAAGAGACCTGGTAAGGGCTAAGAATTATTTCGCAGTGAAGCAGTAAAAGGGTTTTGGAGGAAACAATCATGGATAAGATAAAGGTCGGAGTTGTGGGTTATAGCTTTGCGAGGGATTTTACACGTCTGTTCTATCTGCACCCGGATGTCGCGGATGTCTGTGTCGCAGAGCTGAAGGAGGACTTAAGGGAGCTTGCACAGAAGGAGCACCCCGGTATAAAGACGTATCAGAGCTATGACGAGATGCTGGAGAAAGCGGATATCAATTGTGTCGCGATCTTCACCCAGCGGCACCTCCACGGACCGATGGTGATCAAGGCGCTGGAAGCGGGAAAGCATGTGTACAGTGCAGTACCCATCGCGTGTACGGTGGAAGAGATCCGGGAGATCGTTGAACTTGTAGAAAAGAAGCGCCTGATCTATATGATGGGTGAAACCTGCTATTACTATCCGGCGGCAATTTATTGCCGTGAGAAGTACAAGGAAGGTGCATTCGGGAAGTTTGTCTATGCCGAGGCACAGTATTATCACGATACACGCGAGATGTATCCCGACTATCGGCGCAGCGGCGGACCGAACTGGCGCAGAGTGGCCGGCATTCCGCCGATGTTCTACCCGACGCACTCGATCTCCATGGTGTTCCCGGCGATCGGACAGTATGCGACCCAGGTGTCCTGCATGGGATTCCGTGATGATTATCCCGATGATATATTCGGAGAGGACAAGAATGATTTTGCGAATCCGTTCAGCAATGAGACGGCGATCTTTCGGATGTCCGGCGGTGGAGTTGTCCGCATCAATGAATTCCGACGTGTAGGCATCAATAAGCCTTCCACCTATATCACGTGCTTTTATGGGGAAAACGGCGCGTACGACTGTGTAGGCGACCGACATTTATATCAGACAGCTCCGTTGGAGGACAGAGACGGAAAGCACTGGGAGATGCATGTGAGCGATATATCGGAGCAGCTTGTCCCGGAACGCTACACCAGGTTCAAGAAGGGGGAAGTGAAGGAGGTATTCGGGCAAAAGTGGGACGATCATACTTCTCCGGTATCGGTTGCCCTCATTGAAGGACATGCGCCCATACAGAATATCGACCGGCTGCCGAAGAGCTTTCTGGAAAATATGGACGGTTGTCATTACAATTCGCATCTGTTTCTCATCGATGATTTCGTCCGGGCAGTCGTGGAGAATAAACTGCCGCCGAACAATGCCTGGGATGCGGCCCGCTATATGATACCGGGGCTTATCGCGCACGAATCGGCATTGCAGGGCGGAAAGCTTCTTGACATACCGGATCTGGGAGACGCGCCGGCCGACTGGGAGAGACTGACCTTTGAGAAGAAGGAGCGGATATGAGATTTAGCTGCTGTATAGATATGATGTTTTCGGAGTTCAATTTTTACGACCGCATAAGTGAAGTGAGAAAATGCGGGATAGACGCCATTGAATTCTGGAAGTGGTCAAATAAGGATATCGGGAGAGTCTGCGATTTGAAGGAAGTGAACGACCTGTCATTCTCTGTCTTTAATATCGACAGCAGAGATGAGAAGCTATCCCATGACCTCTCACGCGGGATATTAAATGCCGGAAGAAGCGAGGAGTTTTTGTCTGCCCTGGAGGAGAGCATACCGATATATCATAAGCTTAAGGCGCATGCAATGATTGTCCTTGTAGGGGAGAACCTGGGCGCCATGTCAAGGCTGAAACAATGCGAACATGTATATAAGTGCCTGGAGGCGGCTGCGGTGACAGCGGAAGAGAATGCGGTCACCCTTGTCGTTGAACCGCTGAACAGCTTCGACCGGGAAAATTATTTTATGCCATATGCCGGGGAGCTTTTTGAGATACTGGATCAGGTAGACAGTCCAAACATCAAGATGCTGTATGATATTTATCATCAGAGCAGGATGGGCGATTTCTCAATGGAAGAGATCAAAAAGCATATCGGCAGGATCGGCCATTTCCACGTTGCGGATTGTCCGGGGAGGCATGAGCCCGGTACAGGCAATGTGGATTATCCCGCGATCATAAGAGAGATCGCAGGGATTGATTACAGCGGATACATCGGACTGGAATACCGCGCGACGAAGCCGGATGCAGAGACATTGGGATTTATAAGGGAGGCGGTATCGTGATCAGAGTTTGTATCATTGGCTGCGGAATGATCGCCCGAAGCGCCCATATACCGGCATATATGGCACATAAGGAGCACTTTGAGATCGTGGCGGTGTGCGATGCGAAGGAGGCCGTAGCGAAGAGCGTCTGTGAAGCATTTGGGATCGCAAGATATTATACGGACGCGGAGCAGATGCTGGAGGCGGAAAAGCCGGAGGTTGTTTCTGTGTGCGCGCCGAATATGCTGCATAAGGAATCTGTTATCCTGGCACTTGGGCACGGTGCAAATGTGCTTTGTGAGAAGCCGCTTGCCGTAACCCGTCAGGATGCAGAGGAGATGTTTTCCCTTGCACGGAGACAGGGCAGGATTCTCATGGCCTGCCAGACGTTGCGCTTCCTGCCGGAAAGACTGGCGACGAAGGCGATGGCAGATCGTGGAGAGCTGGGAGACGTCTATTACGCGGAACTCTCGCGGATACGCCGCAGAGGAATACCCACGTGGGGCAGGTTCCATATCAGGGAATACAGCGGCGGTGGCGCACTCCTCGATATCGGGGTTCACAGCATTGACAGTGCGATCTGGCTGATGGGGAATCCGAAGCCGGTCGCGGTCACTGCCGTTATGAATAAGGTTCATACAGATGAGCTGGGAAGCGCCGCAGCCGCCGGAGCGTTGAAGGGCGGTGTCAGCATCAGCGGCTTTGACCCGGAGGAGATGAATGTCGAGTCATTTGCCGAGGGCAATGTCCGCTTTGAGAACGGCGCATCGCTAAGCTTCAAGGTGGCATGGGCCGCAAATCTGCGTGAGGAGAACAATATCGTATTGGCGGGCAAGAAGAAAGGCGTTGATATGGAAGGCCGCAGGATCTATAGCGGAAGTGACGTTGTGAACGAACTGGCTGTTTCGCCGAACGGCTTTCAGAATGAGCCGTTTTACGGGCATTTCTGCATCGTGGACAATTTGTATGAATGCCTGACAGGAAACGCAGAACCCTTTGTCAAGCCGGAGGAGACGATCCATACAACTGCGATAATCGAGGCCGCTTATCAGTCGGCGGAAAGAGGGGAGGAGATAAAGCTCTTGTAAGATAAAGCTTATTTCCGGGAGACGGGGCTTATCCTGCAAGAGGAAGCACATTTTCGGAGAACAGAACCTATTTCCGGCTCTCCGAGATGTGCTTTTCCTGATTGAAATTACATACGCGCAGGCGGTATTCGGTAGGCGATTCCCCCGTGTGCTTTTTGAAGAGCCTTGAGAAATAGCACTGGTCCTCAAACCCGAACTCCTCGCAGATCTCCTTGACGCTCATATCCGGGTAACGTGTCAGGAAGGGCTTGATACAGTTTATTTTGTATTCGGCAATATATTTTAACGGGCTCATTCCGAATGCTTTATTAAAATGCTTGATGAGCATCTGTTTGGAAACGTGGGATACGGCGCACAGGTCGTCAAGCGTTATCGGCTGCGTGTAATGGCTCTTGATGTATCTGAGCGCATTTTTGAGAGAATCCGGGTAGAAATCCCTGATCCGGTCAAGCGGATTGGAAAGGATGGATTGGCTGCATTTCACGGAAAGCAACGAGAGCAGGGAGCATAATTCGAGAATCGCTGCCTGCCGGTCGAAGAAGCCGGTCCCGCTGAAATGGTTTATGATGCAGTTGGTTTTTGCAACAATAAGGTCATAATCCGGAAGAAGCGTCATCTTATCAGCAAGAATGAGATGAAGCTCTCTGGAGGAAGCATCCGTGTTATTGTCCATGATCTGTTTGGGATCGCAGGGATCGCCCTGTACGGTTTCTTCTGCGGGAAGCGTGAAATGAATATATACCATTTCACACAAACTGTCATCAAGTGGTTTCCTTATGTGCGCTGTTTTCGCCGGGATGTAGAGAATATCCCCTTTGGCAAGCTCATAGATCATGCCGTTCATCTCAAAAATACAGCCGCCGTTCTTGATAAAAACAAGGATATGGAACGGATCGGCTATCTGCCAGATCGTTTTGCGGATCACGGAATTGGCGCCGTTGACTTTTGGAAGTTCCGAACAGTTGTAACTATATGTCATATGCAATCACCAGTCTGTGAAAAGTAACTTCACGTGTTTAATTATGTCCATAATTATTATAATCGGATTCATATACATTATAGTCTGTAAATGATAAGATGTCAATATCAGAAGCCAGATAAGGCGGAAAGATAAGGTTGAATTTTGTCATATACAAGGGTTGCGTTAGCAACCACATAAGGGAGGAAGAATTATGTCAACCAAATGGAGAGTAGCAGTGATCGGATGCGGATACTTTGCAAATGCGCAGTATTTTCCGAATATCGGAAGGGAAGCGAACGCAGAGTGCGTTGCGGCGGTCGATATCGTGCCGGAACGGGCGGAGGCTGCATGTGAAAAGTATGGGATAAAAAACGCATACAGCAGTGTATACGAGCTGCTGGAAAAGTGTGATTTCGACATCGCTATTGATGCAGCTTCGATACAGGCGCATCACGAGATCAATATGGCAGTCCTGAATGCCGGCAAGCATCTTATCTCGCAAAAGCCTGCAGCACCTTCTGTTGAGGCTTTGACGGAGCAGATCAGGACTGCTGAGAAAAACGGTGTAAAGTTTTCATGCGTTCCGATCCATCCGATGCGGTATGATATCGCCATTGCAAAGCAGATGATGCGCGACGGGACAATCGGGAATCCATATTACATAAAGTGCAATATGTCGCATGGGGGACCGGAATATTTCCAATACCGGGATACGGATCCATCCTGGTTCTTCGAACCGGGTGCCGGAGCGCTGGTCGATATGGGCGTGCATGGGCTGCAGATCGTAACCTGTATCTTCGGTGCGGCAAAGAAGCTTTCCTGTATGGCGAAGGTCACTACACCTGTACGTGAAGTGAGATCGGGGACCTTCGACGGTGAGAAGATCGTTACTGACAAGATCCCGGATCAATATATCATATCGCTTGATTACGGCGAGGGAAAAATGGCGCTGGTGGACACCGGATTTTCGCAGAAAGCTTCCAAAGCGCCGATGCTTGAGATATTCGGAGATAAAGGCACGATCTCCTTTACGAGACCGTATATGACAAATCCGATTCCGGAGGTATATATGGATTGCCCGGAGAAGGGGATACGCGGTTGGATCACACCCGCTGAATGGGTAGCGCCGCCCAGGAAGCTGATAAGCCAGTGCTGCTGCCTCGGTGACCTGATCCGTGCGATTGAGAACGATACTGCTCCTGTTTTGTCTCCCGAACATGCAAGGCATGTGCTTGAGATCATGAACAAGATCCCGCTGGCAGTCGAGACCGGAGCGACAGTGGAACTTGAAACCACGTTCTGACAAAGGAGAGGCAATGGATAAGAAGCTGACAGTTGCAATCGTCGGGATCGAGCATGTCCACAGCGGCTGCATGTATGAAAATTTTTCAAAATACAAGGATAAATTCAGCATCATCGGGTGTGCAGACCTTCCTCCCTATAAGGATGATGTGGAGGAAGATATAGCGGTACGCCTGCAGAGAAATATGAGAAAGGCGTGCGAGGACGGGATTCGGGTCTATGAGGATTACAGGGAGTTGTTGGCGCTCCGCCCGGATATTGTCGTCGTATGCTCGAATATGCGCAGATATCCGTCCATCGTCGAGGAAACACTGTCAATGGACCTGAATACGGTCATAGAGAAGCCCATGGCAATGACCTTTGAAGACGGCGCAAGAATGTACCGGGCATATAAGAACAGTAAGGCATTTCTGGCAATAAACTGGCCGGTAGCATGGTTTGACAGCTTTATCAATTGTAAAAATGCGGCGGATGCCGGCGAGATAGGTGATGTACTGCGGGTCCATTACCGAAGCCCGGCGACCTTAGGGCCGTATACGCACAATGACAAGGGACTTACAGACGAAGAACGGGAAAGGTTCAAGAAAATGTTCTGGTATCGTCATGCAGTCGGGGGAGGAGCATCGCTTGATTACGGCGGATACGGCTGTACCTTAAGCACCTGGATATTCGGCAGGCAGGCGGAACGTGCGTCGGGGATCCGAAAGAATTTTTTCCTGGGATTTTCAGATGTTGAAGATTATGTAAACTATACACTGGATTTCGGGAACGGCGTCGCAGATGTGGAAGGCTCATGGTCTACGCTGAATAATGGGGAGATCCCTACCGGACCGGTGATATACGGCTCGAAGGGCGTTATCGTTTCGGACAGATACGGCAACGAGGTTAAGATATATAAGGGATTCAGTCATATGTCAACGAAGCCGGACAGGGTCATTACGAGTGTCCCATGGGATGCTCCGCAGTATACCCTGCCGTTAAATCTCTACGATCACCTGAAGGAAGGCGAGCCGCTGCGTGAAATGATCACGCCGGAATTCAACATAAAAGCATTGGCAGCGCTTGACGCGGGTATCCGTTCAAGCTATTCGGGAAAATGGGAGACAACCAGAAAGATGGAGGAAATGTAAGGTGGACAACAAATTAAGAGTAGCAGTCATAGGAACAGGAATGATAGCGAATTCCGCGCATTTCCCGGCACTGAATATTCTGCGGGAAAAAGGAGAGGTTGAGGTAGTCGGAGTTGCGGATATAAGACCGGAAGCGGCAAAGGAAACAGCGGAACGTCATAACGTGCCGAGATGGTATGAAGATCCCCAGAAAATGCTGGATGAGCTTCATCCGGATTTCGTTGCGGTCTGTACGCCGAATATGCATCATAAGGAATGGACGATCAAAGCCTTGAAGGCAGGTGCGCATGTCGCATGTGAGAAGCCTATGGCCATAAGCCTTGCCGATGCGAAGGAAATGTGGAAAACAGCAAAAGAATGTGGGAAAATGTTGTTCCCATGCCAGTGTATGCGTTGGCGTAATTATATGCAGCAGTCTAAGATTCTCGTTGACAGCGGGGAATTGGGAGATGTGTATTTCTCTGATATAGAATTTATTCGCAGGATCGGTATTCCCACATGGGGAATGTTCCATATGAAGGAGCATAATTTCGGCGGACCGTTCTGCGACCTCGGCGTGCATCTTATCGACTCACTTCTCTGGATATTAGGCGACAAGAAGGTAAAGTCTGTTTCGGGAAGTACCTATACGAAGATTGCCAACCAGGGCGAGGATATTCTTTTAAGCATTGCGGAAAGCGGTGCGTACAGCGGAACCTTTACACCGCGCCCCTATGATTACAGGGAATTTAATGTGGAAGATTTTTCAACGGGATTTATGCGCCTTTGCGACGGAACCAGTGTGAATTTTAAGTTTTCCTGGGCGATCAATCTCCCGACCACAAACCTCAATATGGTAATCTGCGGCGATAAGGGCGGTCTGTCAGTCAACAATGAAATGCTGTATAAGAATATCGGAAGATATCAGACCGAATGTGATATGAAGTGGTTTGACAACGGGAAATACAAAGGAGTTCCTTTTGAACAGCATCGCTATATGTACCGGAACATTATGGATACACTTGCCGGAAAGGAAGAATATCTGATAAAAGAAGCACAGAATCTGGAGGTTACCAAGGCAATCGAATGCTTCTATCGGTCAGCAGAGCTTAAGCGGGAAGTAAGCGCTGATGAATTGTAAGAAGGAGAGACAGGATTTATGAAGCTTTATACGGTATATTATTCAGACGGTTCTGCATACACGGGACAACTGTCCTTAAAATCTTCCGGCACTTCTTCAAGGGGCAGCAAGGTGCGAGCATATGAAGTGAAGGATGGTCTGGATTATCACAGGATCTCTCATGTGGATGTGGAGATTTATGATGGCGGGATCAGAAGCGGGGAGGATGGTTTTTTTATCCTGAATCCAAACAGTGGCGGGGGTAATACTTACAGGAACGAAGCATATGCGATGGGAACCTTTCAGGACAGGGACGATGGCGAATACGTGTCAAATGGCGGACACATGCCGCTATATGCGCTTCGCGGCGGGGAGAAGGCGATCGCAGCAATCGTGACCGGTATGCGTGAGGATACGGCCCAGATCATTGCCATAAAGGATCATATTTACCGGTTTTTTATCCGGTTTTATATCAATGAGATGGTTCCGTATGAAAATATTGAGATTCTGGAATATACTCTTTTGCAGAGGACGGCAACCTATAGCGATATTGCAGCGGAATACAGGGATTATCAGTTGGATCACGGGTTTGTTTCCATAAAGGAACGCATGAATGAAGATCTGCGTTACTGCGTGGAGTCCCTGAATATCAGGATCCGAATGGCGTGGAAGCCGGTTCCCTGTAAGATCCTGGAACAAACGCCGGAGAATGAACCGGAGGTTCATGTTGCCAGCAGCTTTGCTGATGTGGAAACGATCATGGAAGCATATCATCAGCTGGGCATAAAAAAAGCGGAATTTTGCCTTGTAGGCTGGAACATAGGGGGTCATGACGGGAGATGGCCCCAGATCCTGCCAGTGGAAGGGTCTGTAGGTGGACTTGAGGGTCTTAAGAAGACGATGGCTCTTGCAAAAAAATATGGCTACAGAATTACCTGTCACACCAACAGTACGGATGCTTATTCCATTGCAGACATGTTTGATATGGAAGATATGGCGGTCAAACAGAATGGAGAGGTAAGCGTGCTGGCGGAACGCTGGAGTGGCGGAAGAAGCTATAATGTCTGCCCGAAGAGAGCCTATGAGATCTCCATGCAGACGCTTCCGGAGGTTGCCGACCTGGGCTTTCGGGGGCTCCATTATATTGATGTGATCACCTGTACGTCTCCCCGTGAATGCTTCAGTGAAAAGCATCCGGTGAACAGGAAGCAGAGCGGAGAATATTTCGATAAGCTGTTTGCAGAAGCAAGAAAACTGTTTGGCGCAGTGGGAAGTGAAGGGCCATTCGACTATTCGCTAAAAAATTGTGACAGTACGCTATATGTGTCATTTGCAGATTATAAGGATAAAGCGGGCATGCATCCGCTTGCGGATAAATATATTCCATTCTGGCAGTTGGTGTATCATGGAATTGTACTGAGCAATCCTTACGCGAGGACGATCAACTCTCCCAAAAGCGAAGACCGGGAGGATTTTCTGAAGATCGTGGAGTATGGTGGCAGACCGCATGTGTATTACAATGCAAAGTTTGTGACAGATGGAAGCGATTGGATCGGTGATGGCGATTATCGGACGGAAAGCAAAGAAAAGATTTGGAATGATGCCAAAGGAGTAAAAGAGCTGGCGGAGGAATATGACAGGCTCGCCTATCTCCAATATGAATTCATGGTAAGGCATGAGGAGGTAGAAGAGAAGGTATTTGAAACAGAATATTCCGATGGAACCATCATTGTCTGCGATTATAACACGCTTACATACAGACTTCATAGGCCTGAAGAACAATAGGAGACTGGAAATGGATATTGTACAAATAAAATGAAAGGACAGAGGGATGAAAATGGAAAAGATAAGAGCAGTGATCATCGGTTTTGCGCATATGCATGTAAATGAGATTGCGCAGTATATAAATGAACAGGAGGACTTCGAACTTGTGGGGATGGCGGACGTTCCGCCCGAAGTTCCCGAGGCTACGACGGCAAGATACACGCGGGCATGGAACCTTAAGAACAACAGTGAAAGGTATCATATTACGCCGCATGACGATTTCCGGAAAATGCTGGATGAGTTAAAGCCGGATATCGCATTTATCCTATGCGAAAATAACAGAAAGCCACAGATCGTTCTTGAGTGTGCGAAGCGCGGTATTAATGTCAGCATTGAAAAGCCGATGGCAACAACGCTTGACCAGGCTCTTGAGATAAAGAAAACAGTGGAGAACTACGGCATTGAGGCGATGGTCAATTGGCCGGTCATCTGGCGACCCTATATACATAAGGAACTGGCAGCGCTTGACAGCGGTATTGTAGGAAGGCTGGTGAAATCCTTCTATATAAATGGCCATACCGGTCCGCTGGGCAAGGGGGCAAAGCACCGCGGCGTTACAGAGAAGGCACAGGAGATGACTGACGAAGAGAGAGCGTCCACCTGGTGGTATCAGAATCATACCGGAGGCGGAGCATTTCTTGACATCGGCTGTTACGGCTGCTTCTTCAATACGTGGGCACGAAGGGATGACGATCTGCCGCTCATGGTTTCTGCTTCGGCGGGAAATTATAACACCCCATATATGGACGCACCGGATAATGTGGCAGGTATCATAGAGTATAAGGATTCGCTGGGCATATATGAGGGTACATGGACGGTACCTCAGGCGTCGCTGCCGACAGGGCCGATCTATAGCTGCACGGACGGTGTACTATTCTGTACGCAGGACAAGGAGATAAAGGCGATGAACCTGTACGGTGATGAGATAGAATTGCCGGGATATGAGATTCCAGCGCATATCGCCAACATTGTCGACCATTACGCCTATTGCAGGCGAAACCACCTGCCGCTCCTTAAAACCGTTACACTGGATTATAATATACGTGTCATGGCATTGCTTGATGCGTCAATAAAGTCGGCAAAGAGCGGGAAGAAGGAGGCGATTCGGCATGAGTTCCGATAAAGCGGTTGTTGCGGATATCGAACGGGCTTCCATACACGACGGGCCCGGCATCCGCACCACAGTGTTCTTTAAGGGTTGTCCGCTTCGCTGTGCGTGGTGCCATAATCCCGAATGTATGAAGAAAGAGCCGCAGGAGATGTTCTATCCTGAGAAATGCATCGGCTGTGGGATGTGTAAGGACGGCTGTTTTTCGGGAGCCAGGGTGATCTGCGGAAGGGAAATGACGACGGAGGAGATATTTGCGCAGATAATTGAGGACAGAACGTATTATTTCGGGGACGGCGGCGTCACCTTCTCCGGCGGCGAGCCGCTTATGTACGCTGAGGTGATAAAAGAACTTATAAGGAAATGCAGAGCTGAACAGATCAATACCGCGATAGAAACGTCGCTGGTGTTTTTTGACGAGCAGCTCTTGGGTAGTCTCAATCTTGTGATGGCGGATTTCAAGATATTTGACAGTGAAAAACACAGGAAATACACCGGGGTATCAAATGAAGCTATAAAGGAAAACTTTCGGAGACTTGATAAGCTTCAGGTGCCGTTTATCGTAAGAACGCCCGTGATACCGGGAGTCAATGATACTGTGCAGGAGATCTCCGCGATAAGAGATTACATAAAGAACTTCAACAATATACAGGACTATGAGCTCTTGCCGTATCACCCCCTGGGCGTCTCAAAGCAGAAAGCGCTCGGAATTGAGGAAATGCGGTTTGAAGTGCCGACAAAAGAAAAGATGGAGGAGTTGACGAAATATGCTGACCTACGAGGATAGGATTAAGATATTACGGGAAAAAAAGATAACGGATACGCTGCGCAAAAGGGAGCAGAATGGTTACACGGATCTTGATGATTTCGGAACGGTTCCGCTGCCCGAAGGCTACAAGGTCGAGCCGTGGTACAACAGCGAGAACGGCAGCTTTTACGGTTTTGACGGTATGAGCGAGAACTTTTGCCGCGTTATGGACGCGCACCCGCCCTACGTTGATCCGCTGGAAATGCTCTGCGGCCGCTGGCGTGATATGCTGGTTAATTACCGCGGAGATGTTCATTATATGCCAAAGTGGAGGCAGAAGCAATTAAGCATAGAGGAGCTGGAAGCGTCCGGCGTCACCGCACAGTGGAGCAAGCGCTGGGATGAGAAGCGGTTCCCGTATGACGATCTAAAGC
Source organism: Paludibacteraceae bacterium (assembly GCA_963628035.1). Classification (GTDB taxonomy): domain Bacteria; phylum Bacillota; class Clostridia; order Lachnospirales; family Lachnospiraceae; genus 14-2. The sequence continues at coordinate 28,801 of CAVGED010000054.1, forward strand.
CATTGCAGAAGAAATATAATATCCAGACGGGCATAGACGGCGACGCACATTTTGCCTGCGACTATTCGATCGGTCTTGCGCTGGGCTTCGGGGGATTTCTCGAAAAGATAAATAAATACCGCGCGGTTAACCCGGATAAAAAGGACTTTTACGATGCGGAGGAAAGGTGCGTAAACGCGATCATACGGTTTATCGATCGCCATATTGAGGAGATAAGAAGACAGTATGAGGCCGAAACGAGGCCGGAAATAAAGGAAAATCTGGGTGAAATGTTAAAAACCAATCTGGCGATCCGCACCGGGAAGCCTGAAACCTTCCGGCAGGCCTGCCAGTGGGTGGCGTATTTCAACTGTGCTGCAAGAGTTTATACGCGTGACGGCGCGGGATTCCAACTGGATACACTGCTTTTGCCCTATTACGAAAAGGATAGGAAGAGCGGCATGCTTGACGATGAGACAGCCAGGTTCCTGATTGCAAATCTCCTGCTTATCGATCCGCATTATTATCAGGTGTCCGGCGTTGATGAAAACGATAATGACCTTACCAATCATCTTTCGTACCTTGTGCTCGAAGCGGCGGATATGATTAATATCTCTGCAAATCTGACGGTGCGGGTACATGCGAACTGTGATCCTGGGTTTTTAAGAAGGGCGGTATATTATCTGCTGAAAAATAAAAATGGCTGGCCACGCTTTTGCTGCGATAAAACGCTTACCGAGGGCTATATGCGAAACGGTATTTCAAAGGAGATAGCACGTAAGCGTATAGCGGTGGGCTGTAACTGGATGTGTGTTCCCGGCAAGGAATTCCCGATGAATGATACCGTTAAGATAAACATTGCCAAGGTAATGGAGGTTGCACTTCTGGAAATGAAGGAGGGAGCTGACAAGTCCACGGAGAAGCTGTTTGACCTTTTTACAAAGCATCTCGGTGTGGCAATCGACGTTACCGCGAAGGGGATAAACCTGCACCTCGACCATCAATGGGAGGTGACTCCGGAGCTTGTAATGAACCTGATGATGGAGGATACACTCGAAAAGGGACTTGACATCTCGCAGTGTGCAAAGCTCTATACAATCGGTGTTGACGGAGCTGGTCTTGCGGTGGTTGCGGATTCTTTTGGAGCGCTGGAAACGCGGGTAGAAAACGAAAAACGTCTTTCATGGGAAGAGATCTACGAAAATCTTGAAAATAATTTTGAAGGTGTGAAGGGTGAACGTGTAAGGCAGATACTTAATTCTTCTCCGAAATACTGCGGAGGTAATACAGTTTCGGATAAGTGGGCAAAGCGACTGACCGAAGTTTGGGTACAAAGGGTAAAAGCACAGTCGATGCCGGGCGAGCGGCAACTTATTCCGGGCTGGTTCAGTTGGTCGAGAACGATCGAGTACGGCGCGGTGGTGGGTGCAACGCCCAACGGCAGGAAAAAAGGCGAGCCGATCTCACACGGTGCCAATCCCAATCCACATTTCCGGGTGGATGGTGCGGTTACGGCGCAGTCAAGCGGAATAGCGGCAGTACAGTGTGGCTATGGCAACACCGCGCCCTTACAGCTGGAATTTGACCCGCAGCTGGCGCTTGATGAGAATGGCGTGGATATTATAACGAAGCTGATCCTGGGACATTTTAAAGAGGGCGGAACGCTGATAAACATAAATGTTCTGGACGGAGAAAAGCTTATGGCGGCGAACAAGGATCCGGATCTCTATCCAGACCTTGTGGTACGCGTTACCGGATTTACGGCATACTTTGCAAGTTTGTCGCCGGAGTTCCGGCAGCTTGTTGTAGATCGTTTTTTGACAGGAAGGTGATCAAAATGGAAGCGGATTTCTTATACAATCCTTTGTCCCAGGGGGAAAACCGTCTGCCGCAGAGGGCTTACTATATTCCGTATGGCGAGAAAAAATATGCGATGAATCGACAACTTGGATCCAACGAGCGGTATATATCCATGAATGGCGAATGGAATTTCGCATATTTTGAAACACCACTCGATCTGCCGGATAGAGTCGAAGAAATAGAATTTCACGATAGAATACCCGTGCCATCCTGCTGGGAGTGTTATGGCTATGGGCAGATACAGTATACGAACATCAATTACCCGTTTCCTGTGAACGTTCCGTACACAAAAACGGTAAATCCGGTAGGTGTGTACAGCCGGATGATTGATTTTGAAACAACGGAGGAGCTGCCGCGCGGTTATATGGTTTTTGAGGGTGTTTCCGCTGCGTTCGAACTCTATATAAACGGTAATTATGTCGGAGCCTCAAAGGGATCGAGGATGCAGGCAGAGTTTGATGTTTCTGAATTTTTGCATAACGGTGCCAACACCGTGACGGTTTTGGTCTATACCTTTTGCGACGGTTCCTATCTGGAAGATCAGGATTGCTTCCGCTATCATGGAATCTTTCGGGATGTATATATATTGAAGCGTCCGCAGAATCATGTGAGAGATTTTACCGTTATCACCTCCTCGGACGGAACTATCTGCGTAAAAGGCGATGCAGACGAGCTTGCGTTTACGGTATTTGACTGCGGCGGAAATGAGCTTGCGTCCGGGACAAAGACGTGCAGGATAAGCGATCCCATATTATGGAACGCTGAGAAGCCGTATCTGTATGGTCTTCTGATAAAATGCGCCGGAGAGTATATATATAAGAAGATAGGCATTCGAACGGTTGGAACGTCGTCTGTGGGCGAGCTTCTGATAAACGGTGTTTCCGTTAAGCTTAAGGGCGTAAACCGGCACGATTCCCACCCTAAATACGGTTATTGCATAACCGGTGACGATATGCGCAGGGATATCGTTCTGATGAAGCAGTTTAACATCAACTGCGTCAGAACATCCCATTATCCGAATCACCCGTCATTTTATGAGATGTGCGATGAATACGGGCTTTACGTGATTGATGAATGTGATCAGGAAAGTCACGGCATGGAACACGCATACGGTCTTTGCAGCAGGAAATCAGCGGAGAAGCTCGCCGATAATCCCGAATTTGAAACGGCTTATCTGGATCGTATGAAACGAATGGTGATAAGGGACAAGAATTCACCTTGCATCATCATGTGGTCCCTTGGCAATGAAGGGCAGTTCGGAATAAATCATATAAAGATGGCTGATTGGACGAGAAGCTATGATAACACAAGGTTGATTCATTATGAACGCACTGCGTGGCCCAATAAGGAATATGGTGAAAAACAGATGGAGATACATCCATGCGTGGATGTTGTCAGCAGAATGTATACGAATTTCCAGGCACTTGAGTATCAGGGCAGCCAGGCAAAGGATAAGCGTCCGTATCTTCTTGCCGAGTACGGCCATGCTATGGGCTTAGGGCCGGGAGGCTTAGAAGAATACTGGAGGCTGTTCCGTAAATATCCGCGGCTCATAGGCGGCTGCATCTGGGAATGGAAAGATCATGCGGTTGAAAAAGTCGGAGAAGATGGAAAAAAACAATGGCTTTACGGCGGAGACAGCGGCGAATTTCCCAATGACGGGAATTTCTGCGTGGACGGACTGTGCTTTCCGGACGGTACGCCGCACACAGGACTTTATTCGCTGAAGCATGCAATACAGCCCTTTGACTTTGTGGGAGAGGATCTTGCGGTCGGAAGGTTCAGGGTGATAAACAGAATGGCCTTTTCCGATCTTAGCGAGTATGAGACGGTTTATACCGTGAGCGCAGGTGAAGAGACGTATATTACCGATAAGCTTGAACTTTCCGTCCCGGCAGGCAGTGAACGGGAGTTTACGCTTAAATTGGACTTGCCGGGAAATATTGCGGAGAGAATATTTATCCGTTTTGAAGTGGTATCAAAGGAAAGAACAGCATGGTGTGCGAAAGGACATTTGTTTGCAAGCTCGCAACTGGAGCTTCCGTTTTGCAGCGACAGAGGATTGCTGTCTGACAGCGGCAGACAGGAAACAACTGCGCCGATACAGAGGGCGGACGTAAAGGAGGAGAAACGGTATATTTATTTTACGTCGGGCGAGAAGACATATTGCGTTGATAAGGCCTACGGTTCGATATGCAGTATCAGAAGGGACGGGAAAGAACTTCTGGCAGCGCCTACACAGATCGTCACGTGGCGGGCATTGATCGATAATGATGTATATCGAAGAGAAAGATGGATCAGTGAGCATTTTCACAAGGCATATTTTAATGCGCTCGACGTTACGCTTTCTGTCAAAAAGTCATCCGTAGAATTTTCAGGAACCTACGGCGCGGATTCCCGTGCGCCTATTTTCACAATGACCATCCGATATTCGTTTGATGATAGGGGTGTCAAGGTGGATATACATGCCAAGAGGAATCCGGAGCTGAAATCCTTCCATCGTTCTTCTTCGGAGGAGACTGATCTTGATCTGAATCTGAAAACAGAAATTGACAGTGTTCCGCGGTTTGGCGTCAGGTTCGTTCTGAAGGAAGGCTTTGAAACGTTCAGATATTTTGGCAGGGGGCCGAAAGAAAATTATTGCGACTTTCAAGGTCATGCGGATCTTGGCGTGTGGAACTCGACCGTGACAGAGGAATATGTCCCCTATATCAGACCTCAGGAATGCGGCAATCATACGGGGTGCGACTGGATTGAAATAGCTGACCGGAAGAATACCTTGAAGCTTTACGGGGATAAGTCGTTCGAGTTTTCGGCTTTGCATTATTCCATCGAGCAGCTTGACCGGGCAGATCATTCCTTTGAGATAGCCCCGCTGAAGGAAACGCATCTGCTGGTAAATTACAGAGTGGAAGGAGTTGGTTCTAACAGCTGCGGACCGGCGCTGGAAGACAAGTATAAAGTAAATGACCGGGTAATTGATTTTTCATTTGCGTTGGATGTTTAAGATGCTGTATAATATAGAAAGCACTTAAAGAAGGAGAACTACGGTCATGTCACAGGTTACAAAACGTGCGCTTGAGCAATCACTGAAAAATCTGTTGCTCAAAAAGCCGCTGACAAAGATCACGATCAATGATATTGCGGAAGACTGCGGAATCAACCGCATGACATTCTATTATCATTTTAAGGATATTTACGATCTGGTGGAATGGTCATGCCTTGAGGATGCCCGCAAGGCACTTGAGGAAAAGAAAACGTATGACACCTGGCAACAGGGATTTCTTCAGATATTCGAGGCTGTTCGGGAAAATAAGCCGTTTGTTATGAATGTATACCGGTGCGTCCACCGGGAGCAGGTAGAGAAGTATCTGGAGCCGCTGGTGGATCAGCTCCTGCTGGGAGTTATTAACGAGGAGTCCGACGGAATGACAGTGCGTGAAGAGGACAAAGCGTTCATTGCACAGATATATTCCTATATCTTTATTGGCTTGATGCTGGATTGGATCAAGGATGACATGAGGGGGAATCCGGAAGAGATTGTTGATCGACTTGCCACGCTGATAAAAGGTTCTGTCTCTGCGGGACTGTCGCGTTTTGCGCGTTGATTTTATGTGTCGTATTTGATAAAATTTTATACAATTATCTGCTCCGTGATAAATTTTTTATCACGGAGTTTTTTCTGATGATTGTAAACTCTGTGAATCTGGATATAATGAAAACAGAAAATAAATCACAGGAGGTATTCGTTATGTATTATTCAGCAGGAACTTATGAATCATTTGCACATCCGGAAAAGCCAAAGGATGTGGACAAAAAGTCGGCGTATATCATTGGTACAGGCCTTGCCGGTCTGACCGCAGCATTTTATCTCGTCCGCGACGGTCAGATGAAGGGAGAACACATTCATCTGCTTGAAAAGCTGGAGCTTGCCGGAGGAAGCTGCGATGGGCGAAAGGATGTTACCAAGGGCTTCTTCATGCGGGGCGGCCGGGAGATGGACAACCACTTCGAAGTTATGTGGGATACCTTCCGCGATGTTCCTTCCATTGAAACTCCCGGCGTTTCCGTGCTCGATGAGTATTATTGGCTCAACAAGCATGATCCGAACTATTCCCTTTGCCGTGCCACGGTAGATCGCGGCAAGGATGCGCATACCGACAAAAAGTTCAATCTGGATAAAGAATCTGCGATGGCTCTGTCCAAGCTGTTCCTCACCCCGGAAAAGGATCTGGAGGACAAGAAGATATCCGATGTGTTGCCGAACTCCTTCTGGGAGACAAACTTCTGGCTGTACTGGCAGACCATGTTTGCGTTCCAGCGTTGGTCCAGCGCTCTGGAGATGAAGCGGTATCTGTGCCGTTATGTACACCACATCGACGGTCTGCCGGATTTCAGTGCCCTGCGTTTTACCAAGTACAACCAGTATGAGAGCATGATCCTGCCGCTGGTGAAGTATCTGGAATCCCATGGCGTTCGCGTTGAATATGGCATGGACGTGAAAAATGTTATCATTGAAACCGTGGGCGACAAAAAGATTGCAAAACAGATTGTGTATGTCAAGGACGGAGAGGAGCAGACCATCGACCTTATTGAGGATGATCTTGTGTTCATCACCAATGGCTGCTGCACCGACACTTCCTGCTACGGTGATCAGACACACGTTCCAGACCTTTCGAAGCTCCAAAATGGTGTCGGGGAATCATGGGATATGTGGAAAGCCATTGCCGCCCAGGCGGAACACGGCGAATTCGGTAACCCGGATGCGTTCTGCAGCGATATTGATGCCACCAACTGGATGAGCGCTACCGTAGCTACTTCCAATGAGGAGATCATTCAGTACATTATGAATGTCTGCAAGCGCGATCCGCGCGAAGGTAAGGTGACTACCGGGGGTATTGTGACGGTCAAGGACAGCAGGGATAACTGGTATCTCTCCTGGACGATCAACCGTCAGCCGCAGTTTAAGTCTCAGGATAAAAATATGGTTCTTGTCTGGCTGTATTCCCTGAACACCAACAAGGAAGGCAATTATGTCAAAAAGGCAATGCGTGACTGCACCGGTGAGGAGGTCTGCCGCGAGTGGCTGTACCACATCGGCGTACCGGAGAATCGGATCGATACCCTGGCCAAGGAGGCCTGCAATACGACGACCTGCTTCATGCCGTATATCAACGCCTTCTTCCAGCCGAGAAAAGAGGAGGATCGTCCCCGTGTGGTGCCGGAAGGCGCTGTGAACTTCGCCTTCATCGGTCAGTTTGCCGAAACACCCCGCGACACGATCTTCACCACCGAATATTCCATGCGGACCGGTATGGAATCCGTGTACACGCTTCTTGATATCGACCGCGGCGTACCGGAGGTTTGGGGCAGCAAATACGATGTGAGAGAGCTTCTGCGCGCCTGCTACTATGCTATCGACAAGAAGCCAATCACCGATGTGAAGCTGTCCTTTGCAGAGAGAGAAATGCTCAAGGTCGCCATGAAGAAAATCAAAGGCACCGATATTGAGATCCTGCTGAAGGAAAGCGGTCTCATTCAATAACGCTGTATTTCAAAAAAATTTAAAAAAGTGTTGACATCAAAAAATAAAGATGATATGATAAAACTCCACCGCGCGATGGAGTTTTATCATTCAGATCTGTTGTGCGAGGCAAGTGTGTATGATACACTTCCAAGTGGTTGTTGAGAAAAATCTCAAAAAAATTAAAAAAAGTTATTGACAAACGACGATGGACATGCTAACATATAGAAGTTGTCGCTTGAGACAAGACAACACAGCACATTGATAACTGAACAGTGAAATAACCTTGAAAGATTCAAAGAGAATTGTTCATTTGAATGAACGCGCTTCTTATAATAAGAAGCAACCTTAAAACAGTAAAGCACCGAAAGGTGCACGGAAAGATTGAACGCCAAGTTCAATCCTGAAGGAAAAACTTTTTTAGAGAGTTTGATCCTGGCTCAGGATGAACGCTGGCGGCGTGCCTAACACATGCAAGTCGAACGAAGCATTACGGAATGATTTCTTCGGAGAGAATGAAGTTATGACTGAGTGGCGGACGGGTGAGTAACGCGTGGGCAACCTGCCTTACACAGGGGGACAACAGCTGGAAACGGCTGCTAATACCGCATAAGCGCACAGGACCGCATGGTCT
>CAVGED010000055.1:0-4213 GCA_963628035.1 Paludibacteraceae bacterium
AAGTTCCTATCGTGAAAAGGATAAAATACAAATACCCTTTTGACTACCTAATCATATGATACAAGAATCATATCACTTTTTTTGAAATGAAACAATGGATTCTTTTGGAATACCGCAAATTTTAGATAGTGCTATAGCAACTAATGTAATTGTTTCATCCACGGGGATTTGATACATTTAGAATATAAAAATTGTTCTATGAATTTATTTAAGGAGGTTTTGGATTATGAAAGTAGCAGTTATTGGATGTGGAGCCATTGCAAATAACGCACACATACCGGCGTATATGGCGAATCAAAAGGCGGAGATCAAATATTTCTGCGATATCATTTTAGAGCGCGCGGAAAATGCGGTGAAGAAGTATGGGTGCGGTATTGCAGTGGAGGATTACCACGAAGTACTGAAGGATGAAGAGGTTGAAGCGGTATCGATCTGTACACCCAACAAGATGCACAGTGTGATCGCCATAGATGCAATGAGGGCCGGAAAGCATGTGTTGTGTGAAAAGCCTGCCGCAAGAGTGTACGAAGAAGCACTTGAAATGCAGAAGGTTCAGCATGAGACAGGCAGGATATTGAATATCGGAGTTGTCAATCGGTTCAACACAAATGTGAATAAGCTGAAGGAGCTGATAGACGCTGGCGAGCTGGGCGAGATCTATCAGGTATATGTAAGCTTCCGCTCACACAGAAGCATACCGGGACTGGGAGGAGCGTTTACTACGAAGGCGATTGCCGGCGGTGGTGTCATGATTGACTGGGGTGTGCATTTCTTTGATATTGTAATGTATTGCTGCGGCGATCCGAAGACGAAGAGTGTTTCAGCAGAGACCTTTTCGAAGCTGGGAAGCCCGATCAAGGATTATACCTATGTAGATATGTGGGCAGGGCCGGAGATTCCCGATGGTACGTATGATGTGGAGGAAGCAGTCACCGGCATTATCCGTACCGAAGGGCCGGTTATTTCCTTCAACGGTGCGTGGGCGCAGAATATTGGTGAGAATGAGATGTATATCGATTTTATGGGGACGAAGGGCGGCGCAAGACTGCAATATGGCGCAAACTTTACGTTGTACTCCACCAAGAATGGTATGCTTACCACGACCACATTTGCAAATCAGACAAAGCCCATGTTCCAGCAGGAGCTCGACGCATTTATAGATTGTGTGGAGTCGGGAGAGCATCTTGTTTCTCATATTGATACCAATATTATCACTGCAAGGATGATGGATGCGATCTATCGTTCGGCAGAAGAGCACAAAGAGATCGTACTGTAGAAGAATGTGAGAGGATAGAAGCATGAAGAAAATAGGGTTTATTGATTATTTTTTAGATGAATGGCATGCAAACAATTATCCGGCTCTGATTGATAAGTTTTCAGAGGGAGAAATGAAGGTCTGTTACGCGTATGCGCATACGGCAGCACCAGAGTGGGCAATGTCCAATGAAGCATGGGCGGAGAAAATGGGGGTGGCGTTGCTTGGAAGTATCCAGGAAGTGATAGAAAAGAGCGATTATCTCATAGTATTGTCTCCGGATAATCCGGAAATGCATGAAGAACTATGTGAACTGCCGCTTAAATCAGGCAAGCGCACGTATGTGGACAAGACCTTTGCACCGGATAAGGAAACGGCAATCCGTATTTTTGAAAACGCCGAAAAGCACGGGACTCCCTGCTTTTCGTCCTCAGCGCTTCGCTTCTCAGAAGAGCTTAATGACATTGACTTGTCAAAGATAGACAAGATATACAGCGAAGGGCCGGGGCCTTTGGATATATATTCCATTCATCAGATCGAACCGGTGGTACGTCTTATGAATGCCAGAGCAGAGAAGATCATGTTTCTGGGCAGCAAGGAACATCCGTCCTACATGATTGGATTTGAAGATGGAAGGATTGCGGAGTGCTATCACAGGGATGACGAGAAAGGGACCTTTGCCATCAATGTTGTGGATAAGGAGAACAAGGCAAAACGCTATCAGATCCAATCGAATTATTTTACCAGGTTCGTTCAGGCAATGATTGCATTCTTTAGGAGCGGCGAGGCACCGGTGAGCCATGAGCAGACCATAGATGTCATTGCAATCCGGACCGCGGTTGTAAAGGCATGCGAGACGCCCTGTGAGTGGATCACATTATAGGAGGCAGCTATGTATCAGTTTCCAATCGGAGTCATGCTGGACTCATTTAAGCTAGAAACCAATGAAGCGATTGAAAAAGCGGCCGGGATCGGAGCCAGGGGCGTGCAGATGTATGCGACAACGGGCGAGCACGCGCCGGAGAATATGAATGTGGCTGCCCGAAGAGAGCTCCTTGACCGCATGAAATCCCATGGACTTGTGTTCTCTGCAATCTGCGGTGATCTGGGGATGGGATTTGGAGACCCAAAGAAGAATCCGGAGCTTATCGAAAAGTCGAAACGTATTCTGGATCTGGCAAAGGATCTGGAGTGTGATATTGTAACCACGCATATCGGGGTGGTCCCGGGTGATAAGAATCATCCGCGGTATCAGATCATGCAGGAAGCCTGCGGAAAGCTGTGCGAATATGCCGATGAAGCAAAGGCTCATTTTGCCATTGAAACAGGACCTGAAACATCCATGGTTTTAAAGGGATTCCTGGACAGCCTTGGCTCCAAAGGAGTTGCGGTCAATCTGGATCCGGCCAACCTTGTGATGGTGACAGGGGACGATCCGGTGCAGGCAGTTTATAATCTGAAGGATTATATCGTACATACGCATGCAAAGGATGGAATTAAGCTCATGGACAGTGATCCGGAAGTCATCTATGGAATCAAGAATATTGAAGATGTAATTCAGCAGGGCGAAGTATTTCGGGAGATGCCGTTAGGGGAAGGAAATGTTCCCTTTGCGCGATATCTGGCTGCGCTGGATGAAGTGGGATACAGGGGCTTTCTGACGATTGAGCGAGAGGTGGGAGACGAGCCGGTAAAGGATATTATGCTGGCAGCGGATTTCCTGCGTATGCAGATGAAAAAGTAAGGAATAGGAAGAATAGCGTTTATGAAGGTTTACAATGTTGCATTGATCGGTTGCGGTCATATGGGTGAGACTCATCTGGAACACATTTATTTTAAAGAAGAGATATGTATTCGCTGTGTATGTGACAAGGATGAGACAAGAGCCAGGGAATTTCAAAGAAAATTTGGGGCGAAAAGTATCTCTCTGGATGCAGAGGAATGTATCCGCAGGGATGACGTGGACATTGTGATCATAGCAACCTATCCGTCTACCCACCTTGCATTGTTAAAGCTGTGCCTAAAATATAAAAAGCATGTGATCTGTGAAAAACCCATTGCGGCCAACCTTAAAGAGGGAAGAGAATTTGTAGAACAGGTAAAATCCCATCCGGATGTGAAAGTGCTTGTAGGTTATATTCTGCGCCATAACGAGACCTACCGAAGGGTTGCAAAAATGATTCGGGAAGGCGCCATCGGGCATCCGATCATTATGCGAATGTCGCAAAATCATCATACGATGGATTGGCCGCGATATCGCCGTCTGATCGAGGAGACAGCGCCCATCGTGGACTGCGGTGTGCATTATCTGGATGTAATGCAATGGTTTACCGGCGCGCAGATCGTTGATATTCAAGGGATTGGTATGGCAACTGAGGATGATCTGCATCCCGGAAAAAATAATTACGAGATGGTGACGGTAAAGCTGTCCGATGGTTCCATTGGCTTCTATGAAGCCGGATGGACCAAGACTATCAATGCAAATAACATGAAAGAATTTGTTGGCCCGAAGGGGAGCATCCGCCTGATTTTTGCAAAAGACAGAACCAGTCATCAGGAAGAGGGAGATCTGATCGAGTACTATTGCCTGGCGGATAAAACCTATCACATGATCAATGTAGAAGCGGAACGAAAGCCGACAGATGTACAGCTACGCTGCTTGATTCGTATGATCGAAGAGGATTTGCCGGATCGGCCTACCATTGATGAGGTATATACAAGCTTTGAATGGGCGATCAAGGCGGAACAAGCAATCAAAGAGAATAGAGAATAGAAATGTAGAAATTGCGGTGTTCGTGTCGTATAGTGAGAGGTTTGCAGAAATAATCGTGTTAATTAGTGCGAAAATTCAAGGAAATTCCATTGATTTTTACACGAATATCTGCTATACCCCGAGTTTGCCATTTGCAAGCGCAAAACAGAGTCCATATGGACTCCATTTTTGTTATAGATATGCAT
>CAVGED010000056.1:0-29519 GCA_963628035.1 Paludibacteraceae bacterium
CTCGATGAAATCTGATCTTTTTAGACTTTTAAAATATCTTCATGAAACAACCCTGGCTGTTGCGCGGATTGCGCTTATAATGGAAACTCAACATTGCCATGTAGTTACAATGTATTGACAAATGAACGAAATGATATTATAGTAAGGGAAAAGGAGGATGATAGCATGGTAGGAAATTTAAGCGTGGCAATGGCACCGAAGGATACAACCTTTCAGGTCAGAATTAATTCAGAGATTAAAAAGGCAGTGGAAGAAATCTATGCAAGGACCGGAATGACTTTGACAGATGCTTTCAATACCTTTATCCAGCAGTCTATCAATGTAGAGGGATTGCCTTTTTTAGTGACGCAAAAGAGCAAAGAAGCGCTCAAAGAACAGGCGATAGCTATGCTTATGATGGATTTGAAGCGGGCGGAAGAACGTGCAGATCGTGAAGGCTGGATTGAAGCAGATGATCTCGAAAGAGAATTGGGGGTATTAGGTTGAAACAAATAAAATATACTCCAGACGCGGCAGACAAACTTCGAAATATCAATAGGAGCATATTACAGCAGTACGGAAGCGAGAAAGCGAAGGCGATAATTGGAAAGATTACCAGCACAATTCGAGGGCTTGCGGATAATGAGGAGAGAGGGCCTTTGGCAGAAAGAATGTTTGGAGTGACTTCTGAGTATCGATATCTGTTTGTATCAAGAAACTATGTGTTTTATAGAGTGGAAAATGATTGTATCAGAATCATAAATATTTACAATGAGAAAGAGGATATTATGTGGCAGTTATTCGGAATCGATACAACGCCACAGGAAACCATTGATTACTGGGAGGAATAAATAAGGAATAGTTTTTTGCTCAGTGCTACTGAATTATTTTACCATACGGATTGGAAAAGACTACCAAAAGCTATGGATTGCATATGATTCCTGGGAACCTGCTAATTAAAGCGCACAGTATAGTTTCGGTCATAAGTAAATCCCCTCCCTCATACAATGTAAAAAAGCATGTATGAGGGATTTTTGTGAAAGGATACATAGAAGAGCGGGCAGTGGACATTGCCAATTATATTATTGAAGAAAATGCAACAGTCAGGCAAACCGCCAAAAAATTTGGAATCAGCAAGAGCACCGTACATAAGGACGTGACGGAGCGTCTGGTGCAGATCAATCCGGCGCTGGCCAAGAGCGCGCGGAAGGTGCTGGATGTCAACAAGAAGGAGCGCCATATCCGGGGCGGACTGGCTACCAGAGAGAAATATCTGCATCAGGTGGGGAGAAATGCATAGGTATGTCATTTTCAGGAACCGCCAGTGAAGGGCTGGCGGTTTTCCTTGCATGCCCCTAAAAATCATGTTAAAATGATCGCGGAAGGTGATGAAACGTGCGTAAAAGTACGGAAGAAATAGCGAACGAAATGGACAGGGCAGCCTCCTTTGAGGAAGTGAAGGAAATCATCCGGCAAAACAGCATTGGCCGTGAGACCTTCGGTGACCGACTGCTGGAGCTATGCGCAGAGTATGGTAAGACACCGGGGGAGCTTCTGAAGGATCTGACAATCTCAAAGTCCCAGTTCTATGCGATACTCAATGGGAAAAGAAGGCCAAGCAGAGTAGCTGTCATCAAGATAATGCTGACACTTGGTGTTGATCTTGCGGAGGCGGACGAGCTGCTGAAGCTGGCCGGGTACAAGGAGCTCTACCCCAAGAACCGGGAAGATGCCGTGATCCGCTTCGGAATCGAGCATAAAAAGAGTATCTACGAGATCAATGAGGTCCTGAAAGAATACGATTCCAAGATGAATCTGTTGGATAAAGAGTGAGCCATGGCGAATATAAAATACGAATTCCTGATGTCACAGATTCGACATATACGTGACATAACAGAAACAGAGAAAACAAAGATCAGCCTCGTGTTTTACGAACAGCTGCAGGCACCGTGCATTCTCAAGATCTGTAAAAACCGGGATCTGTCCGGGGTATACCAGATCCTGACGGAGCAGAAGCACCCGAATATCGCAGTGGTGTACGACTATGTCTATCAGGAGCCGGATACCTACGTGCTGGAGGAGTTCCTAACGGGGAAGACATTGTCGGAGCTTCTTAAGGAGCAGGGAACTTTTACAGAGAAGGAGACAGCACAGATCGTCATTGAGGTGTGCCAAGGTCTGGAGGTTCTGCACAGTCACAGGCCGCCACTTGTCCATAACGATATCAAGACGTCGAATATCATGGTACGGGAAGACGGCAGTGTAAAGCTGTTTGATTTCGATGTCGCCAGGATTTATAAGGCCGGGGCAGGCAGAAATACAAGGCTGTTCGGGACGGAGGAATACGCTTCGCCGGAGCACTACGGCTTCGGGCAGTCGGAGCCAAGCTCAGATGTGTACACCCTGGGAGTTACCATGCATGAGATGCTGACCGGGCAGGGCCTGACCGATGAGCGCAAGATGACCTATACCGGGAAGCTTAAGAAGATCATACAGAAGTGCATCGCGGTTGACCGGGAGAAGCGGTATCAGAACGCTGCCCAGCTGCGGCGCGACCTGGAAAAATATTTGAATCGGATCCGTCGTATGATCCGGGCTGCCATCCTCTGCCTGTGTGGTGCAGCGCTGCTGGTGATGGGAGGTCTTCTGCTGACGAATGCGGGTGGCTTAAAGGGCATTCCGGGCAAAAACAATGGATTCGCAAGCGCTCAGGGCAGGCTGGTTGGGGCAACTGGTATTGGTGTGGCTGATGCGCCCGGACTGCCTGGTACGAGCAGGAACGATGACACAGGGAACGACCAACCGGGGCAGGGTGGTCAGAACGGAGGCCAGGGAACGAATTCCACAACGCCAGCTGCAAGTACAAAGAAAATGGTTAGTTATCGGCCGGAGGGTAGCGTGTGCACTATAGAAGCACTACCCGACGGAACCTTTATCTGGCTGGAGATAATTTCCGATAAGTACCATATCAAAACCTCGACGGGCGTCGATCAGCTGCTGACGGAGGTCTCTGGCTCCTACGGAGCCCGGTTGTCCTATGACCGATATTCCAAGAAACTGTATCTGTTCGAATATAGCGGAAAAAGAGCGATGATATATGAGGTAGACAGTAATTTTGGATTAAAAAAGGTGGTAACATTTATGGATAGTTTATCCTATGACGGTGTAGGCGACCATGTATGCGGCTTCTTTTCCGATGGCATGATGATCTGCAATGCATTGGCTTTTGATCTAATAGACAGCAATACCTGGACGGTCGTAGGCAAGGTGCCGGGTGTAGTTTATGTCATCAATGACCGGATGTATCAGCGAGGTTCACACCGTAGTTCGTTCTTCCAGGAAGTGGATGCACAGGGAAATGTGCTGAATGAATACCCGGAAGAGGACTTTTCGGCGCTTGTGTGGCAAAGCCAGGTTTATCAGGATGGCAGGTATGCCTATTTCATCGCAACGGAAGAAAGCCGCGAGTATGTATATCGGTTTGATGGGGAGAGGTATGAGAAGATTGCCTGCCTGGATGATTACAAATATTATGCGAGCTTTAATTACAATTACCTGTGCGTGACGGAGAATGCCATTCGGTGCTATGACACGGAACAGAAGGTGATGAAGGAATTCGCGCTGAAGTAGCGAATGATGTGGGAGGCGGCTGCGATTCATTGCGGTTGTTTGCAGTAACAATTTAAGGTAAAAGTCTACTGGTTGTGGACGATTTGAGAGTGACTATGAACTATGATTGGTTTGTAGTCACTTTTTTGGTTGCTAAGTTACATACTATTCATGGTTTGAAATGGATGCCGGAGAGCCTGACGATAAGCGTTGGTGCTCCAGATGCTGCACCGACAGGGACTAAGTATTCGAAAACCGAAAATATCAGCCGCGGGCAACTCGGAAAATAGGCTTGATGCCTATTTCCCTCAAACAATTACCCGTCTAAAATTTCCGCCTGGAATGCGGAAATTTTGCTGCTATTTTCAGTTCCCGAAGGACTAAGTCCCTGTGCGGTTCGCGAAAGTCGCACCTGCATTTACCGTCAGGCTCTTCCGGTAGCGCATTGCCAAACCCTTAATAGAGAACGTTGTGAACTGTAAGTATGTCCAACCATAGAGAATGGGAGCGGAGTACGATGGAAAGCAAAGATGAACAAAAGCGAAACAGGATAATTGAAAATCAGACGCCGGAGCAGGCGGTAAATCGATGGAGAGAATATGTGTGCAGTGATAAACGGGCAGAATTCGCGGCGGAACTAACAAGTCTTCTGGAAAATGTGCAGAAGAAAGCCTTCCGCAGCGGCTATGAATATGCCATAGAACTACTGCAGGAGAGCTTGGTGAAGGTGGATTAGTTTTCTTCATTCCCCAAGATATCCCGGATGATCTGCTGAACGTGAGCTAACTGCGCGTCCGACAGCCCGGTGATCTCAATATAACGCCGATCGTCAAGCTCCAGCAGAAAGTCAGTGCTGACTGAGAAGAAGTCCGAGATCTTGACCAACATCTCAATAGAGGGAAGGATGTTATTATTCTCCCAGTTGGAGATGGTCTGCTTGGAAACACTGAGCTTGTTGGCAAGCTGAACTTGACTGATGTTGTGGGAAAGCCGTAAATTTTTAATGGTATCGCCGAACATGGGGTGCCCTCCTTGAATGGTAACTTCCTTGGATCATATGCATTTTCAAGGAAATTATACGTCGGTTTGGAGCGTAAAACATATGTGTTATTAAAGTATTTTTCAATGTAACAGTTCAGCCATCGCGTATATCACAGGCAAATCATGCTCGCATGAATGAGTACGTGATATATGCGATGAGGTGAGCGCCATCTTATGAGCAAAGTTAGCTGCGGAGCAGCGACAAAGCACTGTAAGTGCCTTTGCGAATGGCGCGGGCTGAACAGTTACTTTTCCAGTTACTTTTCAATAGTGTAAATGCAAATGTGGTATTTACAAAATACTAAAGTATTGCTATAATGGACAAAAAGAAATTGTACTTGTCAAGAAAATAACAGAAAGAGGGAGAATACAAGTGAAAAAATTGCTGGCAATATTATTAACTATGTTTTTAGTTTTTTCTGTGATATCAACGGACGCATTTGTTATGAATGTTAATGCAGCATCATATGGTAATTTGAATTATAAAATCGAGAATGATGAAGTTGAGATTACAGGTTGTAGCTCATATTCATATGGTAAGTTGGTTATTCCAAATAAAATTCAAGGATATCCAGTGACGAGCATTGGAAGTAGTGCATTTTCTGGACGTAGTAGTTTAATAAGCATAGAAATCCCAAAGGGAGTCACAAGAATAGGTGAGGGAGCATTTTATGACTGTAGTGGTTTAACCAACGTAATAATTCCGGAAGGAATTACAAGTATAGAGCGGAGGATGTTTTATGGATGTAGTCGTTTAATAGACATAGAAATCCCAAAGGGAGTCACGAGCATTGGAAGTAGTGCATTTTCTGGATGTAGTAGTTTAACAAGCATCGAAATCCCCAAAGGAGTCACGAGTATAGGTGAGAGTACATTTTATGGCTGTAGTGGTTTGACCAACGTAATAATTCCAGAAGGAGTCATGAATATTGGAAGTAGAGCGTTTTCAGGCTGTAGTGGTTTGACCAACGTAACAATTCCGGAAGGAATTACAAGTATAAAACTGGAGACGTTTTCTGGATGTAGTAGTTTAACAAGTATAGAAATCCCAGAAGAAGTCACGAGCATTGGTAGTAGTGCATTTGAGGGATGTAGTAGTTTGACAAGTATAGAAATCCCAAGAGGAGTCATGAGTATAGGGGGGGGAGCATTTTATGGATGCAGTAGTTTAACAAGTATAGAAAATTCAGAAAAAATTATAAGTATAGAACAGTTTACATTTTCTGGATGTAGTAGTTTGACAAGTATAGAAATCCCCAAAGGAGTCACGAGCATTGGCAGTAATGCATTTTCTGGATGTAGTAGTTTAACAAGTATAGAAATCCCAGAAGAAGTCACGAGCATTGGTAGTAGTGCATTTGAGGGATGTAGTAGTTTGACAAGTATAGAAATCCCAAGAGGAGTCATGAGTATAGGGGGGGGAGCATTTTATGGATGCAGTAGTTTAACAAGTATAGAAAATTCAGAAAAAATTATAAGTATAGAACAGTTTACATTTTCTGGATGTAGTAGTTTGACAAGTATAGAAATCCCCAAAGGAGTCACGAGCATTGGCAGTAATGCATTTTCTGGATGTAGTAGTTTAACAAGTATAGAAATCCCAGAAGAAGTCACGAGCATTGGTAGTAGTGCATTTGATAGATGTAGTAGTTTGACAAGCATAGAAATCCCCAAAGGAGTCACGAGTATAGGTGAGAGTACATTTTATGGCTGTAGTGGTTTAACCAACGTAACAATTCCGAAAGGAGTCACAAGCATAGAATCGTACACGTTTTGGGGGTGTAGTAGTTTAACAAGTATAGAAATTCCGAAAGGAGTCACAAGAATAGAACCGTACACGTTTTTTGGCTGTAGTAGTTTAACAAGCATAGAAATCCCCAAAGGAGTCACAAGTATAGGTGAGCGAGCATTTTGGAACTGTGATAGCTTGACAAGTATAGAAATACCCAAAGAAGTCACGAGTATAGGCAGTTCCGCATTTGAAAGCTGTAGTAATTTAATAAGTGTAGAGATTCCAAATGGAATCAAGAGCATAGGCGAGCGAGCATTTTTCTGGTGTAATAATCTTGCAGAGGTTTGGTATCAGGGTTCAGAGATAGACAGAGAAAGAGCAAATATTAAAATTGAGTCAGGTAATGAACGTTTGACTGATGCTACCTGGCATTATACTTTCTGCAAAGGAGAGCATGTATTTGATAATGTGTGCGATACAACTTGTGACTGTGGCTATGTAAGAACGACAAATCATCATCATGTACCATCGTATGATTGTGATAGTCATTACAAGATGTGTCCATTCTGTAACGATAAGGAAGATGTAGAAGCCCATGTATTTGATAATGCATGCGATACGACCTGTGATTGTGGTTATGTAAGAACCATAACACACAATTACCAGCAATCATATGATAGTGCCCATCATTATCTTGAATGTACGGTTTGCGGGAACAAGAAAGATGTGCAGCCGCATGTATTCGATAATGCATGTGATGCAACCTGCGACTGTGGTTATGTAAGAACGATCACACATGATTTTTCACAGCAACACGATGAAAATAATCATTGGGAGGAATGTTCGGTTTGTCACCACAAGCAGAAGGTCGGACAGCACATATATGACAATGACTGTGATGCAGATTGCAACGAGTGTGGTTTTGTGCGCACGCCGCCGTTAACTTTACATTATCTAGGTGAAGGAGCAATTGTTTTTGATTGTTTGGAATCTGTAACAACAGTAGAGATACCGAAAAGCGTGACATATAGTGGAAAGACATATCAGATTACGCAGATAGAGTCTTGTGCTTTTCAAGATTGCAAAAACCTTACTTCAATTTCAATACCGGCTAGTGTATATCGGATAGGTGACTGGGCATTTCGAAATTGCATATCTCTTGCTACAGTAGATATTCCGGATGGTGTAGAAAAGATAGGCGAGGATGTATTTGAAAATTGCAATCAATTGAAATCTGTAAAAATAGGTGAGAATGTAAAACGTATAGATCCCAGTATTTTTGAGGGATGTAATAATCTTGAAGAAATAAATGTTGTAAAACTGAATAGCAATTATTCATCCATAGACGGTGTGTTGTATGATAAATCAAAAACAACGCTTGTCATTTATCCGAAATGCAATCCGAAAGGAGAAAGCGGTGAATATGCTGTTTTAGAGAGCGTTGAAACAATTGGATCCTCCGCATTTTATAATTGTGATAAACTTACAAGGATTATCATTCCTGATGGTGTAAAAATTATTGGTAGCTCTGCTTTTGAGGGATGCACAAAACTTACCACACTTAAGCTTCCGGAAGGTTTAAAAACAATTGGAGGAGATGCTTTCCGCAATTGTAAATCATTGGAGGAAATGAAGATTCCTGCTAATATAAATTTTATGGGAACGGGTTTTTTGTCTGGATGTGATAATCTTGAAAAATTGACCATTCCAGATGTTTATACACAAGCATATGATGGGGCCAACTTGAACCGTTATTTTGGCAGTTTCTTTGGTTCAATTTGGGATTTCGGCTCATCCGCACAATCATACGTAAAAAATGGTGCTGTTGTTCCGAAAACATTAAAAGAAGTTGTTGTTACTAATGCAAAATCAATTATAAAGGAGGCGTTCCGTGGATGCGATTCCATCGAAAGTATCATAATTAATGATGAAGTTACATCCATTGGGGATAGTGCATTTAGGGACTGCGACAGTCTGAAGAAGATAACGCTCCCATTTATTGGAGAATATGCATCCCATAATATGAACCAACATACTAATTTTGGATTCATTTTCGGAGGAAATGGATTGGTGCCACCGTCTTTGGAGGAAGTGGTTATAACCAACGAAACAGAAATAGACGATTATGCTTTTTCGGGGATTGATACAGTAAAAACTCTTAGAATCACAAAGGATATTACTGTGATTGGTGAAGATGCATTTGAAGGCTGCTCTGGACTCACTGACGTGTGGTATAGAGGAACAGAATCACAAAAGGACAAGATTAACATCGGATCAGGTAATACCTATTTGACAGGAGCTGTATGGCATTATGATACTTATAAGATAGGCGATCTTGATGGCGATGGAGAAATAACTGACTGGGATGGGGTTTTGCTTGCGCAATATCTTGCAGGTTGGAGTGTTGAGGTTACTGCGTTTGAAGCACTGGATATTGACGGTGATGGAGAAATAACTGACTGGGATGGCGTCTTATTAGACCAGTATCTTGCAGGTTGGAATGTAAATATAGGATAAGGAGCGAGAAAATCATGAAAAAATTATTATCAGGTATCGTTATACTAATTTTAACAATTACAATGTTTGCTTTTCCAGTTTCAGCAGCAGGTAATGGAACACTGAGTTTATCTGGAGCAGAAGGAAAGCAAGGGGATACAGTTACAGTAAATGTAAATCTTAATTCTAATCCGGGCTTAATTACGATGAGATTTACCATTTCATGGGGGGATGGATTAGAGCTTGCAAATGTTTCAGATGCAGGGCTTCTTGCGGGATGGACACAACCTGCACCTACGATTAGTTCGCCTTATACATTGCGTTGGGCGGATTCACTGTCTACAACTAATAGCGGAGCCACAGGGAAGATTGCAACGCTTACATTTAAAATAAAAGAAAATGCAACGGTGGGGAATCAAAATGTAACATTAACATTTAGTGAATCACGTGATGCGAATGGTGGCAAAAATACATTTGGAAATGCAACAGCAACTATTAAGGTAAATTGTAAGACACACAGTTATTCCGGTTGGACAAAGACGAATGACAATAGCCACAGTCGTACTTGTTCTGCCTGTGGAGCGACGGACAGTCAGAACCATACCTGGGATGGTGGTACTGTGAAAAAACCTGCAAGCTGTAAGGAAACCGGGGTGAAAGAATACACCTGCACAGCATGTAACGCTACCAAAGAAGAGAGCATTCCAAAAACATCAAATCATAGTTGGGGTAAATGGGAAGAAACGAAAAAAGCTACATGTACAGCACCAGGAAGTCAGTCAAGAAAGTGTTCCGTATGTTCTCTGACAGAGAATACTCCTATTAATGCCATTGGTCACAGTTTCGGCGGCTGGTCTGAGACAGTAGCACCGAAATGTACCAGTGAAGGACAGGAAAAGAGAAGCTGTACGAGAAGTGGCTGCTCTTATTCTGAGACCAGAGCAGTTGCAGCATTGGGGCATAGTTTTAGCAATCCAACCGTAACAAAACAGCCGACTTGTACAGAGACGGGCACAGAAACCGGAACTTGTACTCGTTGTAATCAAAAGACAACAAATGTCGTAAAAGCCACCGGACATCGTTTTGGTTCATGGAAAGAGACAACTCCGGCAACCTGTACACAGGCAGGACAGTCAGAGCGTGCCTGTGAAAAGTGTGGCCAAAAAGAGACAAGAGCAATTGATGCTTTGGGACATGATTTTGAGAATCCAACACTTTTAAAAGAAGCAACCCTGAGCTCTACTGGTTTAATGGAGGGCAAATGTAAAAGATGTAACGAGGCTACACAGGAAGTGATTCCTTGTAAGGCAGTAGATAACGCTACAGGTATTTCCGTAGAAGCACAAGAGGGCGTTTTCGCAGAGGGAACAGTGACAGATTTCTCCATAATTTCCAAAGATGATGGAAATTACGAAAGTGTAAAAAATGCTGTGGCTGATAAAGGAGATAAATTTGCCGCATATCAGATTCAGTATATGAAAGATGGTGCTGCTGTAACTTCAAATGGGGAATACACCTTACTTCTTCCAAATGCAGACAAGGTAAGCGAAGAAAATATGTTGGTGTTGTACATAGCAACGGATGGAACTGTTACTGAGAAAGCGTTTATGTTGAAAGAAGATGGCACGATCGTTGTAAAGACTGCTGAATCAGGTACCTATGTGGTAGTAGATAAGGATAAAACAGAACAAACTGGTGTTAAGGATGAGCCTAAGAAGAATGACGTGGTAGACCAAAAAGTATCGGAAAAACAATCAATCAATATTGGCTTGATAATTGTCATTGTTGTAATTTTGATTGTTGGTGCTATAATAACGGTTCTTCTGATAAAAAAGAATAAAGAAAAAAATTATCCTGAATAATTCAGTAGTAGGAAATGAGAAACGCTGATGATTAATTATTTTGAGGTGCTTAATATATCTGAAAATGCTGAAATGGAGGTTATTCGTTCGGCATATAGGACTCTCGCCAAAAAATATCATCCGGATAGTACAAGACTTCCAGATGATGTTGCTAAAGGCAAAATGGAACTAATTAATGAGGCATATCAGGTTTTATCTGATGATACATTAAGAAAGAAATATATTGAGGAGTTGCATTCGAAAGAAAGACTGCAACAAGAAGAAAACTATTCACAAAAAGAAGCATATAGGGAAGATGCTTATTCTCAAAAGAGTGAGAATGAGCATAGTAAAAATGCGGATAACATAAATAAAAGAACGTATGGTTCTGGCGGAGATGGACCAGATTCAGGTGAAAACATTATATATGCAGTGGTGGTAGTAATAATTATTGTTTCAATTATTTCTTGTATGATATATTTTATGCCCAATATATTAGGTGAAACTTTTGGCAATATTAATAAGAGCATAGATGAAATATTAAAAACATTTTGAACAAAAAATATCGAAAGAAAAAGGAAAGTAGGTATGGATGAGCAGAAGAATGAAATAAGAAATGAAGAAAATCAAAAATGGGAAGATGGTGACATGCGTGCTAGCGGAGGGGATGGAGGAATAATTAAAAATATAATCATAGTAGTGGCTGTAATTGTGGCTGTAATAGGGGGATTTGCGAGCGGTTGTGTCCGTTGCACAAATTGTGGAGATGATGATACTCGACTTTTTATATGCGCTAAAGGAACAAGCAGCACCGGAGTAGAGTATACAAGTCTGGTGGGACCAGCAGGCTGTCTTGGATTCGGAGTGGATTCCAAATGCTGGCCAACAGAATGTGTAAGTGTGAAGTATGTCTCTCAAGATGGACAAAATGTGAATGGATGCGTTACATATTATAATGAAATGGGATGTATAGATAAAGCTAATGTTAAGAGCGAAGGAAAATATTCTGGAGATATAGCATGTTTTGGAATTAGTTGTGCAGGAGAAAAATATGTAGAAACTGTAGCTGAAACTACAAAGGCTAAAAATCAGGCTACATGTTTAGGTGTTAAATGTGGAACTGAATCTAGTACAGATGCACGAGGGTATAATGCTGAAATGCCAAGACAATTTACAAAAGGTTGTTGGAGCAATAAGTAGGAGGAGTGGGCTAAAGTATGATACCGGTATTATATATATCAATACCATCATACATACTGTTCGCTTTTATAGGCATCTGTGTGGCGTTGGCCTTTATCCATAGAAGATGGAAAAAGATAGGATGGAGAACTTCTGAATTATTGGAGTATGCTGTGATTTGCGCAGTATTTGCTGTAGTTGTTTCAAGAATAGTTTTTGTCATTTCTTTCATCCCATCTATGGATCAAGTAACCATTAACGGATTGCTATATTATTTGTTTAATGGTGGAATAGTGTTTTATGGTGGTTTATTTGGCGTAATATTGGGAATAGTTGTTGTTTCAAAAAAGAAGAAAACAAACACAAAAGAAGTTCTTGATTTGGTTGCTCCGGCGTTTCCGTTATTTCATTCTATCGCGCGCATTGGTTGTCTGATGGCAGGATGTTGTTATGGTATTGAATGGAGCTGGGGAGTGATTTTGGCGGATGATCCGGAGATTGTCAGATTTCCGGTACAACTGATGGAAAGCCTGTGCAACATACTGATCTTTACTGTTTTGATTATGCTACAACACAAAAGAAAAAGCTATAAAAACAGTTTGAAGATATATTTATGTTGTTATGCTGTTTGCAGATTCGTATTGGAATTTTATCGCGGCGACACAGTTCGTGGAATTTGGGGAAGTGGATTGTCTACATCACAATATATTTCTTTGGTGCTGGTGGTTTGGTGCATTTTTGATATGCTAAAAATACGTTTCAAAAATAATAAGGCCACAGCGGAAATTAGTGACAAAAGTTCAACACTCTAAAAAGAAGCAACCCTAAGTTCCGCCAGCTTAATGAAGGAAAATGTAAAAGACGTAACGGGGATGATATACGATGATTAGAAAAATACGAAAACAGATAGTGACAAGTGTGGCACTAAGCTTGCTGGCAGTACTAATGTTTTGCGTTACGGGATGCATTGTAGATGAATCGGGTGATGTATTGTCTGAAAATGAGAGCAGTGGCAATTATTCATCGATGGACGAAATGCCGGTATATTCCGTAGACTATTTAGATGCATATATTGAAGCCAGCAATATTGATATTCCGAAGGCCAGGAAAAAGAATGTCATTGAGAAAGCACTGAAAAATGATTCGGAGGCAGTTTGTATCAAACAGGAAACAACGTTGTTTTCCTCTGTGGATAGATATGTGGTTACTCGTGAAGCATCAGAATTAATGTACATTGGCGAAACAAAGGATAACAAGCCGGATGGAGTCGGAAGGATCATTAAGCTTATTTCAGCTCGTGAGTATACGGAGAATGGAAAAATTAAGGCAGAATTCAAAGACTATACAGAAGGCGGAGAAGACTATGAAGTAATTGGCGTTCTGGTATATGTCGGGGAGTTCGAGGATGGTTGGTACAATGGTTATGGCTGGGAACACTTGACGCCGGATAGCGAGTGGTCGAGTAGTCTGTATCGCTGCCGGGATATAGGGGAGGATTATGCTTCGGTCGGAAGCAGCCTTCTGGAAAATGTAATGACAACCTGCAATCCTATCTGTTATATGGGCGAATTTAAAAAGGGCCAGTATCATGGAAATGGAGTGGAAATCTCATATGCAGCACGAGAACTGCCGGCGGGAATGTCTGAGGAAGATATCGTGGAGAAATTTGGCTACAGAGTTGATCGGGAATTGGGATTTTATGTAGGAGAATTCAAAAAAGGCGAACGCACTGGCCAGGCGAAGGAGTATTTACGTGGAATGCTGTATTATTCCGGAGGCGAAAGAAATGCTGAATACCATGGCGAAGGCACATTGTATTATGTTGGAACAAATCAGATAAAGTATAAGGGCCATTGGGCAAATGGCGAGTATGATGGCAAAGGTACTTTGTATGATAAAGATGGTTCAGTAATCTATGATGGGAAGTGGAATATGGGAGATTATGCACATTAAAAAAAGCAAATAAAAGCTTGTATACACAGGAGAGAGACATGGAAATCGTAATACTTATCATCTATTGCGCTTTGGGTTATTGGGCTGTGGGACAGACAATTTACAGGAACAAAATACGTATCGGTACATTAAATGGACTATTTACTCAGAGAGTAATAATGGGAATACTGTTTGGGTTTATTTTGATACCGGTGGCTATTATTGCGGCTGTTTTTCGTGGAAAAAGTGAATAAATTTGAAAATATCTTATTACGAAGAGGGAGATTTTTATGTTTTGTTCAAAATGCGGAAACAAAGTAGAAGATACCTGGGTGAAATGCCCTTATTGCGGAAGTGATTTACGGGAAAGCGTACAAGGAGATGAGACTGTGGAAGCGCTTGATGATGATGATACTCAGGTAGTCGCTGAAGCAAGCGATGGAGACTCAGAACAAAGAAGTGCAGAAAGCTCAAAGCAGGAGGAAACTACAGATATTCAGAGCAAAACTGCTCATCAAAAAAAGAAGTTGCTTATTTGCTTATGTGTACTTATAGGTGTTCTGGTGGTATTTGCAGTAGTTTTTGTTGCATTGAGAATCGGTGGTGGAAACTCAAAAGCAGGCGTTGGAAAAATCAGCGAAAAGCCGCAGGAGGTTACACCTGCTTCAGAAGAGGAAAATGACGATTCAAAAGAAGCAAACACCAATAATGAAGCGGCGGGAGAAGAGAATTCTGACTCGCCCGAACGTACGTCGTTGGGGTGGAAAGAGGCATACTTGAACTATTTAAAGGAAAATGGAAATACGGATTATGGATATAGCCTTGAATATATAGATGGAGACGATATTCCGGAATTAGTAATTGATTATAAATATACAGCTGGAGGTATGGATTTATGTACTTATGATGGGGAGAAAGTTATTGTGAACGCAATGGGAGGATCCCTTCGATACAGGCGACAAGAAAATTTAATGTGTACATCCGGTGGCAGAATGGATCGCTATTACGATATTGTGTGTAAAATTGTGGACGGCGTTCTAACGGAAATATCAAGAGGGGAATATGGCATATTTGATTATGATAATATAGAATATGATGAGACAGGCTGCATGATATATGAATACTTTTGGAATGGAGAAAAGGTTTCGGAATCTGAATACGATACTTTTTTAGAACCATTTAATGAGGAAATAGGATCTGCTGTCATATATTCCTCGGGCAACGGTTATTTGTATGATATTATAAAAATTCTGGACCATCCGCTGGATATAACCATGATTGATCCATATTTAAATAATAATGGCTATGAGAGCATGCTAAATCATTATGTTATTCTGTTTGACGGTATAGAAAATGATAAGTTACATTTTACTGTGACGGATAATGATATGTTGATAGCTTCTGCTTCAGCGACAATAATCGATGCAAAGACCGCGAAATATAAAAATGCAAACAGTGAACTGGTTATTAAATTTTGTGTGGATTATAAAGAACTGAAAGTTGAAGGATACATAGATACAATAGATTTGACCGGTGATTACAGCGGGAGATGGGGGTGATAGATTGATTGTAAGAATAAGTAACAAATGCTAAAGCAAAGGCGAAGTAAAATTTGAAAATTTGAAATTTAAAAAAATAGAAAAAAACTAGAAATTTATTGACATTTTCTATGAATTAGAATATTATCTAATTAAAGAAGGACATTTGCGGCAAACAAATGTCCCCCTGTGGCGCTACCGATAGACGGTTAGCCCAGTTAATAGATTGCGAAATAGCCGTATCCTTTGGTCTGGGGGCGGCTATTTCTGTGTCTTATCATTATCTTTGCTTCCGATGGCGTATCCAAGACTGAAACAAGTCAGGCATAAGCCGATCACTGAAATCAATCCTTCAATCGTCAACATTTGCTCAGCCCTCCTTTCCCAGATTCCCTTTCGGGTTTCTATGTAAACGGAGGGTCACAGTCCCTCCGGAGAGGGTTAACCGCCTACCATCCTGGTAGCACCTGAAATGATTTTAACATACGCTAGCAGAAGATTCAATAATTTTACATTCAGAATTGATATTCAATTTTTGCATGAGGATAAATTTTCGTTACCACAAAATCAGAAGCTAAATATATTCTGGAAAAGTGCCAGAGACAAGAGTTTGGGAACAGGAGTACGTGATATAGGAAGGCTTTTTGAAATGAGCAGTAAAAATGGATTAGCTTTGAAGTTTATAGATTTGCAGAAAAGAATGTTGTCATACTGGCGGGCGTGAATATCGGTGGGGTGGGGACATTAATTGCTTCTCTGGCCAGCCTGATCACCTTCCGGGAGTATGGAAAGCATAATCCCGGAAGAACCGGCTATTACATTGGAATGTTCTCGCTGTTTAATTTTGCCTTTCTGTTTGTCCTGACCGGGTTTATGCTACTTCTGAAAGCATTTTAGCAGGTCTTAGACCTGGATAATCCCGAACTGTGCCAGAGAATAGAAGATCAGGATGATCACCAGCAGCACCGGGGCAATGTACTTCACCATAACGTTGTACAGCTTCTTTCGTGCCAGCTTCTCGCCGTTTTTGGTAAGCTCGTCCGTGATTGTCTTCGGTCCCACGACCCAGCCCACAAGAATGCAGGTCATCAATGCCAGGAAGGGCATGAGCAGACTGTTGCTCAGGTAGTCGAAGAAGGTCAGGAAGTCCATGCCGAGCAGCTTGATATTTGACCAGATCCCGTTTCCAAGTGAGGAGGGGATTCCGATCACAATGGTTATGGCAATGCAGATCAGAACGCCCTTGGTTCGGCTGATCTTAAACTTGTCCATGAAGGAGGCAACGATAGCCTCCATGATTGAGATGGAGCTTGTCAGTGCCGCGAAAAATACCAGGATGAAGAACAGGATCCCGATGACGGCACCACCCGGCATCTTCTCAAATACCTTGGGCAGAGTGATGAACATCAGTCCCGCGCCGCTGGACTTGGTGCCGGCCTCTCCGCTGAATGTATAGACCGCCGGAACCACCATAAGACCGGCCAGGAGTGCGACCACTGTGTCAAAGATTTCAATCTGGTTGACAGACTTCGACAGATTTACGTCATCCTTACTGTAGGAGCCGTATGTGACCATGATTCCCATGGCGAGACTCATAGAGAAAAACATCTGCCCCATGGCAGCGCATATGGTTTTAAAAGAAAAATGTGAAAAATCCGGAAGCAGGTAATATTTGATGCCTGCACCCACTCCGGGGAGTGTCATAACATAGACGGCGATCACAATGGAGATGATAACCAGTAACGGCATCAGGAATTTGCTGATCTTCTCAATTCCTTTATTTACGCCAAGCAGGATCACGACGGCCGTCAGCCCCAGGAATATGGCGAAATAGATCAGCGGTGATACGGAATCCCCCACAAAGGAGGTGAAATATGTATCCCCTGCAGCCGCGGTTCCGCCGCCAACCAGAAAGGTGACCATGTACTTTACCACCCAGCCGCCGATGACGCAGTAATACGGCAGGATAATGATGGGTACCAGGTACGCAAGAAATCCTAAAAATCCAAAGCGCTTATGCAGCATTTGATAGGCCATGCCGGGGCTCTTCTTTGTTTTACGGCCGATGGCGATCTCTGTAGCCATCAGTGTGAACCCGAAGGTCAGTGCCAAAATAATGTATACAAGGATAAAGATCCCGCCGCCGTACTGAGCTGCCAGATATGGAAAACGCCACAGGTTTCCTAACCCTACCGCGCTTCCGGCAGCCGCAAGGACAAATCCGATGCCCCCCGAAAAACTACTCCGATGTTTCTGATGATGTTCCATAAATTTCTCCCTTCGTTCCTTCATTTCAAAATGAATATTATCTCAATATTATATTATAAATATAAATATCAGACAACTGTTTTTTGCATTTGTTTGATATGCACCTATTTTAATATTCATTTCTCGTAGTGAAATTCGGCTTCATCGGGAGAAGACTCCTATTTCAGATGCACGCCTGCCAGCTTCATATCCTTATCAAAACTGAAGGTAAATGTCACCGTCACATGCTCATAGACCACCTGGGACTCTGCTACCGCATACCACTTTCCGGCCTTCTTCATCTCGCCCAGGGTGATATCGGAAATCTCCTGAAAATCTCCCCAGTCAGTGCTGACAAATATGGCGGCATTCTCCAGCTTCTCCACGTCTGCTGTCTTCTTGAAGGCTTTACCGCCGTAGCTGTCCAGAATCTCCTGATAATTCTGCTCCGAGAACAATCCGATCAGTTCCTTGGTTTTCTCCCGAACCGCTTCTTCCGTAAAGATTCCGGCCGTCCCAAACTCCTTCATTCTGGGATACTCGATCCAGAAAAACAGCGCTCCCACCAGGAGACCCACTCCCAGGATCCCCAGCAAAAGGATATTTGTTTTTTTATTGTTCCATTTGAAATTTCCCATGGTTATTCCTCTCATTTGGCTTTCATTCACACCCCGTGATTATCAAATTCCGGGATGAAGCTCTCCTCGGCAGTTCCGCCCTCCTGGATAAAACCGTTCTCCAGGCCACACTCCAGTGCATAGTCTATCACCGCGTTATATTCCCGATCCGTCACCCGCCGATTGAGCTCCGGGTAGGCGGCCACATGGGGAAGCGGCGTGTACTGATTCATAATGCTGATAAAAATGCGGTCTCCATAGGTATCCAGAAGATAGTCCAGCACCCGCTTGGAATCTTCCGTGCAGCCCGGCAGCAGCAAATGACGCACGATAACGCCCCTTGTCATGAGCAGAGACTCTCCTTGTTCACTGCGCCGCTGGTACTCGGCTACTCCCATCGTCTCCTTTTGGCCTACTGGCATCCGACTTTCCGCAGTCTCATCCCGTTCTCCTATAGCCTGACTTCCCGCAGGTTTTTCCCGGCCTCCAGCAGTCTGGCCTCCCGCACAAGCCATCTCCAATGCAAACTTCATCTCCCCGGTCTGGCGTACCATCTCGGCGATAGCAGCCCCGGCCTTCTCGAAATAATTTGACGCGTGGGAATATTTCCTGCTAAGAACCGGATCCACGTATTTCAGATCCGGCAGGTACACGTCCACATAGCCCTCCAGACTGCGGATGGTCTCCGCTTCCTCGTAGGCACTGGTGTTATAGATTACCGGAAGTGTCAGCCCTTGGCGCTTTGCCAGGTCGAGCGCTTTCATAACCTGCGGTGCGAAGTGCCCTGCCGTCACCAGATTGATATTATTGGCCCCCTGCTCCTGCAGCTCCAGAAAGATCTCTACCAGCCGATTCACCGTGATAGACTTCCCTGCCGCGCCATCCGCAATGGCATGATTCTGGCAGAACACGCAATGCAGCGCACATCCGGAGAAGAAGACAGCACCGGAACCCCGGCTGCCGGAGATACACGGCTCCTCCCACATATGGAGGGCGGCTCTGGCCACCCGGAGTTCATCCGTTTGTCCGCAGACGCCCTTTTCCCCTTGCGTCCTGTCCACGCCACATTTTCTGGGACAGAGCATACAGGATCTCATCCGAATATCAGTAGATGTAGTTTCCATGGCGTCTCATCTCCTTGCACTCGCTTTCCTATATCACGCGTTCCTGTGTCACAACACTACTTATTGTACTACAATCCTGCGATTCTTACAATCACCGCCCACAAAATAAAAATACAAATATGCTTCCTGTTCAGAGAAATCCATGATATAATGTGCGTAAGCAATGAGCAGTGCCAGATGAAAGAATTACAAAATGCTGTGCTTGTACAAAGCATTTTGTAAGGCTTGAATCTGATAGGGCGAATGCCCGTCAGTCCAGGAAATCTTTGATTTGCTGGACATGCACTGCGGAGTAAATTGCACATGATATAATAAGGCGAAGCAGAATTTGGGTTTCCCGAAAAAAACGTAGCCATAGGGCGGAGAATAGGAGTATCATGCTGAACATATATTTTGGAAGCTGTGAGGGAGAGGTCTACAATCCCCCGTTATATTTTAAGAATCAATATGAAGACGAATGGATCACGGATGAATTATCGAAAGAGATGATTAAAGACATTGACAAATCGGAAGTGATTGGTGCACATTTGATTGATAGCCCTGTGTTAGGCGCAATTTCACCGGAGACATTATCGGGAGGTGTGAAGACATTGATCCTGATGGCTTTTGATGACACGGGACGTATTTTTAACGGGACGGCCTGCGGTGATAATTGTGCAAAATGGATATTAAAAATAGCGGAACAAAAGGACTTGACGATTACCCTCCATAATATTATGGACTTTGGAAAGGGACCATTTCAAATCAGAATCCTTAACAACAACCAGGTTGTATCGTCGCCCCTGGAATATATTCATCTGGCGGGGCAATATGTGTAAATACAGATATTTTAGTTAAACATGTATACGAGTAGGAGTATTGCAGTGAAGGGAAAATATGAGATTATTGTCCAGAATAAGCGAATACGATTTCAATTTGAAATACGCAGGAACATTACGATAGTTCGTGGAGATAGTGCGACAGGAAAGACAACGCTTCTGGAGCTCCTTCAGGCCTATCATCGTGAGGGCGAGACAAGCGGAGTGAAGGTGCAATGTGAAAAAGCATGTATTGTTTTGCAGGCAGATACCTGGAAATCGGTGGTGGCGGAGAATGGCGAGGCTATTTTCTTTGTGGATGAGTGCAATCGATTTATTACTTCGGAGGAGTTTGCCTCGACTGTCAAGGCAGCTAGGGGGTATTTTGTGATTGTCACGAGGGACAACCTTCCGAATCTGCCGTATAGTGTTGATGAGATTTATGGAATCCGAACGTCGGGCAAATATGTCGGGTTGAAAAAGACTTACAATGAATTTTTTCATCTGTATGGTGATTACAAAATAATGACGGAGATACATCCAGATAAAATAATTATAGAAGATTCTAATTCGGGATATGATTTTTATAAAAATGTTGTGGACCCAAAAATACCGTGTGTTTCAGCGCATGGAAAATCGAATATAAGTGCAATGCTTGAAAGTGAAGAAGAAGCAATATTGATCATTGCGGATGGTGCCGCATTTGGTTCTGATATGGAACGAATTATGCGATTAAGCCAATACGGGCAGCAAATTGTGCTATATCTTCCAGAGTCTTTTGAATGGGATCTTTTGCGTTCGGATGTTTTAGAAGATAAGGAATGCATGGAAATATTGAGACACCCGGAAGATTATATTGATAGTGAAATTTATTTTAGCTGGGAACAATTTTTCGCAAAACTTCTGTTGGCGAAAACGGAGGGTACTTACTTACAATATCAGAAACAATCTTTAAACCCTGCCTATCTGCATGAAAAGGCATTGAAAAAAATACTGAATGTATTGCCGGGGCCGATTGTACAAAATGTGATTGGGGAAAACTATGTCGGTAACGGTAAATAGTGAAATTTCCGCTTTCATAATCACAGCCTGTCTCAGATCAGCCCCTCATGTACGAATGCATGATACAACCCATCCTCTTCAAGAGGCAGCGTCACATAATCTGCGACAGCCTTCACAGCGTCATTTCCATTGCCCATGGCGATGCCGCGTCCGGCCAGTTTCAGCATGTCGATATCGTTATCGCTGTCACCGATGGCGATCACATCGGCTATTTCATGTCCGCTCTTTTCCAAAATACTTAAGATGCCGGCAGCCTTGGTGACGGTCGCAGGCGTAATCTCCCCGGCGATCCTATCGCCGCAGGGAACACTGGAGGGTACGATGTAGAAGCAGGTGTCCCAGGTGCGCTTCACGTCCTCCAGGGAGAGCGTCTCACTGAAGAAGAGAATTTTCTCGATCTCATGAACATCCAGCAGAGATTCGATTACAGTCGGCTCGTCATCCACGAAATTCGCTGCAGTTTCTCCAAGCGCTGTCTGAATCTCCTGGCCGATCGTCAGGAATTCCTCCACGGACTGCTGCAGTACGTAATAATTGTTGTGCGTCATCAATTCGAATACACACCCATGCTGCGTCAGATAGTTGCAGAGAGCCAGGTAGGTGAACTGGGTAATGTATTTGTGGCGCAGGCACTCCCCTTCATAGGAGACATAGCTGCCGGAGCCGGAGATCACGCCGTCGAATTTAAGACCGGGGAGCATCCCAGGCACCTGGAAATAAGGCCGCCCGCTGCTGATGCAGACCTTGTGGCCGTTCTGCCGCGCCTTCGCGATGGCCTCTCTGGCTGAATCCGGGATCATGCCGGAAAAGCCGCGAATTGTTCCGTCGATGTCTAAAAATATAATCTTACCCATATATAATCAGTCCTTGTTCTTATTCATAGTGGTGTCTGCCTTAGCAGACATGTATATTTCGTAATTATACCATCTCGACTAACGTCTCGATGGAGATACTCGTCAAATGTCTGCGCATGCAAGCATGACACCCATTTTCCCTCGTTATTATACCATATTTATCTATGTTTTGGATTGAAAAAATAAAAGTTTATGAAAAATTAAGATGTGGCATTGTCTGCAACTTATTTTTTTGTTATACTCTTAAGCGGAGATAAATCTTAGGGGGAGTATAAGAATGGCAAAAAAACGTTTCCGGTGGGAAACAAGAGGAAGGGAACCCGCACAATGAGTGCAATAACCGTATTAGGCCAGATGGTGGTCTTATTTTCTATGATAGCGGCAGGATTTGTCGCCTGCCGGAAAGGTGTGCTCAGCGATGAGACATCCAGTCAGCTGTCGAAGCTGGTGGTCAATCTGTTCAATCCGCTTCTGATCGTGAACAGCGTGCTGGCTCCGGCGCAGGATGTGACAGGGGAGAAGATGCTGACGAACCTGCTCCTGGTGTGCGTTTACTTTGTGATATTGTTTATCTGCGGCCTGGTGGCAATATTGCTGTTGCGGCCGGTAGTGCATCAGCGCGGCCTGTATCATATGATGATGCTTTTCTCCAACGTGGGCTTCATGGGGATTCCCGTAGTTCAGAGCATTTATGGGAAGACGGCAGTTGTCTATGTGGCGGTTTATGTGCTGGGCTATAATGCTTTGCTCTATTCGTTGGGAAGTATCCTGGCGGAACGCTCTGCGGCAAAGTTTCTTGGGCAGGAGCTTAAGGAACGCATCAGTGTCTGGCAGTCCATAAGGAAAATGCTGAATCCGGGCGTTATCGCGGCAGTGGTAGCTATCCTGATCCTACTGTTGAGGGTAGAGGTACCGGCCTTTGTCGGAACCTTCTTCGACTATATGGGGAACGTGACGATCCCGCTCTCCATGATGCTGATTGGTGCTTCCGTGGCAAGAATGAGTCTGAAGGATATGCTTGGAGATGTGCGGATGTATGTGTTTCTCCTGCTGAAAATGATTTTGTTTCCGATCCTTGTGCTGCTGATCTTCCGGAACCTGCCCATAGATCCTGTACTGTTTGGCATCTTTGTCCTGGAGATGGGGATGCCGGTGGGAAATGTCACTGCCCTCATCGCCCAGGAGAAGGGAGCAGATCCCGAATTCTGCGGCAAAGGGATTGTCTTAAGCACGCTGGTCTCCATTCTCACGATACCGATCCTCTGTCTGTTCCTGTAGCAGATGAAATATGATCCTGCGTAAAAGCGGAGGATTCGGGTATGCTATGTGGATAGAAGCCGGGAGCGCCATTGTATACTGGTGACACCGGATAAAGCATAGGAGAGAGAAATCAATGAGCAGAAAACCGTACAGCATTACCGATATGAATGGATATACCGCAGAGGACAGCGTGACGTTTTCTTATGACAGCTGTCAGAATGAGATGGCAAAACATGACGGAGCATACAGCATTGCAGATATGAACGGCTATACGGAAGGGGATAGGATCTCATTCAGCTATACGTCGATGAACGGCCAGTAGGAACTGGAGATTTAGAAAATTCGCAGAAAAGGAGCGTACTATGACAGAGAAGATTCGCTGGGGCATCCTGGGGACCGGCCGGATTGCCCGCAAGTTTTGTGACACCTTAAAGGAGCTTGAACAGGCACAGATTTGGGCTGTTGGCTCCCGAACCGGTGAGAAAGCAGAGGCGTTTGGCGCAGCGTATGGCATCGCGCGTTGCTACGGGAGCTACCGGGAGCTGGTTTCTGATAAGGATGTGGACATCATCTATGTGGCGACACCCATCGCCTGTCATTATGAGAATGTGAAGCTTTGCCTGAATGCCGGGAAGCATGTGCTCTGCGAGAAGGCTTTCACACAGACCGCTGCGGAGGCAGAAGAATTATACCGTCTGGCACAGGAGAAGCATCTGTTCCTGATGGAAGCGCTGTGGAGCAAATGTCAGCCGGTATTTCGTAAGCTCATGGAGTGGAAGGAGCAGGGCAGATTCGGAGAGATACAGGCAGTGGAGGCAAAGTTCTACACCTGCGCCACTACGGAGCATCGGCTGATGCGTGATCGTACCCAGGGCGGTACGCTGTACGATCTGACCATATATCCCATGACTTATGCCTGTGCGTTGCTGGGCTATGAGCCGGAGCACATTCATGCGCTGGCGGTTAAGGGCGGCGATGATGTGGATGTGATGGAGAGCATCCAGTTCTCCTATGCCGATGGAAGCTTTGCCAGCCTGACCGGAGGGCTCTCCTGTGAGAAGCAGGCATCCCTGTATATTCATGGCACGAAGGCCAGGGTGCTGATAAACCGGGAGTTTTTCTTCCAGGCGCAGGAGGCAGTACTTGTGGACTGGCAGAACCAGCCGTTGGAAGAATTTGCACAGCCCTTTGCCATTAACGGATATGAATACGAGGCGCAGGAGGCCATGGATTGCGTAAGCCGTGGACAGCTTACCAGCAGCCTGGTTCCCATGGAGGATACGATCCGGGTGATCCGGCTTCTGGAGGAATGCCGCAGGCAGTGGCGGTAAAGGAGACGAAGAAGAATTTTATGCAAGCAGCAAAAAAAGGATTGAAATATTTCATACTTTTTATAATTGCGGTGACAGCTTTGACGGGCCTGCTGGTTCTTTCCGCTAAGATTCCACGACATGCGATAAAATCCAATGTACGGGAATCTGCAGAGTATTTGTGTGAGGGAGAGCTCTTCGGCATGCTGGTGGATGGAGTGCAAGGCAGCAAGATTGACCGCTATGCGGATTCTATACTGCTGGCAATTGCATATCAGTATGATGATGAGCATCCACTTGAATCCGTAATGCGATCCTCCTATTATTATACAGAGAATCAGAATGAGAATGAGAACCTGCTGGATGCCGTGACAAATGAATATGAGCCAAACCAACAATATCTGCGCTATTGGCATGGCTCCAATGCAATCGTGCGTCCGTTGTTGTGCTTTTTGAATATTCAGGAGATCTATGTGTTGAATGGCATAGTTCTGGCAGTGCTTGTTATCGTGTTACTGACGATGTTGATGAAGAACCGGGCATTTGTGCCTGCGATTGGCGTGGCGGCAGGGCTGATTTTAACTTCCGTATGGTATGTTCCGTTTTCGCTGGAATATACATGGACGTACCTTTTAATGCTGGCATTGTCCATTGTGGGACTGAAGCTTGCCCGCTGCGGCCGATGGCATTTGCTGGGATTCTTCTTCATGATTGGTGGAATGTTGACGAATTATATGGATTTTCTCACCACGGAAACACTTACGTTGCTGGTTCCCCTGCTGTTGATTTTATGGGTAGACAGGCACAGAAATGCAGGGACAACGCTTCCGCATCTTTTTCAAAATGCCGGGAAGGCCGCTTTGGCTTGGGGCATAGGCTATGTGGGCATGTGGCTGATGAAATGGGCGATGGCATCTGTCGTTCTTCGGGAAAATGTACTTCCCTATGTGTCAGGGCATATTGGAGAGAGGCTTGGAGGCGATATCGGCATCAGTCCTTGGAAGTATATCATGGGCGCGATCACAAGAAATGTCAAATGCCTCTTCCCCTTTGAATACGGCATCGCAGGATGCATTGGCGGGATCGCACTGCTTCTTTTGGCTATTTACATAGGTTATGTTTATCACAAAAAGCATATTTGTAGGGGATGTATTCTACTGTATGCACTTGTGGGGCTGGTTCCCTATATTCGATACATGGTGCTTCATAATCACTCCTATCTGCACTTTTTCTTTACCTACAGGGCGCAGATGGCAACGATTTTTGCAATCGTGCTGATATTGGAGGAACTGACAGAAGGGAGGTGGCTGATGCATGCAAATGCAGGAAAAGGAAAGCCTTGAGCTGTCGGTTGTCATGCCTTGCCGGAATGAGGAAGCCACCATAGGCTTCTGCGTGGATGAGGCAAAGGAGTTTATGGACAAATATCAGATAAATGGCGAAGTCCTTGTGGCAGACAATGCGTCTTCGGATGCTTCGGCAGAGATCGCGAAAAAGCATGGAGCCAGAGTGATCACAGAAGACAAAAGAGGCTATGGAAATGCAATCCGGGCCGGCATTGCAAACAGCAAAGGCAGCTAAGCATAGGCTTTGTATTCTACAGGTACCGGTGGTTCTTCGAAGGTGCAGATATGGGCGGGAATCAAAGTTAAGAACGATTCGAGATGGCTTACGCCATTTGGAATATATTTTAAAAAAAGGAAGTAGAAAAATGAACAGAGAACTTAAGAAAAGAAACGGTTTTGGACATTCTGTCTGGCTGCGGCATTGTTGATGCAGTGTATTCTGCCACTGACGGCATTGGCAGCAACTTATAGTGATAGTGACATGCCGGAGGGTGGATATCCGGCAGGTACCCCTCTAAACCCGGGAGATGAGATTTTGGTTAGAAGAGGCATCCCTACTGATTATGATAATACGGAAGCTAAGGTTACTTATCTGGATGAAGATGGTACAGAGCTGGCCTCCTATGAAGCAAGGGATATTGGCGAAATGATGGAAGACACAAATGGGATATTTTTTATGCATACGGTAAAGACCTATGCTGCTGTTGGCGGAACCGAAAAGGTCGGTAAGAGCTTCCAACACTGGACGGTAAGCTATGTATATCGGTCGAGTGGTTATTCAACGCAGGTAAAGTTGAAAGCAGTTTTGGGCGTGGGTACCTATGATATTACTTACCATCTGGACGGCGGGACAAATGCATCCGGGAACCCCACAAGCTATACGTATGGAATCGGTGTGGCAAGCTTCGGGGATGCAAGTAAGACAGACTATACCTTTGAAGGTTGGTACAGCGATGCGGAATTTACCACAAAGATAACATCCATTTCCGCAACCCAGTCCGGAGCAGTAGATTTATATGCGAAGTTTACCGCAGCAGGAGAACAGAATCCAGGGGAGACACCACCATCCGGTGAGACGCCCTCATCAGGTGGGTCACAGACACCGGGGACAAAGAGCGAAATACCGCCGACAGGTGATGGTATGATGGACTTTTACCTGCCAGCCCTGATGATGGTGTCCGGAGCCGGAATCATTCTTATGGCGAAGAAGCGGAAAGAAAGCAGCCGTTAATCGGAAAAACTTCCGGCAAAAACTTTTGCAAGAAACTTTTTTATAGATTTTAGAAAATTTGCTGGACAAACGAAATAATCTGTGATAATATAATTAGGCGCGATTTCCTTCGTGCCTAATTATTTATGACAGTAGAGGCATACGGGACGTGCAGTTTATTGAAAGCGATGCGTGGCTCAGCTTGGTAGAGCGCTGCGTTCGGGACGCAGAGGTCGCAGGTTCAAATCCTGTCGCATCGATTACCGAAAGCCTTGAAAACAAAGGATTTACGCAGAAAAAGCACCCTACAGAGGAGTGCTTTTTTCATACTTTTGACTAACATTTGACTAAATATTTTGATTACCTGTGATTACCTCATCGGTATCAGAAGAAAATAGTTTACAAGAAAGGAAAAATTCCGCGCATTGTAATTTAATAGTTAGGACATCTAAATAAGTCCATATGCTTGTATCTATATATGAGTATGTGGGCTTATTTTAGTGCCTTAAAACGTGTAGGCAAGGAAATACCCATACAAAGCATTACAAGCCGAATTTGAGCCGTATAGACGCATATACGAAGCTAATTATAATGCCATATTTGAAACAGCGGTTTCATTCGAAAAAAAACAGGAGGAAATTAAATGTTTGGAACAGTAACAAGATACTTTGATGACAAAGGATATGGATTTATTCGTGGTGAGAACGGACAGTCTTATTTCATCCATAAATCAAAACTCCAAGGAGAGCATATTGAACGAGGGTATTATGTGTTCTTCAGATCATATTCAAGCGACAGGAGCGATTATAATGCAATGGATGTATCTGTAATTGATGCACCGGAGAGGAACAGATACAATGGCAAAAGCAATAAATAATATGGACGAGTTGGCTAGTGCATTACAGCCAGTAATGAAGAAAATGGTTGACAAATTAGCGCAGCGAGTGTATGAGACATTAAATTACTTTCTGCAAAAATATTATGATTCGTACAATCCGGTCTACTATCGTAGACAATATGACTTTTTGCGATCAGCAATAAAAGTGAATGCAAGAGTTGTCAGAGGTAAAGTTGTAGCAATGGTATATATTGATACAGAATCAATGAACAATTATTATGGTGCGTCCGGCGAACAAGTGGCAACATGGGCGAATAAAGGCCT
Source organism: Paludibacteraceae bacterium (assembly GCA_963628035.1). Classification (GTDB taxonomy): domain Bacteria; phylum Bacillota; class Clostridia; order Lachnospirales; family Lachnospiraceae; genus 14-2. The sequence goes on from CAVGED010000056.1 coordinate 28,337, forward strand.
ACATGGTGGGAAAAATCTTGGAAATAACACACCTCATGTATGGGATGATACAATAGCCCGCACTGTTGAGGACGGATCATTACTCAAAGAAGCAGTTTCATATCTTAGAAGTCAAGGATTTACAGTACAAAATTAGAAAGGATGGTAAAAAAAGTGACAATTAATCGACAAGCTGTTATAAACAAAATTGCTGAGAAAACAGGATTGTATAAGAAAGATATTAAGGAAATGCTGATGGCCTTTAAAGAGGTGGTTTATGAAGAACTGGCACAGAACAATAATATATTTATATGCAATCTTTTTAACATTACACCAGTAAGAAGGAAAGCCAGAAAGCGATATGATTTTTTGAAGGACGTAATGTATGTGAGTGAAGAGCATAATGATGTAAAAATCAAACCCTCCGAAAATCTGATTAACAGCATAAGGGGGAAGGACATTGGAAATACATCTGGTGGAAAAAATGATTCCATTTAGAATGGAATAGAATCGGCAGACATACACCGATAAGAAATAAATGTATGGATATTTCCTAACGGACGGGAAGTAAAAGAAAGTCTGTATCAGAGTTCGGGGATATATTCTATGGTGTGGTTCAGCGGTGATTTCCGATAGAAACCGCAAAAATCTATAAGATGGAAATACATTCTTGAACTTCTGATTCGAAAACAAGGAGGACAATGGATAGTGAAATTAAAGAAACAAAAATATGTAAGAAATGCGGGAGGGAACTTCCGTTAGAATCATTCAGATTGGCGACCGGAGCAGAGGGCTACAAGTATTATAGAGGAAGCTGCAGAGAATGTGATGCTTTATATGACAAAGAATATAACAGGAGAAAGGCTGAAAAAGAATTTACATTTTCAGATGATATGGATATCCTTATTACCAGGAAATATAAAGAAATCCATCCTAGTAGAATACTTGATATAGCCGCCTTAGACATTATTCCGCTTGGCACGGATGAAATGTTTGTCAAGCTGATGGACTATAAGGATACGTGGCTGTCGAATTATGGCCGTGTTATTAGATATTCGGGAGGAACATACAGTCTTCTGCTTGGAACATATATTAATAATGAGTTGAGATATACCTTGCCTAAGAATGTATTTTTGGATGGAAAATGGATTGTATATTTCGGTGACATAGAACCATCTGCACGGGGATTCAGAGCCACCATCAC
>CAVGED010000057.1:0-38931 GCA_963628035.1 Paludibacteraceae bacterium
ATTCTCAAACATTCTAACAATATTATATTGAAATGCCATGTCCTCATCTCCCTTCTTCGCCCAGTTTTCAAATTAATAGATGACTGGTACAGGGGAACCAGCCTGGGGAATCCAAAATTTCAGAAATCTTTGCTTAAAGAAATTTTAGCATGTTTTAGAGGAATATTCAATCATAAAATTTTTTGGCATTTTTTCAGGCATTTAACAAATGCCTATGAAGTAATGGCTTTAAAAGGCGAGAAAAAAATTCTAGAAAAAGTAGTTGTATTTTTCTGGAAATTGGATATACTTATAACAGAACAAGTTCATAAAGAAATCAAGCGGGCGGGAAGGAATACGGTTAGAATCCGTAACAGCACCCTTGCTACTGTAAGAAATCAATGACTACAGTCATTGCAAAGGCAGATTGTTCACTGTATGAAGTGTATATGGGAAGGACAGTCATAACATGCCATTTCTGAGCCAGGATATTTCCCCTCGTATTGAGTTGTTTCGAAATATTTCAGGGGTAATATTTTAGATTTTTTTGTGTACTCAAATCCCCGGAAATATCCGGGGATTTTTTGCGCGAATCAGCAGAGGAAGATGCGCAGACAGAGAGAGAAAAGCTTGCTTTTCGAAAGCTGTCAGCACATCTGACGAGCAACGCGAACCACGGATTGCGGAGCAATCTGTGGTCTGCTGATTCGCAGACAACGTGGCTAAGTATATGGAGGTAATAATTTGGAAAAAAAGCTGAGAAATAAAAGAATACGCCTGATAGCCATTGTACTGATCGTTCTTGCGGGAATCGGCTTTAGCATCAGCCGTCTTAATGTGGAGCCGGCCGATTACCGGGTGAGCTTGGAGAAGCGGATCACGAAGGCGGAGAAGATGCTTGAGAAAGCGGATATTGGAAACGAAGAGGGAAAGTATGCCGCCTATACAGCCCGGATTTTTAAAGGACAGATCGACACAGCGAGACAGACTGCCGAAGATGAGGAAAGCTACTATGAGCAACTGAAGGCTTCCTATGAGACCCTGGGGCAGTGCATGGATATCTTCAAGGACAGTAAGAACCAGGATATTCTTGGAGAAGCTGAGGTTACATCTCTGGCGCAGACCGGGGATACAAAGGAATACGAGATTGAATTATCCGTATACCGGAGCCTCGAATGGTATATAAGCGGAGATGCGGTGAAAGAGGCAGCTCCCTGGAATCTCTGCGTGCGGGAGGATGGCCCTTTCCAGTGCAGAATGCTGGCTTATATGGAAGAATTCTCCATGGAAGGCTCCATGCTGGCCTTCTACCATGATGGTGATTTTCCGGGAGAGGCGACTGTGAGCGCCAGCTATTATCCAAAGACAGAGACAGCCTATATCTATGAACTGGATCCGCAGACTAACCTGCTGTCCTATGTGGCGGATGGAACTGTTGAAGGTGAAAAGGTGACGTTCGCATTAAAGCATGGGGGAAGTTATCTTGTGCTGGCACAGAAGCTGGAAGTATACGCAGACAAGGATCAGTTGTCAAGCTTCGCGAAGAATATTAAAGAGAAAGAGCAGGAATATGACCTCCTTTCTGCACAGAATGTAAAGGAGAATCAGGATAAGGTAGCCTATATCAAGAATCACGGGAAGAATGAACAGGGCGAAGATGTTGCGTTAAATGATAATGCAGGACATACAGGTACAGGAGTCGGTTCCGGTGGAGATGCGCAGCAGCCGGATGGCAATCAGAGCGGAGATAAGAACCGGACGCCGGGAGAAGGAGGCGAGAACACCGGAAGTGGAAGCACAGGAAGTGGTGGAAGCGGAAACGGAAGCGGAAGTGGCGGAAGCGGAACGGGAAGTGGAAGCACAGGAAGCGGGAACGCCGGAAGCGGAGGCAGTACCAAAGACGAGCTGATCACCGTATACATTTCTATTGATTGCTTTACGCTGACCGGGGATGGCCTCTCCAACCTGGTGGATGAAAATCTGGCAAGATATGTGCCGTCAGACGGAGTGATACTTAAAAGAACCGCATATCAGTGTAAGGCGGGAACAAGCGTATACGAGGTTCTTTCTAATGTGTGCCGGAACAAAAATATTCAGATGGAGGCTACCTATACGCCGCTGTACAGTGGCTATTATATAAAAGGAATCAACTATCTGTATGAGTTCCATGGAGGTACCTACAGTGGATGGCTGTACCGGGTCAACGATATCTTTCCCAATTACGGGTGCTCCAGGTATTTCCTGGAGGAAGGGGATGAGATCGTCTGGTCCTACACATGTGCCGAGGGCGATGTACCCGGGACATGGATGGAATAAAGCTTGGCATCTCAGAAAGGTGTCATTCGATGTGTGACAGTTTGCCCGATAAGATCGGAGGAATAATTATGTTTCAGGAAGGATTGCGGGAACAGGCCGAATTTTATTCGTATCATCCGCTGGTGAATCTCTGTTACTTTTCCATTGTCATAGGGGTTGCCATGTTTTCTACACACCCGGTGTTTTTGGGAATGGTCCTGGCAGCCGGGTTCCTGTATTCGGCCTTATTAAGAGGGCGAAAGGCATGGGTGACGAATCTTTTTCTTGTTCTGTCAGTGCTGCTGGTGATGACGGTTATCAATGGTGTGTTCACCCACAATGGTGTAACGGTACTGTTTTATTTAGATGGGAATCGGGTAACGCTGGAGGCGTTGGCCTTCGGGGCAGCTTCCGCCCTGCTGCTTAGCGGCGTTGTCATCTGGTTCGGCTGCTTCCAGGTGATCATGAGTGCAGATAAGTTCATTTATCTGTTCGGAAGGGTGGTTCCGGTGCTGGCGCTAACATTGTCCATGATATTCCGGTTTATTCCGTTGTTTCAGGCCAGGTTCGTGGAGATCCACAATGGGCAGCGCTGTATGGGAAGAGGTGGAGGCCCCTGGTATCGGCGGATACGTCAATTTTTTAAAGAGGTATCGATCCTCATTTCCTGGTCATTGGAGGCCTCCATTGAGACCTCGGACTCTATGGAAGCCAGGGGATATGGCTTACGAGGCCGGACCAGCTTTCATCTGTACCGTTTTTCGCGGAGAGATGGCGCAGCGCTTTTGACAATTCTGCTGCTTGGAGGAATTGCAGTGACCGGGTGCGTACTTGGGAAAACATCCATTTATTATTATCCGGGAATCTGGATAAAACCGGCGGACATAGGTTTTGTGATAACGCTGCTTGGCTATCTGGCACTTCTGGTGATGCCGACAGTGATTGATATCAAAGGAGAGAGAAAGTGGAAGCAGTTGAATTTAGAGATGTGAGCTTCTCCTACGCGGGATGTGAGCGGGAGGCACTTAAGAATATAGATCTTGTGATCCATCCATCCGAATTTACCGTAATATGCGGGAAGTCCGGCTGTGGAAAAAGCACTCTGCTTCGTCAGTTGAAAAAGAATCTGATCCCCTACGGATACATGGAGGGACAGGTGCTTTGCTTTGGAACGAAGGTAGATGAGCTTGAGGATCGGGAGAGTGCCAGCGACATCGGATTTGTACAACAGAATCCAGATAATCAGATCGTGACAGATAAGGTGTGGCATGAGCTGGCCTTCGGTCTTGAGAGCCTGGGCTATGACAATGGAACAATGAAGCGAAAGGTGGCGGAGATGGCCAGCTTCTTCGGAATGCAGACCTGGTTTGAAAAGGATATCCGGGAGCTGTCCGGTGGTCAGAAGCAGCTGCTGAATCTGGCTTCCATCATGGTATTACAGCCAAAGCTCCTGATCCTGGACGAACCCACCGCACAGTTGGATCCTATTGCGGCTTCAGATTTTCTACATACGTTGGAGAAGATCAACCGGGAACTGGGAACTACCATTTTGATCTCCGAACATCGGCTGGAGGAAATTTTTCCCATGGTGGATCGCGTTGTGGTTATGGAAGAGGGGCGGATTCTGATCCATGATACGCCGAGAAAGGTGGCAACATTCCTGGCATTGGGGGAGAACAAAAACGATATGTTCCATGGCCTGCCTTCTGTGACAAAGCTCTATTCTCTGCTGGCGCAGAAGGGAGATTGTCCGCCACCGGAGCAGATGAGCGATTGTCCGCTGTCTGTGCGGGAGGGGAGACTGTGGCTGACGCGGCTTCTTTCACCCCGGCTGGTAGAGGCGTCCAAAACGGCAGGAAAATGGGAATGTTTTAAGCAGCCGATTCGCACAGAGGATTCAAGTACAGGCGACATCCAGGCAGCCGCAAGCGAGCCGGAGCCAATCAAACACGCCCCGGAAAGATCACATAAAAAGCGAAAGCCGGAGGAATATGCCATTTATATCGAAGATTTATGGTTTCGTTATCAACGCACCGGGAGTGATATCTTAAGAGGGGTAAACCTTAAGGTGGAATGGGGAGAATGGCTCTGTCTCTTAGGTGGCAATGGTGTTGGAAAAAGCACGACATTGAAGGCGCTGTGCGGACTTATAAAGCCCTACCGCGGCTATGCCATGGCAGACGGGATCCGGGTGGAAAAGAAGAACGAGGGAGTGTTATTCGACCACTGCCTGTCCATGCTTCCCCAGAATCCGCAGGCTATGTTCACGGAGATTACCGTGGAGGAGGAGCTGCTGGAGGCCTTGTATTCCTTCCGGCTCTCCGATCAGGAGCGGATCCGGCGTGTGGAGAGCATGCTGATACAGATGGAGCTTGTGGAGCTGCGGGAGACGCATCCCTATGATCTGAGCGGCGGTGAACAGCAGCGTCTGGCATTGGGAAAGGTGCTGCTGCAGGAGCCGAAGATCCTCCTGATGGATGAACCCACGAAGGGACTGGATCCTTTCTTTAAGCGGAAGCTGGCGGAATTGCTGTGGGATTTGAAAAAATCAGGCGTAACGATATTAATGGTATCCCACGATATCGAATTTTGTGCAGAATATGCAGACCGCTGCGGCCTGTTCTTCCATGGAGAGATCGTAGCGCTGGATACGCCGGTACAGTTTTTCTCTGGAAACAGCTTCTATACTACGGTGGCAAATCGTGTTGCAAGACAGTGGTTTCCGAAGGCAGTTACCGTAAAGGAGGTGGCAGAGCATTGCGCAGAGGTTTTGACTTAAACCAATACGAGGCAGCACACCAGCGCAGAACCAGAGTGGCGGCGCTTCTGATCTTTGTATGTATACCACTTACGCTTGCTCTGGCTGCCCGACTGTTTGGCAACAGCCGGTACCTGCTGCTGGGGGCAATCATATTGATCTATACCATGATCCCTTTCTTTATGGTGTTCGAGCGGCGTAAGCCCAAGGCCAGGGAGATCGTGCTGATCGCGGCGATGGCGGCACTTACCGTGTGCATCAGCATGGTGTTTTACATGACCATTCCCATCAAGGCCGGGAGTGCCATGGTGATCATTGCCGGGATTTCCCTGGGGCCGGAGGCGGGCTTTCTGGTGGGCGCGCTTGCCAGATTTGTCCTGAATTTTTACCAGGGACATGGGGCCTGGACGCCCTGGCAGATGTTTTGCTGGGGACTTTTGGGATTTCTGGCCGGGCTGTGCTTCAACAAGGTGTCCATTGAGAATGCCATGCATAGGCAGCAACCTGTAGAAAAGCAAAAATCCGGGGATTTCAAGGTAATATTAGAGCCGGTGCTGTGCATTCTATTCGCATTGCTGGCCGCCTATATATCGTATCTGTTGATTCCGGGCGAGGATACAACCTTCTTTGGGTGGCGGCTGTATGTCTTTGGCGCTTTGGGACTGCTGCTGGGAGTGGCAGTGCAGCGCAGGCGTCTGCCGGTGGACTCGGTTACACTGACGGTGTTTACGTTCTTTACCATATTTATCATATATGGAGGAATCATGAATATCTGCGCCATGGTAACTACAGCGGCGATCCCCGGTGGAGCGCCGGTGAGCCTTAATACCTTGAAGGCACTGTATATCTCAGGGGCATCCTATGACGCGGCTCATGCAGCCACGGCAGCATTGTTCATGTTCCTGTTTGGAAAGCGGATGATCCGCAGGGTAGAGCGGGTGAAAATTAAATACGGTATCTATCGATAACGTATTTTGATATATATAAATATTTCGTGGCGGGCATACAAAAACTTATGAGCTACGGGAAAAAGAAGGAGAGAGAAAGGAAAATGAAGACATTGAAAAGAAAAGCATGGGAAAAGAAACTGGCATCATTGATGCTTGCCGTGACCCTGCTGCTGGGGCTGTGTCCGCAGACGCTGCACGCATCCGGCACCGGTACGACGGAGAACAACAAAGGATTTACCTGGACGGAGACGTACAACATGGCGATAACGGAGGATCCGGCTGTGGCGAACGGTCTTCCCACCAGTCTTGGGGAGGATGTCTACACCAAGTGGGCAACGCATATCGGAACCAGCTATATACACGAGGTGACAAATCCGGTATTTTTGAATGGTTTTATCTATATTGTAGGAGCATTAGGCGGAACAAGTTCCAAGGAATATACGATCAAGAAAATTGATCCGGCTACCGGAGAAATCATCAAAGAAAAGAAAATGGCCGGCGGGAATGGGTACAGTTACTTCCTGCAGACAGCGGGAGACATGATCGTTGTGCAGGAGGGACTTACGGTAGAAGCCTTTGATGCAGACTTGAATTCTCTGTGGGTGACAGAATCCATGGAATCCGGAAGCCAGGGACTGACGCCGCTGAATTATGCGGACGGTATTATCTTTGGCGGAACCGTGGCACCGGGCGGCAAGACGGGCTGTTACTTTGCAGTCAGCGCATCGGACGGAAAGATCATCTGGAAGCAGGAGGCGGAGCTTGTATACTGCGGAAGCAAAAAAAATTACACTGGGTATTACTGGGCCGGCGCAGCAATCATTGGGGACTATCTGGTCTACGGTGGTGAGGGCGGACGCGTATATTCCACCAACCGCTCCAATGGTGAGATTGTAGATCGTTACGACATCAGTCCGGATTTCACACGCAGTATCCGCAGTTCAGTAGCTTATGACGGAAAATGCATTTATTTTACAGACACCAATGGCAGACTCTATCAGGTGGAATATGATGCCACGAATGGAAGCTTTGGCAGTGGAAAGAGTCAGATTGTAGGTGAAAAGGAAGGCACTGACGGATTTGGCAGTACCTGTACAGCTACGCCGGTTATCTACAAGAACCGTCTGTATGTAGGGGATGCCACCTGTCTGGCGGTGTTTGATACGACGGATCTGAGCCTCATCTACCGGGTGAAGCATAGCTTTTCAACCCTTCGGGATCTGCGTCTGGTGGCGGATACGGCTAATAACTGTGTGTATGTATTTACCAGCTATTACAAGAATCCGGGAAGTGTTGTGCTGATGAAGGATGCTCCCGGGCAGACGGATGGAGAACTGGTGGATTTCTCTTCCTTGACTACGCAGTGGCAGCAGTATAACGCTTCTATGCCGATCTGGGGACCGGACGGAACAATCTATCTCACCAATGACCTTGGATATCTCATCGCCATTGGAAAGGCCAGTACATGGTTGACTAAGATGAGTGGAAGCGGAAGCTTTGACAACGAACTGAATAACGGAATTTCCGATTATGAGATGGTGGTAGCGCCGGGAACCCAGAATGCGCAGCTTACTCTGACAGTCAATGAGGGAAGCACCCTGAGGGTCAATGGAAAGGAAATCCCGCTGGTGGATCAGACCGGAACAGCCGTTATTTCCCTGAAAGATTCCGGTGCTACAGCGAGGGCAAAACAGGGCGATGGAAGCGTCACAGCCAATATCGAGGTGGAGAAAGGCGACGATATCAGAAGCTACCGGGTTGTTATCCGTGAGGCTTCGCAGAATGCAGAGATTGCAAATGCTATGGTGAATCAATCAAATAGTCTGAGTAGCCCCAAGGAAGTAAAGCAGCTTGAGGACAATGTCTATATTTGCTATGGACAGAATTCTACCTTTATGCGTTTGTGGATCAAGCTGGCGGATGAAGGGGCCAGTCAGGCGGTTTATGCACTGAATCCATTGGATGGAAAAAGCAAGGTGGACAGCGAGACAGGGCTTGTTGGAAATACTGCAAACGGAACGGGAACCGGTGCGGGTTATCTGCGCTGGAATCTGTATTGGAAAGAAGCACAGATCGTTGTGAAGGTGCAGACCACTGCGGAGGACGGTATAACCTCGGCAGAGCGGTATTATATCATTACCCAGGCTAAGGAGGCAGACTTTACCGGAAGTCAGGCAGAGACGGATGTTCTTGCGTTGATCCATAAGAATGCAGAGACGGATGCGCTTATCCAGGGGTTAAAAGCATATTATAATCAGAAGAATCCAGGCGCCAATTACAGGGAAGAACAGCAGGCAGAGCTTCTGGAGAAGCTGAACACCGGTATTGCGGCCATCAAGGCAGCGGCTTCGAAGGAAGAGCAGGCGGCGGCACTGGCAGCAGCCAAGAGTGCGCTGGATGAGGTGAAGACGGATGCGGAGCTTTCGGCGGAAGAGCTTGCGTCAGCCAAGAAGCAGGCAGTGACAGAACTGAATGCGTACCTGAATATGGCAAAGTACCGGGCCGACCAGCAGAAGGAGATCAAGGAGATCCTTGCTGCTTACGAAGCAAAGCTTCTCGCTGCGGATTCCCCGGAAGCGGTAGATGCTCTGGTTAAGGAGGGGAAGGCAGCTCTCGATAAAGTGAAGACAGATGAAGAGCTCACCCAGGAGGAGCAGAAGCAGAATCAGGGGCAGAATTCGTCCTCAGGGGAACAGGGTACAGAGCCGAAAACCGGAGATACAGCCGGAAACTGGATGATCCTTTATGTAGTGCTGGCTGCCGCCTCTCTTAGTATGCTGGTATTGCTGCTTCGGAGAAAAAGACTGCGGTAGAAGAGGACAAAACGTGTTGAAAAATCACACCGGATGCGATATACTGTATGGGATTTATCTTTGCATGTGAGAAAAGAAGCAAAGGCATAGAAAGGACGGTATATAAAATGGCATTATTGGAACAATGGCAGCAAATTGCATACGATCAGCAGGCTGACAAGGGACAGCTAAAGAAGTTCTGGGACAACTATTTTCTGTTGGAAAAGAGCGTATATGAGAAGCTTCTGGAGAATCCGGACGAGACAGTAACGGGAACCGTAGCGGAACTGGCCGAGAAGTACGGGCTGGATCTTATGAGTATGACAGGCTTCCTGGACGGGATCAACGATAGCCTTGTGGAGCCCAATCCGGTGGAGGAGATGGAGGCGGATACACAGGTAAGTCTTGCCTTTGACAAGGAGAAGCTGTATCGGAATATGGTGGACGCCAAGGCAGACTGGCTCTATGAACTGCCGCAGTGGGAGAAAATCTTCGATGCGGAGACCAGAAAGGCCTTGTATCTGGAACAGAAGAAGTCCGGTACCGTGGTGAAAGAGGCGAAGATCTATCCCAACGATCCGTGTCCATGCGGAAGCGGGAAGAAATATAAGAAGTGCTGCGGCAGAAAGTAAACATCTGCGGTAACCGTTCAGCCAGAACGAAGACGGGCATGGACTGAACGGTTACTTTTTGCAGCAGAATATATCGAGGTAGATATGCACAGGACAGAACAGATATTGCCACTGAATGAAGAGAGCATGAGACGTGCCCAGGCCAGGTGGAATGGAATTGCCAAGCCGCTGCACAGCTTAGGGCTTCTGGAGGATGCCGTAATTAAGATCGCCGGTATCACCGGAAACGAGAATGTCCGGCTGGATCGGCGCTGTGTGGTGGATATGTGCGCGGATAACGGTGTTGTCTGCGAGGGCGTGACACAGTCAGACAGCAGCGTTACTGCGGTTGTTGCGAAAACCATGGCGGAAGGAACGTCGAACATTAATATGCTGGCAAGCTGCTATCATGCAGATGTGATTCCGGTGGATATCGGCATGGCTACGGATGTGGAAAGCCCTAATCTGGTCAGACAGAAGATTGCCTATGGGACGGAAAATATTGCAGCTGGCCCGGCCATGACTGTGGAACAGGCGAAGAAGGCCATTGCTGTTGGAATCGATATGGTTCGCGACTGTAAGGCAAAGGGATATCAGATTCTTGTGACAGGCGAGATGGGAATCGGAAATACCACCACCTCGTCTGCCATTGCTTCCGTTCTTCTGGGACTTCCGGTGGAGAAAGTCACCGGGCGCGGTGCGGGGCTTGATCAGGCAGGATTGGAGCGGAAGATCTCCGCGATCCGGCGGGCAATCGACAAAAACTGTCCCAGCCGGGAAAAGCCCCTGGAACTCCTGGCAGGACTTGGCGGATATGATATTGCGGGAATGACCGGACTTTTCCTGGGCGGCGGAATTTATCGCATGCCTATCGTGATGGATGGCTTCATCTCAGCGGTATCGGCGGCGTTGGCCTGTGCACTGAATCCTCTTGCCAGAGAATACATGCTGTGCTCCCATGTTTCTAAGGAGCCGGCAGGAATAAAGATTCTGGAATCTATGAACTTAAAACCTTTGATTACGGCGGAGATGTGTCTTGGCGAAGGCGGTGGAGGAATCATGCTCCTGCCGCTTCTGGATGGTGCACTGGCCGTGTATGATTCCGTTCACCGTTTTGATGCATTGCCCATTGAGGCATACGAGGAGCTGACATGTTCGTGTTGATTACCGGCGGAAGTAAGAATGGAAAGTCCCACATGGCGGAGGCCATTATCACGGACTATCGAAAGCCGCGGTTTTATATTGCAACAATGGAACCCTTCGGCGAGGAGGCACAGGCCGCTATCATGCGGCATCGGGCGATCCGCAGCGGCAAGGGCTTTGAGACCATTGAAAAATATACTGATATTCATGAAATTCTTCTTCCGAAGAACTGCGCGGTTCTTCTGGAATGTGCCTGCAATCTCTGCGCCAACGAGATGTTTTCTGAAAATACGAAAGAATATAGTGTGAGAAATCCTGAGGAAAAGAGCATGGACAACATGCGCGATCCGGCGGAAGATATCATGGGGGATCCTGTAAGAAAGATCCTATATGGCGTGGATTGTCTGCAAAAGCAGGCGGAGATTCTTGTAATCGTTACCAACCAGGTGGGAGAGGACGGTATGGAATATCCAAGGGAAACCATGGATTATATCAAACAGATGGGAGAGCTGAACCGGCGGCTGGCCCAACGCGCCGACTGCATGATCGAGGCGGTCTGCGGCATTCCTGTCATATGGAAGGGGGAGAGACCATCATGTCTGTAATAAGATCTTTTTGCTCAGCATTTCTTATGTACTCCAGGATCCCGATGCCTCAGGTGAAGTGGAAGGAGGAAAACAGGCGTTATGCCCTTTGCTTTTTCCCATTGATCGGGGCGGTGATTGGCGGATTGATTCTGCTGTGGTATCTGGCTTGCGCCCGGCTGGGTGTCGGGCCGTTTTTGTTTGCGGCGGTGTCTACCGTTATTCCGGTGGCGGTCACCGGTGGAATCCATCTGGATGGATTCTGTGATGTCAACGATGCCAAGGCTTGCGGCGGTACCAGGGAGCGGATGCTTGCAGTAATGAGCGATTCCCATATCGGGGCCTTTGCGGCGATTCATCTGGCAGTGTATCTGCTGCTGCAGGCAGGATTTTTCTCGCAGGTGGAGAGCCTGACGCTGGCTGCAGTCTGCGCCCTTTCCTTTGTACAGTCCAGAGCCTACAGCGGGCTTGCCGCTGTGACATTTCGAAGCGCGAAGGATCAGGGAGCGCTCATGAATTTTCGCAAGCCTGCGCACAAGAGGGTGACGGTGGCGGTGGAGCTTATATTCCTGATCGCGACGGCGGTGGTGATGATAGATCTGTCTCCGGTGAGCGGAGGGTTTGGAGTTTTGGGCGGAATATTGTCATTTGTCTATTATCGGGTATTTGCATACAGGAGATTCGGTGGCATCACGGGAGATCTGGCGGGATATTTTTTGCAGATCTGTGAACTGGCAGTCCTGGTCTGTGCGGTGCTGGCGGAGCTGATCGTGGGTGTGGTTTGACTGATATGAAGTGAGAACGATTGCGGTCTGTGTCGGAGAATTGGAGGAATGGTATGAGATTGATCATAGGCGGAGCCAGTCAGGGAAAACGAGCGTATGTTATGGGAACATATGGCATTCATGAGGACGAGATCCTGGATGGGGCTTTCATGGAACTTGTAAAAATTTTTCCTATAGAGGATACGTCAATCGGAGGAACTGGGGAAATTGCGCGTGCTAAAATGGAAAAGTGTGACGAAGGATTCAAATGTATCACCAATTTCCATATTTTAATCAAACGGCTTTTGGCGGATGGCAAAGATCCCGTTGAGATTGCAGGAAAGCTTGTAGACAATAATCCCGGATTGATCGTGATTATGGACGAGGTTGGAAACGGGATCATTCCGTTGGAGAAGTCTGACCGCATCTGGCGGGAACAGGTCGGTAGAACCTCTTGTCTTCTGGCGGCGCGGGCGGAGAGTGTGGAGCGCATCGTTTGCGGGCTTTGTATGAGAATAAAATAGGAGTGGAAAATGAAGTTGTTTTTTATTCGCCATGGCAAGACGGCGGGAAACTTTGAGAAACGATATATCGGAGTAACAGACGAGCCGCTCTGTGAGGAAGGGCGGGCGTTTTTAAAAACGAAACACGTTTCGGCTGCTGATTATGTGATTGTAAGCCCGATGCGGCGCTGTCTGGAAACGGCGGAATTACTTTATCCCGGACAGAAATCGGTGATATGCCATGACCTGCGGGAATGCGATTTCGGAGATTTCGAGGGAAAGAACTACCTGGAATTAAGTGGGGATCCGGATTATCAGAGGTGGATCGACAGCGGAGGAACGCTTCCTTTTCCGGGTGGGGAGCGCCCGGAGGATTTCAAGCAGCGTTGTATCGATGCCTTTGTGGCTATCGTGCATGCATATGCCTCTGCGGACAGCCTGGCCTTCGTGGTTCACGGAGGGACTATCATGGCAGTGCTGGAGAAGTATGCACTGCCGAAGAAGAATTATTATGATTTTCATGTTGAAAACGGATGTGGGTACGCGGCTGATTTTGATGGAAAAGCGATTTTAATTACGAAGGAGCTGTAGGAAGATGAAGATATGGATAGCAGTATTGCCGCTGCTTGCGGGCTTTTTGCTGGATCTGCTTCTGGGGGATCCGTACTGGCTGCCTCATCCGATACGGCTGATTGGCCGGGGGATTGCAGGCCTGGAACGGGTTTTAAGAAAAAGGCTTCCGGGGCGGGAGAGAGTGGCAGGAATCCTATTGGCGGCGGTGATTCTTGTTTTGTCAACGGCAATTCCGTCTTTGGTATTATTTCTCTGTTATCGGATCTGCGTGTGGCTTGGCGTGGCGGTGGAGTCTGTTTTCTGCTATTATCTGCTGGCGGCCAGGTGTCTCGCCAAGGAGAGCGGCAAGGTATACCGGGCTGCTGTGGCGGGGGACGTGGAAGAAGCCCGGCGCGCAGTTTCCATGATCGTTGGGCGCGATACAGCGCCGCTTGATATGCAGGGAATCGTGAAGGCGGCAGTGGAGACGGTTGCAGAGAACACCTCGGATGGTGTGACGGCCCCGATGTTTTATATTATGCTCTTTGGGGCCGGCGGTGGTTTCTTCTATAAGGCAGCCAATACCATGGATTCCATGATCGGATATAAGAATGCAAAGTATCTGGATTTTGGCAGGTTCGCTGCGAAGCTGGACGACGTGTTGAATTTCATTCCTTCCAGACTTACTGCGTTGCTAATGCTCCTTTCTGCATGGCTGCTGCACTATGATGGCAGGAATGCCTACAAGATCTGGCGGCGAGACCGTTTCAATCACGCGAGCCCCAATTCGGCCCAGACGGAGGCAGTATGCGCGGGAGCCCTTGATGTTATGCTTGCAGGGGATGCTTACTATTTTGGACAGCTCTGTAAAAAGAAGACGATCGGCGATGATATACGCCCCATTGAACCAAATGATATCCGACGCGCAAACCGTCTCATGTACTGCACAACGGTGCTTATGCTGGTGATAGCAGCAGCTTTCCGGGTGATCGTATATGGGATATTGCTTTGAATATGCTTTTGGAATAGCTGCGGATAGCGTGTTATTTTGAATATATTTTTGAAATAGTCGTGTATGGAGTGTGAATATGGAACGATATGAACATGGCGGCGATATCTATTCGCGTCAGGTAGCATATGATTTTTCTGCGAATATCAATCCTCTGGGATTGCCGGGGGGTGTGCGTAAGGCACTGTTAAGCCACGTGGATGACTGCGTCCATTACCCGGATGTGGAGGCCACAGGGCTTCGGGCGGCCATTGCAGAGCAGGAAGGTATGCGGGCAGGACAGGTGGTTTGCGGCAATGGCGCGGCAGATCTGATCTATCGGATCGTCTGGACCTTAAAACCGCAAAAAGCGCTCTTACTGGCACCAACCTTTTCGGAATATGAGCGGGCGCTTCGGAGTGTGGGCTGCGATGTGGGCTTTCATATGCTCCGGGAGGAGGAAGGGTTTGCATTGCGGGAGGACTTTCTTGATAAGATCGACGGCAACGATATGATATTCCTCTGTAATCCCAATAATCCCACCGGTCGGACGATTCCCGGGGAGCTGATGAGCCGAATCGCAGCGCGCTGCCGTAAGAGCGGCTGTGTGTTGGTGGTGGATGCGTGCTTCTGGGATTTCGTGGAGAAGAGAAGCAGCGTCACAGAGAAAGGAAGATTCGTAGAGAATGTTATTATCCTCAAGGCATTCACGAAGTTTTATGCCATGCCGGGGCTTAGACTGGGTTATATGCTCTGCGGGGATGAAGCGCTGGCCGGGCGTATCCGAAGCTGTGGACAGTGTTGGGCGGTGTCCGTACCCGCCCAGGTGGCCGGAATGGCGGCACTGAAGGAGACGGAGTATGTGGAGGCGACGTTAAAGCTTATACCCAAGGAACGGGAGTATCTTTTCAAAGCTTTGACCGGGCTGGGAATGAAGGTGTATCCATCGGAGGCGAATTTCCTGTTATTTCGATGCGACAGACCACTTGACCGACTGCTGCTGAAGGAAGGGATTGCCATCCGAAGCTGTGAGAATTATGAAGGATTGGAATATGGATTTTTTCGGATCGCAGTGCGCAGTCACGACGAGAATGAGATTTTAATCCGGGCGATAGAGAGGGTTTTATAAATGGCAAAAGCAATTATGATCCAGGGAACCATGTCGAATGCAGGGAAAAGCTTTCTTACGGCAGCACTGCTTCGGATATTCAGGCAGGATGGATATCGGTGCGCACCTTTTAAGTCCCAGAATATGGCCTTGAACTCTTATATTACGAGAGAAGGCCTTGAAATCGGGCGGGCACAGGCTATGCAGGCGGAGGCGGCCGGGGTGGAGCCTTCTGTTTGTATGAATCCCATACTTTTAAAACCAACAACTGACATGGGGTCCCAGGTGATCGTGAACGGGGAAGTGTTTCGTGATATGGCGGCAGCAGATTACTATCAGCATAAGGCAGCGTTGCTTCCTTATGTTATGGAAGCTTATCGTACCCTTGAACGCCAATATGACATCATTGTTATCGAGGGCGCGGGGAGCCCGGTGGAGCTGAATCTGAAAAAAGATGACTTCGTGAATATGGGAATGGCGAAGCTGGTTAAGGCCCCGGTGCTTCTGGTGGGGGACATCGACCGGGGCGGGATATTTGCACAGCTTCTCGGAACACTTTCCTTATTGGAGAAGGACGAGCTTGCACTGGTGAAGGGGCTACTGGTTAATAAGTTCCGGGGAGACTTGTCGCTGTTTGCGGATGGCGTGCGGATCTTGGAGGAGCGGGGTGGGAAGCCGGTGGCCGGTGTGGTGCCTTGTATCCGCTGCGATATCGACGAGGAGGACAGCCTATCGGGAAAGCTTGAGGAACATTCGGGTGGAATCATTGATATCGCTGTCATCCGGTTCCGGAAAATCTCGAATTTTACAGACTTTGATGTGTTTTCCCAATACGATGGCGTGACGGTTCGCTACGTCTCCAAGGTGGAGCAACTGAAGAATCCGGATCTGATCCTGCTGCCCGGAACCAAAAATACGATTTCCGATCTGAAGTGGCTTCGGGAGAGCGGCTTAGAGGCAGCAGTGAAGAAATGTGTCTCAGCAGGAACCCCCATATTTGGCATATGCGGAGGCTATCAGATGCTTGGACAGAAGATTTCCGATCCAGAGCACGTAGAAGCAGGCGGGGAATTCCGGGGTATGGGGCTTCTGGATATGGAGACCGTGTTTTACAAAGAGAAGACGCGAACCAGAATCAAGGGGAAGATACGTTCTGTGAATGGTTTTTTTGCCGGCCTTTCCGGTGCGGCATTTGAAGGGTACGAGATCCATATGGGGAGGACACAGACACAGGAAGAAGCCTTTGCGGTACTTGAGAATGGCCGGATGGATGGCGCATATCACGGCAATGTCTATGGAAGCTATGTCCATGGCATCTTCGATTCCAAGGAGGTTTCCGGGCGGATGGTACGGGCGCTGTATCAGGCAAAAGGCCTCGTGTATGGCGGAATGGCCATCGACAGAAAAGCCTATAAGGAAACGCAGTACGAGATCCTGGCGGACGGTGTGCGGCAGAGCGTTGATATGGAACTGATTTACCGGATCCTTAAGGAAGGCGCGTAGCGTCAGGAAGGACAAAAATTACTTACGTTGAATCGTAAGAAATAAAACAGAAGCATTTGCCTGGCAGAGTGAGAACGTCTGGGGGCAGATGCTTTTGTTTTGCTTTTGTTTTGTAGAAAATATGGGTACACCAGATTGAAAAAATGACACAGTTATGGTAAGATGGTTGTAAGTATAAGTTAAAATGAGGAAGAAGGAGAGGCAATGACAAGAGAGGACAGAAACATTCTTGAATATATTGTGGTGTGTATCAGTGAGTTTGCAAATCGTTATCGTTTGTCCCAGGCAGATGCGTATGAATATCTTAGCAATCACAATGGTATTGCATTTTTAAAGGAATTTTATGATGTGGAACACACACTTTCCTTTGATGATGTGCTGGGAGACTTAACTGTTATGTGCAGAAGAAACGGAGGGACTATATCATGAAGTTATATCATGGTTCCGATATTGAGATTGATACGGTGGACTTGACGAAGTGTATGCCGTATAAGGATTTTGGGCGGGGTTTTTATACCACAGTTTTACTGGAGCAGGCTTGGCGAATGGCGGAACGCAGAGCGAGGATTAATGATGGAGTCCCCATCGTGACAATCTTTGAAGTACCGGATGACTTGGTGACAAAGGCTGAGCTTCGTTGTCGGGTATTTGATGACAAGCCGTCTGTTGAATGGGCAATTTTCATTCGTAACAATCGTGATAGAGAGTTTTGTGATGAGGCAAGTATGGAGTGTAATCTTGATGGCAAATACGATGTAGTTGTTGGACCGGTGGCAAATGATACGGTCGGACTTCTTATTAGACAGTTCAGCCGGGGGACCATTGATGCAGAGTATATGAAACGGGAGTTTGATTTTGGCAGATTGACCAATCAGTACACGTTTCACACGTCAAAGGCGCTGAGATATTTAAAGAAAGTAGGTGTCATTCATGACAAACAGTCAACAGGAAATGATTGAATATACAACGCAGGATGTTATTCGCTATCTAGTAGAAGATACTGGAATGACTATGGAGCAGGCTATGAAAAGGTTTTACCTTTCGGAGACATTTAAGAAGCTGGTAGATCCGGAAACTGGGCTATATCTAGAGGGATCCAGTTATATATATGAAATGTTTAAAAATAGTATAAAAGGACAAAGTCAGAGAGCGGGGCAAGCTGAAATTTTATAGTTTCCGCTAAATTAGTGGCAGATGGCAAGTTTCGCATAGAAACAAAAAAACACTTTACATTTCCGAAAAATAGTATTACAATGAGTAATCATCAGAGAACACGTTGACGAGACGAGTAGGATGTGGAACGTAACAGAGAGAACTGCCCGCTATCGGTGCTGAAAGCAGTTTTTCGGGAAGCATTTGAAGACTACCTCCGAGTGACCCTAATCCGGTCCGGTGATTCCGTTATCATCACAGCAGCCGTGCATTGCATAGCTGACTGGCAAATGAGAGGCTTTGTACGTGGCGTGGCTACGGCAGAGCAAGCAGGGTGGAACCGCGAGATTATTCGTCCCATGCATTACACGATTGTAGTGCATGGGACTTTTTTATACACCCACCAGAAAAGAAAAGGAGAGACGACAATGAAGATCACATTAAAAGATGGTTCCGTAAAGGAATACGAGAACGCAAAATCCATTTATGACATTGCCCTTGATATCAGCGAGGGGCTGGCACGGGCCGCCACGGCAGGCGAAGTGAACGGCGAGGTGGCTGACCTGCGCACCGTCATTGACGCGGACTGCACGTTGAATATTCTGACAGCCAATGACGAGAAGGGCTTAGCGGCTCTGCGTCACACCACATCTCACGTGCTTGCAGAGGCGGTGAAGCGGGTGCGCCCGGAAGCAAAGCTTGCCATCGGCCCATCCATCGATACCGGGTTTTATTATGATTTCGATACAGAGCCTTTTTCCAGAGAGGATCTGGACAATATTGAGAAAGAGATGAAGAAGGTTATCAAGGAAGGCGCGAGGCTGGAACGCTTTACGCTTCCGAGAGAAGAAGCCATCAAGTTCATGGAAGAGCGGCAGGAGCCTTACAAGGTGGAGTTGATCCAGGATCTTCCCCAGGATGCGGAGATATCCTTCTACCGCCAGGGAGAATTTGTGGATCTCTGCGCAGGCCCGCACCTGATGAGTACCAGAAATATCAAGGCATACAAGCTGATCTCATCCTCCATGGCATACTGGAGAGGAGATTCCAACCGGGCGCAGCTTCAGCGAATTTACGGGACAGCCTTTGCGAAGAAGGAAGAGCTGGAAGCATACCTGGAGCACTTAGAGGACATTAAGCGTCGTGACCACAACAAGCTGGGCCGGGAGATGGAGCTGTTCACCACCGTGGACGTCATCGGACAGGGATTGCCTCTGCTGATGCCTAAGGGAACCAAGATGATCCAGACCATGCAGCGCTGGATCGAGGATGAGGAGGAGAAGTGGGGCTATGTGCGCACGAAGACTCCGCTGATGGCAAAGAGCGATCTCTATAAGATATCCGGTCACTGGGATCATTATAAGGAAGGAATGTTTGTACTGGGAGACGAGGAGAAGGACAAGGAAGTGTTTGCACTGCGTCCCATGACCTGTCCCTTCCAATATTATGTATATAAGGCCAGCCAGAAGTCCTATCGTGATCTGCCGCTGCGCTATGGTGAGACATCTACGTTGTTCCGAAACGAGGATTCCGGCGAGATGCACGGATTGACGAGAGTGCGTCAGTTTACCATCTCCGAGGGACACCTTATCGTAAGACCGGATCAGATGGTGGAAGAATTCAAGGGCTGTATCGCACTGGCTCAGAAGTGCCTGCGTACCCTGGGTCTGGAGGAGGATGTAACTTATCATCTGTCCAAATGGGATCCTGCCAACCGGGATAAATATATCGGAGAGCCGGAGGTTTGGGAGGAGACGGAGGGACATATCCGTTCTATCCTGACAGAGCTTGGCATTCCTTTTGTGGAGGATGTCGGTGAGGCAGCCTTCTACGGCCCCAAGGTGGATATCAATGCCAAGAATGTATATGGCAAGGAAGATACCATGATCACTGTTCAGTGGGATGCCCTGCTGGCGGAGCAGTTCGATATGTACTACATCGATCAGAACGGCGAGAAGCAGCGCCCCTATATCATTCATCGTACCAGCATGGGCTGCTATGAGCGGACGCTGGCCTGGCTCATTGAGAAGTATGCAGGCAACTTCCCCACCTGGCTCTGCCCGGAGCAGGTGCGTGTGCTGCCTATCTCCGATAAATACAACGATTATGCCAACCGCATTCTGGCGGAACTGAAGGAGAATGGCATTCTCGCCACAGCAGACCTTCGCTCCGAGAAGATCGGCTACAAGATTCGTGAGAGCCGTATTCAGAAGGTGCCCTATATGCTGGTGGTAGGCCAGAAGGAGGAAGAGGATAACATGGTTTCCGTCCGGAGCCGTTACCAGGGAGATGAAGGTGCTAAGCCGCTGGCTGAGTTCATCGATGCCATTTGTAAGGAAATCCGTACCAAAGAGATACGGAAGGTTGAAGCAGAAAAAAATGAATAAATAAAGAATGATTGGGTCATAATACACTCTGAATAGAAGAAAAGGAGTGATGATTATGACCCAATTAAAATGTTCAGCACAAACCTGTATGTACAACGAAGATCACTATTGCTGTAAAGGCGATATCATGGTGGAAGGAAGAGATGCCACGGAGCCTTCCGCTACCTGCTGCGCCAGCTTCCGGGAACGCACCGGGGAGAGCGCCAGCAATTCCGCCGGAAGTCCCTGCAGGGAAATTGACGTGGACTGCGAAGCGGTACAATGCACCTTTAATGATTCCTGCAAATGCGCTGCCAATGCCATCGGGATCGCAGGCTCCCATGCCTGCCAGTGTGAGGATACGGAATGCTCCAGCTTCGTATGTGAGGAGGAGTAGGCGGTCGCTGTTCACAGATCTCCGCGTTACTATTCACAGCCTATCAGCCTCTTACGAGCAAGCTCGACGATTCTGATGGCAGATTTATCTGTGTCTGTGAATAGTAACTGATTATAAAAATTTCATAATTTTTCCACTTGTTATTCCATATCGCAAGCAGTACAATGAACCTGTTGCACGGTAATCTTTCATTGGAGGCTTTTCATGCGTAAAAAATCACATATTTCACTTGCAAAATACATCGTAGACAGTTTGAATGAGCAGAGTCTGCAAAAGCATAAAAAGGCGTTTTATCTGGGAAGCATTCTTCCGGATTGCAAGCCTTCTTTTTTGACGACCAGACACGAGATGCAGGAGACCTTCGACCAGGTGGCGGAAAAGATCCATCGCCTCTCCAGTGGGGAGGATATTAAGAATCTGAGGGTATATTTTCGGGATCTGGGGCAGGTAATTCATTATGTAGCGGACTATTTTACCTTTCCGCACAACCGTAATTATACCGGAACATTGAGGGATCACTGCACCTATGAGAAGCGGCTGAAGCAGAGCCTTAAGGAGTATATCCGAAGCGGGGAGGCCGCCAGAAACAGTGAGAAGGCCAGAAGGTTTCGTTCACCGGAGGCTATCTGTGAGTTCATCCGGCGGGCGCACGAAGCCTATATGAGCCGGAAGACGAATGTGGAGCGGGACTGCCGCATGATCGTGGCACTTTGCCATCAGGTGGTGGAGGGAATTATCCGTCTTTTTGGGGAACAGAACGGCAGATATTTGTCGGGAATGGCTCTTGCAGGAAAATGAGGGTCGAAAAATAGCGGAAAAGGACGGCGAAATCTGTTTGATATTTGCACACAGATAACGTAAAATAGACAGGTGGCTTTTGAGACAGGGAGCATTTGCCATGAATGGCAAATGCTTTCTGCGTAAAATGGGAGCTGCGACATATAATACATATGGTTAACGGTTCGGGCAGAGTAATGGCGTGTGCTGAACTGTTACGGGTGGATGTGCAGTATGTAAGGAGACGAACGTGTGGAAGGATTGCGAAAAGAGATTGAGACGGTCCGCGGAAGGCTGGACAACGCCGTAGAGAACGGATATAACCAGGAGGCCTGCTACAGCCTGAGCCTGGAACTGGACAGGCTGATCGAGGTCTACATTATGAAAGCGGAGAAAATGACGCGGTGGCCGTCAAAGAATTAAAAAACGAAAAAACAGCTGTGAATGAAAAAAGTTTCTTCACAGCTGTTTTTTTTCTTGCTTTTTTACAGGTTTGGGTTTAAAATAGGATTATAAGTGGAGGAAAGTGGTAGAAAAGGGTTCAAAGTGGAGCGAATTGAGAAAAAGGAACCCTGTTTCGGAAGAAGGTGATACGTATGTTCATGGGAGAATACAATCACACCGTTGATGCAAAAGGCAGACTGATAGTTCCCGCCAAATTCAGAGAGCTTTTGGGCGATGAATTTGTGGTGACAAAGGGACTGGATGGATGTCTGTTCGTGTATCCTTCTGAAGAATGGAAGACCATCGAAGAGAAGTTCCGAAGCGTATCACAATTCTCCAAAGACGCGAGAAAATTCGCGCGTTTCTTCTTTGCAGGGGCTGCCAGCTGTGAGGTGGACAAGCAGGGAAGAATCTTACTGCCGGCGGTTTTGAGAGAATTCGCGGGATTGGATAAGGATGTGGTACTGGCAGGTGTGCTGAACCACATAGAGATATGGAGCAAAGACCGCTGGAGTGAGACCAGTGAATATGACGATGTGGAAGAGATTGCGGAACACATGGCAGAAATGGGAATCTCAATATAGCGAATGGCGCTCGCTGAACTGAAGTACCCTTTTTCCATTCGGGAGGAGACATGGAATTTAAGCATACATCCGTATTACTTGCGGAGACAATTGAATATCTGAATATCCGGCCGGAAGGAATCTATGTGGATGGCACACTGGGCGGAGGAGGACATGCCTTTTCCGTGTGCGAGCGGCTTTCCGGGGCCGGCCGCTTCATCGGGATCGATCAGGATGAAGATGCCATACAGGCGGCAGGAGAGCGCTTGAAGCCTTTCGGGGACAGAGTAACCATACTTCGCAGTAACTATGAACATATGAGACGCGGCCTTGAGAGCCTGGGTGTGGACAAGGTGGATGGAATTCTTCTGGATCTTGGGGTTTCCTCCTACCAGCTGGATGATCCCAAGCGGGGCTTCACCTACCGGGTGGAGGACGCCCCCTTAGACATGCGGATGGATAAGAGGCAGACGCTGACGGCGAAGGATGTGGTGAATACCTACAGCGAGATGGAACTTTACCGCATCATAAGGGACTACGGGGAAGACCGATTTGCAAAGAATATCGCGAAGCATATCGTACAGGCCAGACAGGTAAAACCACTGGAGACTACAGGAGAGCTGAACGAAGTGATCAAGGCTTCCATACCTGCAAAGGTTCGGGCCAGCGGAGGACATCCCAGCAAGCGGACCTATCAGGCGATCCGTATTGAGCTGAACCGGGAGCTTGAGGTGCTTACCGATTCCCTGGATGACATGATCGACTTGCTCTCTCCGGGAGGAAGGATCTGCATCATCACCTTCCACTCGCTTGAGGATCGGATCGTCAAGAGCTGTTTTAAACGAAACGAGAATCCGTGTACCTGCCCCAGTGATTTTCCGGTGTGCGTGTGCGGTGCAGTTTCCAAGGGAAGGGTTATCACCCGGAAGCCGGTGCTTCCGGGAGAACAGGAGATGGAGGAAAACCCCCGTTCCAAGAGCGCGAAGCTGCGTGTGTTTGAACATGTATAAGAGATAAGAGCATAAAGAATCAGGGTACAAGGGATTAAAGTATAAGGGATTAGAAATTTTCGAAGCGAAAAGTATTTGGGATAATAGGAAGAGGAAAACAGAATGAGCAGACAGGAAGTAAGAACATCATACAATATAGATAGAAGGAACGATAGCAGAAAGAACAATAGCAGGAGCAACACTTATATAGAAGGAAATACGGTGCGCAAGCTGAATGCCGCGCCACAGCGCGAACCCAGGGAGGAGCGGGAACGCATAAGAGAGCGGGAGCAGCGCAGCAACCGTCAGGTGAGGGAGAATCAGAGAAGAGCCATGCAGATGAATCCGGGCTATGTTCTGTTTCTCACAGCAGCAGTTGCATTGACACTTGGCGTATGTGCAGTGTTTATCCAGCTTCAGTCCGAGATCAACACCAGAATGCGGAACGTGGCTACCATGGAGAGCCAGATTCTTGATCTGAAAACCGATAACGACGCTACCATGAATCGGATCGAGACCTCCGTTAATCTGGAGGATATCAAGAACGCAGCCATAGACCAGCTCGGTATGGTATATCCGGGTCAGGATCAGATTGTTTATTTTAAAGTGGATGCCAATGACTATATGAATCAGTATCGGGATATTCCTGAGAAGTAGAGAAGGTAGCAACAGGTGGCAGCAAAGAAGAAAAAACGAAAAAAAAGAGAGTATAAGTTCGGAAAATATATGCAAAAGAAGCTGATGGTAACCTTCCTGGCGGTGGCGGTTCTCCTGGTGGGACTGATCGTGCGGGTTGTTTACATTCAGCGGCATGACGGGGAGCGGTACGAGCGTACGGTATTGAACCAGCAGGGATACAGCAGCGAGACGATTCCTTATCGGAGGGGCGATATCCTGGATTCCAAGGGGACGATTCTTGCCACCAGCCAGGACGTATACAATGTGATCCTGGACTGCAAGGTGATAAACGACGATGAAAAATACATAGAACCCACGATAAGTGCATTGCTGAAGTGCTTCCCGGATGTGACCGACGAAGAGCTTCGCACTCTGCTTAAGGAAAAGGCTTCCAGTCGGTACTGTGTGCTGCGCAAGAAGCTGTCCTATGAAGAAATACAGGGTTTTGTGGCTCTGACTGAGGAGGTTCACACCGAGGGCAAGAAAAAGGGCAAGAAGGTGAATCCTTATGTGCAGGGGGTGTGGTTTGAGAAGGAATACAAGCGCTATTATCCCTACGATACTCTGGCCTGCAAGGTGCTGGGCTTTACCACCTCAGGAAACGTAGGTATCGGAGGTCTGGAGGATTACTATAACGATACCCTGAATGGAATTAACGGCAGGAGCTATGGTTATCTCAACTCGGACAGCAATGTGCAAAAGACCATCAAGGATGCGATTGACGGGAACAGTCTGGTGACTACCATCGACCTGAATGTGCAGAGCGTTGTGGAACGTAAAATATCAGAGTTTACGGAAGCACATCGCAATGAGCAGACAGAAGGCCCCGGCAGTCTGAATACGGCGGTAATGGTGATGAATCCCAACAACGGGGAGATCCTGGCTATGGCGGACAGCACTGGCTACAGCCTTAACAATCCATGGAATGAGGATATTTTTAACACGTACTGCACGGATTATAAGAAGCTTGACCAGACAGCCATAGAAGCGCTGGATGAGGACGGCAAACTTGATATTTTAAATGCGTTATGGCAGAACTTCTGCATTACCTATACCTTCGAGCCCGGATCTACCGCAAAGGTTCTTACGGTGGCCACCGGGCTTGATTCCGGGAAGCTTACGGGCAATGAGACCTATGTGTGCGATGGCGGAGAGCAGGTGGGACCCTATTATATCAGGTGTGTGAAGAGAACCGGTCACGGAACCGAGACGGTGGAACAGGCAGTTGTGAATTCCTGTAACGATGCCCTGATGGCCATGTCCTGGCAGATCGGAATCGATACCTTCATCAAGTATCAGAGCATTTTTAATATCGGTCTTCGAACCAATATCGATCTGCCCGGAGAAGCCAGAACCTCTTCGTTGATCTATACTGCGGAGCGGATGGCGGGCGATGCGGCTGCACTTCCCACCAATGCCTTTGGCCAGAACTTCAACGTCACGATGGTGCAGATGGCCTCAGCTATATCCTCGGTAATCAACGGTGGCAATTATTATCAGCCCCACCTGGTAAAAAAGATTGTAGACGAGAATGGCAATACGGTAAAGAATATAGAACCGACACTTCTGAAGCAGACCGTGTCCAAACGGGTCAGTGATATGGCAAGAAGCTATATGGTGAGTGTCGTAGAATCCGGAAGCGGTAAGAAGGCGAAGGTGCCGGGGTATTCTATGGGCGGGAAAACGGGAACCGCACAGAAGCTTCCCCGTGAGGATAAGAAGTATGTAGTATCCTTTATCGGCTTTGCGCCGGCAGAGAATCCCCAGGTACTTGTCTATGCAGTAATTAATGAAGCCAATGTAGAACTGCAGTCTCAGAGCAGCAGTCTTGCAGCAGAGCTTGCAAAGGAGGTTATGACGGAAATCTTTCCATACTTGAATATTTTCCCGGATGAGCCGATCCCGGAGGAGGATCAGCCACAGGAGGGTGATTCGCCGGAAGACTATCCTGAAGATATCTTCGGATGATACATAACCGCATAATAAGCATAATAGACTATAGTAATTGCTTTTATGGGGTTTTGCCGCATGCAGCGCAATAAAACATATAATCGAAAAAAGATACTGATCGTCTTTCTTGCTGTGTCGCTGGTGCTGCTTGTCCTTGGCGGCAGACTCACGTACCTTATGATCTTTTGCTCGGAATATTACGGGCAGAAGGCAGAGGATCTTCATGAGCGGGAACGCGATATCAAGGCAGCCAGAGGGAAGATCATTGATGCCACCGGAACGGTGCTTGCCACAAACCGCACCGTCTGTACGGTCTCCGTCATACATAGTCAGCTGAGGGAAAAGGAACAGGTCATTGATGTTTTAAGCCGGGAACTTGGGCTTGATACAGATACCGTCCGCAAGCGGGTGGAGAAGGTAAGTTCCATTGAGCGGGTGAAGGCGAATGTGGATAAGGAGACCGGAGACAGGATACGTGCCTACGGCCTTTCCGGAGTAAAGGTGGATGAAGATTATAAACGCTATTATCCCTATGATTCCCTGGCTTCCAGAGTGCTGGGATTTACGGGCGGCGATAACCAGGGTATCATTGGCCTGGAGGTGAAATATGAGGAATATTTGAAGGGGATCAATGGAAAGATATTGACGTTGACAGATGCCAGAGGTGTGGAGATCGAGAATGCCGGGGAACGCAGGGCAGAGCCTGTGGATGGCAATGATCTGCATATCAGCCTGGATTACAATATACAGATGTACGCCCAGCAGGCCGCTGCGCGTGTGATGGAAGCCAAGGAGGCGGACAGCGTCTCCGTTATCGTCATGAATCCGCAAAACGGAGAAGTCATGGCGATGGTGAATGTACCGGAGTTCAACCTGAATGAGCCCTTTACTCTGGTAGGCGTAAAGACGCCGGAGTTCCTAAATCAGATGTGGAGAAATCCATGTGTCAGTGACACCTATGAGCCGGGGTCCACCTTCAAGATCATCACATCCTCCGCAGCGCTGGAGGAGCATGTAGTGAACCTGACGGACAGCTTCTACTGTCCCGGCTACAAGCTGGTGGAGGATCGCAGGATCCGCTGTCACAAGGTGGCCGGTCACGGCTCCGAGGATTTTGTCCAGGGGATCATGAATTCCTGCAATCCGGTTTTTATTGAACTGGGACTTCGGCTTGGCGTTGACAACACATACAAATATTTTAAGCAGTTCGGGCTGCTGGAGAAGACGCACATCGATCTTCCGGGAGAAGCAGCCACCATCATGCATAAGAAGGAAAACGTTGGCCTTGTAGAACTTGCCACCGTATCCTTCGGGCAGTCCTTTCAGATTACACCGATTCAACTGGCGGCAACCGTATCCTCCCTGGTCAACGGCGGGACACGTATCACCCCGCATTTTGGGGTGTCCGTACAGGATAACAAAGGAAACGTAGTCAAGGAACTGGAATATGATACACAGCCGGGAATTGTAAGTAAGGAGACGTCAGAGACCATGCAGATGTTGTTGGAGAAGGTGGTTTCCGAGGGCACCGGGAAGAAGGCACAGGTGGAAGGCTTTTCCATCGGCGGAAAGACCGCAACCTCCCAGACCCTCCCAAGGAGTGCCCATCGCTACATATCCTCCTTCATTGGTTTCGCGCCTGCAGACGATCCGACGGTATTAACCCTGGTCATCATCAACAATCCCCAGGGAATCTATTACGGCGGCACCATAGCAGCCCCGGTAGCACAGGAGATATTTGCCAACATCCTTCCATACCTGGGGATTGAGGCTTCGAAATAAACTTGCACAATTATAAGAAAAGTTCTATACTGGATAAGTTAGAGCAGAAGAATAAACGAGGTGTTGAAACATGGCAGAGAAAATTGTGATCCCGGTGATCGCGGCTTTCGCGATCACGGCCTTACTTGGACCGGTAGTAATTCCTTTCTTACGGAAGCTGAAGGTGCGGCAGACCGAGCGTGCGGAGCTTTCCTCCCATTTGAAGAAAACAGGAACCCCTACAATGGGGGGACTGATGATACTGGCCGGTATCATTGTCACATCCCTTTTTTATATCAAGGATTATCCGAAGATCCTTCCCATTCTTTTTGTGACTGTGGGATTTGGTGTCATCGGTTTTCTGGATGATTTTCTGAAAGTGGTCCTGAAGCGTACCGATGGGCTGCTGGCCTGGCAGAAGATGCTCTGTCAGTTTGTGGTCACCGGCATTTTCGCATTCTATCTTGTGAGAAATACCGATGTGTCCCTGAAAATGCTGATTCCGTTTACCGGAGGCTTTGAACATGGAATGTATCTGGATCTGGGATGGTTTGCGATTCCGGTGATGTTCCTGGCAGTGATCGGAACGGTCAACGGAGCCAACTTCACAGATGGACTGGACGGTCTGGCCTCCAGCGTGACAGTGCTGATCGCAACCTTCTTTACGGTGGTGGCTATCGGAACGGGCAGCGGTATCGAACCCATCACCTGCGCAGTGGTGGGCGCTCTGCTGGGATTTTTACTGTTCAATGTCTATCCGGCCAGCGTCTTTATGGGGGACACCGGATCCCTGGCTCTGGGAGGCTTTGTGGCATCCACTGCCTATATGATGAATATGCCCATTTTTATCCTGATCGTGGCGCTGATCTACTGGATCGAGGTGCTGTCAGTGATCATACAGGTGCTTTACTTTAAGAAGACCGGAGGAAAACGATTTTTCCGCATGGCGCCCATCCATCACCATTTCGAGTTGGGCGGCTGGTCCGAGACAAGAGTTGTGGCCGTGTTTTCCATCACAACAGCGATCCTGTGCCTGATCGGGCTATTGGCTATATAATAGGAGGAACCAGATATGGACTGGAAAGAGAAACGCTTCCTCGTCTTTGGCGCGGGGCTGAGCGGAACCGCAGCGGTGGAGCTGCTGAAAAAAAAGAACTGTTATGTCATTTTGTATGATGGAAATAGCGCGATAAAAGAAGAGGAGCTGCGGGCCAAGGAGCCTGCGCTTGCGGATGTCCCGATCTTCCTGGGGGAGCTTCCGAAGGAAGTGATGAAATCCATCGATATCGCCGTGCTGAGTCCCGGCGTACCCACAGATCTTCCGGTTGTGGAGGAGATGCGAGGGCAGGGAATTGAGATCTGGGGTGAGATCGAGCTGGCTTACGTGCTGGGGAAGGGTCGGGTACTGGCTATAACCGGAACCAACGGGAAGACCACCACGACTACGCTGCTGGGAGAGATCATGAAGGAGGCCTTCGCGGATGTAAAGGTGGTTGGAAATATCGGTATCCCTTACACCGGTGTTGCAGATGAGACCACAGAGGATTCGGTGATCGTGGCGGAGATCAGCAGCTTCCAGCTTGAGACCATTCATAGCTTCCGGCCGCGGATATCCGCCATCTTAAATATCACGCCGGATCACTTGAACCGTCATCATACGTTGGCGAATTACATAGCAGTGAAGGAGAGCATTACAAGAAACCAGGGGCCGGAGGACGTCTGCGTATTAAATTATGAGGATGAAGTTCTGCGGGAGTTTGGCGGGCAGATTTCTGCCAGGGTGATTTTTTTCTCCGGGAAACGCCGTCTTTCCAGAGGAATCTATCTTGAAGGTGAAGAAATCCTTTATGCGGATGAGACTGGTGTTACACCTGTGTGCAATGTGAAGGAGCTTCAGATCTTCGGGGAACACAATTATGAGAATGTGATGGCGGCATCGGCTATGGCGATAAGCTTTGGTGTTCCCATGGAGAAGCTGCATGCAGCGCTCATACGTTTTCAGGCGGTACCGCACCGTATTGAGTATGTTGCAACAAAGCGGGGCGTTCGCTTTTACAACGATTCCAAGGGCACCAATCCGGATGCGGCAATACGAGCCATTAAGGCCATGCAGTGGCCGACGCTTCTCATTGGCGGCGGCTATGACAAGGGTTCGGAGTACGATGATTGGATCCGGGCCTTCGATGGAAAGGTGAAGAAGCTGGTGCTCCTGGGAGCCACCAGAGAGAAGATCGCGGCGACTGCAGCAGGGTGTGGATTCCCCAGGGAAGATATTCTTTTTGTAGAGAATCTTCAGGAAGCGGTTGATACATGTTATGCAAATGCAGAAAATGGAGATGCCGTTTTGCTGTCTCCGGCTTGTGCCAGTTGGGGAATGTTCCGCAATTATGAGGAACGCGGCGACCAGTTCAAGGAGATGGTGCACGCCTTAAAGGAGTGATGGAATGAAGAAATCCAGGATCCGGTATTTTGATTACAGCCTGCTGTTTCTTGTGATCTTCCTGGTCTGTTTTGGACTTGTGATGCTGTACAGCACCAGTTCCTACAACGGGCAGGTGAAGTTCGGAGACGGGGCCTTTTACCTGAAGAAGCAGGTGTTTGCAACCGGGCTTGGATTCGCAGCTATGCTGATCGTTGCCAGGATTGACTATCATTTCTGGAAGCCCTTCTGGCTGCCGGCCTATCTGGTGGCTTTGGGATTGTGTACGGTGGTTATATTTGCGGGCGAGGAGTACAATGGCTCTAAGCGGTGGCTTAAGATTGGGCCTATTTCCTTCCAGCCGTCCGAGGTGGCGAAGCTTGCCATCATCATTTTCCTGGCTGCGATCATCAGCCGGATGCCAAAGAAGATGGGAAGCCTCTTGAACATCATCAAGGTGATGGCACTGACCCTTCCCATCGTTGCGGTGGTGGCGGCGGAGAACTTAAGCACAGCCATCATCATCCTTGGCATTGCCGTGGCGCTGATATTTGTATCCAGCCCCAAATATCTGCAGTTCATCCTTATGGCCATGGGAGTGCTCACCGTTGGCGCGGCATTCATTCTTATGGAAAGCTACCGCCTGGATCGACTGAAGATCTGGCTGGAGCCGGAGAAGTACGAGAAGGGCTATCAGACGCTGCAGGGGCTTTATGCCATTGGCTCAGGCGGTCTCTTCGGCAAGGGGCTGGGAGCCAGCATGCAGAAGCTTGGATTTGTGCCTGAGGCACAGAATGATATGATCTATTCCATCATCTGCGAGGAGCTTGGACTGTTTGGCGCAGTCTGCGTTATTCTGCTGTTTATGCTTCTGCTCTGGCGGTTCATGGTGATCGCCAGCAATGCACAGGATCTGTACGGGGCGTTGATCGTCACCGGGATCATGGCACACATCGCGATTCAGGTAATCTTAAATATTGCGGTGGTGACGAACACGATTCCCAATACGGGTATCTCCCTGCCGTTTATCAGCTACGGCGGGACATCAGTGCTGTTTCTTATGGCGGAGATGGGGCTGGCATTAAGCGTATCCCGCGGGATTTGGTTCCAGAAAGAGACGGAGGGAGGAATTTATGATAAGGGAAAAGAGAAGACGGAAGAGGAAGCGTAAGATCTTCGGGCTGGTGCTTCTTAATATTCTGCTGATCCTGGCTATCGCGGCATTGATCGTGGTGAAGGTATTCACGGTTGAGCAGGTGACAGTGACCGGGAACGAGTTGTATGACGATGCTATGATCCGGGAATGTGTCCTCAATGACAAGTATTCCTGGAATACCCTGTTCGTTTACCTGAAGTATCGGTTCAAGGAGCCGGAAGCGATTCCTTTTGTGGACACAATGGAGATATCCATGAAGCTGCCTCATACCATAGAGATCCATGTGTACGAAAAAGGGCTTCTGGGATATGTGACGATGGACAGCCTGGGGCAGAACGCTTATTTCGACAAGGACGGTATTGTGGTAGAGACCTCTTCAGAGATCATCGAAGGGATACCGAAGATCCAGGGGCTCCCGGTGGATTCGGTGGTGCTTTACGAGCAGCTTCCCATCGAGAGCAAGGTGCTGAAAAATCTGCTGTCCCTGACCCAGACATTGAAGAAGTACGAGCTTGTGCCGGACAGTATAAGCTACGGGGCGGACAAGAACTACAGCCTGGAATACGGCACCATTCAGGTCCTGCTGGGAACCGCAGAAAATTTCGGTGATAAGATCCTTCGCATGAAGGAAATTCTGCCGAAACTCACGGATATGAGTGGTACATTGCACCTGGAAAGCTGGACAGAACATACCACGGATATCACTTTTGAGAAAAATGAGTAAATTTTTTTAAAAAAATTCGAAAATTATGTTGATTAATTTGCGGAAAAATTATATGATAGTTCTATGAGTACAAAACTGGGCTTAAAATGGGATGATACAGCTCAGAATAAAGGGATAAACAAAAGTAAAATAAGTATGAAATGAGAAGGAGGAACTACCTTGCTTGAGATTAAGACAACGGAAGCAGATGCCAGTGCAAAGATTATAGTTATCGGTGTAGGAGGCGCGGGCAATAATGCTGTAAATAGAATGGTCGATGAGAATATCGGCGGTGTGGAATTTATTGGTGTGAACACAGATAAGCAGGCGCTGCAGCTCTGCAAAGCGCCAACCCTGATCCAGATTGGTGAGAAACTGACCAAGGGACTGGGCGCCGGTGCGCAGCCGGAGGTTGGACAGAAGGCTGCAGAGGAGAGCAGTGATGATATCGCAGCAGCCATCAAGGGCGCAGACATGGTGTTTGTGACCTGTGGTATGGGTGGCGGAACCGGAACCGGAGCAGCACCCGTGGTCGCGGGGATTGCCAAGGAGCAGGGAATCCTTACGGTGGGTGTGGTGACGAAGCCCTTCAAGTTCGAGGCGAAGACACGTATGACCAATGCCTTATCCGGCATTGAAAATCTAAAGCAGAATGTAGATACCCTGATTGTGATTCCCAACGATAAGCTTTTAGAGATCGTAGACCGCAGAACCACGATGCCGGATGCCTTAAGGAAGGCGGACGAGGTACTGCAGCAGGCAGTACAGGGAATCACGGATCTGATTAATCTGCCGGCTCTGATCAATCTGGATTTTGCAGACGTGCAGACGGTAATGAAGAATAAGGGCCTGGCGCACATCGGTATCGGACAGGCTAAGGGCGATGACAAGGCCATCGAGGCTGTGAAGCTTGCAGTGGCGAGCCCGCTCTTAGAGACAACCATCACCGGCGCTACCCATGTCATTATCAATATTTCCGGTGACATCTCCCTGATGGATGCCAACGATGCTGCCAGCTATGTGCAGGATCTGGCCGGAGACAATGCCAATATCATCTTCGGTGCCAAGTATGATGAGTCCATGACGGATGAAGCAGTGATCACTGTGATCGCCACCGGACTGGAAGAAGCAGGTACTGCACCCAAGATCATGGGTGGATTAAAGTATGGCGCAGGCTCCACCGTGAGACCGACAGGTGGCTATAACCCCGGTCAGCGCCCGATGACTTCCAATGGAAATAATTCCTACGGAGCAAATACATCCGCTTATGGGAGCAATCCCTCCTATGGGAATAACGGCGGCTACGGCAATGGACAGGCTTCCCATGGAAGCAGCCAGGCCGGCTACGGTGACCGCACCGCTGCCAATCTGACAGGGATCCAGCGGCCCAAGCGCCCGGAGAGCAATATTCCGGAGAAGGATATCAAGATTCCGGAGTTTTTGAAAAATACAAGACGGTAGTATAATATATAGTT
The DNA here is from genome assembly GCA_963628035.1 of Paludibacteraceae bacterium. Classification (GTDB taxonomy): domain Bacteria; phylum Bacillota; class Clostridia; order Lachnospirales; family Lachnospiraceae; genus 14-2. The sequence continues at coordinate 33,361 of CAVGED010000057.1, forward strand.
CAGCCAGACCGAAAAAGACGTTAAATCGTGCGCGCGCGAGTTTAACGTCTTTTTTTTGGTCGATTTTTCCTCAAGTTTCACAAAGAACATATTGACAAGAAGAAAAAATATAAGTATAATTGTAAATATCATTTACTATTGTGGATAAGGAGAAAAAACAACATGAAAATGAAGAAGATTATCGCACTATTGGTAGCAGCAATGATGGCAGGAGGTCTTGTCGCCTGCGGAGGAGGTGATACTGACGAAAAAGGTGGGGGAGCTGAAGCAGATTTGAACTGGTCGGCGGGTGCGGATGATTCCGGCGGAGAGGTAACGCTTCGTGTCGCAACCTGGAGAAAATATGATAAGGAATACTATGAGGAAATTATCCGGCGCTTCCAGGAAAAGTATAACTGGATTACGGTGGAACTTGAGATCAATGCGGATTCCGGCTCCTATTATTCGAACCTGCAAGCGGATCTGATAGGCGGAACGGCACCGGATGTATTTGATCATCATCCGAATTCCAACATTGTGGTTTATGCGAAGGAAGGTATGATCGCTCCGCAGACGGATTTTGAGTATATGAAGAATTACAAGGAGAATGCGAAGGAGATCACAACCTTTTTGGGCGAAAACTACGGGTTTATGAATGCCTACAACTATTTTGGGTGTTTGTATAATATTGACATCTTCAATGAGGTTGGCGTTTCTGTTCCGACGACTCCAGACGAGCTGATTGAGGTTGTGGATAAGTTGAAGGCTGCCGGCTACGGTGGTATTTCCTTTGCCGGAGCGACCAACGGTGCAGGAGGTGTGGCAAATCCGGTATTTCTTGAATCGCTTGGGACAGAGAACTATGCGAAGTTTCAAGAAGGAATTGATAATGGGTCTATAACGGATATATCGACGGTTGAGGGAGTTCCGGAGGCGTTGGATACGCTGCAGGCCTACACGGAGCATGATACCTGGTATACAGCAGTTCAGGGCATTTCCTATGAAGCATCTGTTTCCCTGTATGCACAGAAGAAGGCGGCGATCCTCTACGGTGGTTCCTATATTCTGGGCGAGGGTGTTCACTTCCCGGATATTAAGACCGGATACTTTCCATTGCCGGTATATGGAAAAACAGGGGTTACCTATGCAGAGGGTGCTCAGACAACACTGATTAATGCCGCAGGTAAGAATCTTGGTGCAGCAAAGCTGTGGGTAGAGTTTTTGGCAAGTCCGGAAATCGCTGAATTTTATTGCACGAATACCGAGATGATGAGTACCATCGAGGGCGTGGAGGTCGAAACGGACAATCTTACCATGCTGAGAAATTCTTGTCAGGATTATGTTATTGGAACGATTGTTGAGCAGGAGAATTCCGAATACTGGAGCGGCGGCTTTAATGAGCTTTTGAGAGGTGTTGTCTTCGAAGACAAGGATTGGAAGGATCTTGTGAAAATCTATACAAATAAGTTGGAAGATTATGATCTTAGCAGACTGAGTAACTAAGCATGTGCCGGAGGAATATATGAAATCAAAGAGTAATATGTTGGCAGGAGTGAGAAAATCCTACAGGAAAAAATGGAAATACGTTCTTGCTATCATCCCGAGTACTTTTTTCTATCTGTTGTTTTGCATATACCCTAATTTAGCGGTCTTTCCGATGTCCCTTTTTGACTGGAGCCCAATTCGTAAGACAAGACTGTTTGTCGGACTGAAGAATTTCAGGATGATGTTTACCGTCAATCTGGATGGAACCATAAGCAGCTTGCAAAATACATTGCTTTATATGCTGTTTCTTTTTGCAATCCAAACGGTTCTGTCCTTGATATTGGCAGTTACTTTGCAGAAGAATACACACAGGAATAAATTTTTTCGCGCCTTTTTCTTCCTGCCGCTTGTCTTTTCCTCGACAATGGTCTCTATGACCTGGGCATTTATGTATGATCCGAATCTGGGTATTATTAATACGATTCTCGGAAAGCTCGGTGTAGCAGGATATCCGGGAACAAACTTCTTTTCTCCGGACTGGAGAGCGGTTTTAATGATTGTAATTGTGCATATATGGGCAAACATGGGATATCCGATTACAATCCTGACTTCCGGACTCAGCTCGATTTCTGCGGAAATGAGTGAAGCAGCACTGGTGGACGGAGCCAATGAATGGCAGACATTCACCAAGATTACATTTCCATTGATGCTTCCGACAATTCTTCGGCTTGCTCTGCTGACCTTTGTGACAGGAGCATCAGCCGTGGATTACTGTGTGATGCTGGGAAGCAAAACGATGGGAGCAACGTATGATACATGGGCAGTCTCCATGTACAAAGGAACATTGTCAAGCACCGATTACGGCGGAATTTCTGCGATGGCAGTGATTATGTTTTTGGTTCTTGGAAGTCTGACGCTGATACAGTTCATAACGATGCGTAAGGTAGAAGACAGGATTCTGGGATGAGGAGTGACAGGATGAAAAAGAAAATAAAAATCAAACCGATGAAGCTTGCGGGAAATCTTGTTGTATATCTCTATGCACTGATACTGATTGCTCCGCTTTATTTTACACTGATAACGGCCTTTAAGACAGAGACAGAGCGCGTTGTTAATCCGATTGGACTCCCGGCTGGCTTGTATCTCAATAATTTTTACCGGGCATTGACGGAAGGTGGACTGCTTCAAGGCGCAAAAAACAGCATTATTATAACCTTTGGTTCGCTGACATTGTCGCTTCTTAATACAATTCTGGTATCCTATTGCCTGAATAAAATACGGGATACGAAGGTTGGAACCTTCTTATATATGCTTTTCCTTGCGTCCATGTTTATTCCGGGCGTGGGAGGTGTCACGGCATTGATGCTACGCCGTAATCTGGGTCTTTACAATAATCTGTGGGGCGAGATCGTTTCGGGCTGCTGGGGTATTACCATGGGTGTATTTCTTACCTGCGGATTCTTGCGAACGATTCCGCATGAGCTTGAGGAAGCAGCGATGATCGATGGGGCAAAGGATCGTCAGATCTGCTTTCGCGTGATTGTGCCGGTGATTCGACCCGTATTGGTGTCGCTTGGAATACTGGGATTTACCGGAAGCTGGAACAATGCCCTTGGCCCGATGTTGACCTTGCGTGACAAAAAGCTTTATACAATGCCGATGGCGTTGCTGCTTAATTTTACAAATGAGTATTCGGTAGAATACACGGCGCTTTTTGCAGGTGTTATCATATGCTGTATCCCGGTTATTATTGTTTACTGCAAGTGCCAGAAGTATTTTGTCTCTGCACTGGCAGGAGGAGTAAAGGGATAATTGAAACAGGTAACAAATAAAAGACAGGGAGGAAAAAGTGTGAGAAAAGTGATGATAGGCTTGTTGCTTGCGGCAATGACTTTCGGGCTTTTGGCCTGTGGAGAGCAGAAAGCCCCTGAAACCAATCAGCCGGAAGAAGACGAGACAATTGTATATAAGACATTTGAGGATCCACGGGGGAAGACTCTGGAGAGCACAGCCACCGGAGAAGGGGAGATTAAGCTTGTTGAAACAAAATACGAGACAGAGGATGTCGTGATTGCAGATTATATTCCGACAGAGCTTGGATATGCCGTCGATCCGACGGGAAAGACCGACAGCACCGCCGGCCTGCAGCAGGCCTTGTTTGACTGTTATAAACAAGGTGGAGGAACTGTTTATCTGCCGGAGGGGAATTATGCAATCTCAGACACGATCTATGTTCCACCGTATGTAACGTTGCGCGGTGACTGGCAGGATCCGGATGTGGAGGCCTTCGATGGAGCGTATGGAACCATCATCAGCGTGTGGATGGAGTCGGAGGATTCAGAGACTGCCGGAGCGTTTAAGCTGGGCGGTTCCGGCGGAGTTGTTGGCCTGACGGTTTATTACCCGCTTCAGTCCATGGAGTGCATCATGCCTTACCCGTACACCTTCTACGTGGATGGAGTAGGGCCAAACTATATGCTTTCTACAATCCATAATGTCACAATTATCAATGGATATCGTGGAATTGGAACACCCTATGAGAACGCGCATGAGCAGCTCACCCTTGATAATATAAAGGGAACTTTTTTGGCCAATGGTGTCAATATCTCAAATTCCGCGGATGTCGGTACGGTAAAGAATATTACCATTAGTAACAGATACTGGAAGAATGCATCGGCAGATTGCATGAACGCCGCACCGGCAAAGCTTCTTGACAACTATACAAAAAAATATGCAACCGGAATGAAGCTCGGCGATCTAGAGTGGACAAATTTCAGCAATATATCCATTGAAGGCTGCGCAATTGGGATCAATACCGTATCCGGGGAGCGAATCCAGTTTGCCGGTTCCATGATCGATCTGAGCATCACAGACTGTGCACAGGGCTTTGTGGTTGACGGAATGGACGAACGGTGGGGGACGGTTATTGCACGCAGTTCCATTGAAGGTGGAATCGTAAATTATGCAGAAGGAAAGATCAAGGTGACCGATGTTGAGATTAGCGGTGATGTGACCGGAATTAAGGAAGATTCCCTGATCAAGGAGGATGAGGTTGACTTATCGGGTTATTCCATTGATTACTATAGAAGCTATGTGAAGCCGCAGGCTAAGCTTGTGGTAGCGGATTTGCCGAATGGGCTGTTCTCCGATGCAGCTCCGAAGCTGCAGGAGGCGCTTGATGAAGCAGGCGAAGCAGGCGGAGGCGTTGTATATGTGCCGGCAGGCCTTTATCGTATGCATACAGCTCTGAAAGTGCCGGCCGGAGTCGAACTTCGCGGCTCTTCCTCGGTAGCAACCCGTGATCAGGCCGGATGCAGCGCAGGAACTGTTTTCTATTGCTATTACGGAGATGATGCGTCAAACGGAGCAGAGGATGTGGCATTTATTACGCTGACAGGTGAAAATGCGGGGATTAACGGAGTGCGTATTATTTATCCGGAAAACGGACCGAAAAGCAGTGACATCAACAGCACTTACGCAGTGCGCGGGAACGCAAAGGGGGTATATGCTGTCAATTGTGCAATTGCGGGAGCAGCTTACGGTGTTGATTTTACCGGCTGTGATAATCATTATATCAGCCGTGTCATGACAACCTGCTATTATAATGCGTTTCGTCTGGGTGGGACAGGAGGTTTCATGACGGCCTGCCTGCAAAACGGAACTATTTTGTGCAGAGTAAGCTCCGTCGGGCTGTCCGACTGGGTGACCGATCTGGATGCATTTGAATTCCTGTTAAATCCGATTCTTCGCCAGAAATGTACTTGTATCATTCTTGAGGGAGCGAAGGATGAAGTGATTTATAATTCATTTGCCTACGGTGTAAAAACGTTCCTTTCTAACAACGGAGCAGAAAATACGCTGGCGGTAAACCTCGGCACCGATAACCTTGAGACCTCTTCACCGCAAATTCGCGTTGAGGGAGGCAGTCTTAGTGTCATTAATATGATGCGCTTCAATGGTTATTCTTATGATCTTGAAAGCGGGAGTCTGGCAATGTACAACCGTATCGCAATTAATGAGGTCGGTGAAAGAAATATAAGTAAGAGCAAGTAATAGGCTCTCGGAATCTTGAGCCTTCCGACTAAGATTCATCAGTCGGATGAACCT
>CAVGED010000058.1:0-6786 GCA_963628035.1 Paludibacteraceae bacterium
GAATCAGAACCAGCATACTGCTGGTTCTGATTGTAGTAACGGTTTATAAGTTTATTCTGGTCTCGCGCTCGCACATATTGACCTCCGGGCAAGTTTATGCTATCATTATAGCAAATGAGCAAAAATGCGCAATTAGTGGTGCAAAATACGCATGTAATTCAAAATCAAACCCGAAAACGCGCATTTTCAACACAATTTTTGAACAATTGAGCAGATTGGGTATGAAAGACGAAAGAATAGACGAGCTTCTGAAAATCATTGAAGAAAACGGATATGCAACGGTGAAGTATATTGCCGCCGCAACCTTCACAAGTCAATCCACGGTACGCCGACAGTTGAACGAGCTTGAGCGGATGGGACTGGTGAAGCGCAGCTACGGTGGTGCAGAGCTGAAACGGGATGATATCAACACCCCGATTGAGCTGCGGCTTCAAAAAAACCATAAAGCAAAAGACGCTGTTGCAAGAAAAGCGGCAGCGCTGGTTTCTGATAATTCCACGATCTTTATCGACGCTTCCTCGACCAGCCTGCATATGGCACCATATCTCGCCGGCAAGAATGGTCTCACGGTATATACCTACAGTGCCGAGCTCTGCAGTGCCCTGGCCTCGTCCAACATCACCGTTTATTGCCTGGGCGGGCGATATGACCGCGTCTCAAAGGTATTTTCCGGTGAATATGCCATAAGCATGGCGCAAAGCGTTTATTACGATGCGTTCTTCTTCTCAAGCAGCGGCTACTGCGACGGCATCGTCTACGATTACAGCGAATCGGAAACACATATGCGCCGCGTCCTGCTGCGGCAATCGGCGAAAAACTATTTTCTGTGCGACAGCGGGAAGATCGGCAAGCGTTCCACCTATATCCTATGCGACAAAAATGCACTTACCGATATTATAACGGACGAACTATAACTCCACCCGGCCCTCCAAGGCCCGCAGCAGTGTCATCTCATCGATATATTCCAGGTCACCGCCCACCGGCACGCCACTGGCAATACGTGTAACCTTGATCCCGGTGGGCTTGATGAGCTTGCTGATGTACATAGCTGTAGTCTCGCCCTCCAGGCTGGAGTTAGTGGCAATGATCACCTCGTCCACATCTCCCTGAAGCCGCTGCATAAGCTCCTTCAGCCGGATATCGCCCGGCCCGATTCCCAGCATGGGCGAGATGGCGCCGTGCAGCACGTGATAGACACCCTCATACTTCTGAGTCTTCTCATAAGCTGCCAGATCCCTGGTATCCTCCACCACCATGATGACCTTCTGGTTGCGATTGGGATTCCGACAGATGGGACACAGCTCATCATCCGTCAGCGTGTAGCACTGCTTACAATAGCGAACATTCTTCCGGGCGCTTAAGATGGCTCCTGAGAGCTGTTCCACGTGCTCCATCGGCATATTTAAAATGTAAAAAGCAAGACGCTGTGCCGATTTACTGCCGATTCCCGGCAGCCCGGACAGCTCCTCGATCAGTTTGCTGATCTGCCTGCTGTAGTATTCCATGATCCTATACTCCTGTGCTAGAACGGAAATCCGCCGCCGAGTCCGCCCATGCCGCCGGTGATCTTAGCCATAGACTGCTGGGAATATTCCTCTAACTGACGCAGCGCCTCATTGGTCGCCGCCATGATCAGATCCTCCAGCATCTCGATATCGTCCGGATCCACTACTTCGGGAGCCAGCTTCACCTTCACAACTTCCTTCTTGCCGGAAACGGTAACTTCCACTGCACCGCCGCCAGCCGCCGCTGTGATCTCCTTCTCTTCCAGCTCCTTGGTAGCCTCCTCCATCTGCTTCTGCATTCGCTGAGCCTGCTTCATCAGATTATTCATGTTGCCGGGCATACCGCCTGGGAATCCACCTCTTTTTGCCATTTTCTAATCCTCCTATTCGTCTTCTTCAATGGTAATATCTATATTTATAAGCTTTTCGATATCCGGGTATACCTGTTCCGCCGGAAACCCACTGTCATTCTGCCTGATCTGAAGCTCTACTTCCTTCCCGACTCTCGCGGAAATGGCATCTTTAAGCTCCTGCTTGTGGATCTCGGAATTAATATAACCTTCTGCCACCTCATCGTCAAGAACAATCAGCAGGGCATTGTCACTGCCCAGGCTCAGATGCGCCTTCTTCAGGTAAGTGCGGGTACCGCCGGGCATATCCTGAATGATGGAACGCCAGTTTTTTACTACCTGCTGCACATCCTCCGGAATGGCTTTCGGCAAAACCGGGCGATTCCCTGCTCCGGCGCCGTCCGCCCCATAAGGCATCTGTCCGCCACCTGCGACACCGGCTCCGTAGTTCATTCCGTCTGCACCAGTCGCTCCGTAAGGGCTTCCTGCTACACCGCCCGCTCCGTAGGGAACGCCGCCCGGCGCCACCGGAATCCCCTGCTCCATCCGCTTCTCCAGTTCACCAATTCTGGCCAGCAGTGAATCCAGGTTCTCCTCCATCTTCGGTTTACATAACTTTATCAGTGCAATCTCAATGAGGATACGCTTCTGTGTGGCATAGCGTATCTGGTTGGACAATTCGGAGAACACCCGGATATACCGCATCAGTTCTTCCGTCTCTACCAACGACGCCTCTTCCTTTAATAATACCAGATTCTCACTGGAAATGTCCAACACATCTTCCATATTCTCCGAGCTTTTCAGCAGCAGAAGATTGCGCAGATACCAGGTGAAGTCCGTTACAAACTGTCCCGGCTCCCGGCCCTGGATGAACAGCTCCTCCAATCCGGCAATGACACCGCTCACATCCCGCGAAAGAATCTTGCGGAGCATAACACCAAACACCTCCGTGTCCACAGCTCCCAAGACCTCCAGCACATTGTCATAAGTCAGCTTCTGTCCCAGATAAAAGGCAATGCACCGGTCTAACAGGCTGATGGCATCACGCATGGAACCATCCCCCGCCTTGGCAATATAGCGAATGGCCTTCTCCTCCGCATCCACCTGCTCTGTGTCCACCAGCTCCTGCAGGCGTTTCGCAATGGTCTCGATGGTGATCCTGCGAAAATCATAGCGCTGGCAGCGGGACAGGATGGTAATGGGGATCTTGTTTGCTTCCGTGGTGGCAAGGATAAAGATCACATAGGACGGCGGCTCCTCCAAGGTCTTTAAGAGCGCATTAAACGCTCCTATCGACAGCATATGAACCTCATCGATGATGTAGACTTTATATTTTCCTTCCGTGGGCGAATATGCCACTTCCTCCCGGATCTCCCGGATATTGTCCACGCCATTGTTGGAGGCCGCATCGATCTCGATGACATTCATGGACGTCCCCTCCTGAATAGCCTTACAGGAAGGACATTCGCCACAGGGACTTCCATCCACCGGATGCTCACAGTTCACCGCCTTAGCAAAGATCTTGGCCACGGTGGTTTTACCGGTTCCCCGCGTGCCGCAGAACAGGTACGCATGCCCGATACGGTCTGCTTTTATTTGATTTTTCAAAGTTGTTACGATATGCTCCTGTCCCCTGACGTCCTCGAACTCCTGGGGGCGGAACTTCCGGTATAACGCTGTATACGACATATCAATCTCCAAAGCTGATTCCGATGAGCTTCGCCTCCTGGATTATTTTGCAGTTCGGATCCACGGTCTTAAGCTTGCCCGCCACATCCTCCAGGGGCACTTTCTTCGTCTCCCCGTCAGTCATGGCAATCATATAGCCATATTCGTTGTCCAGGATCAGCCGGGCTGCTGCAGCGCCCAGACGGGTGCAGAGCACACGGTCGTAAGGGCAGGGGCTTCCGCCTCTCTGGGTATGCCCCGGTACGGTCACGCGCACCTCAAAGCCTCCCCGTTCCTCGATCTCGGCCGCAATCTGATAAGACACCGAAGGATATGGCCTCTTCTTCACCTTGTCCTTGTATTCCTTCTTGGTAAGCTTCGCGTCCTCCTGGGAAATAGCGCCCTCCGCCACCGCCAGGATGGTGAATCTCTTCCCTGCGTTGCTTCTCTTCTGAATGGCTTCCACCACTTTATCAATATTATAAGGAATCTCCGGGATCAGGATGATATCTGCTCCGCCGGCCACACCGGAATACAGGGTCAGCCAGCCCACCTTATGCCCCATAACCTCCACGATGAACACCCGGTTATGGGAAGCTGCCGTGGTGTGAATGCAGTCAATGGCATCCGTGGCGATGTCCATGGCACTCTGGAAGCCGAAGGTCACATCCGTACCGTAGATATCATTGTCGATGGTCTTCGGCAGATGGATCACATTCAGTCCTTCCTCCCGCAGCAGGTTGGCAGTCTTCTGTGTGCCGTTGCCGCCCAGGATCACCAGGCAGTCCAGACGCAGCTTGTGATACGTCTGCTTCATGGCCTCCACCTTGTCCAGCCCGTTCGCGTCCGGCGTCCGCATAAGCTTAAAGGGCTGCCGGGAAGTTCCCAGGATCGTCCCGCCCACCGTGAGGATTCCAGAGAAGTCCTTGGCTGTCAGCAAACGATAATTGCCATAGATCAATCCTTTATATCCTTCATAGAATCCATATATCTCCAGCTCGTCCACATTGTTGGTCAAAGCCTTCACCACACCGCGCATGGCGGCATTCAGCGCCTGGCAGTCGCCGCCGCTTGTCAGCATCCCGATCCGCTTCATACATTCACATCCTTTTTGAAAAAATCTCTCTTCCACTATAATATACCATTCCGTTGTTGTCCACAAGATTTTTTCATTGCTTTTTTTGAAAATCATGGTATAATGGTAACAGTTCGGCTCGACTGAAAAGGACGTTAAAGCTGAACTGACACATGGAGGAGTACCCAAGTGGCTGAAGGGTCTGGCTTCGAACACCAGTAGGTCGGGTGACCGGCGCGAGGGTTCAAATCCCTCCTCCTCCGCTTAAAAAAGGCATTGGAGCTTTTCGCTCCAGTGCCTTTTGTTTTTGTACTCCTGTTCAGTCAGAACTTGTTTTCATAAGATAGCTTCCTGCTCATGCCCTCTTTCTACACGAGCTCCGGCAGCAATGATCTGCCAATGGTTCCCTCCGGCATCGCCACGCCGAAATTCTCAGCTACCGAAGCACCGATATCTGCGAAGCCGTCCCGCTCCGCCAGTGGCCCGCTGCCTGTAAAGTTCTTCGCATAAGCGATAAACGGCACCTTCTCTCTGGTGTGATCCGTCCCGGAATAGGTGGGGTCGTTTCCGTGGTCAGCGGTCAATATCAGAAGATCGTCCGACCTAAGCTGCGGCAGCAGCTCTCCCAGCTTTCCGTCAAACCGCTCCAGCTCCCTGGCGTACCCTTCCGGGTTCCGCCTGTGGCCCCACAGTGCATCAAAGTCCACCAGGTTCACAAAACACAATCCGGTAAAATCCTTATTTACCGCCATGTCGATGGTCTGTTCCATACCCTCCACAGAGCTCTTGGACTTAACGGCCTCGGTAATCCCTTCCCCATCGAAGATATCCCGGATCTTTCCTATGGAGATCACGTCGAAGCCCGCCTCCTTCAAAACATCCAGGGCTGTTTTCCCAAATGGCTTTACGGCATAGTCATGACGGTTGGAGGTTCGCTTGAACTCTCCCTTTTTCCGGCCAACGTAGGGTCTTGCGATAACGCGCCCCACCTTCCACTCATCCTTCATGGTAATCTCTCTGGCAATCTCGCAGCAGCGATACAGTTCCTGAAGGCCAAAGGTCTCTTCGTTTCCGCAGATCTGGAGCACGGAATCCGCCGACGTATAAACGATCATATGCCCGGTGGCGATCTCTTCCTCCCCCAGTTCCTCAATGATCTCTGTTCCGCTGGCGCTCTTGTTCCCAATGACCTTATGCCCGGTCCGCTCCTCCAGTTCCCGGATCAGTTCCGGTGGAAAACCATTCTCCGTAAAGGTGACAAAAGGCTTCTCCGTCTTTAAGCCCATCATCTCCCAATGGCCGGTCATGGTGTCCTTTCCAACACTCCGTTCTTTTAAGGTTGTAAAATATGCCATTGGATCCGGCATGGGTGCAATGCCTGACAACTCCCGCAGGTTCGCCAGCCCAAGCCTCTGCAGATTCGGCAGGGTCAGATCCGGCACCGCCTCTGCGATATGCCCCATGGTATCTGCTCCCTCGTCCCCATAATTCCTGGCATCCTCCATGGCACCCGCCCCGAAGGAATCCAGAACAATCAGAAATATCCGTTTATATCGACTCATAATGCACCTCCGTTTCTAACTATAGTTATAGCTTATTTGAGGTGGAAATGCAATCTGATATTTTAACAGTTCAGCCAGGCCAAAGCGGAGCGGAGACAAGAACCGAAGGTTCCTTTGCGATACTAGCTTTTCTTAGTGAGCGTCAGCGAGCTTAGAAAAACTTATGCAGAGCAATGGGCGTGGGCTGAACTGTTCTATTGTTTTGTTATTACGCTATAGCCCTCGTTTCTGATAAGTGCCTACAGAAATAACCTGGAAAAAGCAATGCTGATATCAGCACATTCGTATCAAGCATAATCCGCATTTACTTCACCACGCTTTCTTCCCTGAGTTCCTTGATCATTTCCATGACATCATCATCATTCTTAAGCCCCAGCCTTTCTGCTTCCCCGGCAAATGCTCTCTGCGCTTCACGAAGTGCATCCATTGAAGAATTCATCATGTAAATTCTTCCTGATTCTTCTACAAAAAGCACTTTATCACCATTCTTAATTCCCAGCCTTCTACGAATTTCTATCGGTATTGTCACCTGGCCTTTTGATGTTACTTTTGCTAATTCCATATAAAAACCCCTGAATCCGTGAAGTTAAGCTCTATCGAAAGGCCAGAATTAAAATAGATTCTGA
>CAVGED010000059.1:0-35002 GCA_963628035.1 Paludibacteraceae bacterium
AAGTTCCTATCGTGAAAAGGATAAAATACAAATACCCTTTTGACTACCTAATCATATGTATTAGATTATCATAAAGATGGAACGTTTGATTTCTGGCAGAATGGCAGCAGGATTTTCAATCACTTTGATTTGTCGGCAGCCGGATTTACCAATATCAAACCGGCATTGGGCCTGGGAGCTGAAGTGTGTAGTTTCTCGTACAGTAACATGCATTTGATCAGTCCGACTGCAACCTTGGCAGCCAGTGTTCCGCAAATGCCGGAAGGAAACGGAAACTACGGTGATTATATTTATATACCATCAAACAATGTTGTAGTTAGTGAGGGAAACAAGGTATACAGTGTGACCGATACAAAAGCAGGTTCTACGGAATTTGACGGACTTCCCTTTGGTGCAGGCGATACATATGTATTCGGATTTGACCTCATGACAGAAAAAGCGGATAAGGCATGGCAGGGAGCACGTATTATTCTCGGACAAGATCAGGAAGGACGTACTTTATATCTCTATACAATGGAAAGTGATTTGCTTGTCATGGCAAAGGACAAGGCCGGGAAAGAGAAAAAAATTTATGGGATGAAATTCCCGAGAGCACTGGGAACGACCTATCGAATAGATTTGTTGGTAGAGCCGGAAAATCTCTCTGTTTGGATAAATGATGTTTTGTTGATTGACAAATTAGCTATGCCAAAGCGTGCGGAAGCAAAGAGCGGAATCTTATTTGAAAAGGCATTGGCAACAATGAGCAATATCGATTTGTATTATACAACATCGGTAAAATTTGTAAAACCGGATGTTCCGGAAAAGCCTGTTCTGAAAGAAATTGGGAAGGATCAATTTAATGCGGCAGACTGGATGAAGGTTACTTTAAACGGAAGTACATATGGCTATTTTGGAAATCGCCTGGAAGCACCGGTAACTGTTGGGACAACAACTACCGTATCACCGAAATATTTGTTTGAAAATATACCTGTGAGCGACAATATGTCCTACTACTACAGTGCTACTTATAGAGTAGATGAGCGAAAAGAGACCTGGCAGGGACCAAGATTTATTGTTCGTTATATAGACGACAAACCGGTTTATGTCATTGTTACAGTTGATACGATTAATGTGCTGGCAGGAACTAAGAGCGCGGGAAAAGGTACATTTAAAACAGAAATCGGCAAAAGCTATGACATTGTTATTTATTCTACACCAACGCGCGTTAGTGTGTGGATAGACGGAACATTGATCATAGAAAATGCAGATCTGAGGCCATTTTTCAATGGAAAAGCATCGTCTGCAAAAATGGGATTACTCTTTGAAAAATGTACGGCAGAGGTAACAAACCTTGCGATTTATGGGAATGAAATTAAGTTTGATGAAGCGTATATAGACCCGGAATTATATTACAGCAAAGAGTACAATATGGCGGGAATTCCGCCAATGTCAGAAGCTGGAAAGAATCTGTTTAGCAATATCACCATGACAACGGATAAAAAAGCTTCTCTTGGCGCGAAGTTTGATAAAGACAAAAATGAATTAATTACACAGTTCAACGCAGGTACAGAAGCAACGGAATTTAAAGATGCAAATGGTTCCTCCAATTTGAACGGATTAAAAAATAAATCGGGCTATGTATTTTCATTTACGTATAAGGTGGACTCGTGGACACCACAGGATGAAAAGACGGGAATTGAAAGCAGCGGATTTTGGACAACGGTTAATCTGAGTAAGGTTCCGGGTGGGTCTACGGAAAACTCGATCAAAGTCGGAATGGACGGAGAAGCACTGAAGCTTGTAGTACTGAAAACGAGTAAAACATTAGTCGATATTAAGACGCCGATAGAAAGACAAAATGGCAGAGAATACGATATCGCGATTGTGCATGGAAAGAACTGGATTAAGGTTTATCTGGATAACGAGCTTAAAATGGTAGCTACCGATTTGCCGACTTATAATGTGGCATTTAACTATAAAATGATGAATATGCAGGGAGAGTTTAAAAACTTCAAGTTATATGAATTTGAAGATAGTGGTCTGACAATTCTTCCTACCGTAGCAGTGGCAGAGATTACGAATGCCGGCAATACAATTATTGATATGGAAAGCTATGATTTTGTATTGTCTCGTTATAAATTACCGATTATTATAGCCGTTGTCAGTGGAATAATTGCAGTAGCAAGTGCAACGATACTGGCCGTGATTCTTTTGAAACAATTGAAACGTCGCAAACAAAGAGCTGAGATAGGAGGAGAAGGAACATGCGAAAAAGAATAATTGCGCTGATCGTGGCTTTGATGTTGGTATGTATCGGCAGTGGAGTCATACTCGTGAAATCAATTACGGATGTTCAAGCTTCCAGTGAGCAGGATGCGGCAACGAAGGCAGAGAAGGAAAAGGGATATATTGTAGATTTGTTTCACGATCAAGGGCATATTTATATGACCCCGGATGAACCCAGGGAAGGGGAGGATGTAACGATTCGTCTCCGTACGGAACGTTACAATGTAACGCGTGCGCAGATTCAGTATACGACAGATAAAGGCCGTAGCTGGAATGTGGCAGATATGAAATTTGAAAAGCAGGATGATACAGGGTATTACGACCTTTGGAAGGGGGAAATCCCGGCAGAAGGTGATTTGATTTACTATCGATTCATTGTCTCGAACCTGGATGCAGTGAATACCGTTTATTACGATAAAAAAGGTATTTCTATCACGGAAGGTCAGTATAGAAATGGCTGGCAGATTGTACCGGGACATGATGTGCCGGATTGGGCGAAAGGAGCTCTTTGGTATGCTGTTTTGCCGGATGCTTTCTATAATGGAAACACAACAAATGACAAGAGAGATTCTGGAGAGAATACCTATGTTGCGTGGAACAAATTACGTAAGGATTTGTCAGACAAATATGGTGGTGATATTGAAGGAATTGAGAGTCAGTTAGATTACATTGAATCATTGTATGCAGATGCGATTTATATGAATCCAATTCAAAAATCATATCAAAACGCAGGATATGGAGCGGTTCGTTTTGACGAAGTAGATAGTTCTTTCGGTAATGAGGAAGACTTGCAGGCGCTTTCCGATGCAGTACATGATCGCGATATGAAGCTTATGGGAGATGTGGTACTTACATTTGCATTGGATTCTTCTTATTACTTTAATAAACTTGGAAGATGGCCGGTCACGGGTGCTTATCAGGCAAAAGATAGTGAATATAGTGATATGTTTGCTATGATGAATTGGCCGGATCATTATCTGATTTCGTGGGCAAGCCCGACGGTGAATTTGAATTCGGACATTGCCAAAAAAATCTTATATGCCAACAAGGATTCCTATCTCGAACATTATGCATCCGTATTTGACGGATATCGTTTTGACTGTGGAGGAAATCTTTGGGGATTAACAGAAACGGATGACCTGGATTCTTATCCGTTTATAAAAGAGATCCGCGAAAAAATGAAAGCAGTTAACGAAGATTTCTGCTTGTTGACAGAGTATGACTGGAATAATATGACTACCGGAACATGGGATTCTTCATGGAATATTAAGTATATAGAAAAACTGAAGGATTATGCTTCCGGTTTGATCAATGAAACGCTTATGTTAGAGGCGATGTATGATAACGAGATGACGCTCCCAAGAAACGTTGCCCTTTGCATGCAGAATATGATGTGTGACCATGATGAATATCGTGTGGTTCAACATGACGATTATATGTATAATGCTGCAGCATTGATTCAAATGACATATTTGGGCTCTCCGTTTATCTATTACGGAGAGGAAATTGATTATATTAAAGAGGCAACAAATGGCGTGGGAAGATTATCCTCATTCTATTCCATGGAATGGGATGAATCGAACTGGGACTATGCCAGACTTAATTTCTATAAAGCGACGGGAGAACTGCGGAAAGAGTATTCCTGTGTAAAAACAGGCGTTGTCAATATGCTTGGCAGTGATGATGCACAAAACATGATCATGTTTGGGCGTTGGGATGAAAATGGAGCGGCAATTACGGTTACATCTCAGAATGAAGACGTGATTACCGTTGAGATCCCGGTAAATAAGTGTGATATTGCAAATGGGACGATCATGACTGACTGGTACACAGGTACACAATACGTGGTTGAAGACGGCAAGATTAATGCAGATATTATTCCGGGTGGAACCGTACTTGTAACAGGCAAAAAGTCATCAAGCTATCGTCAGACATTTGAACAATCTGTAATTGGAAAGGCGGATAAAAACAATAGCATCCTTACAAAGAATACAGCATCCTTTGTGATGGAAGGCAAAGGCTCTATTGAAGGGAAATCGGATAATTTCACATTTGTGAATACCGTTGCACATGATGATTTTGCCGTATACGCAAACCTGAAAGGTGACGGCGAAGGTGCTTTGATGATTCGAAATGGACAGGAACAAAGTGACCTGTATTATGCGGCCGTAGTAAAGGGTGATAAGCTATCCATTATTGCCAGAACCAAACAAGGGGAACGTGCGGAAACGATACTCGAAACAGCGTGCACAAAGAATACTTATATCAAGCTTGCCAGAACCGGTGAAAATGAATTCACAGCATATAGGGCAGAAGTAAAGGACGGGAACTTAAGTGCGTGGGAGGTGATTGAGAAATCAACCGTCTCAATCAGCATGAACAATAAAGTGTATTATGGATTTTTGCCGCTTCATAAGGAATTGCGTATCAACAATGTGACCTTTGAAGCAGGGAAGAATACAGTGACATATGATACGTTTGACAATGAAGTGCCAACCACATTGCTGGATAATACAACCGCAGATTTTGTGAGTGTCAAGGATGGCAAATTGACTATCACAAATTCGAAAAAACAACAACTGCACTATTTGCTAACAAATTCGATGGATGATGATTGGACCTTTAAGACAAAAGTCAATTACAAGGCTGATGAGGGGCAATATGCAGGTGTAGTTTGCCAGCAAGATAAAAACAATTACATTGTAGCAGGAAGAACCATGATAGATGGGAAAGCAACATTATTTCTCGGAAAAGCAGCAAATGGTTCCATTGCAATGTATGGCTCTGTGGAAGATCCTGCACCGGATAAAGATGTGATTTTACAGCTCCAGAGAATCGGTGCCTTTTATTCCGCAGTATATTCGGAAGATGATGGACAAAGTTGGGAATATATTGGGAGGGTTTACACCAATTTCAGTAATGAGCGCGTAGGTATTCTTCTTGCAGGAGACAAAGAAGCAGCATTTGATTGGGTTTCCTTTGGAGACAGCATTCACGATGGTGTGTCAACAAATACACCACAGACACCAATCAAAGTAGATACAACCTGTGTGGCGGATGTGACAGCAGATGAGTGCAAGTATGAATTTTTATCCGGCGACTGGAAATTAGTCACAGGTGGCTGGGCGCAAAATGAAGCGGAAGAATTTTCACAAGCTTCAGCAACAAATAAATTATTCTACAACTTATATGCAGAAGCTACTGTTGAAGTGAAGGAAGGTAGTGGATGGGCAGGACTTGCATTTGGAAAGACAACACCGTACACAGATGCAGGTGACGGATATATTTTAAAATATTATAAAAATGGCGAATTAGTTCTCACATATAAAGGAGAAGAACTCGCAAGCTGTAAATTAAAAGAAAAAGGAAATGCAGCACGTCTGGTTGTAGATGCGGCAGATGGACGTATTGTTGTTTACGCGGGTATGGATGCGACTCCGGTAATGAGCCTTGCGAACACAGGCTATTACAATGGATATGTATCATTCTGCACGGAAGATGCAAGTGCTGAATTCCGTAATTTCCATCATGGATCAACCGATGTAACATGGACATGGATATCCAGTGAAGGTGAAGCTGTGCATAATTCCATCAATACAAAACATACAACGTACAATGGGCGTGAGATGACAACCATTTGTACGCTGCCTGGGTATGCGTTCACGGATTTTGTAGTGACGGCGAAATTAGATGTCACAAAACAGA
The DNA here is from genome assembly GCA_963628035.1 of Paludibacteraceae bacterium. Taxonomy (GTDB): domain Bacteria; phylum Bacillota; class Clostridia; order Lachnospirales; family Lachnospiraceae; genus 14-2. The sequence continues at coordinate 5,974 of CAVGED010000059.1, forward strand.
AAAAAGATCTGCCAACAGCGTCGGGATTACTGCTTTGTGCTTCGGAAAGCAAACCTTCTCAAGAGGACGGAGTTTTTGTGTATATCGACGGAGAAGGGAAATTGGCACTGTCTGTAAATGGTACAGATAAGGCATCTTACACACTGCCGGATACAAATGCAGTTACCATTCTGATCGTAAAACAAAGTGGAAATTATAAAGTATTTTTGAAAGGCGCTGCAGAACCGATTTTGGAATACACGGAGGAATACAACCGAGGCGGAGTATTGGCAGTACATACCATCAATGGTGCAGGAACATTTGTAAATGTGAACATTGAGAATTTACAGCCAAATCAGGATTATAAAGCAACAACAATCGCAAAGACATGGGATAGCCTGGATGGCATGCAGTTTGAAGATGCATTCGCGGAAGAAAATGCCATGGATCGATATTTGCGTTACAACAAAGGTGCGGCTACCTTTGATAATGTAAATGGCGTACTGCGTTGTTATAATTCGACAGGATGGACAGGCGGAATTACAGTTATGGAAAATACCTATTCTGATTTCACCATGGAATTCGACCTCCGTATCGATGCGAAATCAAGTGGCTGGATGTCCATTGGCTTAAGAAAGAATAATCCGTATGGAAATCATAACAATTCAGGTCTTTCCGTGATGGTTGGTACAGAAGGAACGATGTATTTCTACAGTAGTACGGAAAAGAAGAGTTATGCAAAGACAACTTATGAAGATTTTGAGGTAGGAAAATGGTACAACTTTAAGATTGTTGCAAGTGGAAAAAACCTTACACTGTATGTCAATGGACAGAAAATGGGAAGCTGTGAGGATAATTATTGTGGAGAAGGCTACATTAGCTTCACTTCCGGTGTAACAAACTTCTCAGTTGACAATTTGAAGATTACACCAAACGAATAAGGAGATATAGAAATGCCTAAGAAAAAAATCATCTTGTTTTTAGCATTCTGTGTACTGCTGCAAAGTATACCTTTTGTATCAAGTGCAGCTCCGGAATCATCAGAGGACGAAAATCCTCTGGTGGTTTCGGACGAAAATGATTTCTACCTCAAGGATTATACGAGCTATCAGGAATATTTGTTGTTGCATGAAGAAAAGTCGTATGGTGGAGAGGATATTGTCTATTCAACGGAAATGTTTGAAACGCAGACCGTGGCTTACGAAGGAAAAGACGCGGTGGTGGCAGATGAAAATGAAAAGGTATGTCTCAATGTAGAAGTACAGGAGAGTGGTTACTATAATATATCACTTGACTATTATCCGGTAAAGGCTGGAACTGCTTCCATTAAATTTGAATTGTCGATTGACGGAGAGATTCCATTTCAAGAGGCGGAAGCAATTAGTTTGAAGCGTATATGGAAAGACAGCGAAGAGGAAGATTATGATGCACAAGGCAATCAAATCAGACTTCCCTCCGAAGAGGCTCCAAACTGGATGAGTAAAGTGCTGACAGATTCGAGTGGGTTTGCAGGAGAGCCACTTAGATTTTGGCTTGAAAAAGGGACTCATACGATAGGATTTGCCGTTTTTCAGAATACGTTGGCAATACGTCAGTTAAAACTCATTTCGCCAAAGGAAGCGCCAACATATGAAGCGATAAGTTCTGAATATGAAAGCAAAGGGTATCAGGATGCAAAAGAATCGAAACGTTTGGAAGCGGAGAAGGCTTCTGCAAAATCGGATAGAAGTATTGTTATTGCAAGCGATAAGACTTCGCCGGTAACAGTTCCTTACAGCGGTTCTAAGATCGTGTATAACGCAATTGGCGGAGACAGTTGGAAAACGGTTGGAGAATGGGTGGAATGGGAACTTGATGTGCCGGAGGACGGACTTTATACATTGGTATTCCGTTTCAAGCAGGATACAAAGTCGGGAGATGTTTCTTTCAGAGCACTTTACATTGATGGAGAAATTCCATTTAAAGAAGCAAATACACTGAGTTTTCCGTATGCAGGCGGATGGCAGACAAAAGCGCTTGGAAATGAAAACGGAGATTATAAATTTTATTTGACCAAGGGAACGCACACAGTTCGTTTGGAAGCAACATTGGGAAAGTATAATGAGATGATATCTCAGGTAAGTGATGCACTTACCAATTTAAATGACATTTATACCGATATTGTTATTGTAACCGGACCGGTTCCAGATAAAGAGCGTGATTATCAGTTTGAAAAAATAATGCCGGATGTTTTAGAGAACATGAAACTGGCATCCGGGGAACTCAAGGACATTGAAAAACAGATAGAAGAATTGACAGGAGAGACGGGCGGTGAAAATACTGCAGTTATACGCCGTTTATATATCCAGTTAGACGGGATGCTGGAAGATTCGGATACGATTGCAAAGCGACTGAAAAGCTTTATGAGTGATATTACATCCTTAAGTACATGGATCAATGCAAGAAGAGAACAGCCATTACAGTTGGATTATCTGATGCTGTCCAATGAAGAAACAGGTACACCAAAGGATAAGGCAGGTTTCTTTGCGACAATTAAGTATTATATTACGCAATTTCTTTATTCCTTCAAAATGGATTATGCCAATGTGGGAAATAAAGAGATGGACGTAGAGAAAGAGATCACCGTCTGGATCGGTTCCGGCCGTGATCAGGCAGATATCATTCGACAGTTAGTGAATGAAAGCTTCACACCGGAATATGGCATTGGTGTAAATGTGCAGTTAGTCACATCAGGTGCATTAATGCCGGCAACATTGGCAGATGTAGGTCCAGATGTATATCTGGGAATGGCACAGAGTGACCCGGTAGAATATGCGCTTCGTCATGCAGTTGTAGACCTTTCGGAGTTTGATGATTTTGAAGATGTTTCAAAGCGTTTTTACAGCGACTCCATGACAGCATTCCGATTGGATGACAGCACATATGCACTCCCGGAAACCATGAGCTATCCAATGCTTTTCTACCGAAAAGATATCTTGGGAGATTTAGGTATCCGGGAGGAAGATTTAAAGACTTGGGACAGCTTATTGCAAACAGTCCTTCCAGAATTAGATATGAATAATCTGGATTTTGGGATCACGCCGACTATGAGTTCGTTTGGATGCCTGTTATACCAGAATGGCGGAAGCTTCTACAATGAAGATAATACTGCTTCTGCATTCCATACGGCTGAAGCAATTACAGCATTTGAAACGCTGACAACGATGTATACGGATTACGGCATCCCAAGATCGTATGATTTTGCAAATCGTTTTCGCTCAGGACAAATGCCACTGGCAGTAGCTGATTTTACTTCTTATAATCAACTTTCCGTGTTCGCACCGGAGATCGAAGGACGATGGGGCATGTGTCCGTTACCGGGAGTGGAAGTTGATAATGGCAATGTCAATAACACTGCAATGTGTACCGTAACAGGTTGTGTTATTTTGGAAAACTCCGATGCAGTAGATGCATCATGGGAATTTGTGAAATGGTGGACATCAGGAGAAACACAATCACGATATGGAGGCGAATTGGAGACTGTCATGGGTACAGGCGCAAGATATGCTTCTGCAAATATTGAGGCAATGCGTGCGGTAGAGTGGGACAGAGGAATTAAAGCAGCCTTAGAAACACAACGGCAAAGTATTCAGGGAATGCCGCGTATTGCGGGTGGTTACTATACACAACGTAGTTTTGATTTCGCCTTCCGGGATGTGGTTTACAATGGAAAAAATTTAAGAGAAACCATTCAAGATGCATCAACCAGTATCACGAAAGAGATTGAAAATAAACGAAAAGAATTTTATGGAGACGGGAAATGAGAAAGGTTTTAGAAGAAAAACAGCCGAAAACAAAGAAACGAAAGATGAATTTTCTCTGGCGTTACAAGGCAGACTATTTGTTTATGCTGCCTTATCTGGTGATATTTTTTCTGTTTCAGGTAATGCCGGTACTCGTTTCCATTGTATTAGGATTTACCAATTTTAATGTATTTGAAGCACCTGACTTCATTGGGCTCGGAAATTACTTCAAAATGTTTTTGAATGATGAGCTGTTTATGAAGGCACTTTCCAATACATTGATCTTGACATTGATTACAGGACCGATCGGATTCATTTTAAGTTTTGCAGTTGCATGGATGGTAAATGAATTCAATCCAAAGCTTCGTTCATTTTTAACATTTTTATTTTATGCGCCTTCGCTTAGCGGAGGTTTGGTAGCAATCTGGCTGATCATTTTTAGCGGGGATCAATATGGTCTTCTAAATGGAGTGCTGATGTCTCTGAGTGTAATTTTTGAGCCCATTCAATGGCTTACAGATACTGATTATATGATGGGTGCGGCGATTATCATTGCAATCTGGATGAGCCTTGGAACGAGCTTCCTGTCGTTTGTTGCAGGTTTTCGAACGGTAGACGAAAAGCTCTACGAAGCAGGAGCGATAGACGGAATCAAAAACCGATTTCAGGAATTGTGGTATATTACATTGCCATCTATGAGACCACAGTTAATGTTTGGCATAGTTATGTCAATTACCAGTACATTTGCCATCAGCACGGTTATTACACAGATTTTCGGTTTTCCCAGCACCGGATACCGTTTGTATACGTTAGTACATATGTTACAGGACTATGGCGGACAGAGATTTGAAATGGGCTATGCGTCAGCAATTGCGACAATCCTATTCATCATTATGGTTAGTTTAAATCAAGCATTGAAAAAATTATTAGCAAAGGTGGGAAAGTAATGGGGAGCAGAAGAATTAATCGTTCAAAAGGTGGCACGGCTGTGCTTTTGATTGTTCTGTTGTTCTTTGCAGCGTTTATGGTATTGCCTATGATTTTAGCCATAAGTAATTCCTTGAAGCCTTTAAATGAGCTGTGGGAATTCCCGCCAAAGCTCTATGCGAAGGAGCCAACGCTTAAGAATTTTGCAGATATGTTTAATATTATGGCTAATTCATTGGTTCCATTTAGCAGATATCTGTTTAATACCATTATCATTACGGTTGTTGGGACTGCCGGAAACCTTCTTATCAGCAGCATGTGTGCTTATCCGCTTGCAAAAAAGAAATTTCCGGGCCGTCGTGGTATTTTTAAGGTTATTGAAATGACCTTGATGTTTAATTCCACCGTAACTGCCATTCCCTGTTACGTTATTATGGCCCAGATCGGATGGATAGATAAGTATAAGGCTTTGATAGTTCCGGCATTTGCCAGCACGTTAGGTCTTTATTTGATCAAACAATTTATGGAAAGTTCCGTTCCAGATACCTTGATTGAAGCAGCAACCATTGATGGCGCTTCGCAGTGGCAGACATTCTGCAAAGTTGTAATGCCATGTACAAAGCCGGCGATTATGACGCAGGTGCTTTTGTCCGTGCAGGCACTTTGGAATCTTGGAACTTCCACATACATATTTAGCGACGAGAAAAAGACATTATCCTATGCGCTCGGACAAATAGTAGCAGGCGGTGTTTCCCGTGCCGGTGTTGGTGCGGCAGTTACGGTATTTATGATGATCGTGCCGATTACCATATTTCTTGTTTGTCAAAATAACATTATGGATACGATGTCTACCTCTGGTCTGAAGGATTAAGGGGGTGTCACATGAAGAAACGATTACATTTGCTCTCGGCTGTTTTGGCGTGTGCCATGGTTTTGGGAATGACAGCTTCAGCGGAAAGCACAAACTATAACAATAATACGTCATACTATTCTTACACTTACAATGATGGCGTCGTTCAAACGCCGGCACCGTACAGTGTGCTGCGAACCATAAAAGGAAGTGACCTTGGTGTTGCGGATTTCGACAAGTTGAGTGATGTGTATTATGACAAAGAGTCAGAGCGCATTTTCCTGACAGATTCCGGGGCAAATACGATTACGGTTTTAAACAAAGATTATTCTTACATAACACAGTTATCCGGGTTCGAAAACAGCGGCGCAGCAGATGGATTCCTTGAACCATCCAGTACATGTGTCCGTGATGGAAAGTTGTATGTAGCAGATAAAGGCAATGCAAGAATATTACGGTTTGATGCACAGACATTTGAACTGCAAAAGGTGCTAAGCAAACCGGAGATTGCAATACTGGGCGAAGGGTACACCTATAAACCGGCACGAATTGCAATTGATCTTGCCGGAAGAATTTACTGTATTGCTACAGATATCAATGATGGAATTTTACTGCTGGACGAAAACGGTGAATTTATTCGGTTTGTTGCGGCACCGGATGTTACGACAACGCTATGGACGAAATTTTTAAAGCTGTTTATGACGAAAGCACAGAAACAAAATCTGGAGAAGGCTGTTCCGACAGAGTATAGTTCCATGTTTATGGATGAGAAGGGATTTCTGTATCTGACATCTTCAGATACAACCGTTCATCCGATTACGAAGGTAAACAGCCAGGGAAGCGATATTTTAAATTACGAAGGTCAGAAATATCCGGCAGGGGATGGCTGGTACAGAACAACCTCCGGGGTTCAAACATCCATTTTTGTTGATATCGCTGTTCGGGAAGACAACATATATGCTGCCCTTGACAGTGAACGAGGCAGAGTTTTTGTTTATGACCAGGAGGGAAATCTTTTATATTGTTTCGGTGGAATAGGTACGCAGGATGGTAACTTCTATGTACCGTCTGCAATGGATATGTTTGACGATACAATCCTGGTGACGGACAGTTTCTATGGGACGCTTAATGTATTCAAAAGAACGGAGTTTGGAACATCTGTAGATGAGGCAACTGTGATGATGCTGCAGGGACGATACGATGAGGCAGAAACATTATGGATGAATGTATTGCGTATGTGCCCGAATTACGAGATGGCAAATTTAAATCTTGCCCGTGTAGATATTCAAAATCAGAAATACGCATCAGCATTGAAACGTTTGGAAGGCACCTCAGCTATGAATTATTATTCCAAAGCCTATGAAGGAGTGCGGGAGGCATTTATCGGAGAGCACTTTACGTTGATTGTAGTGTTGCTTGTGGCGGCAGTTGCATTACTGCTGTCATGGAAATTTTTGAAAAAGCGTTTGGCGATTGGAAAAAGATTGGAGCGATGCAAATTCATTCGGGAAATCAGATATTCCAACTATACGATGTTTCATCCATTTGATGGTTTCTGGGATTTGAAGCATGAAAAAAGAGGCAGCGTTGCAGCCGCGAATGTGCTGGTTATTCTTTTTGTAATCACATATGCGCTGAGAGTGCAGTTTAGCGGGTATATATTTACGGGGGTGCTCCCGGAAAATGTAAACACGATATATGAAATTATAAAAATGGTACTTCCGCTGGGATTGTGGTGTGTGGCAAACTGGTGTTTCACATCCTTGATGGATGGGGAAGGTACGATGAAGGATATTTATGTAGCCTCAGCATATTGCTTGAAACCATACATTGTTACAGCAATACCGCTATGGTTGCTTTCACATTGCTTATCTTCGGATGAAGCCTTTATTTATACAACTTTAAGTTCCATTGTTATGATTTGGATGTTGGGATTACTGTTCCTTGCGATGATTACAACACATGACTATTCCTTGGGAAAGGGAATTGTAGTGGCGATTCTCACGTTGATAGGAATCTGTCTCATTCTTTTCATAGCGTTGACATTTACAAATATTATGCAAAGGATTTATGACTTTGGATCAGACCTGTACCGGGAATTTATTTACCGAACGTACTGATAAGCTGACGAAAGGCGGTTAAAGAAAAAGATGAAAAAGAAAACAATAATCTTAATGAGTGCCGCTGCTGCGGTGATATTGTGCATATGCCTGATTGTCAGCAATGGATCCGGCCCGAAGATTGTAGCGGCTGATAAGGCGTCGGTAAAGGCAGATGTATCTTCGGACGATTCTGATTGGGACACGGTAGAGACAGGTGCGGTCACAATAGAGAATGACAATTATATATTTACATTAGATTGTGAAACGACACATTTCCAGGTGCAAAGTCGGAACGGTGGGAAGCTTTATCATTCTGTTGCGCAAGAAAGTGAAGGATATGAACCAACGGTGGAACAGCGCTCAGAGGTGGTAATCTCTTATTACGATAGTAAGAGTACACTGGCAAAGATGAATTCGTTTGAAAATAGTGTAGAGCATGAGTCTTACCAGGTAAAGACAGACGGTTTGTCGATTCGGGTGTATTATTCGATTCAAAAGACGGAGAAGAAGCTTTTTGTTCCAACGGTTCTCAGTAAAGAGACATTTGAAGAACAGATTCTTCCGGAATTAGGTTCAGGTCCGGCACGAAGATTGAAGGGTTTTTACACCTTAAACGAGTCCGAAGGACGATATGTTTTAAATGATACGGCAGGGGAACACAATTATTCCGAAATCACCGGATACATGGAAGCTGCTAAGTATAACCAGGAAAAATATATAGAAGAAGCAGAAAAATTGGGGCTTGATGCCGAGGCTGCTGAAAATATGCCGGCGGCATTTGTCATACCAATAGAATATGCGCTCAATGAAGACGGTTTTACAGCTACTGTTTTGACGGATAAAATCACATCGGATTCCAGAAGCTATCATTTGACAAATGTGAGTTTGCTGCCATATTTTGCAAGCAGCAAACAAGTCGATGACGGATGGTTTATGGTTCCGGATGGCTCCGGGGCAATTATTGAGTTTGCAGAGAAGGCAGGAATGGCATATGCGCAATCTGTCTGGGGAAACGACATGGCAGTGGAACTCTCTGCTTCATCAGCATTGATGCAGAATGTTGGTCTTCCGGTATTTGGGTATCACTATGGAGACGGAGCTGTGTTTGCAGAGATTAAAGGCGCTGCAGCAGTCGCTTCCATATTTGCAGAGGTTTGCGGAAAAGAAATTACGCAGAATCATATTTATACCGATTTTAATGTGCTTTCGTTTGATACATCGAATGCAGGTGGTCAGCAAAAGCAGGCAAAATTTAATATCTATAGTCAGAATTATGTTTCGGAATTCCCACGGGTACGTTACACGCTTTATGATGGAGCGGAAACAACGTACTCAGATATGGCGGCAACCTGCAGGGAACATCTGATTGACGCAGGGGTGTTAGGCAGTCGCATAGAACCGCAGGAACAGCTTCCGTTATATACGGACTTTACAGGATATGAGACAGCAGATGAGTCGCTTCTGGGGATTTCAAGGAAGGCAGATGTCGTTCTTTCCACATTGAAGGACATAGAGCTTTCGTTGGATGAATTAGAAAAAAGAGATATAAAGAACATACAATTGCGGTTAAAAGCATACGCAGACGGTGGTTTGTACGGAACCGCGCCAAATGATTTTACGATTGCGAAGTGTGTAGGAACGCAAGAAGAATTGGAAGACTTGTCAAAGAGACTGATTCGAAATGGAGGAACTCTTTATTTAGAAAATAATTTCAGTTCCGTAAATGAACCGGGTGATGGTTATGATACCATGACACATTCTGTACGTGGCTTGAGGAAAAAAGTACTTCGTGCATTTGATTATAACCGTGTTTCAAGGAAAGCAACAGATGCAGTACACTATTATTACATGACATCTCCTGCTTACTTTGAATCATTGACGATGAATTTTGCAGAAGGAATGAAACAGGAATATGGTTACTCCTGGTCGGATTTCGGCTCAAAATTATGGTCTGATTTTAATAAAAATCATCCATATGATCGCACACAGTCTGCAGATACAATGAGTAACGTGATGGAGAAGGTGAAACAGAAGGTTGCAGGTACAATGACGGACGGTTCCAATTCTTTCGCATTGAATACAATTGATACGTTCCTCAACATGCCGCTTTCAAACTCCGGTTTAAACAGTGAAAGCTACTCGATACCATTCTATCAGATGGTTATTCGCGGTTATGTCAATTATGCCGGTTCACCAATGAATGTAGGTGCTGATTTAGAAAAGAATTATTTGGCGTCTATCGAAAGCGGAGCTGCATTATATTACAGTTTCTATACGGCAGGTGATGAGGCGTTGAAACAGACAGCGGCAGGAATGCTGACCTATCCCACGAGGATTGGAGCGGCTTACGATAGAATAGAAAGCGAGTATCAGACATTCCGGGAGTTATTCCAGGATCTGCAAGGCTGCATCATTTTAAAACATGAACGTGTGGAGGAACGAGTATTCGTTACCACGTATGAGAATGGAACTGCCATTGCTGTCAACTACAATGATTACGATGCGGAAATCAATGGCATTCAGGTGCCGCAAAGAGGTTATGCTGTAGTGGAAAGGGGGAGTAACCAATGAAGAAGAAGGAGCGTCGTTCGCTGTCGGTTGAAAAGAAGCAGCGGTTAGCAGGTTATATATTTATTTCCCCATTGATATTTGGTTTTTTCGTTTTGTTTTTGCCGAGTATTATAAAAACATTTGTATTTTCAATGAACAATATCGTGATTGGAAATGCTGGCTATACATTAGAGTGGAAGGGATTTGATTATTATTATGAAGCATTGTTTGTAAATGCAGACTTTATTCAATATGTGATCAGATCACTCGGCGAGATGCTTGTATATGTTCCGACGATTATCATTTTCAGTCTTTTTATGGCATCTTTGCTTAACCAGACATTCAAAGGAAGGGTGTTTGCACGATCGATTTTCTTTTTGCCGGTAGTATTAGCTACAGGGATCGTAACAAAGGCAGATATGAACTATGACCTGGTGCAAGTGATCAGTGGAATGACAGAGTTAAACGAAGAAGGTACGCAGTTGATCGGGATGTCTTCCTTCTTGTATTCACTTAATTTCAGTCCTGCCCTGATAAAAATTGTTGTTACGGCAGCAAATGGGATTGAAAATGTTGTGAATTCTTCGGGAATGCAGATATTCATATTGTTGGCAGCATTCCAGGAAATACCACAGTCTTGCTATGAGGCTGCCGCAGTAGAAGGTGCATCTAAGTGGGAGACATTTTGGAAGATCACGATTCCTTCGGTAAAGAACCAGATTATCCTGACGGCGATTTATACAGTCATTGATATTTTTACGAAAACAGATAATCAGTTGTTTAACTTTATCCATGAAATCGGTTTCTCGGGAAATCAATATGGACTTGCAATGGCGATGTACATCATTTATTTATTGGCAATAGGTATCATGTTAGGAATTGTGATGTTGACCATCGGCAGAGCTGTTAAGAAGAGCGAAGGGTAGGTGATAAGGATGAATCCAGAAAGAGAATTACGGTTATTGCGATTGAAAAATAAGATGACAAATGGACTTTGGTCATTGTTTCGATTTGTTCTGGTTTTTAGTTTGTGCTTTGTCATCTTGTACCCGTTTTTGATTAAACTCTTAGTTACCTTTATGAGCAGTGAAGACCTTTTGGATGCAACGGTTAAGTATATTCCGAAAAACTGGAGCCTGGAATGGTGGAAGTTTGCGATAAAGCGCTTAGATATCATGAAATCCGGTGGTTTGAGCTTGTTTTTATCTCTTGGCTCTGCGGTTATTCAGGTGATTGTGAGCACGATGGTTGGATACGGGCTTGCGAGATTCCGATTTAAAGGAAGAAATGTGGCTTTTGCAGTTGTCATGATTATTTTGTTAGTGCCATCGCAGGTGTACAGCATTCCGCAATACCTGAACTTCCGATATTTTGGCGTAGGCAATTTCACCGTCAATATGTTAGACAGTGTAATACCGGTTTTTATGCTGTCACTGGGGTGCATGAGTATCAAACAATGTCTTTACATTTATTTGATGCGGGAATTTTTCAAGGAGTTACCAAAAGATCTGGAAAATGCAGCATATATCGATGGAGCATCCATAGCAAAAACATTTACGGCAATTGTTTTACCGAATGCAAAAAACATGATGCTTACCGTATTCTTGTTTGCATTTTGCTGGCAATGGACAGATACGGATTTTTCATCCCTGTATTTTACAAGCAAAACAACATTGGCGATGCGACCCGTTGTAGGTTCCTATTTAACGGTTAAGGGACAGGTTGCTTCCGTTGACCCGCTGGGTACGGCGATAGTAACAGCGGCTGCGACAATTTTGATCATATTGCCGGTTGTCATTTTGTCAGCATACTGTCAGAAATTCTTAGTGAAAAGTATATCCCACTCGGGATTTGCAAATTAAAAAGGAGGATAAAAAAGATGAAGGAAACAAAGAAACACACATGGAAACGCATACTTGCGCTGATGCTTGTGGCTGTTATGGTATGCGCACTCGCTGCATGTGGCAGCAAATCAGGAGGTGATGACGATGATGAGTCGGACGGGAAACTCAACAACGGCGTAAATGATGCGGTAGTCGATATGGAAGGATATGAATTTACAATTGCCAGCAACTTCCTTTTGGATGACCCGGTACTCAGTGAGATTACTGCATCGGAAGCAATCTTTGAAGAAGTGCGTCATCAGGTAGAGAAGGATTACAACTGTAAGATCACAATTCTTCCGGTGGATGTAACTGTGGAAAATGTGCGAAGCAAGATTATTGCAGGTGATAAAATTGCAGATGTAATCGATGTATCTGTGGCACGTATTTTACCAATGGCACGTGCAGGATATATTGTGCCCCTCGAATCGGTATCAGGAATCGATTTGGAGGACAGCAGATGGGTAAAAGGTTATACGAATTTAACGGAATTTAACGGGCAGCATTATGGTGTGAACTTTATGCGCCCTGCAGAAGCGCGTTCCGTAATGATTTATAATCGTGACCTTTTGAAACAGTGTGGTATTACAGAAGACCCGCAGGAATTGATGAAAACGGGCGAGTGGACATTTGATAAGCTAAAGGAAATGTGTAAGAAAATCACAAAGGACAATAACGGAGACGGAACAACAGATACTTATGGTTTGTACTTCCATAGAGAGGCAATCTTCGGACTGGATTTAATGCTTGCAAATGGAGCCAGCCTTGTAAAAACAGTGGATGGTGTTGCAAAAGAAAACTTTAATACACCGGAAGCGATCACTGCACTGAACTATTTGTATGATCTTGTAAATACAGACAAGACTGCTGTGTACAACAGAAGCGGCGGCCAATATTCTTCAGAACAAACAGTAGTTGCCAACTTTGTTGCCGGGAAATATGGCTTCTTTGCATGTGAAAGCTGGATGATCAACCAGAATATTAAACCAATTTGCGGCGATTTGGATTATGGTCTTGTTTCACTTCCGAAGGGACCAAATGCAGAAGCTTATGTATGCCCTTCGCAAAATGCACGTAATTTCTGCATTACGAGTACGAACAAGGATACGGAGAAAACAGTAATCATTCTAAATGCATTAGCCAGATCTTTGGAAGAATACGGCGGAGAAGAAAACTGGTGGTATTTTGACCTGGAAAAAGACTATTTCCAGGAAGGTGATCAGGCAAGTGTAGAAGCCTACATCACATGTCTTGATAATGCAACCGTAGATATGGGCGTAGGTGTAAGTGACCTTTGGACAACATTCCAGGAAGTTGTTATCAAAGACTCCATCTTTAACAACAAGGGGACACCTGCTTCCAGAATTGACTCCATTTCAGGTAAATATCAGAGCGCGATTGATGCGATTTACAATTAGCCAAGGGGGAAATGAAATGAGAAAGTTTAATTTAAAGAAAAAAGCAATGTCTGCTGTGTTAGCAGCAATCATGTCGATCTGTGCAATACCTGTACTTTATTCGGGCATGAAGGAAGTACAGGCGACAGAGAATACGCAGGTGGAGAGTACGCAGGTGCTGTCGAAAAACCTGTTGGATACAACCTATGCTAAGATACATGATAATGGACAAGGGAGCTCAGGCTCACGTCTGGTTCGAATGTTCCAGGATGGTCAGGGGAACAATTCAGAGGCAGCAACGCCGATTTTTACCGCAGATGATCTGATGGTATATGAGATGGATGCAGCGTGTACGACAGGAAAAAGCTCTTCGCGAATCGGATTTACGTTTGTAAGACAGGCATCAGCCCATATCTTTGTTCAGGGTAATACGGTTTATTACAGAAATAGTTCGGGAAGCCAGAAAGCAACGGCGTATACAACGACTTCAGAGTGGAAAACAGGGGCGGACTGGCATCTGAAGTTTGTTGTGAAATTAAATGATTATATTCAAATGATCATTACAGACAATGGAAACAATGGTGCAGAAATCTGTGATGTAACCATATCAAAGGCAGAATTTTCGGACTTAGCAACAATGAGTTTGTATGAAAAGAATCAAACATATGGACCAAACTTCTTTGCATACGATACAGCCTGTACATTGGATAACTTCTACGTAGGATATGACATAACAGCAGAAGTGGCAGAATTAGAAACTGCAATCACAACAGCAGAAACAGAAGCTGCGAAATTAACAAATCCATCTGCAACAGTGACAAGCACGATCGCAAGCGCAAAGACAACCTTAGAAACAGCAAAAGCAGGAAATGCGTTAAAGTCAGATGTTACTTCGGCAATTACAGCGTTAAGTGAGCTCGAATATGAAGAAACGGAAATAAGTGCGGTATATTCGAAAAATTTATTAGATACAACCTATGCTAAGATACATGATAATGGACAAGGGAGCTCAGGCTCACGTCTGGTTCGAATGTTCCAGGATGGTCAGGGGAACAATTCAGAGGCAGCAACGCCGATTTTTACCGCAGATGATCTGATGGTATATGAGATGGATGCAGCGTGTACGACAGGAAAAAGCTCTTCGCGAATCGGATTTACGTTTGTAAGACAGGCATCAGCCCATATCTTTGTTCAGGGTAATACGGTTTATTACAGAAATAGTTCGGGAAGCCAGAAAGCAACGGCGTATACAACGACTGCAGAGTGGAAAACAGGAGCAGATTGGCATCTGAAGTTTGTCGTGAAATTAAATGATTATATTCAAATGATCATTACAGATAACGGAAACAATGATGCAGAAATTTGTGATGTAACCATATCTAAAGCAGAGTTTTCGGACTTAGCAGCAATGAGTTTGTATGAAAAGAATCAAACATATGGACCAAACTTCTTTGCGTTTGATACAGCCTGTACATTGGATAACTTCTATGTAGGATATGACATAACAGCAGAAGTGACAGCTTTGGAAACTGCAATCGCGACAGCGGAAACAGAAGCAGGGAAATTAACAAATCCATCTGAGACGGTGACAAGCACGATCGCAAGTGCAAAGACAACCTTAGAAACAGCAAAAGCAGGAAATGCATTGAAGTCAGATGTTACTTTGGCAATTACAGCATTGGAGAATCTTGTATATGCAGATGTAAGTGCGACACTTACGGTAGGTGATGGAACCACCGTCAGTCAGGTAAGCATTCCTATCGCAGCAGGAGAAACACTTCCAACCGGCTGGGTAGAAGATAAATATATTATTGACTGGACATACAACGGCGAAGCGGCTGATAAGTATGCGGCGGATACAGAGGCAGCAGATTATGTTCCGAACTTCCTTGATAAGAAGATGTTAGTCGTAAAGACACAAACGAAGACGGGTGAAAACGGTACAGTAACAGCACGTTTTATTGGCAGTTTGGACAATTACCAGGATGCAGACTACGATCATGTGGGATTTGTATTGTCGACAACTACGGAAGACCCACTGAAAGCAGCAAATCACCTGGATAAGGATATCCATGTAGTATGGGATTCTATTTATGCAAGTGGTGTACTTAAGTCCGCGACCGACATTTATGATTCATATTCAAAACAATTGTTTGCATTAGATGTGGAAGGTTTAAACAATGGAGTCACTGTATATGTAAGAGCGTATGTAAAACTCGTGAATGGCGATATCGTTTATGGAGATCCTTGTGCAAAAAATATTGTTGTTAATACACAATAGAGAGGGAAGACGTATGAGACAGATGAAAATGCTATATGACACTCCTGTCATGGAAATTGTAGAGTTTGAAGATGACGATGTTGTAACGATGTCGAACAAGGGTTCCGAGTCAGATACAGCAACCATTGACAAGATTACATGGGGGGAAGGTTCATGGTAATGAAGAAGCTTATAATCGGTGGAGGAATTGCACTTCTTGTAGCCCTTATTGCAGTTGCTATTGTTCTTCTGCTGTCAGGCGGAGATAAGGACGTTCCCTTCTCCCCTTCCGAAAAAGACAGCAATTATGATGAAATCATAGGAAACAAAGATTTGGATAAAGAAGAAAATGTAGTAGACGAATATGATCCGGGCGAAAATGAAGTGCCAGAGGTAGAAGGCAGCGGCAATTCTACAACCAGCAATTCTACAACCAGCAATTCTACAACCGGCAATTCCGAAACTGCGAATTCCGGTAATTCAAATTCCGGTAATTCAAATTCCGGGACCACGAATTCGGGAAATAATTCAGGAAACAATTCCGGGAGCGGTTCGGGAGATGATTCGACAGGTGGAAGTGATTCCGGAGATGATTCTGATAACAATGAAGATGACGGAATACATTTAGATGAACCGGAAGACGAGGGATTTGGTGATATTTATTAAAGTTTGTGGGACTTCATTTCTGTGAAGTCCCATACTTTAAAGAGAGGAAATTGGTGTGGATAAGATTACAAATTTATTTCATGATTGTGGTTATCTTTATCTATCAACAATCGAACCGGACATTGATGAGCCGGTAACGGTACGTATTCGAACGGTAAAAGGAAATGTAACAAATGCCTGGGTGGAAATATCACATGATGGAAAAGCGTGGGATATTTTTGAGCTGCAGTATGAAAAAGAAGATCGAACCGGATATTTTTCTTATTTCAAAGGCGAGATTCCGGGTCAAAAGGAAATGTTTAAATATCGTTTCCGTGCACAAAACAGGTGTCCCGGAAGCGAAGTGTATTATACGCGCACGCACATTGGAAAAGAAGAACCAATATATGAATTCGGCACATTAAAACCAGACGATTATTGGACATTGATACCCGGATATCACACGCCTGACTGGGCCAAGGGAATTATTTGGTATTCCATTATGCCGGATGCTTTTTATAATGGGGATCTTACAAATGATGAGCCAATCTCTGGAGAAAATTTTTCTAATCCATGGAATATGCCGCAGCATAATCTGAGATACAAATATGGTGGGGATTTGAAAGGAATTGAAAAGAAATTAGATTATATAAAGGATCTTGGATGCGAAGCGGTGTTCATGAATCCGATTTTTAAGTCTTCTCAGAATGCCGGGTATGGACCGGAATTCTACAGGCAGATAGAACACTCTTTTGGAAATCGGCAGGCATTACTGGAATTGGCAAAGGCGCTTCATGAGCGGGGCATGTATTACATGCTTGATGTGGTACTTACTTTTGTGGCAGTTCATGACATTTGGTATAACAAAGAGAACCTGAATCCATTGCCTGCAGCGGCGCAGGACTGGGATAGTGAATATCATGATTTTTTCTATTTTACGGGAGAAGAAGGAGATACAACCTCATATAAGTCGGACTGGGGCGGAGTGAAGTTGAATTTTAACAGTGAGAAATTACGAGATTTCATATATAGGGAGAAGGACTCTTATCTTAAATATTATTGTGAAAACCCATTTCATGTAGATGCGATTCGTTTCGATTGTGGTGGTTCCATCTCAGGTACAAGAGAGGATGGTACGCCGATTAAGGATTGGGAAATACTTGGTGAGATTCGAAAACATTTACACGAAATTAATTCGAATATCATGTTGCTTTCTGAGTATTCATTTAGCAGAAGCGTAGAAAAGGGTGTCTGGGATTCTCGTTGGAATCTGGAATTTGTGATTTGGGGACAAAAATATATGCTGGAAGAGATCCCGGAATCTGTTTTGTTCCAGCGTTTTAACAGTGAGATTTATAATGTGCCACGTGCATTTGCACATTGTCAGTATCATTCCATGAATGATCATGACAGACCTCGAAAATTGGGAATTAAACCATATGCATTTCGTGCATTTCAGTTGATTCATATGACACAGGTAGGAGCTCCAAGCATTTACTTTGGTGATGAGATTCGGAATCAACGGGAAAGAGGTGCATTCTATGCAATGGAGTGGAATGAGGCGGATTGGGATTATAAAGTGCTTCATGAAACGAAGGCGTTGACAGAGCTGCGAAAGAAATATTCGGCATTACGCGATGGAATCATTCAATATCTCTGTGTGGATGACGACAATCATATTATGGCGTTTGCAAGGATGAACGAAGAATCTACGGTTGTGACGGTTTCCAACCGAAGTGAAGCCGGCAAATATTTTGCAGTGAATGTGCGGGAATTAGGAGAGGTGGATGGAACTGTGTTCACGGACTGGTTTAGTGGCAAACAGTATACCTCAAAGGATGGCTATCTGGATGTCATTTTGCCCGCAGGAGGAACCATCTTCGTAAAAGGAGAAGCATCTTCAACCTATAGAGGAGGTTTTGCAATTCAATATGCAGAGGATTCAAAAGCGGAGATTACTGCGCCAAAAGATAATACAATCCATATAAATGGAAAGGGTGCATTTATTTATACAGAAGTATTCAATGCATTTGACATATCTACATTGATAAAGAATACAAAAGGCACAGGAATGCTTTTGGTATGTGCAGATAATCACGCCGAGGCAGCCTTTATCGGTGCAGAAGTTCGTACGAATAAATTAACGGTCTTTGCGAGGACTGCATATGGCAAGCGAAAACGCTGTTTGATCAGCAAGGAAATCCCACTGAATTCGTACATACGTATACAGCGGGACGATAGGAATCAGTGCAGCGTAAGTGTAACGAGAACTCCGGGAGGACGATGGGAAAACATCATTTCTGATGTGCATGTGGATTTGCCAAACCATGCGAAAGCAGGCATGACAGTAAAAAGCGGGAAAGCATGCTTTGAAAATATTCGTATGAAATATGTGAAAGAAAGTGTTCTTTGTGATGATTTCAAGCAAAAGAATACAGCCATGTTTGATTTTGCACCGGATATGGATATCAAATATAGCAGAGCAGGACTGGTACTTACACCGCAGGATGGCATAGGCAGTTTGCTCACGAATGCCTATGATGAAGATTGGACATTCAAAACATCGATTCGCATGAAAGAGTGTTCAGAAGGGGAATATGCAGGTGTTATTTGTCGGCAGGATGCGAATATCTTTGTGATTGCCGGAAGAATGCGTTTCAACGGGATACCAGGATTTTTTATTGGAAGGGCTACAGATGGAACACTTCAGATTTATCACGTATTGGAGGACAAGTATCCGAATAAAAATGCAGTAGTGCAATTACAACGAATTGGCACGGCATATTCTGCAATTTGCTCCTATGATGAAAAGCGTTGGAAACGAATTGGAGAAAATATAATTGCCAACCTTTGTGCAGAGCGGGTGGGCATTGTAGTAAGTGGAAAAAATCCGGCGGTTTTCCGTTATGTAAGTTTTGGAAATGCCATTTACGATGGTGTTAGTTTCCATACACCAAGAACGCCGGATATCGGAAAATTCCAAACCATAAATATGAAGGAAACTATGAAAGCACCTAAATACGAGGTGCTCAGCGGCATATGGAATTATGCAAAGGAAGGATATGTTCAGACTTCAAAAGGGATAGCAAGACTTGGTATTTCCAATAAGGTTTATACGGATTTTAAGATAGATGGCACATACCTCATCGATGAGGGAACTGGCTATGTAGGATTTGAATTCGGCAAACAGGCGTATGATAGTGTGCTTGGAGATAGCTATTTATTCAAAGTAGATTCAAGTCGAACTGTTAGCCTGGAAAAGAGCGGAGAAACCATGATTTCTACTGTGCTTCCAGAAGACCTTGGCAATGAAATCCGCCTTTGTGTGGAGAACAGAAACGGAGTTTTTGCTGTATTTGTCGGACTGGAGGGCAAACCGTTATTGGTAATGCGGGATTTCGAAAAGACGAGTGGTTATGTATGTTATGTGACAGAGGGCATAAAGGGCCATATTAATAATTATCTTACCGCATCGTATGATGCAAACTTCTATTTTGATGGTGCATATGAAAATTTACAGTTTGCTTCGGATTCAGTAGAGAAAAATTGGCTACATACCCATGCATTTATCAACCCGTTAAGCGTTGGAGTTACAGATTTTGAAGTGCGTGTCAAGATGACGATCAAGCAGTTTGGAAACACATTGCAGAAACCATATGCAGGCTTATATTTGTGTTCGCCGGAAGGTAAATTTGGTAAGGATAAAGCACTTTCTTTGGTGGTGGACCACACATATAAGTTGCTTCTGAAAAATGGTGATGAGGTGTTGGCAAGCACACAACTGGAGAAGGGAAGGAAAGAGATTGAAATTCATGCCGTAATGAAAGCGGGTACGATTACTGCCTATACAAATCAAGCGAAAGACGCAGTGATCATTTATGAAAGAGGCGCCGGAAACGGTGGTGTGGTTTCGCTTTGCGCCAATATGGCGACAGTATGTTTTGAGCATATGGTATTGCGAGAATCTTGTTCCGGATGAACTGACGAGCAGCAATATCCTACAATGATAGAATAGGTGCTGATATGAAAAAACAATATGAAAATCCAGATATGGAGATAATAAAATTATTGACAGAAGATGGTGGAACTGTTTTAACGCTTTCAGAGGACCCAAACGGCTCTACAGGGGACACCGGAGACTGGGGTTTATTCTTCTAACATATACGAGGAGGAAAGGGTATGAAGAAAAGAAAGAAGCGTATTGTGGCATTTGTATTGGCTGTTTCAATGATATTCGGCCATATGTACATTTATGCAAAAGCAGAAAATGCAGCTTCGAAGGCGACAACTCCTGAAATTGGAAATTATTCGAATCTGGTAAATCTGGAGGATACAGCCTTCTATAATAGCAAAGAAAACTATGGTCCTATCGATCTTTCAGAAACGGTCCAGGGGGATACATGGTACTTTGGGGTGACTGTCAATTTTACGAAACTAAGCGCATGGCAGGGTCCCATGCTGGCCTTTGCTACCGGGACGGTTTGCAAAACAAACGATGAAACAACGACAACAACCGATGATATGATGATCCGGCTTCAGATCAGAAACACTGCCGAAAATAAAGGACAGTATGTCCTAAATTGTGCCAGTAAACCGATGTATAACCCGGAATCTATTGTACCGAAAGCAGGGGATATTGGCTTTTCATTTGAAACAGGAAAGGATTATCGTGTTACCATCAAGGTGAGTGGTAAGGATAAGCTGAGCCTCTGGATAGATGAAAACAAGATCATAGATGAACTTTCTCTTGCCGAGAAAGGGATTACGAATCTGAAGCCGTGCATCGGATGGCGTTGTTATATCTCTACCGGGATCTTGAAAGATATTCAGGTATGGGATGAGGTAACAGTAAAGCCCGTGTTTGATGAATTGGTGGATCGTAACGCTTCGCTGGTTTCGGAACTCTCTCTGGAAGCACCGGACGGCTGTGAGGAGAAGTATCTGGAGCATACCAGATATGGCAGCCGATACTACTTCTCCGGCCGTGTGAATGCGGAAAACACACAGGATGCGGGCAGTATGCGTTTCCTGGTGGCGGAGGTTCAGAACGGGGATAATACGAATAAGATCAGTGTATGCTTAAGACCCGGCTCCATCGGAACGGATACCTATAATCAGATCGCTGTATTTTCCAATGATGGCAATACAGGTGAGAAGGCCCTTTATCTGGGGAAGATCCCTTCCCGGATCTGCATTGGAAGCATATATACCTATACGGCCATCTATGAGAATGGAGCGATCAGCTTCTACGTAGATGATGTGCTGGCAGTGAATCGGCTGAAATTGGAAGGAACCGTTACACCAAGAGTCGGCCTGTATGCGGATCACTGTCTGGGAGAGGTGACGGATATCAGACTGTGGGGCGATGTGGACACCGATATGGTGAAGCCGATCTTTCAGGAAGGAGCAGGCAGTAACAGCGCTATTCTGGAAGAGATACCAATCGCTGCATCAAAGGAATCCGATCCTGTGATCTATGCAGGAATTGCTTATGAAGATACCTATTACTATTCCGGAACAGTTCAGATAACAGAAGCGGACAGTGAGGCGGAGAACTATGGAATCGGCATGATTCTCGGCACGGCTACCTGTCAGGGAGAGACAGCTTATATGGAAGCACGCTATCAGCCGGAGCGGAAGCATGCGCTGCTGCTTCTTCGCACGGCGTCAGGGGAAACGGTTCTTAAGGATGTGGCGCTGGATGAAAGCACGGCTCCCACAACGAATTCTTATACCTATACAGGCATGTACGATAGGGGAGAGGTAAGCTTCTGGGTAGATGATACCCTTATTTTCAGCAGGGAGAATATCCGAAGAACGGAGGGTGTTACCGAGGTTCTGCCCCAGGCAGGAGCCTGCGGATCGCAATGTGACGGAAGCCTGTCCGACATTAAGATCTGGGGAGAGACAGAGAGGACAGAACAGATATTTTTTCAGAAATTCAATGATATCACCACGTATCGAACGTTTGGGAACCATTCGAGTCTGATCGATCTGGCGGATACGGAATTCGTCAGTGCAAGAAACAAAGAGGCAGTTGACCTCTCAGAGGTGGTACAGGGGGACACCTGGTATCTTGGGGTGACCATTAATTTCGCAAATCTGAGTGCATGGAATGGACCGGAACTGGCTTTTGCAACCGGAACGGTTAGTCGGACAACAAGTGATGGGATAACTACAACAGCAGATGACATGCTGATACGGCTTCAAGTCAGGAACAATGATGTAAATAAAGGTCAGTATGTCTTGAATTGTGCCAGCAAACCGATGTATACCTATGGGAATACTGTACTGAAAGCAGGGGATATTGGCTTTTCATTTGAAACAGGAATAGATTATCGTGTTACCATCAAGGCGAGTGGTAAGGATAAGCTGAGCCTCTGGATAGATGAAAACAAGATTATAGATGAACTTTCTCTTGCCGAGAAAGGGATCACGGACCTGAAGCCATGTGTTGGATGGCGTAATTATGGTGCAGCCGGGACATTTAAAAACATTCAGGTATGGGATGAACCGGGGAATCATACGGCGCCGTTGGCATCCGGGTATGTCTTTGCGGGATGGTATCAGGATGCGGAAGGGAAGCAGCCGATGGCAAAGGATGCCGACAGCGGAAGCGCCTATGGGAAGTTCGTACCGGAGAAGGTGTTAAGTATTAAGGCACAGGTGGCATCCGATACGACGCTTACAACAGCGAAGACGGATCTGCGCTTTATTACTACGGTGGATTCCCTTAAGTACAGTGAGATCGGATTCGATATTGCGGTCGGAGGAAATCCGGCGGTTAATTGTCCCGGAACGAAGGTATATAAGACCATTCTGGAGAAGGATGGTCTTGGGAGTGTCTCCTACAAACCGGAGGTATTCCATCCGTGTTCCGTGTATTTCCATGCCTACACCATTAAGAATATCCCAAGCACTGCTTACAGCACTGAGATTAAGGTTTCACCCTATTGGATCACCCAGGATGGCACGAAGGTAGTTGGCGTGACGAGGACGATACAGGTGAAGGACGGATGCCTGACAACAGACAGCAAGGATCCGATCGTGGAGGTATTCCATGATCCGTCCGATGAGTACATAACTCCGCTTGAGCCGGAGAAAACGGATGACATCCGGCTTCGTGTCCGCACGGAACGGAATCATGTAACCAGTGCGAAGATACAGTATACGAACGATAATGGCACGACATGGAATACCGTGGATATGAAGTTCGACGGGCGTGATACCACCGGATATTATGATTATTTCATTGGTACCATTCCGGCGCAGAGCAGTCTCTTCTATTATCGCTTCCTGTGCTCCAATACAGCATACGCGGTATATCTGGACAGAAGACTGACGCTCACAGCCACCGGAGGATCCTATGAGAATTGCTGGGCAGTCAACCCGGGATATGCCACACCGGACTGGTCCAAGGGAGCGTTATGGTACTCCCTGATTCCGGACTGCTTCTATAACGGAGATACCTCAAATGACCTTCCCGTATCGGACAGCAATCGTGTGAATTCATGGAATCAGGATCGATTGAGCCTGGATGATAAGTACGGCGGTGATCTGGCCGGTGTGACGGAGAAGATTGCTCACATCAAGAGTCTGAATGCAGATGCGGTATACATGAATCCGATTTTTAAATCATATCAGAACTTTGGATACGGCCAGGTTGATTTTATGCAGGTTGACGCCTCCTTTGGAAACGCAGCAGATTTATTAAAGATGTGTACGGTGCTACATGAGAACGGATTGAAAGTCATGATGGATGCGGTTCTTACGTTCTCTCCGTGGGACAGTCTGTATCTGGATAACAGTCGGCGTTATCCGCTGGATGGAGAGACGGAATCGGATAACAGTATTTATGCAGGGATGTATCTTCCAGGAGAAGACGGCGAGAAATATCTGGCTTCCGGCTGGGCCGGACCTGTAATTAACAACAGCTCGGAGGCAGCAAAGAAGCTGTTCTATACACAGGAGGATTCCTTCCTGCGGTATTATCCTGCGCGGTTTGGAGTTGACGGATGGCGCTTCGACTGTGGTGGAGCAATCCAGGGCATGACAGCAGATGGCACAAAGGAAGGGTCTGCTGAGATCATGGCAAAGATGCGTTCCTACGTGAAGAAGGATAATCCCGATACATTGCTGATCAGTGAGTACAGCGGTGATGCGGACATGATGGGGGATTCCTGGGATGCACGCTGGAATGATTATTACATGAAGCAGATCCGTGCTTATGCAATGGGAGAGAACAGTGAATCAACGATGAGTACGATTCTGAAGGGAACTGTTAATAAGTTCCCGCGCCCGGTGGCATTGTCCATGTACAATCTTGTGACGAGTCATGACTATGAGAGACTGGATATCAGTGATCCTTATATGGAGAAGGCCATGATCCTGATGCAGATGAATTATCTTGGTTCTCCGTGTGTCTATTACGGGGACGAGATCGGACTTGGTGCGCAGGAGAATACGGGGCTTGGGACGAAGCACCACGTGTCAGCGATGGATTGGGATGAAAGTAACTGGGATTATGAAAGGTATGATTTCTATCGCGCGTTAGGTGAACTGAGACGCCGATACAGTGCGGTAAAGACCGGAGCGATCCGGGAGATGCTTGTAAGCGACGATCAGAATCTGTACGCCTATGGGCGCTGGGATGAGAACGGAACGGTAGTCACGGTTGCTTCCCAGAATGAGGCTACCGTATCTGCAGATCTGAATGTCAGAAAGATCAGCGTCGCGGATGGCACTGTCTTCACTGACTGGCTGACCGGAAAGCAATATCAGGTAGATGAAAACGGGATGCTGCATGTGGATGTCATTGCCGGCGGAAGTGTCTTTGTGAGCGGCAGTGAAGCCAGCAGTTATCGCCGGGAATACGAGATCACCGATATGAGCGGTGCGAATGGCAGTATCTGTATCGAAGCAGATGGTACATATACCTTGAAGGGAACCGGAAGTCTGGCTGATTCCGATGCCTTGACCCTGGCGGCAGGCAATCTGTATGGAGCAGGCTCTATATATGGGCTTGTCAAGGGAGATGGAAAGGCGGTTCTTACCATGCGTCGGGCAGCGGAGGCTGATGCAGCCGCATACAATGTGACAATCGACGGAAA
The DNA here is from genome assembly GCA_963628035.1 of Paludibacteraceae bacterium. Lineage (GTDB taxonomy): Bacteria > Bacillota > Clostridia > Lachnospirales > Lachnospiraceae > 14-2. The sequence goes on from CAVGED010000059.1 coordinate 31,459, forward strand.
CAGGCTTGAGATCACAGCCCGCAGGAAAGCAGGCGGAAAGCTGGAAACCATATACAGCACGGAATATACAAGGGGATGTGCGGTGCGGATCGAAAGAGATGCGGATAATCACTTCTATACATCCGTAGCCGATATCTCCTATACGGGCAAGATCGTAAGTGATTGGACAAGAATTCCGGAGAGCGAGACAGTTATTTCCGCAGGTCGGGATATGATCGCCGGGTTTGCGCCTCTTAGCGGAGGAACGAAGCTTAAGTATGTGCAGCTTGAGAGCAATACGGAGGATGTTCTCTTTGATACATTTGAAAATGGTAACGGCAGTACACTTCTGAGCGATCTTACGGAAGGAAAAGCCACCGTGGAAGACGGGGAGCTGGTTCTTCATGGAAAGGACGGTATGGTGAAGGTCACGACGGTCGGAAGATCGGATGACTGGATCTTCAAGGCGAAGCTGGACAGCATTGTCATGAAGGAAGGAGCATATGCAGGTGTCCTGTGCGTTGGCGGCAGTGATCAGTATGTTGCAGCGGGGAGAACTGTCCTGGATGGAAAATGCGTTTTGTATATCGGGCGAAGCACCGATGGAACCATGGAAATAGATTCGTACATAGAGGATACAGATCCGAAGGCATCGGTGATCCTGCAGCTTCAGAGGACCGGAAGCTCTTATACGGCAGTCTGCTCCTATGACGGAGAATCGTGGCGGGTCATAGGCGGCAGGATACTGGCGAATTACAGCCGTGAGTGCCCCGGTGTATTTGCCAGCGGGGTGCAGGCGTCTATCGATTATGTGTGCTTCGGGGATAGTGTACAGGATGGTGTCTCTGTGAATACACCCCATGCGGAGGGCGTGGTCGATATGAATTATTCTTCCACGGTTGCAGCACAGGTGAAGGAAGCCATGACTGCCTTAAGCGGAAGCTGGGAATATGGCGAGCAGGGATATTGCCAGACTAGTGCGGACGGCGAAGCACGGCTTGCCATTGACAATAAGATTTATAAAGACGTTCGTGTGAACGTGACACTGAAGCAGGAAGAAGGCCAGGGGTACGCGGCCATCGGTTTTGGAAAGGAATCTGGTGCGTCGACGGAGACAGAAGGCTTCCTGTTGAAATATACAACGGAGCAGAAGCTGATCCTCTTAAAGAATGGCGTGGTATTGCAGGAAGCAGACGCGCCGGATGCGGATGACAGCGGACTGCGTATCGTGCTGGAAGTGCGGGGAGAAGACATCTGTGTCTATGCAGGTGCAAAGTCCTTCTGCGTGATGCGGGTGAGAGACAGCGGCTATACCGAAGGGTATATTGTATTTGCCACCAATGCCATAAAGGCAGGCTTTCGGAATTACCGTATCAGCTCACTGGATGCAGGCTGGAATCAGCTTAGTGGCACAGTGACCGGAGGCACGAATTCCATTACCTGTAAGGGAACCGGAGATACCTATGGCGCGGCGACACGGATGGGAATCGGAGTGACGGACTTTGTTATGACGTCTGTCATCCGTCTGGGCGGAAAGACGACGGCGGACGGCCCAGCGGCAGAAGGTGGAATCCTGTTTGGTGCACCGGAGGGAGCGTCCGCGGCGAAGCAGGGCATCAGTGTCAGCCTTGTATCCGGCGGCATTCTCCGTCTGAAGGTGGACGGTGCCACGGTGAAGGAGCAGTCGCTGGGCGACAGTGTAACCAATGCGACCCTTATGGTCGTAAGAAAGGATTCTCTGATCCAGGTATATGTTCAGGGACGAGAGGGAGCAGTTCTGTCCTACACGGACAGCCTGTCCCGTGGCGGCGTGGTTCAGGTATACAGCATAAACACAACGGCGACATTTGCGAATCTAGGTCTTGAGGATATCACCGGACGTAAGGCTTCGGAAGCCACACTGTATCAGCAATGGCAGAAGAATATCCTGCCCAGCATCGTGAAGCGTTACAGTGAGGACTTCAGTAGCTTGAGCGGATGGAAGAGTCTGACGAAGTATCATGCAGACCACGGAACCTGGGAGATCAGGGATGGCGCACTCTCCTGTACTGCAGCCCCGAACTGGGCATCCGGCGTGACGATCTATGACAGCGTGTATCAGGAATTCAGCATGAATTTCAAATACCGCTTTGATGAGGTCAGCAATAATTTCGCCGGAGTACTGTTCCATAAACAGAGCATAATGGATACCAATAATACGGCAAAATACTCACTGCTTCTATACAGCTCGGGCGACATTGCTCTCTATGAGGCAAGCATCGGAAAGTTTGTGGGAACGGCAACCATCAGTAATTTCAAGGTCGGCGACTGGTATGAGCTTAGGATGGTTTGCTCTGGAGACAGCATAACGGTATATCATGGAGATAAGAGCCTTTTCAGCTATACCAGCAGTGAGATCAGCGGATCAGAAGGCTTCGTCAGCTTCACGTCCAATAAATCATTGGTTTCCTTTGACAACGTGTTGATTGAGCCTTTGAAATGAGAAAACACAGAGCCGCGAATTGACATAAAAATCTGGCTAAGAATCCCTTGATTATGTTGACGTTTGCAAAAAAAGACGATATCTTGAAAGCATAAAAAGCCATTCAGAAGAAGGAGAGGATAAGTATGGAGAAAAGAGAAAAATTAAAAGGAACAAAGACAGAGGAAAATCTGCAGGCGGCTTTTGCGGGGGAAGCCATGGCACATACCAAATATCTCTATTTTGCAAGCAAGGCGAAAAAGGACGGATATGTTCAGATCGGTTCCCTTTTTGAGGAAACTGCGTTAAATGAAAAAGAACACGCAAAGCTTTGGTACAAGCTGCTCTACGGAATCGGCTCCACCGCGGAAAATCTTCTGACCTGTGCCGAGGGAGAGAATTACGAGTGGACGGACATGTACGCCACTTTTGAAAAAGAAGCCAGGGAGGAAGGCTTTGATGAGATCGCGGACCTCTTTGCAGGCGTTGCGGCCATCGAGAAGGAGCATGAGGCAAGATACCGTAAGCTTCTGGAAAATATAAACGGTAAGGCAGTGTTTTCCAAGGACGGCGATGTGGTTTGGAAATGTGCCAACTGTGGCCATATCTGCATCGGCAAGGAAGCACCTGAAATATGTCCAGTGTGTGCCCATCCCCAGGCGTACTTCCAGATTAAGGAAGATAATTACTGAACAACATCGGCGGCTGTAACGGCCGCCGATGTTTGGTTTATATAGGCGATAATTGTTCTCTGATCTTTCCGTTACAAACACTCTTTCGTCGTCGTAATCCTGCAATGTGCGTTTGCTTACTCCCAACCAATTCAAGAAAAAAATAATATAGATAAGTGTGTTAGTATGTAGTATAATAGCGTTAGTTACACGAATAAGATTCGGTTCAATGAAGGTGGAATATATGAATTATACGTATGGCAGTAAAGAACTTGAATTTGCTATATTTTGTATTGAAAATGTTGCGAGTTTTCTTGCGATAGATGCAACAGAAGTATATAAAATGCTTACAGTGGACAGTGATATTTTAAATACTTACCTGAATCCGTGAAGTTCGCAATTAGCAGCTCCAGATTTCCCTTATAAATGCTGG
>CAVGED010000060.1:0-15049 GCA_963628035.1 Paludibacteraceae bacterium
TGAAGCTCTTGGAGTAGAGGCGCCGACCTCGTCATGTTAATCCGAGAATCCAGGTTGATATGATAAGAATATCCCTGTTGTATTTCCATAGGCAAACCTTTCCTCTGTGATAAAATTCCCCACCAGCAAAAGCTGATGGGGAACATTTACGAACTATACCATTTGTATCCCACCTGTATAGCAAGTGGCTTCATTTACGAACTGAATTATTTGTACCCCGCGCCATCAGCAAGCGGCAAGCATTTACTTTTAGCTTTAGTATATACAGTTTCTTTTAAATAATCAACCTGTTTTTCCAAATTTAGAAATATTTTATACTATATCAAGGCTTTTCATCGTCGGGAACATGTAAATATAACGATTCCTTATCCTCTCTTATTTATTGACTTCTTTCCGTGTGCTTCCTATAATTTTCCTACAAAACGTTTTCCTACGCAGCTGCTATATTAAAAATTCGTTTTACAAGAAGGGAGCGTTATGGATACCCCAAAAAGAACGGCGTTATTTAGCGGGCGCAGGCGACGATTTTGCAGCAGACCTTATCTATGGCCTCTTAGAATGCTTTCGCCTGGAGGATGTCATGTGCTGTGGAAATGCCCACTCCTGGATATCCAATGGCTCTCCAGGCTTTTGAACAATGAAATTCTCATCCCACGGACCTGTCAGCAGCTGCTTTAATATTTTTGTTGAGCCCTGCTCTGTCTCCGTGGATAACCCAAGCAATTCTGCTGCTTTTTGTGCATAAGCCTGGGTAGCGGCCACATCGTAACACCCGGTATCGATGACCTTAAGCTTTTCATAATTCCGATACATGGCTTCCATAATCTCATCCGCTGCTTCCCGGCCATATTCATCCACATGTTTTTCATATTGGGCCAGAATGGAATCGGAATCTATCGTCCACCCCCGGGTCAGGTAGATGCTGCCGGTCTCTATGAGCCCGCGCCTCTTCCGCTTCCCTCGACACAACAATATATTAATGCAGTCATCAAATCTGGGCAAAACAAGGCTTGCTCTCTTGCTCACCAGTCCTGCCGTGCCGTTTCCACACAGACCGAAAGCCAGGAGGATCGCATCCTGATCCTGAAGTCCATCGATCAATTCCTGAAGCCGTCCTCTCAGCTTCTCCGGCTCGTTGTGATAGCCTCGTTCCATCCATATAACCGGTATCCTGCAGCAGGTCTCTTCATATATTTTTTTAATTTCGTCCTCCATCATGGAGCAAGCGATCAAAGTCTGTTTCATGGCTATCCTCCACCCCCTTATTCCATCGTGAATCTCAGCGTCATGGCTTTGTATCATAAAATCCTACCAGAACATATACTATTTGTAAAGACTGATCAAAAAGAAGCCATATCTGATATAAACGGAGGAGCCCCTTATGCCCAAAAAGAATTTGAAACAAAAAATGTCTGACTTCACTTACTCCAAACCTTCCATGGATAAACGCTTCCAGGAATTAAGGAAAAGCTTTAAGGAAGTGTCCGATCTGCTGGGCGATAAGAAAAAGAAGTAACCATAAAACAGCCGGAGCAAATGCTCCGGCTGAAAAAATTTTACTATCTAACCCTTTTCCTCTTGCTGTAAAGGGTAAACGCAACGCCTGCACTGACCGTCATCCATAACATCCAGAAAAACGGCTGCGTATGATCTCCGGTAGCCGGCGTCTTAACAGGTTCATCTGGCTTTACCGGCCGGGCAGGTTCCACCTTGGGTTCCTCCTGACTTCCGGTCAGCTTGATGACCCGGTCATACTGAGTCAGCCACTGGCCGGTAGCAAAATCACGGGCACGCATAACCACCTCATCCTCATAGACATACATGATCCAGGTGGATGGAATCCTTACGTATCCACGATTCGAGGCCTTCATGGAAGACAGGTTAATCTCCCAGAAAGAACCTATGTCGTCCACCACTACCTTATAAGGATCGATGACGCCAAAGGTGGCATGAACGTGACCACAGAAGTAAAATACATTCTCATAACCTGCCAGCAGCTCACGAAGCTGTCTATCCTGCTTGCCAACGGTATTGCTGTTGATCACAATCTCACTGTTAAAGGACAGTGGAGCCGTATTTTCGAAAAGATAGTGACTGACTGCAAAGACAGGCTTTCCATCCTCTGCCCAGTTGTCCAGAACCTCCTTCATCCACAGGAAGGATTCCTCGGAAAGATGCATGGTATGGCGAATGGGATCCACAAGATTGCCGTCGATGGAATAATTGCCATTCTCATCAAGGACAAGCGCACTGTTCCCTGTCTGTGTAAGATAGTCGGTATTGATCACCAGGAAATGATACCCCTGGAAGGTGACCGCATAACTGCAGGACTGAACAATATTGTTATCATCCACATAGTAGCTTGCATGATCCAGAGTGACCGTTCCGTTTTTGATCATCTCATCCATGTGCTGCATCATATACTGCCAATACAGCGGAATCGACGTCTGATAGTTGGCATCCTCCGCCTTGTAATAAGCCTCATGATTCCCCAGCGAATTGACAAACAACGTGTCCGTCATTCCATACTTCTCCATCAGACCATACAAATATTCGTACGCATAATTAACGGTTGCATTGGTAGGGTTATCTGCAAAATCCCCTGCACTGAGCAGAACATCGATATCAATACCAAGCTCCTTCATCTGAGACAACACCAGGCTCAGGTTTTCGGAGGTGCCGCTTGCGCCCAGATGAATATCACTGGTGAGCAGCATGGTCAGCTGTGCATCCTTCTGCGGCGCTTCCAGAAAACGTTCATAGGCAGTAACCAGCGTATTGTTCAACGTGATAAGCTGCGGGTAATCTGCCGCTCCCAAGCCTTTTGCCTGTGACAGAACATCCGCCAGAACAGCAGCCATATTTTCCTTATAGGGCGTATATTCGCTGCCCAGCTCCTTCAGTCTGGTCTCAATCTCCCAGGCCAGAGCACCAATCTGACCGGCATAATATTCAGCCTGAACGTCAACCACGCTCAGTGCTCCGCTGTATACAACGATATCGTCGATATAAGCGCTGCCAAGCCCATATTGCCCCAGCGCATCCGCACCAAAGACCAGGGTATTTGCGCCAAGCTTTTCACCCGCATAGGCAGAAATATCCTGGATCGCGGTCATTTCCCCATCCACATATACGCAGTAGAATCCATCCCTGTCATAGCTTACTGCAACATGATGCCAGGAATCATCCTGTGCCTGCCAGATACCATCGGTATCGCAGTGGGCGCCGTTCCCGCTTGTAAATCCAGATGCAACATACTTGTAATGAGTCAGCTGCAAAAGGGACATTCCCGCAGTATCCTGGACCGTATCCTGATTGGAGAAGATTACCCCGCCCATTTTACAGGAGGGCATATCCACATCGGTGCCAGCAGTGGTAGCATGGATAGACCGTGCCCACTGGTCATTTCCGCCATTTTCTGTCTTATACCAGAATGTAACCGTATAGTTCTCTCTGGTAATATCATATCCGGACCCGCTCAGGTCATAGCTGATATAATTCGATGCTGTCTGACCAAACTCGTTAACCATATACAGCGCCTTTTTGCCGTCATGACCGACCGCAAACCCTCCATTGGCAAAGGATGTGGTATAACCGTTATTGGTGGCTTTCACCGTAACGCCATTGCCGGAAGCAAGCGCATATTCATTCTCGAAATCCGTGCTGAAGATCACATCGTGTCTGGTATATGCCGGCTCCTCCATGATCACAACATCGTTGTTTACAATGGTGTAATCTGACAGAGAAACACCGGGATTCCTGCTTGGACGGATCCGAAGCACACTGTTATATGCCGCCAGCGCCAGGCTGGTGGGAACTGCACCGACGCAGGTCACGTCGGAACCGCCGGAGACCACCATCTTGTCAAAACCACTCAGACCGATACTTGTGGCGCCTTTGTAGCCATGAATGCACAAAACGCTCGTTCCCTTTTCGTAGGCGGAAACATAATCCGCTGGAATGGAGCCCGCTCCAAACAGATTGACAACATCGTAGCCGCTGGCCGCAACCGCGGTACCATCATAATTCAGATAATTCAGTGTAAGAGGAACACGGGTGGTCGTCCCCGGCAAATAAAGTACATCCCAGTACCCAAGAGTGGCCGGAATATTCTTTGCCGCCCTGACGTCAACATTTACCGTAGCGCTCCTGGCATAATGAACCTTACTGTTGTAACCAACCATGGATTTGACAGAACCGCCAAACAGATTGATGACCACATCCCCGATGCTGCCGCCTTCCTCATTAGGCGTATTGCAGATCTTTGAGGTGATCGTGCCGCCAGTGACATTGACCGTCAAATCTCCGGTATGTCCCTTGTTGCCGCCCGCAACCAGAAGCCTTACCGAAGTATTACCGCTGACCGTCACATTGACATTTCCCACATAGGTACCGCTGGTATTAGGGCCCATAAAAATCGTATCATAGCTGCCGCTTGCAACAGCAAGTGAAAAATCTCTGGCCTCCTCCAGAGAGGATGCCGGCGTTCTGTTACAGCAGAACAGCTTGAGCGTCCCGAAGGCATTGACACTCTCTCCTATAACCATGTTTCCGCCGCAGAAAAAGTAAACCGTGCCCGCGTTGCCATTCATGGTAATACCGTCAATATATGTATTTTCTCCAAAATAAATATACGCCTTATTGGCAAAAACAAGCAGCGCACCATTGTCAGACGCATAATCAACGCCGCCGTATACAGAGGTCAGTGTGACCTGACCAATGACTCCAAAGCCTTCCAGGTCGGTAGTTCCCGTTATGCCTGTCTCACCGCAGACAACAACGACGCCGCCATTCACCGGATCCAACAGGGCCCAGGCTTCATGCAACGTCTTCACAGCCGTGTCCGCACTGAGGCCGTCGCCGGATGCAGAGACTGTGCCATCCACGTAGACCACAACAGAATCTGTTTCTGCGGATGCCTGAGAAATCAGATCAACAGGAATCCACGCCAACACCAGTGCCAGTATTACGGTCAACGCCAGTAACCGTTTTCTAATTCTTTGTTGCTTCATAAAAAAGGCTCCTTTCTGTTTTTACAGCTTTTTCAAAACATGATCATACTCCGTCAGCCACTCTCCTGTCCCAAAATCCCGTGCTCTGAGTACAATCTCCGTTTCGTAAACATACATGATCCAGGTTGCCGGTACATTTCGATATGCCCGCTTTGCATTTTGAAATGAGGGCAATGTAATTTCGGCAAATCTGCCACCGACTGTACTCTCCACCAGCACCGGCTCCGTAACGCCGAAAGAGAGATGAAGGTGTCCGCACAGATAAACAACCCCGGAATAACGCCCCAATAATTTCCGCAGACGGCTGTCCTGGGGACCTACCGAGTTATCCCGTATCCGAATCCGTCGGAAATAGGACAAAGGCACCGTATCTACAAAGGGAGAATGACTGATCACAAAAATCGGTCGGCCATCCCGGCTGTACTCCTCCAGACTGCGTTCCAGCCACGCATAGCTCTCCTCCGAGAGAAACAGCCCATGGCGAATGGGGTCCAAAGCATTGGTGTCCCAGTCTGTCCTCCCATCTCCCACCTGGGGAAGATAATCGGTATTTAACACAAGAAAATGAAAATTCTTCAGTGTCATTCCATAACTGTAATTCTGTACGCTGTCCAATATTCCCCGGCCAAATCTGCGATCTTCTCCTTTCGAAATATGGCTCTGTATATTTCGCCAGAAGGCTCTCCCTCCGGTGTGATAATTCTCTTCGGGCGAAACGTAATTGGTCTCGTGATTTCCAAAACTTGCGATCAGCTGCCAATCCCTATGCTTCTCCATCAGGCGATCCATCACACAATACGCCGCATCACAGACTTCCTCTGTGGCGCCTGCCGCAAAATCTCCCGCATTCATGATCCCATCCAGCTTTGCATCCCACGCTTCCAGATCCCGGAATACCGTCTTAAGCGCAGCCGCACTGGCATCGTCATCGTTCTTAATATGAAGATCGCTGATCAGCAGCATAGACAGTGCCGCTTCCTTCTGCGGCTCTGCTAAAAATGCTTCATACGCTTTTTTCAGCGATTCATACCGCTGAATGTGTTCTTCTGCCGAAGCCTGCCCTCCCGGTAAATTTAACGCTTCCAGCATGCGTTCCACCTGCCCTGCCAGGATTTCTTTGCTCTCCCTGGAATAGATTCCGCTGCTCTCCGCCAGTCGTTTTGTAATCTCACCGGCCAATCGGTTTATCCGCTGGAGATAAAAGCGCTCTTGTATCTTCTTTTGCTCCAATGCGCCGGCATATACTTCAAATTCGTCAACGCAGGCATTGCCGAGGCCATACTGTCCCAGAACATCCGCCCCCAGCACCAGTGTGTTGCTTCCTAAGCGTTGCCCTTCAAACGCAGATATATCGGCAGCGGCCTTTTCCGCTCCGTCCACATAGACCGTATAACTTCCTCCGCTTCGGCTGCACACCACTGCAATCTGATGCCAACGGCTGTCCTGGGGTTCCCAGATACCGTCCACATCACGGCGGCTCCCCTGGTCCCCTGTCAGCCCCACTGCAAAATACTGATTCAGCGGCAGCTGTGCCGCCAGAATACCGGTGGCGTCAAAATCAAATGCGTCCCGATTGGAAAACACCACGCCTCCCATGGACACCCCGGGCATATCTACTCCCCAGCCTGCCTGACAGACATTCCATGACGCCGCCCACTCCTGGGTCCCTCCGCAGCAAGTCTTGTACCAGAACATCACCGTAAAATCATCGGTTGTCAGATCGATCCCCTTCAGGTCACGAAATCTGACATATTCTACTGCCCCGTTACGGCCAAAGGGATTCTTCAGACTAATTGCGCGATTACCGTCATAGCCTTCCACAAACTCCGGATTGCCAACGACCTGGCCATGATTGCCATTGCCGGAGATATCCTTTGCATTCTCTCCCTCAAAATCTACTCTCAGAATCATCGGTATGCTATTTCTGCTCATTGTTCAATCCCCTGTATATCAGCCAAGGAAGCTTCCTTCCTTCACCATCTGTGCCTGCACTGCCTTCACATCCACATTACGAACAAGACACCCTTCCTTCACTGCCTCTGCTGCGGCCACACCGGCCGCATGGCCCATTTCCATGCATGGCGGCATTACCCGGACAGCGCCGGCGCCTTCGGAGGTGGCGGAAAGACTCCTCCCTGCCACCAGCAGCTGATCCACCTTTACCGGCACCAGGCTCCCAAAGGAAACGCCATACCATTCGCCATTTTCAATGGTCACATATTTGGTTCCGGCCGCGCCACCCGCTCCGCCATGAACGTCGATGGAATTGGAGGCCAACAAGATCACATCCTCAGGGATGTTTCCGTTCAGCACATTATCTGCCGTCAATGTGGCTTCCCCCTTAATGTGTCGGCTCTCCCGTATACCAATGGTGGATGCACTGGAAAGCAGCTTTGCATTTTCACAGCCGGGGATATATTTTTTCAGAAACCGAAAGATCTCATCTACCTGCTGACGCCCGATTACCTCTGCCCGGGAGAGATCCTCCGCGCTGGTTCCGTCAATATCTGCAATGCGGGATATATTAACATTCCACTCATCCTTCTTAACGCTCTGGTAAATGCCAACCGTCCACCGGTTAATATTAAAATCTCCGTTTTTCTTTGCTTCTTCAATCTTCCAGTGAAATACGCCTCTGTCTGAACCGTCCACTACTACCCTGTTGCGGTACATATTTGCCTGCGCTTCTGCATCCACCTTTTTCCAGTCCACATTCCCGATACGGAAAAACATTGTGGACGGCTGTATGCGTCCACTGGCTTCATCCCCCAATTCGCAGGGAACTCCTGCACGGTATGCCACATCTGCATCCCCACTGCAATCGATCACAACCTTCGCCCGGATCATCTCCATGCCATTCTTTGAAGATATCACAATGCCCTTCATTGCGTCATCTTCCACCAACGGCTCCACAAAGCTGGTGTGATACAAGACTCTGACCTTTGCCTCTGTCAGCATCTCATCGATGACTCTTTTCAATATTTCCGGGTCAAAGGGCGCGCAATGATCATGCCCGCGGAAATGATATCCGGATACCGGATCTCCGGCTCTGCACTCCTCCGGGTGGATCGCTCCCCCCTGGGCAACCAAACGCTCGATAACCTCCTCAAACATACCGCGTATGATCATTTTATCTCCCGATTTATTATACGAGGTCATGAAAGGCCCCACCAGGCCAGCCGTAGCCATTCCGCCTCCACACCCGTTCTGTTCAACCAGAACCGTATCGGCTCCGTTTCTGGCCGCCGCCACCGCCGCGCAAAAACCTGCCGGACCGCCGCCCACAACAACTACATCACACCCGCACGTTATCGGTATTTCCAGTTGTTTTGTGATTTTATCCATTCTAACTTCCTCCAGCCTTTTTGATATCATTTATAAACCTTTTTCAAACTATTCAACCTTTTACACCTGAAGAGGCGATTCCTTCAACAAAATGCTTCTGACATGACGCGAAGAGGATTAACGTGGGAATCAGCGCCAGCGCCGAGGCCGCCATGATCCAATGCGTCGGGTTCGAATCCTCCTCCATGTACCACCGAATGCTCTGTGAAACTACAAACTTCTTTTCATCAATCAGAAAGATCAATGGCGACAGATACTCATTCCAGGAGGTGATAAAGGTCAAAATAACCATCGATACAACGGCCGGCTTGGTCAACGGCAGCATAATCCGCCCAAATATGCGAAAATGTCCCGCTCCATCTATCTTGGCGGCTTCCATCAGATCGTCTGGAAGGCCCATATAGAACTGACGCAACATAAACATGGTCGTCGCCCCAAAGAAATTCGGCAGGATGATCGCCCACAGACTGTTATATAATCCTATGGTTTTAAACAACATAAACCGTGGAATGATCGTAACCTGAGATGGTATCATCATGGATGCAAGAAACAGCCCAAACAACACATTTTTCCCCTTGAATTTTATTTTGGCAAAGGAATATGCCGCTATGGATGCAAAACTCAGCTGGCCAACAATACTGCAGCCTGCCACAAAAAACGAATTTAAAAAGCTTCTGGCCATAGGTGCGTATTCATTGGTCCATACGTATGCATAATTCTTCCACTGAGGATCTTTTGGAAACCATTTCCATTCTCTCGCAAACACCTCTGGAATGGTTTTCAGAGAAGTACACACCATCCAGATCAGAGGAATGGTAAAGACAAATGCAACGATTCCAATGAGCAATGTACGAATAACCGCCATGCTTTTTTGACGTCTGCTTATCATCTGTTATTCCCCCCTCTCTTAATAGTGAACCCACTTTTTCTGAACCCAGAACTGAAAGCGGGTAATGATCAGTATCATCACAAACAGAACCATGGCTTCCGCCGAAGCATAGCCAAACTCGTATTTGCCAAACGCCGAAGAATAAATTCTCTGAACAATGGACGTATTGCTGGCCTGCGTCGTTCCCATGGTAATAATATTGACTGCCGAAAACAGCTTAAATACGGCAATAAAACGTACAATGCACAGATAAAAGGTAGTGGGTGAGATCATGGGAAATGTAATTTTCCAGAATTTCTTCCATCCGCTTGCCCCGTCAATATCCGCAGCCTCATACAGATTTCTCGGTACATTCTGCAGAGCCGCCATGTAGATAACCAGCTCATATCCCAGCGCAGTCCAGATGACCAGCAGAATGATTGGGACTTTATTTACGCTTGGCGTGGTAATCCAGTCTATCGCCTCTATGCCAAACAATGCGCCCAGAGCCCTGTTAATGATCCCTTCTCTGTTGAACAGGAACTTGAATACCGCAGCCAGCGCAACTGTGTTGGAAATATATGGAATAAAAAAGGCCATTCGAAGCGTCTTTTTAAAATATACCTTATTGTTTAACAGATAAGCCAATCCCAGTGCAATGATGATCGACGTAGGCACTGTGGCAATGGCATACACAAAGGTATTCTTGATCGCCTGGATAAATCGCGCATCCTCCACAAGCCGCGTGAAATTCTTCAGGCCAACCCACTTCAAGGATTTCCAGCCTCCGATAAAATTCCATTTCGTAAAAGACAACCCAATGGAGGCCAGAAAAGGAAAAGCAACGAAAGCCAGAAACGCGATCAGCATCGGCGTCACAAATAACCATCCGATCATATTTTCTTTGCGTTTATTCATGTCATCAACCTCTTTTCATTAGAAATTCAAAATTCAGATTTGCTGAGACATCCAGACAATTACTGCCCGGGCGAGGCTCGGTTCGTCCGGGCAGTAATGCAGTTCTTAAGCAATCCTGCAGGTATCTGTCAAAGATTATTTTGCATTATCGATGGCTTCCTTGATCAGCTTGTCTGCTTCCTCCTTTGCAGCCTTCATGGCCTCTTCCGGCGTCATGGTTCCCTGATGGGCGTACATACCATACTCATTGCATATACTCGCCAGATCAGAATATGCCCACAGATAAGTGTCAATATAAGCCTCTGCTTCGTAGTTCGTCACAACGCGCTCAAAACTCTTCAGATCAACAAGCTTTTCTGCATTTTCTTTGGATCCGAATACCAGATCGACGATATTGTTGGGATCGGTACCTTTCCATGCAGATGCGTGACCTGCGTTAACCAGATATTTTACGCCATGCGTGGAATACCATGCTAACCAGTACCAGGCTGCCTCTTCATCCTTTGCGCCGGTGCAGATACCTGCATGTGAGTAAATCGGAATACCTTCCATGTAATTGGTCTGACCCTTTTCCTCAACCGGATAAGGCGCAAAGCCGGTGACCCAGTCAACCGGATATGTCTCCTGATCCCGAAGGAAACGAAGCAGATTGCAGATCACTACAGAGGATGTATAGTGCTGCAGGAAAACGCCTGCCGCACTTGAGCCGTCTGCACGGTATGTCGTCAGCGGATACCAGATCTCCTCGGTCTGCTCCGCATTGATCTCACGCTTCAGCGCATTGACAATCAACGGGTCCGTAAAATTGGAAGCAGTGCCGTCCTCAACATAATATTGATCGTGTCCATGAACCTGATACCATGGGTACGTATAATAATTGATGGACATGTAATCGGAACCTCCATATACCAGAACCTTGCCGTCGGAATCCTTCTGAGTCATCTTACGGCATGCATCAAGATATTCATCCCAGGTCCACTCCGTGGGCAGCTCCCCAAGGCCCGCATTGTTCCAGTCAGTCATGTTGATGGCTACATAGTTGCCCAGGCCGCCGCAGGGGAAGGTGTAATACTCACCGTCATAGACATATTTGTCGCTTCCCCACTCCTTGAGAACATCAATATTATACTTTTTGATGTAATCTGTTAGAGATTGAAACATGCCTCCTTCCCATCTCTTGTTGGTTTGATTCAGACCAAAGCTTGCCAGAACATCGACCTCTCCCGCCATGATTGCGGAATTTACGCCAACGTTACCCTCTGAATTGTTTTTGTAAGTGTGCAGCTCGATCTTAACGTTGGGGTAGGTCTCATTGAACTCTGCGATCATATCGTCCATGCCCTGGTTCCCCTTAAAAGGAATGTAAAATCGCACCGTACCTGAGACAGAAGCCGGGTCGTCGGCAAAGACCCAATGGCCAAGCTCATAATCCTTTGACGTTGACGGATCACCTGTATTCGTCGGATCTTTCTCATCCGGCTGATCCGTGTCTTCGTCTTTTCCTCCGCATGCCGCCATCGACAGTACCATAACCAGCGCAAGCAGCAACGCCATTCCACGTTTGAACATTTTTTTCATTTTGTTTCCTCCTTTTTTGTCACCTTCAGTGTTTTTTCGTTCTAATTGATATATCCAGTATATGATTTTATCAATTTTTCGTCAATAGAGGGGTAAATATTGACAAATTTTCACGATATGATATACTAATTTCATAAATCCTTCATTTTTTATTATCATAGAGGTGTTTCGATGGACAAAGAAAATCGTCAACTGGAAATTCTGAATCTGATACGACAGGAAAAATGTTCCTCGGTCAAGGAACTGTGCTCTATGGTCTATGCCAGCGATGCAACCGTCCGGCGAGATCTCCACATTCTGGAGCAGAAAGGTCTGATCCGTCTCCTTTATGGGAACATTATTCCCCTGACGGAAAAACCGCGTGATCCTCCTTTTGCATTTCGTGAACATCAGGCGAAAACCACAAAGCTCGCTATCGGACGTTATGCCGCCAGCCTGATCCACCCCAATACCAGCGTGATCCTTGATTCCTCCTCAAGCGCCATGTATATGGCAGATTACATCAACCCGGATCACGGCATCACAGTCTTTACCAACTGTATCAAAACTGCGATCCGGCTGTATGACAAAAACATCAAAGTGTTCCTCCTTGGCGGAATGATCGACACCAAGAGCCTTGTAACCAACAGCGCCTGGACGCTGGACACAATTCGTACCGTCAGTGCCGACTATCTGTTTTTTTCCGCCCAGTCTCTGACTGCCAACGGCTGTATTGCCGGCGAATCAGACATTGGCGTACAGATCCGCCAATATATGATCAGACAGGCAAACCGCCAGTATTTTCTTTGCAATGCGGAAAAGATTGGTACCACATCCACCTTCATGCTTTGCAAGACCTCCGATATTACCGGCGTGATCACAAACACGGACATCTCATTCATTCCTGATATCAACTTCGTCAATATAAATGATGTGGAAACCGGAAGAACGCTTATATAATCGAGTAGGGGCGGTTCTGAACACTTCAGACCCGCCCCCGGCGTATGAATCTATTATTATGTATCTATTAATTTGAATGTAACCTACAGTTCCATCTCCGTCTCAAACGCTTTCCATGGAATATCAAGCTTCTTCCCCTGATTGATCAGCTCATCCACATGCAGCAGCAACGGGAAATCACAAGCCTGCACCTTTCCGGCCGCTACCATTGCGCGGATCGCCTCCGCTGTTCTGGTGGCGATAACAATAGACTCCAGCGTCACACCGGAAAGTACCTCCATCGCCTCGTCGAAGCTCATTCCAGTACCCAGCAGCGTACCGATTTTCCTGGTCCGCCCACCAAATACAGTCACATACAGATCCCCTGACAACAGGCGCACATTGGAAGGATGTCCGCCGCACAGGTCAAGAATGCGGATCATCTCCGTCACGGACTGTCCAAACAGCGCCGCCTGTGAATTGTAATGCTCGAACTCTCTTCCTTCTCTCTTATAAGACATACCAATGGCAAGACTTACGCCCAGCGCATACGCATTCTTCATAGCCACTGCACATTCCACGCCCCGCACATCCGTAGAGAGGCTCACGTTATAATACTCCGTCTCAAAAAGCGACTTGATCCAGCGCAGCATCTCCATATTGCGTCCGCAGAAGGTTACCTCCGTAAAATCCTTGTCCGCCAGCTCATAGCTGGTACAGGGACCGCCGATAGCATTAAAGGATATCTTCTTGTCTGTACTCTCCTCAAAGATCTCCGGATAAGACTTCAAGGAACCGTCGGGATAATTTACCATCCCCTTCGTGACAGAAAGCACCGGCAGATCCTCCGGAATCTGTGGGATCATCTCTTCGATAAACCAGTCAAGGCCAAAGCTGCTGACTCCATTAATATACAGATCCGCCCCCTCCATTGCCTTCTTCACATCCTCAAAATAATACCATTCCACGCCTTCCGGCATCTTTCGCTTCATGGTCAGATGCTCATTGGTCTTTTGGCCATACGCAATAATATCATGATCCAAAGGCGAGCCAACCAGCCTTACCTTATGGCCATTCTCACACAGCGGCACTGCCAGAGCAGAACCCATCATACCGGAACCCACAACAACAACTGTACTCATACTCCATTTCCTCCTGTCAATTTTAATCATATCTTTTCATCTCAAAGCGGACTTGCTTTCTTGTCCGTTTTTCGCTATAATCACTATATATTTGTTTCTTTTATTCGTCAACGGATGGCGGTAAGATTGAAAGTTTGTCATAATTTTTCGCAAACTCTCGCAAAGATTGTCACCATCCTATTTATCAGGAGGATCGTTCATGTTACAATGTCAGCGTCAGGAAGAAATCTTATCTGTTCTTGAACAGAAAAAAACCATGCATATCTCGGAGCTTGCGACATCATTATATGTCAGTGAAGCTACCATCCGGCGCGACCTGAATACCCTGGAGAAGCTTGGTCTGGTCAAACGGGTATATGGCGGCGTAATGCTTTCAAAATACGCCGGCAGTACAGACCTGCCTCTGTCTCTGCGCGAGCATGAACGTCGGCCGCAGAAGGATCTGATCGCCGCTAAAGCTGCAAACCTTTTGCACAACGGAGCCACCATTATCCTGGACGCCTCCTCCACGGTACAGCATATGATCCCCTACTTGACGGATTATGATAATCTGACGGTAATCACCAATTCCATGAAAGTGATCGATCAACTGGAAGGCACCGATATCCGCGCCTTCTGTACCGGCGGCCATTTTATTCCCCGCAACCGGGCTTTCGCCGGCACGGCCGCCATCCATATGTTAAAAGACATCTATGCGGACTATGTATTCTTCTCCGCCCAGGGAATTTCTCTTACCGGTGAAATCTCCGACTTTTCGGAAGAGGAGACCCTGCTGAGAAAAGTAATGCTCACCAGAGCCGCCAGGAGCTATTTCCTCTGCGATCACTCGAAGATCGGACAATCTTATCTGTTCAAGCTCTGCGACAGTGTCGATGTGGATGGGATCATCTGCGATACCACGCTGCCAGAAACAATTAAAGTAAAGTAGATTAAAGTGAATTGCTGATCTTGATTGTTTTGGTGTCCAGCTTATGTAAACTATTTCAACACATAAAAAAAGCCCCAAACCCGCATAAATACAGGCTTAGAACCTTTCAATGCGCCTTCAGGGGCTCGAACCCTGGACACCCTGATTAAGAGTCAGGTGCTCTACCAACTGAGCTAAAGGCGCTTGCTTTGATTTGTTTTCTGAATCAACGCAAGGACTATTGTATTACACTTGCCTCAAAATGTCAACCCCCTTTTTTAAAATTTTTCACAGAATTTTTTACCCCCACACTTTTGCAGTTACATTTCAACTGATATAGCTTGAACTCCCGATAATTACA
>CAVGED010000061.1:0-4893 GCA_963628035.1 Paludibacteraceae bacterium
TATACCAGAATGGTGCATGACTTTCACCAGAAACAATGATTAAATCAGCGCTTCCTTAAATACCACGTTCCGTTGACCTCTTTGCTTCCTTTGCCCGATACATGGCATTGTCGGCACGATAGATCAAATCCTGAATACTATCCGCTTCTCCCTCGTACTGCGCATAGCCAATACTGACCTCTACCGGGAAGGCGTCACCCACAACCACATTCCTCTCGCTGATGCAGGCCTTAAATTCCTTCTCAAAGCGGCTCTCGTCAAAGTACCTGCTCCTGATCTGTATCATGGCAAATTCATCACCGCCGTAGCGGCCGCAGTAACCATTGGTTCTCTTGGCATATTTCTTCAATGCAGATGCGATCTCCCGCAAAACGCGATCCCCTTCGTTGTGACCGAAGGTGTCATTGATATGCTTAAATTCATCCACATCGACAAACAGAAAATACAATTTCTGCCCCGGTTTCAATGACCCTATATCACTTGCAAGACGCGACAGCAGTTCACGGCGATTGGATATCCCCGTAAGCGGATCCAGTAAAATAAGTGACTCTAAAGAGCAAATATATGCAAGCAGGAAAGAGACCACTATACCAACTGACAAAATAGGCAGATCCTGCAGGAACATCTGGATGATCCCGCAGATAATCGGCGGAACAGCAAATGTTGCCAGTGTTACGAGCTCCTTCCGGTGGGCAAAGCTTTTCTTATGAAACGCATTGACAAGGTTCTTAACCGCCACCACAACAATATATCCGTAGGATAGGATCTGCTGCATATAGAAGAGCGGGCCGCGATGATACTGTCCATCTCCGTCAAAGTAGAACAGACAGCCGTTAAAGTAGGAGGCGATCAACAGGATGACAAGCACCACCAAGGGTATGGTGCATATCGCATAGGACTTGTTGTATTTGAACTTCGACTTCTTCTGTAAGATCTCGGTATATAAAAACCAGCAGTATGACGAGCAGCCGAAGGAAAGAAAATACATAAAATCCATAAGCCACATCACCGGGACAGGCAGCCTCCAGTATCCGGTAAACCCCATATTCCACATAAAATCAAACACATTTGCCGCCGCTGCAAGCAATACAGATGCAACAAACGTTTTATTTTTTATAGAGGTATCAAATCCCGTAACCGATGACCGGATGGCAATGATCACCATAAGGACCATGCATAGGATATTTATCTCGGAATAAAGTAATGTTGCCATTGGCATTCCCCGCTTCCACCGAATGTATCTAAAACCCTCCAATACGCTCTATAAAGCATCACCGAAAAAACGAATGTTTTTCGCTCTGTAGACGCACCTATCGTACCATGAAGTTAATTTTCTGTCAAGAATTTCTTGGCAAAACGGGGTAGCCGCCCGGCTCGTTTCGTGGTATGATGATAGCAGTGATTCAGGCATGTTTTTCCAAACCGTGAAACTTTTTTACGCTACATTACGTCTAATCCCAAGAGACCAAAGAAAGGAGTCCTTAAGATGAGCGCCGCAAATGCCCAGCAGGTCGAGGAGCTGATACTGTCCTCTTATGAGGCCATGTACCGTCTCGCTTACAGCTATGTTGGAAACGAGGACGATGCCATGGACATCGTGCAGGAAAGCGCATACAAAGCCATTAAGAACGCCCCCACTATCTCCACTCCCCAGTATCTTAAGACCTGGCTGTGGCGGATCGTCATAAATACCGCCATCGACTGTCTACGCAAACGGCAGACGGAAGCTTCCTTATTCGAGGCAGCGGAACCCGCTGCGGAGGATCGCTATACCGACTTCGATACCCTGGAGGCGCTGAATGTGTTGGATGAACGGGAACGCTCTGTGATCGTGCTGCGCTTCTTCGAGGACAGAAAGCTTGCGGAGATCGCTAAGATCCTTGGTCTTAATATCAACACCATCAAATCCATTCTGTACCGCAGTTTATATAAATTGAGATTGAAATTATCAGAAGGAGATGTTGCATATGAAGGATGACAGATTAACGGAAATGAAGCATGCATATGAAAATATCCCTATTCCAGGGGAGCTTAAGGCTTGCGTCCAACATTCCATCGATGACGCAAAGCGTGAGTTGGAAACCGAAGCCGCGACGGAAATCGGGGTCTTCCATTCCCGAAAAACGGACGGCACAGCAGATCCTGCCGCTTCAGGAACGCATTCCTCCGTATCTAGGAAAAAGGAAGGCAAGGACAGCGCTGCCAGTTCCGCCGCTTTCGGGAAACGCCCCATGTGCCCCCTGCGCAGGATTGCTCTGCGTACTGCAAGCGCGGCTGCCGCCGTCCTCTTACTGATCACCGTCATGGCTAATTCCGGTGAGCGCATTGCTTACGCCATGGAAGGGATTCCCTTCCTGAATGCCATCGTCCGGGTTGTCACATTCCGGGAGTACAACCACAGCAGTAATAATATGGAAGCTATTGTCAAGACCCCCACCATACAGGTGGAGGATATGCATGGAAACCCGCTGGAGGATGCCTCCAATGAACTGAACCGTCAGATCGAATCATACACCAGCCAGATCATACAGGCTTACGAGCGCGATGTGGAAGCCTCCGGTGGCGTTGGCCACGAGGCAGTGGATCTGGACTATACCATCGTTACCAACAACGACCGACTCTTCTCCCTGCGCTTTGACCAGCTAACCGTCATGGCAGGCAGCAGCCATTCGGTGAAGATCTATCACCTGGATAAACTCACAGGCCAGCTAATTACCCTAAAGGACCTGTTCCGGGACGGCAGCGACTACATTACGCGCCTGTCCGACTCTGTCAAGGCACAGATGGCCGCCCGGATGAGCGAGGATGGATCTGCCACCTATTTCTACGGCTCCGACTATCCATGTGAATTCGAAGCTATCTCGCCTGACGAGAACTTCTATATCTCCGAAAGAGGAACCTTAACGCTGGTCTTTGACAAATACGAGGTTGCACCGGGCTATATGGGTGCCCTGGAATTCGAGATTCCGACGGAAGAGATCCGGGACATTATAAAAGACGGATTTGTACGATAGGCATGTAACAATGCCTTTCGACAAATCCGCCTCTTGACGTTCTATAACAGGTAATCCTCCAGGTCTCTCCGGTAGGACCGTGGTGCAGGCTCTTCGGCTGGCTCCTCTGGAAGCATCTCTGTGTCCGGTGTCTCGGCTACCTCCTCCGAAAGCATCTCTGTATCCGGTGTCTCGGCTGCCTCCTCTGAAAGCATCTCTGTGTCCGGTGTCTCGGCTGCCTCCTCCGAAATTGTCTTCGTATCCGGCTTCTTTCTCCGCGCTGCCTTCGATCTCTTCCCCGGACGCGCTTCCAGCCCCAGAAACTCCATAAGATCCATATCAAGCGCCATCAACATCTTAGCCATGATATCCATATCCGCCTTGTTGCTGTCCCTGTTTATCATCGCATACAATGTCTGCGCCGGTACCTCGGATTCTCTGGACAACTGGCTTACCGTCATGCCCCGTTCTGCCAGGATCTGCTTCAATCTACTTCCAATATTCATAACGTCCGCTCTCCTTGATCGTTCCTCATCTGTCAATTGCCGCCTTGTCTGAACCGATATATCTTCTGTAAAAAAGTCAGATCACCGATCTCTTACAGCGCCTTGATCCGCTCCAGCGCCTTCACTGTATTCTCGTAGCTTCCGAATGCGGTCAGACGGAAGTAGCCTTCTCCGCTGGGTCCGAAGCCTGCCCCCGGTGTTCCCACCACATTGGCATCCTCTAACAAATGATCGAAGAACTCCCAGCTGGTCATCTGTCCCGGCGTTTTCAGCCAGATATACGGTGCATTGACACCGCCAAACACATCATAGCCGGCTTCCTTCAGCCCTTGGTAAATAACCTTGGCATTGTTCATATAATAAGCAACCTGCTCCTTCAGCTGCGCCTTTCCCGCTTCAGAATAAACCGCCTCACCGGCACGCTGGATGATATAAGGTGCGCCGTTATACTTCGTTCCGTGACGTCTCGCCCACATGCTGTTCAGGGAAGCTCCTCCGTATACCAGATCCTTCGGAACTACGGTATAGCTCAGACGCACACCGGTAAAGCCTGCATTTTTGGAGAAGCTCTTCAGCTCAATGGCACAGGTTCTTGCACCTGCACACTCGTATATGGAATGTGCCACATCCGGCTCCGAGATATAAGCCTCATAGGCAGCGTCATAGATGATCAGCGCGCCGTTTTTGTTGGCGTAGTCCACCCACTCCTGCAGCTTGTCCTTGGTGATGGTAGTGCCGGTGGGGTTGTTGGGCAGGCACAGATAGATCACGTCCGGCGTCTCCTTGGGGAACTCCGGCACGAAATGATTCTCCATGGTGCAGGGCATGTAGATCACATCGCTCCACATACCGGTCTTCTCGTCATAAGTACCGGTTCTTCCGGCCATAACATTGGAATCCACATAGACCGGGTATACCGGATCGCAGACAGCGATCTTATTGTCCACGCTGAACAGTTCCTGGATATTGCCGGAATCAGACTTCGCCCCATCCGATACAAAGATCTCATCTGCATGGATATCGCAGCCGCGGGCCTCATAATCATTCTTTACAATGGCATTTCTTAAGAAATCGTATCCAAGATCGGGCGCATAGCCATGAAAGGTCTCTGCATGTCCCATCTCATCCACAGCCTTGTGCATGGCTTCAATGATAGCCGGTGCGATAGGCTGCGTCACGTCCCCGATGCCAAGACGGATCACGTCCTTTTCCGGGTGTGCCTCCTTGTACGCCGCCACCTTCTTGCCGATGGTGCTGAACAGATAGCTGCCCGGCAGCTTCAGATAATTGTCATTTACTTTCAACATTTTGTTTGAAACCTCCTATATAAAAACATTTAATGATTAGGTAGTCAAAAGGGTATTTGTATTTTATCCTTTTCACGATAGGAACTT
>CAVGED010000062.1:0-16326 GCA_963628035.1 Paludibacteraceae bacterium
TTTGTTGTAAAATCAAGCAGAATTGAACGATAGATGTTTCGTATCAGGGGTTGGGTCGTGCCGAAGCTCCGGAATTTTCATAGTACTTCGACGGAAGACGGGAATTGTGACGAATAAATATGCAAAACGTATAAATATTTATAAAAATTTACTCTTGCATTTTAATTTGCCCTGTGGTAAAGTATGTGTTAAATTAAAAATCGAAGGGATGGATTATTATGAAAATGAAAAAGTTATTTACAGGTGCAGCAGCACTGTTTCTTGCTGTAAGTCTTGTCGCTTGCGGCGGTTCCGCTTCCGAAAACACCAAGAAGATCGAATCTGCGGATGATCTGAGTGGTGCCAAGATCGGTGCACAGACAGGTACGACCGGCGCACAGTACATTCAGGGCGATATCGATGATGGTGTTCTGGATCCGAAGACAACGAAGCTGGAGCAGTACAACAAGGGCGCGGATGCTATTCAGGCGCTGAAGCAGGGTAAGATCGATGCGGTGATCATTGACAATGAGCCGGCCAAGGCATTTGTGGCGGAGAACAGCGACTTGAAGATTCTGGATACGCCGTATACAGAAGAGGATTATGCCATCTGTATCTCCAAGGACAACCCGGAGCTGACAGCGGCTTTCAACAAGGCGATTGCAGAGATCAAGAGCGAGGGAATCCTTGACGCGATCCTTGACAAATACATCAATAAGACCGAAGGAGCAAAGGGTTATGTGACACCGGAGGGAACCGAGCATCCCAACGAAGAACTTGTTATGGCTACCAATGCTTATTTCCCGCCCTATGAATATTATGAAGGAAAAGAGATCGTAGGTATTGACGTTGAGTTTGCTACAGCTATCTGCGATAAGCTTGGATATACCTTGAAGGTGGAGGACATGGAGTTTGATTCCATCATCGCAGCCATCCAGAGCGGAAAAGCTGACTTCGGCGCAGCAGGTATGACGGTGGATGAGACACGGAAGAAGAGTGTTGATTTCACAGACAGCTACTGCACCGGTATTCAGGTTATTGTTGTGAAGAAGTAAGAGGGGTAATCTTATGCTGGACCATTTGAAGGCATGGTTTGTGTCCTTTGGAGATCAGTTTTATGTAAATTTTATTGAAAAAGACCGTTGGAAGTATCTGACGGAGGGCCTTGGGACGACGATCCTCATTACGTTTTTTGCATTGATTATCGGCGTTGCACTGGGATTTTTGATCGCGCTGGTTCGTGTGACCCACGATCGGACCGGGAAGGTAGGCTTCCTGAATGCCGTGTGTAAGCTCTACCTGACGGTGGTCCGGGGAACGCCGGTGATGGTTCAGCTTCTGATTATCTATTTTGTAATCTTCGGGAGTGTGGCGATCAGTAAGATATTCGTGGCTATCGTTGCTTTCGGATTGAATTCCGCCGCCTATGTGGCCGAGATCTTCCGAAGCGGTATTATGAGTATTGATGCCGGACAGATGGAAGCAGGGCGCAGCCTGGGAATGAATTACAGCCAGGTGATGTGGAGGATCATCATGCCACAGGCCGTAAAAAATATCCTTCCTGCCCTGGGCAACGAATTTATTGTGCTTGTTAAAGAGACCTCGATCTCCGGCTATATCGCCCTGCAGGATCTGACCAAGGGCGGAGATATCATTCGGAGTCAGACCTATAACGCATTTATGCCGTTGATTGCGGTGGCGCTCATCTACCTGCTGGTTGTTCTGATCCTGCAGGCCGGGGTCAACCGCCTTGAAAGGAGGCTTTCCAGAAGTGATCGAAGTTAATAATCTGACTAAAACATTTGGAAGCCTTACGGTCTTAAACGGCATCACCGAGACCATCCATAAGGGTGATAAGGTGGTAATCGTGGGACCCTCCGGTTCCGGGAAGAGCACCTTCCTTCGGTGCCTGAATCTGTTGGAGACGCCCACCGACGGGCAGATCTTCTTCGAAGGAACGGAGCTTACAGATCCGAAGTGTGATATCAACCGGATCCGCCAGCGGATGGGAATGGTTTTTCAGCATTTTAATCTGTTTCCGCATTTGAGCATTCTAAAGAATATCACCCTGGCTCCGGTGACATTGAAGCTGATGTCCCAGGAAGAGGCGAATGAGAATGCCCTGCGGCTCCTTAACCGTATCGGACTTGCCGATAAGGCGGACGCCTACCCGGCTATGCTTTCCGGCGGGCAGAAGCAGCGTATCGCCATTGTCCGTGCGCTTGCTATGAATCCGGAGGTTATGCTGTTCGATGAACCGACCTCTGCACTGGATCCTGAGATGGTAGGCGAGGTGCTGGAGTTGATGAAGGGTCTGGCTGAGGATGGAATGACTATGATCTGTGTCACTCACGAGATGGGCTTTGCCAGGGAAGTGGCGAACCGGATCCTCTTTATGGACGAGGGCCGTATCCTGGAGGAAGCGCCGCCGGAGGAGTTCTTTACTGCCCCGAAGAATGCGAGGGCACAGGAGTTTCTTTCGAAAGTGTTGTAAAAAGTTCAGCCAGACCGAAGAAGGACGATAAACCGTGTTCGCACGAGTTTAGCGGACTGATGAAGGTCTGAGGGAACGCCCGTTCATGAGCAAAGTTAGCTGCGAAGCAGTGAGAAAGCACCGTAGGTGCCTTTGCGAATGGGCGTGGGCTGAACGGTTTACATTTAAAAAAGGGCTGTGAAAAGTTTCTCTTTTCACGGCCCTTTCTGTATGATTCCCCGCACATCTGCGCATACTATTCCAAAACTTTGTGGAAAGAAAAGGAATTGTATGTATGAAGCCGGAAAACGAAGAGTTTAAGCCATATATTTCACCGGAGCAGTCCCCGCCGGAAATCACCGTAACCTCAGTTATCATGGGAATCCTCCTGGCGGTGGTGTTCGGTGCTGCCAACGCCTATCTGGGGCTGCGGGTGGGGATGACCGTGTCAGCCTCCATCCCGGCGGCTGTGATCTCTATGGGTGTCATCCGCATTCTCTTGAAGCGGGATTCCGTTCTGGAATGTAATATGGTACAGACCATTGGCTCTGCGGGAGAATCCCTGGCCGCCGGGGCGATCTTCACACTGCCGGCGCTGTTCCTGTGGGCGAGAGATGGGATTATGGAAAAGCCCAGCCTTATGGAGATTACGCTGATCACGCTCTGCGGCGGAATCCTTGGGATCCTCTTTATGGTGCCGCTGCGCAAGGCGCTTATCGTGAAGGAACACAAGAACCTGCCATACCCGGAGGGTACAGCCTGCGCCGAGGTGCTTCTGGCCGGTGAAAAAGGCGGAAACAGTGCGGCGGCGGTATTTATCGGCATGGGCTTTGGCGCGGCTGTAAAGTTTGTTGTAGACGGGCTGAAGGTGGTTCCCGGTACCATTGCCTGGAAGTGGAATGCACTGAAAACGGAGGTGTCCACGGAGGTCTATCCCGCACTGGTGGGCGTGGGCTATATCTGCGGGCCGAAGATCGCGTCCTACATGCTGGCCGGTGGTGTGCTGGGCTGGCTGGTGCTGATTCCGGCCATCGTGACCTTTGGCGGAGATACCATCCTGTTTCCGGGGACTGTGACTATCTCGGAGCTTATGGCAGAGAAGGGAGCCAGCGGGATCTGGGGTAATTACATCCGCTATATCGGCGCGGGAGCTGTGGCCGCGGGCGGAATCATCAGCCTCATCAAAACCCTGCCGCTCATCTTCGCCACCTTTCGGGAGGCGGTGAAGGGATTGAAGTCTGAGCCGGGGGCGCAGAGGGTAGAACAGGGGCAAGGGCAGCCGGAGCAGGGAAAGCATAGGTATCTCGGACGGGCGCAGAAACACGGGAAGCGGTCGGGGCAGTATGCAGGCATAGTGCGGACGGAGCAGGATATGAACATGCGCCTGATCCTGGCAGGTCTGATCCTTATGATCCTGGCGATCTGGTGGATCCCGGTGATTCCGGTAACTATGATAGGTGCTGTTATCATTGTCATCTTTGGCTTCTTTTTTGCTGCAGTCTCCAGCCGGATGGTAGGTCTGGTGGGAAGCAGCAACAATCCGGTGTCCGGCATGGCGATCGCTACCCTGCTGATCGCCGCCTTTGTGTTGAAGCTTGCGGGGGAAGCAGGAAGCTTCGGCATGCAGGGAGCCATCGCCATCGGCTCGGTGATCTGTATCGTGGCCTGTATGGCCGGAGATACCTCGCAGGATTTAAAGACAGGCTTTCTCCTGGGTGCTACGCCAAGACGCCAGCAGATCGGTGAGATCATCGGAACCGTATTCTCTGCCGTTGCCATCGGCGGTGTGCTCTATCTTCTGGATGCAGCCTGGGGCTTCGGTTCCCAGGAATTGTCAGCACCCCAGGCCACGCTGATGAAGCTGATCGTGGAAGGCGTCATGGAGGGAAATCTTCCCTGGACGCTGGTGTTTATCGGTGTTTTTATCGCGGTTGTGGTGGAGATCCTGGGCGTACCTGTCCTGCCGATGGCCATCGGTCTCTATCTGCCCTTTTCCCTGACTGCCTGTATTATGCTGGGTGGGATTGTTCGATTTCTCATTAATAAAAAAGACAAGTTAGCGGTCAGCCGCGGTACCCTCTTCTCCTCCGGCATGATCGCAGGAGAAGGGCTGATCGGAATCCTTCTGGCCGTTCTCGCAGTGGCCGGGGTCGATCAGGTGTTGGATATATCCGCACTTTGGCAGGCAGGCCGAATGGGCGGCGTTGTCCTTTTGGCGGCAATCGTGGTATTTCTGTGGGGCGTGGCAATCAGAAAGAAAAAATCTTGATAATAAGAATGAACTTGTAATTCTACACACATAATCGATTCCTCTCCCGCATAAGCTTGTTTCATGACAACCAGCCTGCGAGGAGAGGAATTCCATGTTTGAATACAAAACGATCCACGACACCGAAGAACTGCTTATAAGCCACCGGAGACATGGCCTGTCGGAACAGGAGGCGGCCGGGCGATTGTCACAGAATGGGACAAACCAGCTAAAGGAGCCAAAGAAGAAAAGTGTCATAGCAGCCTTCTTCGAGCAACTGAGTGATCCGCTGATCTATGTGCTCCTGGCTGCGGCAGCTATTTCTATTTTTTTAAACGAGATCAGCGATGCAGTCATCATCCTGGTGGTGGTTCTGATGAACGCAGTCGTAGGACTGATCCAGGAGGGGAAGGCTGCCCATGCGCTGGAATCGTTGAAAAAGCTTACCAGCCCCCACGCCTACGTCATCCGTGGCAGCAGGGAGATGGAGGTTCCTGCCGCCAGTCTGGTGGTGGGGGACTTGGTGTGTCTGGAGGCAGGCGCACAGGTGCCAGCCGACCTCAGGCTCCTTACAACAATTAATCTGAAGGTGGAGGAATCTGCCCTGACCGGGGAGTCCTTGGCGCAGGAGAAGGATGCGGGCTTCCTGCCGAGGGAGGCAGCTCCTTCTGAAGGCCGTTTTCGGAAGGCAACCGCAGCAGAGAGCCATTTTGGGAAGCAAACTGCTTCTATGTCCGCAGAAAATCATTCCCGCCCTTTACCGCTGGGAGACCGGAAGAACATGGCCTATATGACCACCATCGTCACCAGCGGACGGGGAACCGGCATGGTGACGGCGGTGGGGATGGACACGGAGATCGGAAAGATCGCCGCTCTGATCAACGCAAGCCCCACCGAACTGACACCCCTGCAACGACGTCTTGGAGAACTCGGCAAGATGCTGAGTTTTTTGTCGCTGGGGCTGTGTGTGTTGCTCTTTGCCATTGCAGTGGTGCAGAAGCGCGATATCTTTGAGATGCTGATTACAGCGATCTCTCTGGCGGTGGCGGCTGTGCCGGAGGGGCTTCCGGCAATCGTCACCATCTGTCTGGCACTGAGTGTTACCAGGATGGTGAAGGTACATACCATTGTGCGGCGGCTGCCCTCTGTGGAGACTCTGGGAGCCGTCAGCGTCGTGTGCTCCGACAAGACCGGGACATTGACACAGAACAAGATGACAGTCACCCGTTTTTTTACCGGAGATGAGGTACGGGAGACGAACCGTCTCTCGCCGGATCGATATCGGGAGCTGAGTCAGGAGACGAACCGCCTCTCGCCCGAACTGCACCGGGAGCTTCTTTATGGAATGACGCTCTGCAACGATGGCGTATGGACGATGGAGAGCCGGATCGGAGACCCCACGGAGCTGGCGCTGTTGGAGCTGGCGGCCACTCATGGCATCCACAGAGAGGAGCTGGAGCTGAGCCTTCCCAGGTACAAGGAGATCGCCTTTGATTCTGCCAGGAAAATGATGTCCACCTATCACCGGGGCAGTCGGGGAGCGGTTACCTACACCAAGGGAGCACCCGATGTAGTCGTGAAAAGGTGTACATCCATACTGGTTTTGGGAAAGGTGATCCCCATGACGAGCCATCACCGGGAGACGCTGGAAAGGGTTCAGGCCGATATGGCGACGGGGGCATTAAGAACATTGGCACTTGCCAGGCGGGATGGAGGCAGCGGCCCCATAGAGGAGCAGTTGACCTTTGTTGGGATGGTGGGGATGCAGGATCCGCCACGGCCGGAGGCGGCGGAAGCGGTGACGAAGTTTCGGACGGCAGGAGTCAGCACCGTGATGATCACCGGCGATCACATAGACACTGCGTTTGCGATCGCCAGCCAGCTTGGGATTGTGAAAAACCGGGCGGAATGCATGACCGGGGAGGAGCTTCAGAATATGTCCGGGGAGGCTCTGCGAAGGTGTCTTGATACCGTCCGGGTGTTTGCAAGGGTATCGCCGGAGCACAAGGTACGGATCGTGAAGGGTTTCAAGGAGAAGGGTGAGGTCGTTGCCATGACCGGGGATGGTGTCAATGATGCGCCCTCCCTGAAGGCGGCTGATGTGGGGATTGCCATGGGGATGACGGGGACGGATGTGGCGAAGCAGGCTTCCCATATCATTCTGACGGATGACAATTTTGCCACCATTGAGAAGGCCATGGAGGAGGGGCGGGGTGTCTACGAGAATATCAGAAAGTCGGTGATTTTCCTGCTGTCCTCCAATCTGGGGGAGATCATGACCATGTTTACGGCTGTGCTCCTGGGGCTGGCTTCGCCCTTGAAGTCCAGTCATATCCTGTGGATCAACCTGATTACAGATTCGCTTCCGGCACTGGCCCTGGGCGTGGATAAAAACGATGGGAACGCCATGATGCACCAACCGCCCCGGAAGGCGAAGGAGAGTCTGTTTGCCGGGGGTAGTCTGGCTTGTACCTGCTTCTACGGGATTCTGATCGCGGTGATCAGTTTGACGGCGTTTTTGATGGTGCCGCTGGGGGCGCTGCAGGAGGCAGAAGCTGCCAGCCGATATCTTACCCAGGAGACCGGAGCTGTTACTTCAAGCTTGCTGGGAGCATTTCGGGAGAGTGGCGCCCGTCTGCTGGAATTCCTTCGCACAGGAGGGCTGAAAACACTGACACAGCAGCTTGCAGGTCAGCTTGGCAGGCCGGAAATCCTTATGCATGCCCAGACCTACGCTTTTACGGTGCTTGGCATGTCGCAGCTATTTCACGCTGTAGGGATGCGCAATATCCGAAAATCTTTTTTCTCCATAAACCATCTGGAGAATAAGCTGATGATCGCGGCCTGTATCATTGGATTTTTGCTGCAGTTTGCAGTGACCAAGCAGCCGTTTCTCATCGAAGCCTTCGGGACGATACACCTTGATGTGGCAGAGTGGCTGAAACTGGCGGTTCTTGCATCCTTTCCGCTGATCGCCCATGAGGTCATGGCACTGCTGTACCGTTGCCAAAATAGGGAAAAATAACTGGTATTTCGACAGTATATGCCAAAATTCTTAACAAATTTTAAGAAAAAAAACTCGAGAAGTAATTGATTATTTTGTCGGAACATATTATGATGGGGGAAAGAAATAAAAATGGAGTGTAAAATGCAATGAGAAGACGAAGAAGAGAGAAAAGGATACAGATGGCGCTGCTTGCAGCTATCATTTTAGTGATCATTGTCGGGGCGATCATCGCATTGAAGGTGGTTTTGGAGAAGAAGGGCTACATCGGAGACAATGGTGATTCTGTCCAGACCGGAGGAGATTCCGTAACGCCGGGGAATACCGATAAGCCAAAGGATGACGATAAAGCAGCAGAGGCGGCGAAGCTTAGGCAGGAGACCATAGAGCAGGCGGAGTATCTGGCAGCTACCTATGACTATGACGGTGCGGTTGCGCAGATCAAGACGCTGGAGGGCTATGAGACAGATACGGAACTTCAGCAGAAGATCACCTCCTACGAAGCGACCAAGGCGGCCTGCAAGCCGGTGAACATGGAGGAAGTGACCCATGTGTTCTATCACTCCCTGGTGGTGGATCCGAAGCGTTGCTTTGCCAATCAGGACACCAATCCGCAGGCGGTGGGAAATAATCAGTGGATGACCACCATCAGTGAATTTGAGAAGATCACCCAGGAGATGTATGACCGGGGCTATGTCATCGTCAGCATCCATGATCTGTACGAGGTTACAACGGACGAATCCGGGGCTACGGTCTACAAGCCGGCAACCATCCTTCTCCCGGAAGGGAAGAAGGCCTATGTGCTGTCCCAGGATGATCTGTGCTATTATCACAGCTATGACAATTATGGGTACGCAGCCAAGATGATCGTCGGTGAGGACGGCAAGCCCACCTGTGAGTATATACAGGCTGACGGTACCACCGTGACAGGAGCCTACGATGTGGTTCCGCTGCTGGACCAGTTTATAGAGGAGCACCCGGACGCTTCCTATCGCGGAGCGAAGGGAATCATTGCCCTCACCGGCTACAACGGGATTCTGGGCTACCGCACGGACGAGAGCTACCTCGACATCAACGGTGATATCAATAAAGATAAGAAGCAATGGCTTAAGAACCACCCGGACTTCGATATCGAGAAGGAGCGGGCAGAGGCCAAGAAGGTGGCGGATGCCATGAAGGCTGACGGTTGGGAATTTGCCAGTCATACCTGGGGCCATATGAAGATCGGAGACGCCAGCCTGGAGCGTGTCAAGTCGGATACCCAGAAATGGCGGAACAATGTGGAGCCGCTGGTAGGACCGGTGGATACCATCATCTTTGCCCATGGTCAGGATCTTGGCAACTGGGGCAATTATGACGAATCCAATGCAAAGTACCAGTATCTGCGCGGAGAGGGTTATAACATCTTCTGTAATGTAGATTCCAATCAGTACCGTCTGTGGTTTGGCAAGGATTATGTTCGTATGGGAAGGCGGAATCTGGACGGCTTTCGCATATATTACAATGCCATCGGCGAGCAGAACAATGTATCGGATCTGTTCGATGCAAAGGAGATCATAGATCCATTGCGGCCGCCGGTACCGCCATTATCTTAATATGAAGCATGGAATGATTTCCCTCGCAGCTTGGCTGCGAGGGTTTTTCTTTACCTGCAGGTGAGAATAATCTTTGCCTTTTGAGGTATGAAATCGGATTCCTCAATTGCTGCCTGAATATTATTCTGCAAAATTGCAAAACCTATCTGCACGGGGAATTGTACCTAATCATGATATAATTGAACATTAGTAGTTTGATTGTCTTGAACCCGAAAACACCTCGTTAAGTAGCAGAAAGGAAGATAGCAATGTCGCAGCTTGGAACACAAAGCATACAATTTGATCAGGCACCCTATATTTTAAGCTCCGCCAGCATTGCAGGCACGAAAGAGGGCGAAGGACCCTTCGGAAAGTCCTTTGATGTAGTCAGCAAGAATGACAACTTCGGGGAGAGTACCTGGGAGGAAGCGGAGAGCACGCTGCAGAAGGAGACGGCCACATTGGCAATCGGCAAGGCGGGACTTACGAAGTCCGATATCCGTTATGTTTTCGCCGGGGATCTGCTGGGACAGTCCATTGCCACCACCTTCGGTCTGATGGAATTGAATATTCCCTTATTTGGCCTGTTCGGAGCCTGCTCGACAGCAGGGGAATCCTTAAGTCTGGCAGCCATGGCGGTTGCAGCCGGATATGGACAGCAGGTGCTGGCGGTGACCTCCAGCCACTTCGCCAGCGCCGAGAAGCAATTTCGTTTTCCGCTGGAGTATGCCAGTCAAAGGCCGCTGTCCGCTTCCTGGACCGTCACCGGAAGCGGCGCTTTTGTCGTGGGTAAGAGGAGAAGTAAGGTTCGCATCACCGGTATCACTACCGGGAAAGTGGTAGATTACGGAATCAAGGATGCCCAGAACATGGGGGCAGCCATGGCACCTGCCGCCTGTGACACCATCTGTCAGAACTTCCTGGATTTTACCAGGCGACCGGAGGATTACGACAGGATCGTGACCGGGGATCTGGGATACGTGGGACAGAAGATCCTCTTTAAGCTGATGAAGGAAAAGGGGTTCGAGATCCAGGATCGGCACATGGACTGCGGGATCGAAATCTATAATCAGGAAAAACAGAACACTAACGCGGGCGGAAGCGGCTGTGGCTGTGCTGCCGTTATTCTGAGCGCCCATATCCTGCCCCAGATGGAGAAGGGAGCCTGGAAGCGGGTGCTGTTCGTGCCAACCGGAGCATTGATGTCTACCGTCAGCTTTCACGAAGGGCAGAGTGTGCCCGGCATTGCTCATGGAGTGGTGCTGGAGAGAGATTGAGAGGAGAACGATATGGATTATGTAAATGCTTTCTGGGTTGGCGGGCTGATCTGCGCGCTGGTACAGATCCTCATGGAAAAAACAAAGCTGATGCCGGGACGGATCATGGTGCTTCTGGTCTGCACCGGTGCGGTGCTGGGAGCTGTTTCGCTCTACGAGCCCTTCCAGAAATTTGCCGGCGCAGGTGCTTCAGTTCCTTTGCTGGGATTTGGCAATGTGCTCTGGAAGGGCGTTAAGAAGGCGGTGGATGAAAACGGGTTTCTTGGCATATTCATGGGTGGATTTACCGCCAGCGCCGTAGGAATCAGCGCAGCCCTGGTTTTTGGCTACCTGGCCAGCCTGATTTTCAAACCAAAGATGAAAAAATAATAAAAATGTGTATAAAGCCGTATTTTTCGCAGATATTAAGAAGGACAAATTTTAATAAAAGGAGAACTTTATTATGAAACAGTGGAAACGTCTTATCGTAGGATGCGCATTGATCTTTGCGCTGAGCAGTCTTGCAGCCTGCGGGACAGCAAACAATGATAATGGAATGAATGGAACCGGGACCAATGGAACCGGGACGAACGGAACAGGCACCAATGGAACAGGAACGAACGGAACCGGAACGAATGGAACCGGAACGAATGGAACGGGAACGAGCGGAACCGGAACAAACGGGACTGGGACAAATGGAACAACCAACGAGAACAAGAATAATAACAATGGAACCACCGGCGGCGTGATCAATGATATCGGCAACGATATTGTGGATGGCGTGGAAAACATCGGAAATGATGTGCAAAATGGCGTGAACAATGCCACCAACGGTACAAACCGGACCAATGGGACCGGGACCAATGGCACCGGAACGGGAACGAACGGAACGGGAGCAGGAACTGGCACCGGAACCGGAACCCCGTAAATATAAGAGTAAATTTACTCGGGAAATGATTTCACCGGGCCGCCCATATCCCTCGCAAACCGACCGACAGTTTGCTCTGGGAAACGGGCGCCCGGTGTTATGTTCTAAGTAAATTTACTCATAAAACAGCCTCGCCGGACAGCATATTTCCCGGAGCAAAACGTCGTTCGTTTTGCGAGGGATATATGCTGCCTAGCGAGGCGTCCTATTGAATAAATTACGAACCCGTTCAGCCCGCACTACTCATCTACACTGTAGTTCGGTGCTTCCTTCGTTATATGAATGTCATGCGGGTGACTCTCCTTCAAAGAAGCCGCCGAAATCTTAATAAACTGTCCCTTCTCAATAAGATCCTCGATGGTAGGTGTACCGCAATAACCCATGCCGGATCTGAGACCGCCGATGAGCTGGAATACGGTATCTTCCACAGTACCCTTGTAAGCTACACGGCCTTCTACGCCCTCCGGCACCAGCTTCTTGGCATCCTGCTGGAAGTAACGGTCCTTGCTGCCGTTCTCCATGGCAGCCAGTGAACCCATGCCGCGGTATACCTTGTACTTTCTTCCCTGATATAACTCGAAGGTTCCCGGACTCTCATCACAGCCTGCGAAGATGCTTCCCATCATGCAGACATTGGCACCGGCAGCGATGGCCTTGGTCATGTCTCCGGAATACTTGATGCCGCCGTCCGCGATCACAGGGATATTGTATTCCTTTGCCACCGCATAGCAGTCCATGATGGCAGTGATCTGGGGAACACCGATGCCTGCTACCACACGT
The DNA here is from genome assembly GCA_963628035.1 of Paludibacteraceae bacterium. Classification (GTDB taxonomy): domain Bacteria; phylum Bacillota; class Clostridia; order Lachnospirales; family Lachnospiraceae; genus 14-2. The sequence goes on from CAVGED010000062.1 coordinate 12,243, forward strand.
GTGGTGCAGATGGAGCCTGGCCCGATACCGACCTTGATGGCATCTGCACCGGCCTCGATGAGTGCCTTGGCGGCTGCACCGGTAGCAATATTGCCGGCGATGACCTGCAGGTCGGGATATGCATTCTTGATTTCCCGCACAGCGCGTAAGATGTTGGCGGAATGTCCATGGGCAGAGTCCACAACGATGACGTCCACGTGCGCCTGCACCAGAGCGGCCACACGATCCATCATATTGGCGGTGATGCCGACACCTGCGCCGCACAGAAGCCGTCCCTGCTCGTCCTTGGCGGAAAGCGGATATTTGATCTGCTTCTCAATATCCTTAATGGTGATAAGGCCCTTCAGATTGAAGTTGTCATCCACGATGGGGAGTTTTTCCTTCCTTGCCTTAGCCAGGATCTTCTTGGCTTCCTCCAGGGTGATTCCTTCCTTGGCGGTGATCAGTCCCTCTGAGGTCATGGATTCTTTGATCTTCTTGGTGAAATCTTCTTCGAACTTCAGATCGCGGTTGGTGATGATGCCTACCAGTTTACCGTTCTCTGTGATGGGAACACCGGAGATCCGAAACTTACTCATCAGATCGTCTGCATCCTGCAGGGTGTGCTCCGGGGAAAGCGAGAATGGGTCAGTGATTACTCCGTTTTCCGAACGTTTTACTTTGTCTACCTCCTCTGCCTGTGCTTCGATAGACATATTTTTATGAATGATACCGATACCGCCCTGTCTTGCCATTGCGATGGCCATCCGATGCTCTGTGACGGTGTCCATACTGGCGCTCATCATTGGGATGTTGAGTCTGACCTTGTTGGTGAGACGGGTAGTAAGATCCACCATGTTGGGCGTTACCTCTGAGTATGCGGGAACTAATAACACATCGTCAAATGTAATTCCTTCGCCGATAATTTTACCCATTTTCGCAAATCCTCTCTTTCTTAGAATGTTCTGTGATTATGGGACTCCTTTGGGAACCCTACAATCATGTATTAATTTTTTATTCTAACAAAAAAAAAAGATTGTGTCAATGATGAAAGAAATGTAATTTGAAACCTACAGAAAAAATGCAATTTGAAACATTTATTGGTTGGAAAAAATGTAGAAAACAACATTTTATTCAATGAAATTTTGCATTGACAGATAACACGGATATTGCTATCTTAATAGAAGAAAGGTTTTTGAAAACCGGGAGGGAGCAGCCGTGCAGTTTCGACCCTGTATTGATATTCACAATGGAAAAGTTAAGCAGATCGTAGGCGGAAGCCTGCGGGATGCGGGTGATCAGGCTGCGGAGAACTTTGTCTCTCACAGGGACGCCGCCTTCTATGCAAAGCTGTATCAGAAGGATGGACTTACAGGCGGTCATGTGATCCTCTTAAATTCCGTGGATTCTGCGTATTATCCAGACACGAAGACCCAGGCATTAGCAGCGCTTCGTACTTATCCCGGCGGACTTATGGTTGGCGGAGGCATCAACCCGGAGAATGCAGGAGAGTTTCTGGAGGCAGGAGCCAGTCATGTGATCGTTACGTCCTATGTTTTTAAGGATGGAAGGGTCGATTACGGCAACCTGGAGAGGCTGGCGGCGGTTGTGGGACGAAAGCACCTGGTGCTGGATGTCAGCTGCAGGAAGCGGGATGGCCGCTATTATGTAGTCACAGATCGTTGGCAGAGGTTTACCGACGAGGTGGTGGAGGAAGAACTTCTGGACCGACTTAGCGCGTATGCGGATGAGTTTCTGATCCATGCGGTGGACGTAGAGGGGAAGGCCGCAGGAATCGAACGGGAACTGGTGAAGCTTCTGGGAAGCTGGGGGAAGATACCTGTCACCTATGCCGGCGGAGTTGGGAGCTTTGCGGATCTTTGGGAACTTAGAACGCTGGGACAGGGCAGACTGGATGTGACTATCGGGAGTGCCCTTGATCTCTTCGGCGGCTCTATGGAATACACGAAGGTGCTGGAAGCATGTAGATTGTGCATAAGCAATGAGCAGTGCAGATGAAATCTTTGATTTTCTGGACGTGCGCTGTGGAGTAATTTGCACATGATATAATAAATAGAAAGAAGGAGTGCGTGTATGAGCAAGTATACGAAACAGGATATCATTCGTCTGGTTGAGGAGGAAGATGTAGAATTCATCCGTCTGCAGTTTACGGATATGTTCGGAATTCTGAAGAATGTTGCCGTTACTGCCAGCCAGCTGGAGAAGGCTCTGAATAACAACTGTATGTTTGACGGGTCTTCCATCGACGGCTTTGTGCGGATCGAGGAGTCGGATATGTATCTGTATCCAGATCTTGATACCTTCACGATCTTCCCCTGGCGGCCACAGCAGGGCAAGGTGGCGCGTATCATCTGTGATGTTCACAGGCCGGACGGACAGCCCTTTGAGGGAGATCCCAGATATGTCTTAAAGCGTGTGGTTGCGCAGGCTGCGGAGCAGGGCTATCATTTCGATGTGGGGCCGGAATGTGAATTTTTCCTTTTCCATACCGATGACGAGGGCAATCCCACCACCATCACCAACGAGAAGGCCGGATATTTTGACTTAGGCCCGGTGGATCTGGGAGAGAATGCGCGCCGGGATATGGTGCTGACCCTGGAGGAGATGGGATTCGAGATCGAAGCTTCCCACCATGAGGCGGCTCCGGCCCAGCATGAGATCGACTTCAAATACGATGAGGCGCTGGTGACAGCGGACAATGTGATGACCTTTAAGCTGGCGGTGAAGACCATCGCCAAGCGGTTCGGTCTTTTTGCAAGCTTTATGCCGAAGCCGAAGTATGGCATCAACGGTTCCGGCATGCATATCAATATGTCCTTGTGGAAGGATGAGAAGAATATTTTTGACGATCCCCAGGGAGAGTTGGGCTTAAGCGAGGATGCCTACTACTTCATCGGCGGGATCATGAAGCATCTGAAAGGGATGACGCTGATCACCAATCCGCTGGTGAATTCCTATAAACGGCTGGTGCCGGGCTACGAGGCGCCTATTTATATCGCCTGGTCCAGCATCAACAGAAGTCCACTGATCCGAATCCCCTCATCCAGAGGACAGGAGACCAGGATCGAGCTGAGAAGCCCGGATTCCGCGGCGAATCCCTACCTGTTGATCGCAGTGTGTCTGGCAGCGGGGCTGGAGGGCATTCAGAACAAGATCACGCCGCCGGCGCCGGTCAACCGGAATGTGTTCGATCTGACAGAAGAAGAGATGAATACCCTTGGGATCGAAGCTATCCCTTGTGATATGGGCGAGGCTATCGAGGAGCTGAAGAAGGATACCTTCATACAGAAGGTACTGGGAGACCATGTGTTCCAGAAGTATGTGAAGGCCAAGGAGCAGGAGTGGAACGACTACCGGGCACAGGTCACTGACTGGGAAATCGAAGAGTATTTGTATAAGATCTAAGGTCAGCGAGGAAAGAGCCGTGGGAAACATGATCGTAGCATTTCCGAAGCTTGAAAATGCCAAGAGTATCCGCAGTATCCTGGTTCGGGGAGGGTTCTCTGTCAGCGCAGTGTGTACCTCAGGAGCCCATGCCCTGCAGTACGCCAACGAGCTGGGAGACGGGATCCTGATATGTGCCGGTCAGCTTCGGGATATCACTTACCGGGAACTCTACCAGGATCTTCCGCAGTATTTTAAGATGCTGCTGCTGACTACCCAGCATAACTGCAGTCAACTGGAGGAGAGCGATATTGTATGCCTGTCCATGCCGCTTAAGGTTCCTGAACTCTTAAAAACCGTGGAGGAGATGGAATATGCTGCTGCAAGGACCAGGAAGCGACGAAGAGGAAAGCCGAATCCGAGAAGCGACCGTGAGCGGGAAATCGTGAAGGAGGCCAAGGAACTTCTGATGGCGATAAAGGGCATGACGGAAGAAGAGGCATACCGCTATATCCAGAAGAGCAGTATGGACAGCGGCGTTGGCATGACGGAGACAGCAGAGAAGCTGATGGCGATCTTAAAGGAATAAGAAAGCGATCAAAATCATCGGCAGAAGCTCTGTTGAAATGATGTTGCTAGTATTAAATGATTTAGGTGTCAAAAGGTACGTCCTTTTTAAACGATAACTGTTCTTTGAAAA
>CAVGED010000063.1:0-11122 GCA_963628035.1 Paludibacteraceae bacterium
CTAAAGAAAAGAAAAATGGATACAATTGAAAATGTAAAGAAGTTGTTTATGGGTACACCGGCTATATTTTAGCCGGTGCAATGCCCGTTGTTCTAGTTACAAGGCTGAACTGTTACGAAAAAAATTGGCATTTCGCAAATTTAGTTGAAAAATCTGGAAAATTGTGCTATTGTGATGGCAAGCAATAATTTCTAACATTCAAGTAGTCTTTGTCGGAAGCTTTCCGGCAATCAACAGCGGAAGAATCTCCGCGGAAATTCCTTGCTTAGTACCGATGGACGCAGGGGGAAGTCTCTTTTTCTCTGCGGGAAAGGGGGTATGTCTATTGGGCTGGCGAAGCAGGCAGGAAGCGGTCGAAGCATGACGGAAGGAGAAGATCGTGTTCGGGCGTAAGCTGCAAAGGGGAAGAAGCTTTAAAACAAGCAGTGGAAAGAATTGTATTTGTATTGGGGGTTATATGGTATGGGACGAAAAAGTAAAAGATTTTTTGCGGGCATTTTTGCGCTCTTTTTTGCGTTGTCCGCATGGGAAAACACGGGTTTTCTCTCGTTGGCGGCGGAACGAACGTCTGTAACGAAGATGTGGGCGGCGTCTGTCCGTGAGGTAGGGGAAGTGCCGCAGCTATGGCCGGGACTGCAGCACAAGAAGGTGCAGTATGCCATGATCGATGGCGAGACGGCCTACTGCATGAATTATGGTTTGCGCGGATATAAGGGACTTGCAGTTACCGGAAGCGGGTGGCGAACAACTGCCCTTTCCGGGGAACAGGAGAAGCGTCTTCTGTATTGTCTCTATTATGGCTTTGCGGCTGAGTCAGAGGGAAGGCCGAACCAGGAGGAGGCCTGTGCCTATATCGCAACGCAGGCCATGGTCTGGAACATCACCAGCGGTATCTTTGGCGGCGAGACGGCGGATGCGGCAGCCGGTATCGTCTGTGCTTCCGCGCCGGATCCGGATCAGGCATTTTCTAGGTATGTGGATCTGAAACGTCAGGTGGAGCATGCCTGCGGCCAAAGGGTTCCGAGCTTTGCAGCATCGGAAGCAGCAGGGGCGCCCGTCTACGAGCTTTGCTGGAACAGCCAGAATCAGCGGTATGAGCTTACACTGGAGGACACAAACGGAGCGCTTGACGATTTTGCTCTGTCGCTGAGCGGTTACGAGGTTCAGAGAGAACAGGGGCGTATCACGATTTCTACGCAGGAGGCACAGACGGTGCCAACACAGGCAGTTCTGCAATCCGATCTGGTGAATGTGGTTGCCACGGATAGCTGCGTATACTGGCTGACCGGGCTGGAGGGCTATCAGGAATTTGTGTCGGAAAGGCCCATCGGTTCGCCATTATATGGCTTTTTTCAGGTGAAGACGGAACCGTTGGGAGCCATCACGGTCTGCAAAGAAGGAGAACAGCTGACCGGATGGGATGGCAGCAGGTTTGTCTATGAGACCTGCAGGCTGCCGGGTGCGGTTTTCCGGCTCACCGCCCAGGAGGATATTTTCCGGGGAGACGGTGTGAAGGTGTATGAGAAAGGAGAGGTTATAGGTGATCAGCTTGTAACCGGAGAAGACGGGCAAGTGACGGTGGAGCAGCTTCCGCCCGGAACATATCAGATTACAGAGCTGCAGAGTATTCCGGGGTTTACCATCGATGCAAAGCCCAGAACCGTGAAAATTGAATACAAAGATCAGAAGGTGGAGGTACAGTATGAGGCGGCCAGTATTTACAACGCCAGACAGACAGCACTGGTTTCTGTCAAGAAAGAGGATGAAGCTACTAAGAAGCCGCTGGCGGGAGGACAGTATACGCTATATGCGGGAAATGAGATCAAAAATCGACAGGGCCAGGTGATCGTGACGGAAGGAACAGCCTTGGAGACAGCTGTTACCGGAGCGGACGGCATAGCGGTATTTTCGGTGGATCTGCCTGTGGACAACAGCTACTATATTAAGGAAACGCAGGCGCCGGAGGGGTATGTCAGAGACATGGAGAAGGTATATCGTTTTTCCTTTGAGGCAGCCGCGAGTACAAAGGAGACGGTGGAGTTCAAGTATGGATTCTTGAATGAACGGGTGGTAGGAAGCCTTCGGCTTCGCAAGGTGGATCGCGAGACCGGACAGGCGCGACCCCAGGGGAATGCAAGTCTGAAAGGTGCGGTATATGGCCTCTATGCCAGGGAAACCGTATACCTGGCTGCGGATGTTCTCTACCAGCCGGATGAACTGGTTACAACGTTGACAACGGACGAGAATGGTTGTGCCAGTGTGGAAAACCTCTATCTCGGCAGGTATTATCTGAAGGAGCTCACGCCCCCGGAGGGATATGTTCTGGATGAGACGGAGTATGAGGTAGCGTTGGACTACCAGGGCGATCTTGTCACAGAGGTACAAAAGGAGATCACTGTCTCGGAGCAGGTGAAGAAGCAGCCTTTCCGGCTTATCAAGATTGCAGATGACGGGCAGGCCACAGAAGGGGCGCTTTTGGCCGGAGCGGGCTTTCAGGCGTATTTGAAATCTTCCCTGCTATTGAAGCCGGATGGGAGCTATGATTTTGACCGTGCAGAACCGATTGTGTTGGGAGCAGATGGAGCAATGACCATCTATACAGATGAAAAGGGACAGGCTGTTTCCATCGCGCTTCCCTACGGTGTCTATGTGGTGGTTGAGACGGTGACGCCGCATAATATGAAGACGATCAGTCCTTTTGAGGTGACGATCGAAGCGCATCATCCCACAGAACCGCAGCAGTGGCGGGTTTTTCTGGATCGCAGCTTTCGGGCGAAGCTTCGGATCATCAAGAAGGACAGCGATACCGGAAGGACGGTACTGATACCGGGAGCGGAATTTAAGATCTTCAATCTGGATACCGGAGCCTATGTGGTGCAGTATACCACATATCCTTCCAAGGTGGAGCATACATCCTTCTTTACGGATGAGGACGGAGATCTGATACTCCCGGAGACTTTGTCGGTGGGAAATTACCGGATCGAGGAGGTGACAGCGCCCGCCGGATATGTGAGAAATAAGGATCATGTCGTTATTGCGGTGGATACCGATACAGCCTACCGGGTCGATGAGGATACGCAGGAGGCTGTCATTGAGGTGGAATATGTGAATGCACCGACAGTTGGACGGCTGCGGATCGAGAAGCAGGGCGAGGTATTGAAGGACTTTGGAAAAAGTATGTTTCTGTTTCAGGAGATGCCGCTTGCCGGGGCAAAATTCGAGATTTATGCTGCGGGGGATATCTATACCGCGGACGGTCAGACGGATGAAAGCGGAGCGCGTACTTGCTATTACCGTAAGGGCGACCTGGTGGCAACTCTTGTGACTGGCGCAGACGGTCAGGCAGTGCTTGCGAAGCTGCCTCTTGGAACCTATCGTGTTGTGGAGGTGAAGGCACCCTATGGCTATGTTGCAGGTGAAAAGGAACAGCTTGTCACACTGGCTTATGCAGATGATGAGACGCCTGTTATCTATGCAAATCTCACGGTAAGCAATGCGTATCAGAAGGCGCGGGTTTCAGTGAGAAAAACGGATGCGAAAGACGGAAGAATGCTTCCAGGAGCAGTGCTGGGATTGTATGCTGCGGAAGATATTTTAGCGGATGACGGCACGGTGATCGTAAAGAAGGGTGCGGAGCTGGGACAGGCCGTAACGGGCGAAGACGGCATCGCTGCCTTTGTACTGCTGCTTCCCATGGGAAGATATTATGTGAAAGAGCTTCAGGCGCCCGCCGGGTACGTGAGGACGGACGAAGCCATCCCGGTGGAGGCAGCTTATCAGGCGCAGGGGCAAGCAGTTTTGGAACTCATGGCAGAGCTTACAAATGCGCCCGTGGAAGAGCCGCCGAAGACCGGGGATGAAGCTGCCCCCTGGCTGTATGCCGGCATGTGCTTAAGCAGCACAGCCTGGCTTCTGGTGAGCGGGTGGCGGAGAAGACGGAAGTAATCTATGCAAGTTAGTAATAGTTCAGCCCGCGCCATTCGCAAAGGCACTTACAGTGCTTTGTCGCTGCTCCGCAGCTAACTTTGCTCATAAAATGGCGCTCATCTCATCGCATATATCACGTACTCATTCATGCGAGCATAATTCGCCCGTGATATACGCGATGGCTGAACTGTTACGAAAGTATTATGGTATATGAATCCTTGTCTTTCTTTACAGCACTTTCACCAGCGACAGTTCCTGATCCAGCAGCAGGATATCTGCCTCTTTTCCGGGAGCCAGGCTTCCGATGCGGTCATTGCCGATGCTTCTGGCAGGATTACATGTGGCGGCCTTGACCGCGGAGGTCAGCGGGATCCCAAAGGAAACTGCATGGCGCATGCAGTCAAACAGGTTGGTTGCGGAGCCTGCCAGCGTGCCGTCTGCAAGTGTGGCCCGGTTTCCCTTCTTGAAGACTTGCTGACCGCCCAATTCGTAGACGCCGTCTTCCATGCCGGTGGCCCGCATGGCGTCGCTGATCAGGATGACCCGGTCATCGCCGAATAGCCGGAAGATCATGCGAATGACGGAGGGGGAGATATGAATTCCGTCACAGATCACCTCTACCATCACATGGGGATTGTCAAAGGCAGCTCCGATAATGCCGGGATCCCGGTGCAGCAGCGGAGGCATGGCGTTAAACAGATGAGTGGCATGGCTGGCCCCGGCAGCAAAGGCCTGGGAGGCCGTGTCATAATCTGCCACCGAATGCCCCAGAGAGATTGCAACCTCATCGTGGAGAGCCTTGATAAATTCCATGGAGCCAGGCAGCTCCGGGGCAAGTGTAACCAGCCGGATCAGACCGTTGCAGGAATCATTCAGTTCCCGAAAGGCGTCGATATCCGGGGATACGATGTAGTCTTCCTTCTGTGCACCCTTCTTGGCCGGGGAGATATAGGGGCCTTCCATATGGATTCCCACGATACCGGCATGTGCGGCGTCCGCGGGAACTTTCCCGGCGCTTGTGAAGATCTGCTTCAGATCCTCCGTCGGCAGTGTCATGGAGGTGGGGCAGAAGGAGGTGATTCCGTGGGCCTTTAAGTAAGCGGACATTTCACTAAGACCCTCTGCGTTGTTGTCGCAGAAGTCATGGCCCATGGCGCCATGGATATGGACGTCTACCAATCCGGGAATCACGTATAGCCCGCTGGCGTCGTAGACATCGGAATCCGCAGGATCTCCTGCTGCTGCGATCCGGTGGTCACTGTCCACAAACAGGTCACGCTGTAGGAAGGCTCCGTCCGGTTCGAAGACAAGTCCATTTTTGATGATCATCTGTTATACCTCCTTAGATACACTGATGCCGGCGGCAGACAGACAAGGCTGCCTCGTCAGCTACAACGGTAACATTGTTGTGCAGCTGCAGGATAGAGGCTGGAACTGCAGGAGTGATGGGACCAAACAGGGAACGGTACAGTGCATCCGCCTTGTTTTCGCCGGAAGCGATCAGGAGAATTCTTCTGGCCTGCATGATATTCTTGATCCCGGTGGTGTAAGCGTAGCGGGGAACATCCTCCAGCTTCTCAAAAAAGCGGGAATTGGCCTGGATGGTATTCTCTGTAAGCTTAACACAGTGGGTCTCCTTCTCGTAGGCAACCCCCGGCTCATTGAAGCCGATGTGTCCATTGCCGCCAAGGCCAAGGAGCTGTAAGTCGATGCCGCCCAGGGTATGGATGATGGAGTTGTAGCGGGCACATTCTTTCGCAATGTCCTCCTCCAGACCATTGGGAATGTAAGTGTTTTCCTTCTTGATATTTACGGAGTCGAACAGGTTGGTACGCATAAAATACGCATAGCTCTGGTCGTTATCCGCTGGCAGGCCTTTATACTCATCCAGATTGACGGAACGGATCTCGGAAAAGTCCAGATCCCCCTTTTTATACCAGTCGATCAGCTGCTGGTAGGTCCCGATGGGTGTGGAGCCTGTAGCCAGTCCAAGCACAGCGTCCGGCTTCATAATGATCTGGGCGGAAATAATGTTGGCCGCCTTTCTGCTCATTTCCTGATAATTCTTAGCTTGATAAATTTTCATGATGATCTCCTTTTTAATAATTCATAACTAGTGTTATTATAGTTCTTTCCCGAAAGAAAATCTATAGAATCGCAGAAAACAGAAAGAAGAATCAGACCAAAGCAAAATGAGACATGAAAAAGCCTTGAAAATAAAAACAATTTGAAAGGAGTTTCAAAGCGGCAAACAATTCTTGAAAGATGAGACTGAATGTGGTACGATGAGTGTAAAGGAGGATTACCGAAATGAATTACCAGCCTACCGTGATTCCCATTATCGAGGCCAATTATGACCGCTTTACACCGATGGAACGCATCATCGCTGATTTTTTTATTGCAAATCAGAAGGATATGGACTTTTCATCCAAGGCTATGGCCGCAGAGCTTCACGTCTCCGAGGCCTCGCTTTCGCGCTTTGCAAAAAAGATGGGCTACGAGGGTTTTAAGGAATTCATTTACCATTACAGTCCTTCCGTCAAGGAGCCGACACCGGAGGCCTCTGCCCAGTCACGGGACGTATTGAATGCATATCAGGAACTTTTAAACAAAACCTATAATCTGATCGATGAGTCCCAGATCCACCGGATCGTCCGGCTTATGGAGCAAAAACGGCGGATATTCGTCTGTGGATTCGGTAATTCCGGACTGAATGCGCAGGAGTTCAAGCTGCGGTTCTTAAGACTGGGGCTGGATGTGCGGGCTATCACAGAGTTTCATGAACTGGTCATCCATATGGCCCGGGTGGACGCGGACTGCCTGGTGATCGGCATCAGCTTAAGCGGCAAGACCAGAGAGATCACGGACACATTGACGGAGGCAGCCAAGGCCGGCGCTGCAACTGTGTATATTACCTCCCACAACGAGAAGCAGTGGCAGGATGCCTTTGATGAGGTGGTGCTGGCGGCGGTAAAGAAGAATCTGGAATATGGCGATGTGATCTCTCCGCAGTTCCCGATTCTGGTGCTGATCGATATCATTTATGCCGGATACATGGCCCGTCATGTCGGCGAGGAAAAGTATGATGTGACACTGTGGGCGAAAATAAAGAATATCACCACTTGACGGAGGAGGAATACTCCGAGGGTGTCATGCCGGTAATCTTCTTAAACTGCCGGGAAAAGTAGTGGATAGAGCTGTATCCCAGTGCTTGGGAGATTTCTGTGAAGTTCAGTCGGTTCTCCCGGATCATTTGCCGTGCAGCGTTTATTTTTAACTGAAGGAACAAATCGATGACACCGCAGTTATGACGGGTTTTGATCAGCTTCTGAAGCTGCGAGCGCCCCATCAACGTCTCTCTGGCAAGCTGTGCCAGCGTGAGCTGGTCGGTAAGGTGTGCATTCATGCAGTCCAATATTTTCTGGTATGCCGCTTCGTCCAGACTGTGGCGGATCGTATTTTTTTCCGCGGGAGCTTCCGGGTGTACGCTGTAACGTCGCAGCAGTGTCAACAGCAGAAGGGAGAGCCAGAGCCGCATCATCTGCTCGAAGCCAAGAGGCGCGTCCTTCTGAATCTGCATCCTGGTCTGGTAAGGATCCCCCAGGCTGGCCGGAAAGCTGTGCTGTGCTTCCAGGACAATGCGGGCCAGTAGCTGGCGTTCATTGTCATCAATGGATAGAAGCCTGCCCCGGAAGAAGTCCATGGCGTGGGAGGCGCAGTGGAAGGAGACAACCACCAGATTCGGAGCGATTTTGTGGTTGGCAGATAACCCATGAAATTCATTGGGCTCGTGAAAAATGATATCACCCCGCTTAAGATGATAGTGTTTCTTGTCTGTAAAGACATCGACTTCCCCCTTATCTACGCATAGAAATTCCCAGAAATCATGGGATTCCCCCTGAAAAACGAAATCGCTGCTGTATTCAAAATAGTGGATGGTTACGATGGAAGTGATGTCGATGATCTCTTCCAAAGGAATGTTGGTGTAAGGCATAGGACCTCCTAAAGTGTTACTATTCACAGTAACATTGTAATACAAAAGTGCAAATAGTGCAAACAGTATATAAAATTATGCAAAGAAATTTTTCGTGTGATAGGATATATTAAAAGCAAAAAGAAAAAGGAGCGATATATTATGAAGAAACCGGTTCTGGTCATTATGGCGGCGGGCATGGGAAGCCGTTACGGAGGCTTAAAGCAGATTGACCCCATTGATGCGGAAGGTCACATCATCATGGATTTTTCCATCTATGACGCAGTGCAGGCAGGCTTTGAAGAAGTGGTATTTATTATTAAGAAGGAAAACGAGAAGGATTTCAAGGAGCGGATCGGCAATCGGATCGCAGATAAGGTTAAGGTACATTATGTATACCAGGAATTGAAGCTTCCGGAGGGCTATCAGGTGCCGGAGGGCAGGGTGAAGCCGTTTGGAACGGGGCATGCGATTCTGAGCTGCGCGGGTGTGCTGAATGCACCTTTCATGGTGATCAATGCGGATGACTATTACGGAAAGCATGCATTTTCAGTGATGTATGATTATCTCAGCAGTCATACGGATGACGAGAAGTACCGCTATGCCATGGTGGGATATGTGCTGGAGAATACACTGACGGAGAACGGATATGTGGCCAGAGGTGTATGCCGGAAGGATGAGGCTGGACATCTCATGGATATCACGGAGCGCACCAGAATCCAGCGGGTTGACGGCCATGCGGCTTATTCCGAGGATGATGGAGCCAGCTGGAACCAGTTGCCGGAGGGCTCAACCGTATCTATGAATATGTGGGGCTTCCAGGAGAGTATCTTAAAGGAACTGGCGGAGCGTTTCCCAATCTTCCTGGAAGAGAATCTCGCCAAGAATCCATTGAAGTGTGAGTTCTTCCTGCCGACCGTGGTGAGCCAGCTATTGGCGGAGAATAAGGCTGTTGTAGATGTGCTCATGTCCACAGATCGTTGGTATGGCGTCACTTATCACGAGGATAAGCAGGTGGTGGTGGATGCCGTGGCTGATATGAAGAAACGTGGATTATATCCGGAAAAGCTGTGGGAGTAATTTGATTAAGGCGGCAGAGGCGGATGTATCCTACAATATCATTGAAGTATATGGAATGCAGAAAACAGAGATTGGGTGAATAATTATGAAACCAGAGCAAAAGAGAATGCTGGAGGATGTTATAGAGCAATTTTCCGTAGATGGACAAATCCTGTCCATTGAGGAGTACGGAAGTGGCCACATCAATGATACTTATTTGGTGAGGCTGGAACAGAATACCCCGGGAGAGCCACAGCAGGGTGATGAAGAGAAGAAGTATATTCTCCAGCGGATGAACACGGAAATCTTTAAGAACCCTGACGAGTTGATGGAGAATATTACAGGAGTCACAGCTTTTCTGGAGAAAAAGATACGCGCACGGGGCGGCGATCCCAGCCGTGAAACGCTGCATGTGATTCCCACAAGAGCAGGAAAATCTTATTATCATGCAGCAGAAGGAACTTGCTATCGCATGTACGATTTCATTCGGAATGCTACCAGCTTTGATGCGGTAAAGAAGCCGGAGGATTTCTATGAGAGTGCCGTAGCCTTTGGAAACTTTCAGTCGTTGCTGGCAGATTATCCCGCAGAGACGCTTCATGAGACGATTCCGGATTTCCACAATACCGGCAAGCGCTACCAGACCTTTCAGCAGGCGGTGAAGGAAGATGTCTGCAAACGGGCGGCTACTGCACAGCCGGAGATTGCCTTCGTTCTGGAGCGGGAGAAGGAAATGACGGTTCTCACCGATGCGCTTACACGCGGGGAACTGCCGCTGCGGGTTACCCACAACGACACCAAGCTGAACAATATCATGATCGACAATGCTACCGGAAAAGGAATCTGCGTCATTGATCTGGACACAGTGATGCCGGGGCTCTCGGTCAATGACTTCGGAGATTCCATCCGGTTTGGCGCGAATACGGCGGTAGAGGATGAGCCGGATGTCTCCAAAGTGTCCCTGGATCTGAAACTTTACGAGCTGTATGTGAAGGGATTCCTGGAAGGCTGTCAGGGAGCACTCACCAGGGAGGAGCTTGCAATGCTTCCCATGGGTGCGAAGATAATGACATTGGAGTGTGGCATGCGGTTTTTGACCGATTATCTTCAGGGAGATGTCTATTTCAAGATCCATAAGGAGAACCACAACCTCATCCGTTGCCGCACGCAGTTTGCACTGGTGGCGGATATGGAGCGAAAATGGGAGCAGATGAAAGAAATTGTTGAAAAATATGCATAGCGATACCGGAACTTGCGGAATGAGTTCCTTTGAACGCATCTATGAGGTAGTGAAGCAGATACCGGAAGGAAAGGTGGCCAGCTATGGGCAGGTCGCTGCTCTGGCAGGAAATCGGCGGTGGGCGAGAGTTGTTGGTTATGCATTACATGCCTGCCCGGATTTTCCTGTCATCCCATGCCACCGAGTAGTGACGAAAGAGGGCGGTGTATCGCCAGCCTTTGCGGATGTGCAGACCTCCATGCTGATGAAGGAAGGCGTGAAATTCAAGGACGGTCATGTGATCATGGAAAGCTACCAGTGGGATACGCCCTGGCTGGAGCTTGGGCAGTAGAAAACTTTAAAGCATGTAGAGGAAGAGAGCCGCGAGACGGGAGGGTCTGACCCAGGTACCTGCTCTTCTAAGGGGAGCAGGTACCGAGGTCACTCGAAGCTTTGAAACATGTAGGAAGAGAGCCGCGAGACGGGAGGGTCTGACCCAGGTACCTGCGCCCCTTAAGAGAGCGGATTCCGAGGTCGCTCGAAGCTTTGAAACATGTAGGAAGAGAGCCGCGAGACGGGAGGGTCTGACCCAGGTACCTGCGCCCCTTAAGAGAGCGGATTCCGAGGTCGCTCGAAGCTTTGAAACATGTAGGAAGAGAGCCGCGAGACGGGAGGGTCTGACCCAGGTACCTGCGCCCCTTAAGAGAGCGGATTCCGAGGTCGCTCGAAGCTTTGAAACATGTAGGAAGAGAGCCGCGAGACGGGAGGGTCTGACCCAGGTACCTGCGCCCCTTAAGAGAGCGGATTCCGAGGTCGCTCGAAGCTTTGAAACATGTAGGAAGAGAGCCGCGAGACGGGAGGGTCTGACCCAGGTACCTGCGCCCCTTAAGAGAGCGGATTCCGAGGTCGCTCGAAGCTTTGAAACATGTAGGAAGAGAGCCGCG
>CAVGED010000064.1:0-12653 GCA_963628035.1 Paludibacteraceae bacterium
CCGAACTAAAATCAGTCTTGATTTTTCTGGATTATCAGAAGTACAATTACATAAATTCATACGTATTCTAGCAAGCTGCCGCAATGTTTGTGCGCACAATGAACGGCTATACTCATTCCGCGTGAAAGAAGCAATTACCGACATGCCACTTCACCAAAAGCTACAGATACCGAAAAAGGGGGGGACAATATACTAATGGCAAATTTGATTTATTTGCCGTCGTTATTGCCCTGCGCTATCTACTAGACGGTGAAGAATTCAAGCAGTTCAAGAAAGAACTTAAACACATAATCCATTCCGTCCAAAATAAATGCACTCATATATCTCAGGAAACCCTATACTCACAAATGGGATTTCCAGAAAACTGGGATAAAATCACTCGTTACCGAAAAATATGATTTACTCAAACACTTTCTGAATAATTATAAAAACTCAGTCACCTGGCTCAGATCATCTATTACATACACCGGGTCAGGTACTGCAATGCTCTTTTTTCTCCTGTAAAGACAGGTCTGCATTCCGTATCTTAATCCGCCTTCAATATCGGACGCCAGGGAATCTCCGATAATCATGGTTTCCTGAGGCAAAATTATTTCATCTCTGCCTTTGTTGATTTCTGCAAACGCATAGGAAAAGAAATCCGCCGATGGTTTGGAAACGCCCACTTTCTCGGACACAAATATATAATCAAAATATTTCTTCATATCAGCGATTTCCAGACGGTGTACCTGCTGTTCATATGGGCCATTGCTCGCCACACACAGAATATATTTTTTCTTCAGATAATCCAGGGCTTTATACGCTCCTGCCTCCGGAATCGCACTGTCGAAGAGTTTCTCACGGAAATATTTTTCAAATACTTCTCCATCAAAATCAATGTCCAGCACCCGGAAAATATTATTCCACCTGATCTTCTCCAGTTCTTGGAATGTCAGTGTCCCCTGCTCGATTCCATGCCATAATTTGTTATTTTCTTTTGTAAAGGAATCGTACATATACGGCTCATACGGTTTTAATCCAAAATGCGCAAAGCCTTCCTTCATGGTGTGCTTCACATATTCATCAAAGCTAAGCAGCGTATTGTCAATATCAAGAAAAATTGCTTTCATGCTTTCCCCAATCTTTTCACACTTTTATTGGCAGCCTATTTTAAAACCTTTCTTATCTGCTTATCCGTTGCAACCGGATAAGTCTTATGCATATAATCTACAATCTTCTGCCAGGATTCCCCGGGGTCATCCTTGTAGCAGGAGGTGACATGATCATATCCGTGAATATGTTCCACGGAAGAATACACTGCCACATCCCAGCCATAGGCTTCGCCTCTTTTATTCATACGCTTTCGAAAATCACAGTTACAAAGATACAACTGCATCATAAGATTCGTAATTGCGCCATCAAATCCCTTCTCTCCGCCCTTGCCAAATCCTGCCTGCTTTTTTAATTCATTGGAATAAATTTCCGCGTCTTCTTTATCTTCCATGAAATTATCCATGATCTTCTTATGCTTACCTGGTGCCTTGCCATCCTCATACAACGCATCGAAATCGTATCCGTCTCTACGATAATTTGCAAATACCGGCAGCCACTTCTTCGAGATAAAACCAGCCTTCTTATCAAAGAACTTGCCATATACGATGTCATGTTGTCTTGCAATAATAGTTCGCCACATCCACGGATCTCTCTTCGGGTCATCACACCACCAATACTCCGGTACCGTTCGCTCTTCCAGCGAGAAGCCGGGAATATCATTCTTAAAAAGCGGCAAAAATCCGACTTCGTTAATATATGAAATTGCTTCTTCTACTGTATGTATGCACTCCGGGTCATCCCAGTCCACGCCATACATAATCCATTCGCCAGATTCGTTTCCCATGTTCTGCTCCTAATCAATCATTTGTTCTTCTATTTTATACGTTTTTCTTCAAAGATGCAATAGTTGCAGGAAGATATCCAAGAGGCGCGTGCCGGGTTTTTTCAAACCGCAGCACGCGCCTCCTGTTCATTCGATCTATCTTTACTTCCTCCGCTTCGACACCACATCCACCGTGACGGCTCCCAACAGCACCGCGCCCTTGACGATCTTCTGGATATCGGTGGACCAGCCGTACAGGGACATTCCATTGTTGAGGATTCCCATGATAAAGGCACCCACCACCGCCCCTAAGATACTGCCGGCGCCTCCGGCCACTGCTGCACCGCCGATGTAGCAGGAGGCAATGGCATCCATCTCAAAGCCGTCTCCCGCCTTGGGTGTGGCGGCTGCATTCCGGGCGGACAGCACGATCCCGGCCACAGCGCTTAAGATTCCCATGTTGGTATACACCCAGAAGAAGACCTTCTTGGTGTTGATCCCGGAGAGCTGGGCTGCCTTCCGGTTTCCGCCCATGGCATAGATCTGGCGGCCCGCCACTGTCTTTGTAGTGATAAAGGCATAGATCACGATCAATACCACCATCAGAAGCAGAACGAAGGGAATCCCGTTATAGCGGGACAACTTATAGAAGAAGAACCATATGATGAACAAAAGAACCGCAAGCTTTGCCACGGTCTGCCATACCGGAACCGCCGCAAAATGATATTTTTTTCTGGTGGCAATGCTCTTTCCCTCAAAGAAGATCAGAAGGATTGAAACTGCTGCAGCCACGATCAGGCACACCAGATCCAGCGTTCCTCTGCCAAATGGTATCTTTATCGTCGGCAGGAAACCGGAACCAATATATGTATAATCAGTCGGAAGAGGTCCCTTTGTCTGGGCTTTCAGCATCGTATAGGTCAATCCGCGCCCCATCAGCATGGTTGCCAGCGTCACCACAAAGGGCGGGATGGACAGGTATGCAATAAAAAATCCGGCAAACATCCCCACCAGAAGACCGATGGCAAGGGTAGCTAAGATTGCCACCCACATATTCAGCTTATAATCGGCCAGGATGATTCCCGCCGCTGCACCCGTCAAGGCCACAACAGAACCGACGCCCAGATCTACATTTCCTGTGAGCACACACAGCAGCATACCGATCGCCAGGATCACCACGTAACCATTCTGCATGATCAGATTGTTGATATTGGCCGGTGATAAGTTCTTTCCCCCGGTCAGAAAAGCAAAGATCACATAGATTGCGATCAATGCCAGGAACATGCCGTACTGCTTCATATCAAGATTTATTTTTTTCCCTTTTTCCACGGGTCAGACATCCTTTCTGTTATGCGTCATAATGCACTGCATGATGTTTTCCTGTGTAATCTCTGCTCCGGTCAATTCTCCTGCGATCTCCCCGTTGTTCAAAATATAAGTCCTGTCACAGGTACCAATGATCTCCGGCATTTCCGATGAAATGACGATCACTGCATTCCCCGCTCTTGCAAGTTCATTGATCACACAATAAATTTCATATTTTGCTCCCACATCAATACCGCGGGTAGGTTCGTCTAAGATCAATACGTCCGGCTGGGTCATCATCCATTTTGCAAGAACAACCTTCTGCTGATTGCCGCCGGACAGGGAACCTGTGGTCTGCTCAATGGAATTCGCTTTCACATTGATCTTCTCCTTATACTCTTTAGCCGCCATAATCTCCTCAGCAGTTTTGATCACACCGCGTCTGGAGAAAAATTCCGGTCTTGCAGCCAGAACCATATTTTCCTTCATATCAGCATTCAATATCAAACCATACGTCTTGCGATCCTCGGAAACATACGCCAGTCGGTTTTTAATGGCCGCCCTCACATCAGGAATCGCCGTCTCGCGGCCTTTTATCTTCACAGTCCCGGATATCTTCTGGCCGTAGCTGCGTCCAAAAATACTCATAGCCAGTTCCGTCCTTCCTGCACCCATCAATCCGGCCAGCCCCACGACCTCTCCGGCACGGACCTTGATATGGATATCCTTTAAGATATGACGTTTTTCATCGTCTGGATGAGAGACATTCCAATGATCAATCTCAAAGATCACGTCTCCGGCGGACTCCTTCTCCCGTACCGGATAACGATTGATGAGATCGCGGCCGACCATTCCCTTGATCACACGGCTCTCCGTAAACTCCGGGGAGTCGGCATGCAGCGTCTCGATGGTTCTGCCATCCCGAAGAATGGTGACGGCATCCGACACATATTCGATCTCATTCAGCTTGTGTGAGATCATGATGCAGGTAATGCCCTGTTTTTTCAGATCCCGCATGATGTTCAAGAGCCGTCTGCTCTCCTCGTCATTCAGCGCTGCCGTAGGTTCATCTAAGATGAGAAGCTCCACATCCTTGGCCAGAGCCTTGGCAATCTCAATGAGCTGCTGTTTTCCGACTCCCAGTGTCCCTACCAGAGCATTTACGTCTTCACCCGCAAGTCCAACACGCTCCAGCATCTTCTGCGCCTGCTCCCTGGTCCTGGTCCAGTCGATCACGCCCTTTAAGGAAGTCTGCTCATTGCCTAAGAATACATTCTCCGCCACGGACAGGTTGGGACTCAACGCCAGCTCCTGATGAATGATGACAATGCCCCTGGCCTCGCTGTTCTTCAGGTTATGGAACTGGCAGGGCGTGCCGTTGTAAACGACATCGCCCATATAGGTTCCATAAGGGTATACGCCTGACAGGATGTTCATCAGAGTTGATTTTCCGGCACCATTCTCCCCGCACAGCGCATGGATCTCGCCGCGGCATACCTTCAGATTCACATCATCCAGTGCTTTTACGCCGGAGAATTCCTTGGTAATATGATTCATTTCCAGAATGAAATCAGGCATATGGTTCCCTCTTATCATTGTGCCAGCTGATCCGCCGTATAGTAGCCGCCATCCACAATGATCTCTTTATAATTGATCTTATCCACTGCCACAGGCGTGCAGAGGTAGGACGGAACAACCAGCTTCCCATTGTCATACTGCTTGGTGTCGTTGATCTCCGGCTTGCTGCCGTTTAACACTGCCTGTACCATGGTCACGCACTTCTCTGCAAGAAGACGGGTATCCTTATATATGGACATGGTCTGGGTTCCTGCGATGATGTTCTTGGTTGCCATAAGCTCTGCGTCCTGTCCGGTGACGATGGGCCAGTTCTTAGCCGTATAGCCTGCACCTTCCAGAGCAGCCTTACAGCCGTATGCGAAGCCGTCGAAGGCGGTGGCGCAGATGTCAAGATCCTCGTCTGCATAAAAGCCTGTCAGATAATTCTCACAGTTCTGCTGAGCTGTCTCCTGGGACCAACGCAGAATACAGGTATCCTCAAAGGATGTCCGGCCGGACTTGCATACCAGCGTGCCGTTGTCCAGATAAGGCTTTAATACTTCCATCAGACCGTTATACAGAAATACTGCGTTGTTGTCGTCCGGTGAACCCATAAAGAACTCGATGGTGTATGTTTCCTTGGTGTTCTCAAGATCCTTGGCCTTCACTATGTACTCTCCGATGGCGGTTCCTACTCCCTTGTTGTCGAAGGTTGCATAGTAGGAAACTGCGTCTGTGTTCATCAGCAAACGGTCATAGGCGATGATCGGAATTCCTGCTGCCTTGGCGGATGCTTCCACCGTAGTCAGAGCCCCGGCATCGATGGCTGCGATCACCAGGCACTTCACGCCGCTGGCGATCATGTTCTCAATCTGGGAAACCTGCATCTGTACGTCATCCTCCGCATACTGGAGATCCACCTTGTATCCCAGAGCTTCCAGCTGCTTCTTCATGTTGGCGCCGTCATTGGTCCACCGCTCGGAAGACTGTGTCGGCATTGCCACGCCAACCGTTCCCACTTCTGTTGTTTTTCCGCCCTTTTCCGGCAGATCTCCGGCTGCATCTCCCCCTGTCACCGTTCCTTTTGTACCCTTATTTCCACATCCGGTGAGCAGCGCTGCTGTCATGGCGACACACAGCATAATACTGAATACTTTCTTCTTCATGATAGAATCCTCCTTTTCATGTATCACACTTATATCACAGTCAGCATGTTGGTTTTTGTAGATTGTTGTCGCAAAGGACAGGAATGCTCTTCCTCTGTCACAGCGTGATCTCCGGGAGTGCTTGTATGCCGCAGGAAATCTGCAGACGGAAAAAGGCCTGCCCTCAAGGCAGACCTTCTATACTCGTTTTTCGTAACAGTTCAGCCAGACCGAAAATGACCAACCGGATGTGTGCGTAACTGTTACCATTTTTATTTTTACTCCACCGGAACAACCGTCCCCGCTGAAAATCCCAGTTCTTCATAATCCTCCGGTGTGAAGCGGTGGTACGTCATATGGCACTCCTCCAGCGCCAGGCAGTAACGGTAATCGTTGGGTTTCCCATCCGTAAAATAGATCAGGTAATCGAATTCCTCGCCAGACAGCTTCTCCAGATGAATCTTGTCTGAATAGCGTCGAAAAACTGCCAGCACATCCTCCAGGGTGCTGCCATGACTCGCCATCACCGCAATGAATTCCTCAAGGAACTCGTCTTTTGGCAACTGAAAGTGCACATATTCCGCTGTCTGTGGCGGAAATGTCAGGCAGAACCGCTCATCCTTGTTGGAGATCGTGACCTTCCCAAACTGCGGGTTAACTTCCTCACAGAAGTCCTCCAATTCCCCATACATCTCTGGAATATCAAGTTCCATTCCCACCAGACGATCCAGGGATTCCAGCGGATAATACAGCCGCAGCGTCTCACTCCGGTAGCCCAGCTTGATCTGATCCTCCCGGATCACATCGCAGATATTCTTCTTAAGCTTCGCAAATCGATCCATACCGCGCACCTCCTGATTATGATTATGTTCAGCACACGCCCATTCGCAAAGGCACCTACGGTGCTTTCTCGCTGCTTCGCAGCTAACTTTGCTCATGATCGGGCGTTCCCTCAGACCTTCATCAGTCCGCTAAATTCGTGCAAGCACGATTTATCGTCCTTCTTCGGTCTGGCTGAACTGTTTCCAGCAAGTTTTCCATGTTTTTAAGACTAATAGCCAGCGTCGAAGTATTATGCAGCAGCGCTGAGGTCGTGGGCGGCAGCACTCCGGTCACACCCAGCAGGATCAGCATCGTATTAAAGCCCACAATGAACCGATAATTCCTATGGATCCGCTTCATCAGCGCATTGCTCAGAAGCTTTAAGGTGACGACCTCATATAAGTCCTCGGCTCCGATGGTGACATCCGCGATCTCCCTGGCGATCTCCGCCCCATCGCTGATGGCGATTCCCACATCAGCTGCGGACAGCGCCGGGGAATCGTTGACTCCGTCTCCAATCATGATCACTCTTCGTCCCATGGCCTTTTCCTGCTCTACAAAGCGGGCTTTATCCTCCGGCAGTACCTCGGAATAATATTCGTCCACGCCTACCTTTCCGGCGATGGCATGAGCGGTTCGCTCGCTGTCTCCGGTCATCATCACGACCTTATCGATCCCGGCCTTCCTCAATGCCTGTACCACGGCAGCAGCCTCTTCACGCAGCGGATCTTCAATACAGATCACAGCCGCAAGCCGATTATCAATGGCCATATACAGATGGGAATATTCCGGGGAAAGCCCCTCAAAGCGCGCCTCATACCCCTCCGGGACTGCACAGCCCTCATCCTCAAAAACAAAATGATAGCTGCCGATGATCACCTTCTTGTCCTCTATACGACTGGAAATACCGTGCGCCACAAGGTATTCTACCTTGGAATGAAGCTCCTCATGCACAAGATTTTGTTCCCGCGCTGCATCCACCACAGCCTTGGCCATGGAGTGAGGGAAATGCTCCTCCAGGCAGGCGGCGATCCGAAGAAGCTCCGCCGGATCATCCCCATTAAAGGAAATCACCTCTACCACCGTCGGCTGCGCCTTGGTGAGCGTTCCGGTCTTGTCAAAGACAATGGTTCCTGCATCCGCCATGGCTTCCAGATATTTTCCGCCCTTTACGGTGATCTGATAACCGTTGGCTTCACGGATAGCCGACAACACGGAAATCGGCATGGACAGCTTCAGTGCGCAGGAGAAATCCACCATCAGAACAGACAACGCCTTGGTGATATTCCTGGTAAGAAGATAAGTAAGCACTGTTCCCGCCAGGCTGTACGGCACCAGTCGGTCTGCCAGGTGCTCTGCCTTGCTCTCCACAGAGGACTTCAGCTTCTCGGACTCTTCGATCATAGCCACGATCTTTTCAAACTTGCTGGTACCGTTCCCCTGCTTCACGCAGACGGTCAGCTCGCCTTCCTCCACCACAGTGCCGGCATATACGGAACTTCCGGTCACCCTGCGCACCGGCATGGACTCCCCGGTAAGTGAAGCCTGGTTCACCATGGCCTCACCCTCTGTCACCGTACCATCGAAGGGGATCACATTTCCCATATGGATACGCACCTGATCGCCTTCCCGGATCTCCTCCGCGGAAACCAGAACCTCCTGCTCACCGCGCATCAGCCACACTTTGCTGATATTTAAGGACATACTGCGAGCCAGATCATCCACCGACTTCTTGTGTGTCCACTCCTCCAGGATCTCACCGATCCCCAGCAGGAACATGACGGAGCTTGCTGTCTTATAATCACCTCTTGCCAGAGATACCCCGATGGCTGTAGCATCCAGCACCGGAACCTCCAGCTTTCCTTTCGCCAGGGTAACGATTCCCTTGCGGATATATTTCACCGATCTTGCCAGTGCAATGGCAGCACGTACCGAACCGGGCAGAAAAAGACGGCTTGCCATACGCTGCACCACTTTATTTACCAGCTTATCCCAGTATTGCTGCTGCAGCTCTCTTCCGGTGCTTGCCAGATAAGCTTCAGGCACCTGTACCTGCTCATAATGAAACTGTCGAAAGACCTCTATCAAGTCTGTGCGTTTTCCGACGTAACAGACTGTCACATCCATAAGCCGCTCCTGTACCTTGACAGAGGTCACAAAGCTCTGACTTCCCAGATAATATTGCAGGATGTCCGCCTGGCGGCAGGACATCCCATTCTGAAGTACATGGATCCGCATTCTTCCCCGAATCTCATGCTTTATTACAAATCTCATGCTTCCGCCTCGCCGTCAGCCTCCGGCTCTGACTTTGCATCTTCATACACGACCTCTGCCGCTGCCCGATCTTCATTGATCTGCTGCGCTTCTGCATAGATATCCTCAGCGTTCTCCTGAATCGTGGCCACAGTCTTCATAACTGTCTCCTTCGCCCGAAGAACCGCCGCTGTACAACTGGTATATACCTTCTTGGCGTCCTTGCTGGACAGCAACTTGATTCCGGCTGTACCGAATAATACACCGGCCGCGAACAGACCGGCCTTTTTCCCATTGAACTTCTTTAAGCACTTTAACATCATGACATTCCTCCTTGGAAAAAATAGATATGCCAAAATTGGCTTCGCACTTATTTTAACACGATTCTCCGAACTTTTCCACAGGAAACTAATTTTTTTGTAACAGTTCAGCCAGACCGAAGAAGGGCGATAAATCGTGCTTTTTTCCATATACAATAAGAGAGAACCTGCCATACAGCAGATTCCCTCTCCATTCTCTTATTATTTGTTTTTCGCCATACCCTTCACATTCACATTCAGGGTCTTGCTCTCCTTATACGGACGGAACAGGAGATAGATGAACGCGATCACCAACAGGAAGGCAACCACTGTCCCGACTCCAAAGCTTCCGGCAGAGATCAGAGAACCGATCTGATAGATACACAGGGATACCAGGTATGCGAAGATCGTCTGATATCCGATGGCAAACCAGAACCACTTGGCACTGTTCATCTCACGCTTGATTGCGCCCATAGCTGCGAAGCAGGGTGCGCACAGAAGATTGAACACCAGGAAGGAGTAAGCCGCTATCCCGGAGATACTGCTGGCCAGGCTGCCCCAGATCTCGTCACCGTTCTCAGCTACTTCTGCGAAACCGTAGAGGATACCGAAGGTACCAACTACATTTTCCTTAGCTACTAGGCCTGTGATTGCCGCCACTGCGGACTTCCAGTTGCCCCAGCCAAGCGGCGTGAAGATCCATGCAATCGCGTTGCCGATCTTAGCAAGTACACAATTCGCCTGCATTGCCTCCAGAGCAGCACCTTCAAGTTCATCAAAGTGCAACATGCCAAATCCCGAATCTGTCCATCCAAAGTTCAGCATGAACCATACGAAGATGGTGGACAAAAGGATGATGGTTCCGGCCTTCTTGATGAAGGACCAGCCGCGCTCCCACATGCTACGAAGCACGTTTCCTACGGTAGGCAGGTGATAAGCAGGCAGCTCCATAACGAAGGGAGCCGGATCGCCCGCGAACATTTTCGTCTTCTTTAAGATGATACCGGAGCAGATGATTGCTGCGATACCTACAAAATATGCACTCCATGCAACCCATCCGGCGTTGCCGAAGAATGCACCTGCGATCAGTCCGATGATCGGAAGCTTCGCGCCGCAGGGAATGAAGGTCGTTGTCATGATGGTCATCTTACGGTCACGGTCATTCTCGATGGTACGGGAAGCCATGATTCCGGGAACGCCGCAGCCGCTGCCGATCAGCATCGGGATAAAGGACTTACCGGAAAGACCGAACTTACGGAAGATCCTATCCATGATGAATGCCACACGAGCCATATAACCGCACGCCTCCAGGAAGGCCAGGAAGATGAACAGTACCAGCATCTGAGGTACAAAGCCGAGTACCGCGCCGACACCGGCTACAATACCATCCAGGATCAGACCGGACAGCCAATCCGCACAGCCGATGGCATCAAGACCATTTCCGATCAGCACCGGTACACCGGGAACCCACACACCGTAATCTGCCGGATCCGGTTCGCCCTCTTCCAGCAGCTTCTCAGCATCACTGGTCACAGCGTCTGTGATGGATACGGTCTCAAGAACCTCTCCTTCATCATCCAGAATATCTACCGATACAGCGCCATCTTCTACGGCAGCTACGATCTGATCTGCACGGCTGTAGGCATCTGCCGCATCGTTATAATCGGCTGTGCCGATTCCTAAGAAATGCCAGCCATCGCCAAACACACCATCGTTGGCCCAGTCAGTTGCCCAGCTTCCGACTGTAGTCACAGATACGTAATAAACAATGAACATCACCAATGCGAAGATCGGAAGTGCCAGCCAGCGGTTGGTAACGATCCGGTCGATCTTATCGGAGGTAGACAGCTTCTTTGCCTTGCTGCTCTTGGTGCAGCACTCACCGATAATGGAGGATATGTATACATACCGCTCATTGGTGATAATGCTCTCGGTATCATCGTCAAACTGTGTCTCCAGGTTCTTGATCTCCTCAGAAACATCAGGAACATTCTTCATCTGCTCTACGATCTTATCGTCTTTCTCCAGAAGCTTGATGGCGAAGAAGCGCTTCTGCTCCTCCGGGATTTCAGCGCCCAGCTTATCTTCCACAGAACGGATGGCTGACTCCACCTCCGGTGCAAACTCATGAACCGGAACAGCCGCATCCTTCTTCTGGGCAAGCGCCACAGCACGCTCAGCAGCCTTCTTGATTCCGGTACCCTTCAGTGCGGAGATCTCTACCACTTCGCATCCCAGCTTCTTGCTGAGCTTGTCAATATGGATCTTATCTCCTGTCTTCTCCACGATGTCCATCATGTTCACTGCCATGATCACCGGGATTCCCAGCTCCATGATCTGGGTGGACAGATACAGGTTACGCTCGATATTGGTACCGTCCACGATATTGATGATGGCATCCGGCCGCTCATTAATCAGATAATTCCGGGCTACCACTTCCTCTAAGGTGTAGGGAGACAGTGAGTAGATTCCCGGCAGGTCCATGATGGTAACATCCTTGTGACCTTTTAACTTTCCTTCCTTCTTCTCCACCGTAACGCCGGGCCAGTTTCCAACGAACTGATTGGAACCTGTCAAGGCATTAAACAGCGTTGTCTTTCCGCAGTTTGGATTACCTGCTAATGCAATCTTCGACATTTCATCGCTCCTCTTTTCTTTGTTCTAATTTTGATTATCTTAGGGTAACTCAAATTAGCTTGCGCTAACCTTTCACCAAAAAAATAAGGTACTATTCTACCTCGATCATCTCTGCGTCAGCCTTACGCAGTGAAAGCTCATATCCCCGGACGGTAACCTCAACCGGATCTCCCAGCGGAGCAACCTTCCGCACATAGATATCCACACCCTTGGTGATACCCATATCCATGATTCTTCTCTTGACAGGGCCTTCCCCTGACAGCTTCTTGACCTTGACGGTCTGCCCGCAGGCAACTTGCTTTAGTGTTTTCATAATCTGCTCCTTCCTTATACTACAATCTTATTGGCCATATCTTTCCCAATGGCGATCCTGGAATCCTTGATATTCACAATGATATTCCCATCGTTCTGGGATAGCACCGTCACAGGACTTCCTGCCACAAATCCAAGATTCTCCAGGAACCTTCTGGTCTCTTCCTTACCGCCAACGTGCTTGATCACGTTGCATTCCCCTTCGCTTACCATTGACAGCGGCATATGATTCACCTCGACCTTTCTTTGAATTTACATATGTTGGGATTTCTTTCTGGATGTTAGTATATGCTAACTATTGATAGATGTCAAGAACTTTTTTCAAAAAAATTGCCCCAATGAAAATTCCCCCGGCCACTTGGTCGAGGGAAAATACATAATCACATCTTCTCTATTACACACGTATGCTTCCGCTCCACACTTTTGCAGTAACAAATATTCGATTTTAGCTTGAATCCATTGATTTTA
>CAVGED010000065.1:0-10929 GCA_963628035.1 Paludibacteraceae bacterium
AGCATTTTTACTCTAACTTTTTTTGTTGATTTCGTTACAAGGCTGAACTGTTACTTCGTATGTGAATAAATTGAAAAAATAATTTGCTTTTTCTCAAGTAATATGTTATACTACTAAAGTTGTCGGAGGCAGTACGGCTGCGGTTCGGCATCAGGCACCCATAGTCTAATGGATAAAACATCAGATTCCGGTTCTGACGTTGTGGGTTCGAGTCCCGCTGGGTGCATTGTGAAAAATAACAGAGAAGCTTGAAAATAGTGTGTTTTCAAGCTTCTTTTCCGAAAAAATATTATTATCTTATAGTGTAAACCGCCGGGTTTGTGTCTTTCCCCACTCCGTTAGGCCGAAGAAGGAGTGCTGGATAAGGCACTTTATTTTTGCAATAAACCGGTTGATATGGCCGATGAGAGAACTTGAAAGAGGAGCATAATAAAAATGAACAATCCGATAAAGAATCTGTCA
Source organism: Paludibacteraceae bacterium (assembly GCA_963628035.1). Classification (GTDB taxonomy): domain Bacteria; phylum Bacillota; class Clostridia; order Lachnospirales; family Lachnospiraceae; genus 14-2. The sequence goes on from CAVGED010000065.1 coordinate 463, forward strand.
AAAAAAGAGTGGGTGATGTGGATCGGCTCGTTAGTCATAGTCTTTGTTTCGAATGTGGCAGCGTCCGATTTTGATCTTCTTACGCTTACAGCCGCCCTTGTTGGCGTTACGTCTTTGATCTTTGCTGCAAAGGGGAATGTCTGGGCTCAGATCCTGATGGTTGTGTTCAGCATTCTCTATGGTGTGATATCATTTCATTTCCGTTATTGGGGAGAGATGATCACGTATCTTGGAATGACAATGCCGATGGCAGTCTGGTCGACCATTACATGGATCAGAAATCCCTCCCAGGAGGATGGCAGTGTGGTGGAAATTCAAAAGCTGAACCGCCGGCATGTGGTTGGATTGGCAGTTTTTGGAATTATAGTTATGGGAATTTTTTATGTCATTCTTGCTACATTGAATACACCAAACATTGTGTTCAGTACAATTTCTATTATAACGAGCTTTCTTGCAACATCGCTGACCATGCTGAGGTCTTCTTATTATGCACTTGGGTATGCTGCAAACGATGTTGTATTGATCGTGCTATGGGTTTTGGCTTCAATCGAGAACCCTGCATATGTTCCGGTAGTCGTTAATTTCACGATCTTCTTTTTTAATGACATGTATGGGTTTTTCAGCTGGAAGAGAAGAGAATTGCAGCAGGCGATGGAATAGTATTGCAAAGTTACTTTTACATTTTAGGGGGTGCTTCAAATTTGGTGCTTCAAATTTTCCTCTTGACTTAGAGTACACTCCAGGGTATATAATTTCTTTATATAAGATTAGGACGGAGGATTGAAGAACATGAATGAATTTGGAAATGTGAAAAAGAACTTTGGGTTTGGCTGTATGCGGCTGCCGATGAGCGGGGATAAGGTTGACTATGAGGAGTTTTCCAAGATGGTGGATCTGTATATGGCGGAGGGCTTCAATTATTTTGACACCGCCCGCGTTTATCTCGGCGGACAGAGCGAGACGGCGATACGGGACTGCATCGCGAAGCGGTATCCGAGGGAAAGCTTTATCCTTACAGATAAGCTGTCTACGCATCTTTTTAACAGCGAAGAAGAGGTTCGGCCGCTGTTTGCAAAGCAACTGGAATCCTGCGGTGTTGATTATTTTGATTTCTATCTTATGCATGCACAGAGCAAGGACATTTTTGAAAAATACAAGCGCTGTCGTGCCTATGAGCAGGCGTTTGAACTGAAGGCAGAGGGAAAGATACGGCATGTGGGCCTTTCTTTTCATGATAAGGCGGAGGTGTTGGATGAGATCCTGACGGAATACCCCCAGGTTGAGGTCGTGCAGATCCAGCTTAATTACCTGGACTTTGATGATCCTGCCGTTCAGTCCCGCAAGTGCTATGAAGTCTGTCGGAAGCATAATAAGCCGGTGATCGTGATGGAACCGGTTAAGGGCGGCAATCTGGTTAATCTGCCGGAGGATGCAAAAAAGGTTTTGGAGGATCTGCACGGCGGCAGTCCGGCAAGCTATGCCATCCGCTTTGCGGCAGGCTTTGACGGTATCATGATGGTGCTGTCCGGCATGAGTAATATGGAGCAGATGCAGGATAACCTTTCCTATATGAAGGATTTTAAACCTCTGGATGCTGCCGAGAAAAGGGCGGTTGATGAGGTGTGCAGGATCTTTCACGCCAAGCACCTGATCCCCTGCACGGCGTGCCGCTACTGCACCGATGGATGTCCGAAACACATTTCCATACCGGATCTCTTCTCCCTCATGAATTCAAAGCAGATTTATCAGGACTGGAATGCGGATTATTACTATGAAGAGGTTTATACAAAGAATAACGGGAAAGCTTCAGATTGTATCGGGTGCGGTAAATGCGAGAAGTCCTGTCCGCAGCACCTGCCGATCCGCCAGCTGCTGAAGGATGTGGTGACGGAGTTCGAGAAGAAGTGACGGTCTACATAGGAAGAAATGGCAGGCTGCACGAGAAAAAGTGACGGGCTGCGGCGTTATTGACAAAATTCGAGATACCGACTATAATAAAACACATGTTCCAAAACAACTATATTTGTATTTGACGAATGGTGAACAACGTCCGGTGGACGTTGGCTTTGAACCGACCGAAGCGGAGCGTAGACCGAATGCCGATCATGTGCCGCTTTTGTACACGATATATTGTAGGAGGAAGAGGAATAAGATGCCACCGAAACCAAAATTTACCAAGGAAGAGATTGTCGAAGCTGCGCTTAATATTGTATCTGCGAAGGGGCCGGAGGCTCTGACCGCCCGGGAGCTGGGGGAAAAGCTCGGCAGTTCTGCACGTCCGATTTTTACGGTTTTCAAGAACATGGAGGAAGTGCAGGGGGAAGTGCGCACGGCGGCAATGCGGCGCTTTGAATCCTTTGCAGAGAGAGCCGTGCATCATACGCCGTTCTTTAAACAGGTCGGAATGCAGATGGTAATGTTCGGGGTGCAGGAGCCAAAGCTCTATCAACTGCTGTTCATGCAGGAGAATCAGAATTCCGTCAGCTTTGATGATGTGTTCGGTGAACTTGGAACTACGGCGGATATCTGTATTGATGCGATCTGTAAGGACTATGGCCTGGACCCTGCAGACGCACGTGTGCTTTTTGAAAATGTATGGATCTACACCTTTGGCGTAGGTGCTCTGTGTGCTACGGGCGTGTGCCGTTTCCCGGAGGAGCGGCTTGGACAGATGCTGAGCACAGAGTTTCAGGCCATGATGATGCTGATGAAATCCGGCGGGATGAAGTAATAATACTGGACGAATTCACATAGCTGTGATATTATCATAGGTAGTAAATGGAAGAAACAGACAGGGGCGGAAATATGAAGCGAATTGAGTGGAATAAAATTGCGATTCCTTGGAGCAGTGTGAAGGATTTTTGCAGAAAGAATATCAGATATATCGTGGCCGGCACCGCAGCAGCGTCGCTGGTAGTTGTGCTGGCAGTTACGGATGTAGTTGCAGGAGATGGAAATAAACAGGGAGAGTTCCCCACGGGTGTGAATGAACCGGTGAAGCAGATGGAGTCGTTTGCGGAGGCTATCCCGGAGATCGACACATTGATCGGCGGCTATTATACAGCTTATATTGCGGGAGATCTGGATACACTTCAGACCTATGCGGAGCCGGTTTCCGACCAGGAGAAGAGTTATATTGCGCTGATGAGCCAATTCATTGACTCCTATGATAATATCAAATGCTATACGAAGCCGGGGCTTTTAGAGGGCGAGTATGCCGTGTCCGTGGTGATGGATGTTCATTTTACAGGTATTACCACAGTGGCTCCCGGACTGGACTTCTTCTATGTGCGCAAGGGTGAGAACGGAGCGTATCGCATTGATAACCGATACAGCCAGTTTAATCTACAGAACAAGGAACTGGAGCTTGACAGTCTGGTAGAGGACTTCATCGAAGATTATGAGGCGCAGGACGATGTGGTGGCGCTCTGCAACGACGTGGAGACAAGATATAAGGAGGCTCTGGCGGCAGACGAGAATCTGAAGCAGCTGGTGGGCGTCACCATACAGGATGCGATCAACGAATGGCTGGATCAGCAGGGGAGCGGCACCGGACAGCCTGCGGCAGATAATCCGGGGAACGAACCACAGGACCAGCAGCCTGCAGAGAATCCGGGGAATGAACCACAGGATCAGCAGCCTGCAGAGAATCCAGGAACATCAGATCAGAATCAGGGGATGCAGTCTGTGTCGGAAACCGTCTATCTGACGGCGAATGTCAATATCCGCAAGGAACCCAGCGAGACGGCGGAGAAGATCGCAGGCGGGGTGGCCGGCCAGTCATTAACAAGGACAGGGATCATGTCAAATGGCTGGAGTCAGGTCAGCTACAATGGTGGGACAGCCTATATCATGAGTGCATATCTGAGCACAGAGAAGCCTGCGAATGTGAACTGAGCGGGCGAAGCGCTGCGAATATAAAAACTGTCACCGATTTTCCGAAAGGAAGCGTTTGTGACAGTTTTTTTATATAAAAGATCGTATGCAGGAAGTATAAAAAACAGAAAAAGATTCACTCTAATCATAAGACATTCACATCAAATGCCCTTCGGGGATTTCGGGATGTCCATGGGAGCATGGACGTTTCGTGAGAAAGGAGTTTTATGATCACCAACGAGGAATTGACTGTTTTGGAGACTGCATGCAGGAATACGCGGATGGCTCAGAAGGCCATTCATACCGTATTAAATAAGGTGTATGACGAGGAACTGGCCTACGATCTTGGCCGACAGGCCGATGTGTACCGGGAACTGGAGCACAAGGCGGAGCGGACGCTTAGGCGGGAAGGACTTGGACTTCGTGACAGCAGCGGCCTGGAGCGGGCGATGCTGTGGGCCTCTATACAGACAGGTACACTGCTCAACACAAGCACGGCTCACGTGGCGGATATGATGATCCGCGGGAATGCACGTGGAATCACGGATCTGATGAAAGCCACGCATAATAACAAGCTTGTGGGCAGCTATGCCAATGAGCTTGCAGGCGAGCTGATGGATTTTGAAGAAAAAAATATTGAAAAATTGAAAAGCTATCTGTGATGTAGTATAATAGTTTCTGCTTGGCGAGGTGTTATCGAGCCTAGCAGAACTAATACCTAGCCACTTGGCGAGGTATTGTCGAGGCCAAGACAATTGAACTACTAATGTTCAATTGTATAGTGGATATGGTATAATAGAGCCCAGTGGATATGGTATAGGTAGAGGACATATATGGAAAACGAAGGAATTCGAATCAATAAATATCTAAGTGAATCCGGCGTGTGCTCCAGACGGGAGGCAGACCGGCAGATAGAGGCGGGGAATGTCTCTATTGATGGCAGGTGCGCGGTGATGGGAGACAGAGTCCTGCCGGGGCAGCAGGTGATCTTCTGTGGAAAGCAGGTGCAGCAGGAGGAGGAACCCATCCTTCTGCTGGTAAACAAGCCGGTGGGAATCGTCTGTACCGCAGAGAAACGGGAGAAGAATAACATTGTGGATTATCTCCACTATCCCAAGCGAATCTATCCGGTCGGCCGTCTGGATAAGGACTCCGGCGGCCTTCTGCTGATGACCAATCAGGGAGACCTGGTGAACAAGATCATGCGAGCCGGCAATTATCATGAGAAGGAATATATCGTCACGGTGAACCGAACGGTGACGGAGGAGTTCCTGCGTGGGATGGCCGGCGGTGTGCCATTAAAGGAATTAAAGACTATGACGCGGCCATGCACGGTGGAGAAGCTGGGGCCAAAGACATTTCGGATTGTGCTGACCCAGGGGTTGAACCGCCAGATCCGCCGCATGTGTGAGTATTTCGATTATCGTGTGGTGAACCTTACCCGTGTTCGTATCATGAATCTCACACTGGGAGATCTTGCTCCCGGTACATATCGAAAGATCACGGAGCGGGAACTGGTTACGCTTAAGAAAATGCTTCGCTTTTCAAAAAGCGAGAGTGTATATAAGAACAGGGAGGATAGAGATGGAAAGAAATCAGGCCAAGGAGCGGGCAGAGGAGCTGCGAAAGCTCATCGAATATCACAGTGACCGCTATTATAATATGGATTCCCCGGAGATCACGGACTATGAGTTCGACATGATGATGCGGGAGTTAAAGGCGATTGAGAAGGAGTTTCCGGAGCTTAAGACAGCGGAATCGCCCACCCAGAAGGTAGGAGGGACTGCGAAGCGGGAAGCCGGAGTGCTGGTGCGCCACAACGTGCCGATGCTGAGCCTTCAGGATGTTTTCTCCAAGGAAGAGGTTTACGATTTCGTGGAGGAGATGCGGCAGCAGCTTGAGGAGCCGGAATTCGTGGTAGAGTACAAGATCGACGGACTTTCCATGGGCCTTCGCTACGAGGAGGGAGAACTGAAGCTGGCTGTGACCAGAGGAAACGGCATCGAGTATGGCGAGGATGTTACGGAGAATGCCAGGGTAATCGATGATGTGGTAAAACACATGGAGGATCCGGTGCCGTATATCGAGATCCGCGGGGAGGTCTATATGACCAACGAGGCCTTCGACAAGGTTAATGAGATGCAGGAGCTGATGGGGAAGAAGGTCTTTGCCAACCCCAGAAATTGTGCGGCCGGAACGCTGCGCCAACTGGATAGCCGGATCACCAGGGAACGGAAGCTGTCCATGTTTATATTTAATATTCAGGAGGTGCGGGGAGCAGAGTTTGCAACGCACACGGAAGGGTATGAATACCTGAAGCGGAATCATGTGAAGGTGATTGACGATTATAAAGTCTGCAGAACGGCCGATGAGGTCTGGGATGCCATATGTAAGATTGGGGAGAACCGGGGGAATCTGGCCTATGATATTGACGGGGCTGTGGTGAAAATCAATCGGTTCGACCAGCGGCGGCAGCTGGGAGCGACCTCCAAGGTACCCCGATGGGCCATCGCATACAAGTATCCGCCGGAGGAGAAGGAGACCACACTGCTGGATGTGGAATTGTCCGTAGGCAGAACCGGGCGGATCACGCCCACCGCAATCTTTGAGCCGGTGCGCCTGTGCGGCACCAGCGTATCCAGGGCAACCCTGCACAACCAGGACTTTATCGATCAGTTGGATATCGGCATTGGAGATCATATCCTGGTCTATAAGTCCGGAGAGATCATTCCCAAGATCCGGCAGGTTTTGAAGGAGAAGCGGCCGGAAGGTACGGTGCGTTTTCAGATCCCGGAATTCTGCCCTGTCTGCGGTGCAAGGACCGTCCGGGAGAAGGACACGGCTGATATCAAGTGCGTGTCCCCCTCCTGTCCGGCGCAGCTGGAGCGGCATATCATCAATTTTGTGGGACGGGATGCCATGGATATCAAGGGCTTCGGAACGGTTTACATTGAGGATCTGGTCCGGTTGGGTTACCTTAAGGACATTGCGGATATCTATGAATTGAAGGAGCACCGGGATGAACTGATTGAGCAGGGAATCATAGGAAAAGAGAAGAACACCGACAAGCTCCTTGCGGTGATCGAGAAGTCCAAGAGCAACGAGGCCTGGCAGCTGCTTACTGGGTTTGGAATCCCCAATGTTGGCAAGGCGGCAGCCAAGTCTATCTTAAAGAAGTTCCCCAATATTCAGGCGCTGATGGCAGCCTCACTGGAGGAACTGACGGCAGTGAATGATATCGGGCAGGTCAGCGCGGGCTGTATACGTGATTACTTCGATGACGAGAAGAACCAGCGGATCATTGAACGTCTGGTGGCGGCCGGTGTCAATATGGAGTCCGGGGAACAGCAGACCGGCGGGCGATTTGAGGGAATGACCTTCGTGATCACCGGGACTCTGCCGGGGATGGATCGGAAGGAGGCTCAGGCGCTTGTGGAAGCAAACGGCGGCAAGGTATCCGGTTCTGTCTCCAAGAAGACCACGTATCTTCTGGCCGGAGAGAATGCCGGAAGCAAGCTTACCAAAGCGCAGGAGCTTGGAACAAATATCATTGATGAAGCGGAATTTCGGAAAATGATGGAGTAAGCTTATTTCCCGGATATTTCTTCAATATTCGTATATTCGTAAGGCGTAGTCTGGTATACGTAGTAATTCAGCCAGTTGGTGTAGAGATTATTCGCATGGGAGCGCCACTGAAGATTAGGACGTATGGTACAGTCGTCGTTTGGATAATAATTCTTCGGAAGCTTTATCGGCAGTCCCTTGTTCTTGTCCCTCATATATTCGTTGTGCAGTGTCACCCGGTCATATTCCGGGTGTCCCATAACGAATATTTTTTTGCCATCGGTATCCATCAGCAGATAGACGCCTGCCTCCTCGGACTCTGCCAGCACCGTCAGCTCCGGGTGCTTGTCAATGTCCTCCCGGCGTACCTCGGTGTGACGGGAATGGGGCGCCAGAAAATAGTCGTCAAAGCCACGCACCAGAGGAACCTTCCGGTTCAGCACATGATGGTTGAAAAGACCGAACATCTTCTCTGACAGCGGGTATTTGGGAATGCCGTAATGGTAATACAGCCCGGCCTGGGCTCCCCAGCAGAGGTGCATGGTGGATGTCACATTGGTCTTGGTCCACGCACAGATCTCCTCAAATTCCTTCCAGTAATCAACCTCTTCATATTCCATCTGTTCCACCGGAGTCCCGGTTATGATAAGTCCGTCAAACTTCCGGTTCTTCACCTGATCGAAGGTGTAGTAGAATTTGTTCAGGTGGCTGGTTGGCGTGTTCTTGGACGTATGATTCGAAACCATGAGGAAGGTCACATCCACCTGCAGCGGGGTATTGGACAGCGCCCGCAGAAGCTGCAGCTCCGTATCCTCCTTTAATGGCATCAGATTCAGAATCCCTATCTCAATGGGACGGATGTCCTGGTGCATGGCACGGTTTTCGTCCATGACAAATATATTTTCGCGTTCCAGAATCTCCCTTGCCGGAAGATCGCTTTGTGTTTTGATGGGCATAATATCACTTTCTTTCTATTAAAATACGTAAAAGCTATTATAGCATGGAACTTAAAAAAAAGCAAACACCGTTGAAGAGCGATTAGCAGCAAAGTAAAATGAAGAAAAATAAATAAAAGGCTTGAAAAACCTATATTGAAATGCTAAAATCTATCTCGGAACTATAGAAAACCCACACAACCTGGGAAGAAGAACAAAGGAGCAAGCAAGGAAATGCAGACAATTTTATTTCAGGGAGATTCCATCACGGACGCTGGCCGTTCCAGAGAAGATAACATGAATGCAGGAATTGGATATCCGACACTGGTAAAGGGTGAATTAGGTTTTGAATATCCGAACCAGTACATCATGTACAACAGGGGAGTCAGCGGCAATCGTGTGGTCGATGTGTATGCAAGAATCAAAGCAGATATCATCAATCTGAAACCGGATGTCATGAGTATCCTGATCGGCGTAAATGATGTATGGCATGAATTTGGCGGTCATAATGGCGTGGATGCAGAGAAATACTTTAAAATCTATTCCATGCTGATTGAAGAGGTCAAGGTAGCTTTGCCGGATGTGAAGATCATGATCTTAGAGCCCTTCGTATTGCGGGCCGCTGCAACAGAGAACTCGGAGGAGGAACCTGACAGATGGAATATCTTCCATACGGAAGTGCTCAAGCGGGCGGAAAAGGCAAGAAAAATTGCCGAAACATATAATCTTCCTTTTATCCCCCTGCAGGATAAGTTCGAGGAGGCTGCGAAGCTGGCTCCCAATGATTACTGGCTACGAGACGGCGTTCATCCAACAACTGCTGGCCATGAGCTTATCAAGAGAGAATGGATCAAGACCTTTAAGAGTTTGTAAGTGATAACACGAACTCAGACTTCGGATATCTGTCGATATCTTTCCTTCCCGGCGTACCAGGGTGCGCCGGGATTTTGTTTGCCCAGCATGGGCGTTCTCTAACGGGTGAAAGTCCCGAGTGCGCGTAGGCAACGACGAAGCACATAGCTGAACAGCAAGGGTGTCTGCCGTGAGACGGAATCTGAAAGAAGCTGCAAGCAAACCTCTGACCTGACGGACAGAAACCGCATACAAGGCTCGGAAATACGGATAAGGTGGCAAAAGGCACTGAAGTCCAAAAGGTTGCCGGAAGTACGAGTAAATGCGGCAGGTACATGGAGGGAAAGAGCACGCACCTTAACTGGGGAGGTCTCACAGGCGGTCTCATCAGCCGTAGTAACAACGAACTGTGAGAAGTCAGCAGAAGCCATAGTAGTGAGGAAGTTCCTGTAATGGGAATGGAGCGAAGGGCTGAACAATCAATCAGTTGAAGTACGTTCCACTTCGTAGCCGGAACATACGCCTGTCGATGACTTCAAAGGCGGCAAAGGCAAAAGGGGCAGAAAGGAAACAACGCATGGACACAAGTAGTCTCATGGAGCAGATATTAAGTGGAGATAATCTCAATGCAGCGTATCTGCAAGTCGTTAGGAACAAAGGTGCGGCGGGTGTAGATGGCATGACCGTTGAGGAACTTGGCGCATACCTTTCGGAAAACGGCGAAAGAATCAAGGAGCAGTTGCGGACGAGAAAGTACAAGCCGCAACCTGTCCGCAGGGTGGAGATACCCAAACCAGATGGTGGAATAAGGAACCTTGGGGTACCAACAGTAGTAGACCGTTTCGTGCAACAGGCGGTAGCGCAGGTACTCACTCCGATATTTGAGGAGCAGTTTCACAACCAAAGCTACGGGTTCAGACCAAATCGGTGTGCGCAGCAGGCAGTCCTTAAAGCATTAGAAATGATGAATGACGGGCATAGCTGGATAGTGGACATCGACCTTGCAAAGTTCTTTGACACCGTTGACCATGACAAGCTGATGACAATCTTCGGACGGACAATAAAGGACGGAGATGTTATCTCAGTAGTGAGGAAGTTTCTTGTCAGCGGGGTGATGATTGATGATGAGTATAAAGATACTATCACCGGCACACCGCAAGGAGGATTATGCCGAGCTCGGCATAATCCGCCTTATGACGAGATAGATGTTATGCCGAGATACGTTCAGTATTCTTAGATT
>CAVGED010000066.1:0-49362 GCA_963628035.1 Paludibacteraceae bacterium
GCCGAGAAATGGGGGCGAGATATATGACGTTTGAAGAGTATATAAAAGAAGAACGTGAGGAAGCACGCGAGGAAGGCCGCGAAGAAGGGCGTGCGGAAGGCCGCGAAGAAGGGCGTGCGGAAGGCCGCGAGGAAGGGCGTGTGGAAGGCCGCAGTGAAGGAGAATTATTAAAAACTATCTTCTTGACCAGGAAGAAGCTGCAGCGGGGAAAGAGCCTGTCAGAAACGGCGCAGGAATTGGAGGAAGAGGTTGAGGTGCTTCGTCCAATCTATGACTGTATTGCGCAGAATCCGGACAAAGATGATAAATATATTCTGGAGCAGTATCAGAAATCCGCCACACCAAGATCACAATAAAGGAATAGCATGAAAAAAACAAAGGTCAACACGGAAGAAAACGTATTATATATCATTGGCTGGGTAATGATCGCGCTTCTGGCGGCGATTGTTCTCATCTTCAGGATGCGACCGGAGCTGTACCGGCAACTGCCGTTCTGCATCTTTCAGCGGTTGACGGGATTCTACTGTCCCGGCTGCGGAGGCACCAGGGCGTTGACGCACCTGCTCTCCGGGAGGCTGCTGTCCTCGCTGGTGCTGCATCCGCTTGTGCCCTATACAGCGGCTATTTGCGGATGGTTCATGGTCAGCCAGACCATCCAGCGGCTTTCCGGGGGAAGGATCGCCATTGGCATGAGATACCGGGATGTCTATCTCTGGATTGCTCTGGGGATTGTGATCGTGAATTTTCTTGTGAAGAATATCTGTCTGCTGTTTGGAGTTGATCTTATATTGTTGTTCGCATGACAGCACTGGCTTCAGGAGTATCTAAATTTTGATAATTATATGCCAAAAATTTGAAGAATTTTAAAATTGTGGCATAAAAAAACAATTAGCACTTTAGCCAATTACGGTTAAGGTGCTTTTTGCTGCTGGAAAAAATTGCATTTTAAAAGAGTATGTTTATAAAAACAGCAAAATTGTATGAGTAAAATAACAATACCGTTCTATGAATGCACAGAAATTATTTTAAAATTAACATATAAGAAGCGTATAAAAAGACGATAACCATTCGGAGTACCATTCACAAATTGAGAAACAGTGGAAAAAACAGTGGAAAAAAGTAGGAGAGCAGCGATGAAAAAGCAATTTGTGCAGGCGATTTTCTGTGCCCCTACGGGGGATTACAAAGACAAGCCATATCCTTCCCGCCTTACGGATGAAGTGTTTTTGGCGTTATCAGAAGCCGGGATAAACAGAATATTTGGCTTTGGCTATGACAGTCGGAAAGAGACCGTAGAAAAGACCTTTGAACTGTGCGAAAAGTACGGGATCGGGTATTGCCCGACACCTGTGATACAAGGCGCTTATACAAGAGTCGTTCCGGGAGAAGATGGCAGAAAGCCGTTTTATGAAATGACAGAACAAGAGATCGCCGAATTGGATAAGCAATTTCTGGCAGAGATAGAACCCTGGGCGGAGCATAAGGCTTTTGCAGGAATTTTCTTCAGCGATGAAGCGGGATATCTGGCGGCAGAAGGGATCGCCCACGCGAAGCGGGTATTTGACGAGTACTATGGGGGATATGAGTTTCATACGAATTTCTATTCCTATTCAATCAATGACGCTATTTTCTGGGGCGGAATGAGCGGTGATATACCGCAGAAGCTGCCGTTTGAGCTGACAGGTGAGATGGCGGTCACCTTCCAAAACCGTTTTCATTATTATGACAGGCTGGTAGACAATCTGTATTCCAGAGGAAAATTTGAATTCATGTCCCAGGACAAATATCCATATGAGTTGTTCTGGCCGACCGTGCCGACCTCCGTGCATGTAGCACTCTTTGAATTGAATGCATACTTCAATAAAAAGAAGAAGGAATACGGATGCAGATTCTACAATTATATGCAGGTGGGGCAGTGGTTTAGTGATAAACGACCGATGACCTTTGCGGAGATGGCACTGCAGATGCATGTGACAGCGGCCTATGGCAGTGACGGGTTTGCTTATTTTCCGGGATGCTTCCCATTGGATTACGCAGGTTCCGACAATCCCGGTTTTCAGTATGCAGAACAGGGTGGAAGCTCCCTGATCGATATCGAGGGACATCCGACCGTACTGTGCGGATGGATTGCAAAGCTGAACAAATATTTTGTGAGGATTGAACAGGACATCCTCTCAAGTGAACTTATAGGAGTGGATTCCTTTGGTACATACCAGAATGGATTTGCGGAAGAGGAGATAAAAAATCTTCCAGATAACGAATGCATCTTCCGGGGAGAGCTTCCGGATATGCTGCGATACAAAGGCAACCTGCAGGTAGAGAGCGACAACGAAGTTATGGCGTCCGTGTTTGAACAGGGTGGAAAGAAACGATATTATCTCGTAAACCTTTCTACCGTTCATGACAGTCGGGTTAACATAAGTCTTCCGCCGGGAGTGTATAAGATGTATACACTGGAGGACGAGAAGCACATAATGGCCCGAAACGTCTTAAAGATTGAGGCGGGCTGTGGAGTATATATTGTGGAGTTGTAATGCAAAAGCGAGAAAGAAAGGAGTAGTGAATATGGGAAGAACCACAAAAAGCAGAAAGGCGGCAATTGCATGGCTGTGCGTGTTAGGGTTGATGGTAGGCTGTCTCTCCGGTTCCGGGGCAGGATTGTCCAAAAGCAAAGCAGCGGATCCGGAATTTACCGAATACACCTTCAGCGACTTCGGAATCGAAGACCGGACAGTGAGCGGTGCATCGCCGGAATTTTCCACAGGATTTACCTCCTGGGACAAGGTAGCGATCAGCGGAAAGGTAACCATGCCGGGGACGAATGCAGATGACCATTATATCCGGTTCGGAAGCTGGACGGGTTTCGAGATTCGTTCCGCAGGAAATGCGCTTATCCTGACCGGCGGCGGAGGCGGCTTCGGGAGCACGGTAGCCAACAGCGACGGAAATACGAACGGATGGGTCTATATCCCGGCTGACGGAGATGTTGTGGATGCTTCGGGAAAACAGCGGGAGGTGCCGGTTCGGATCACCATGGAGCATGTGGACGGAACGAACCTGAAGGTGAGTCTGACCGTGGATGGCAAGAACACCGGGTGGATCACATTTACGAATCAGAGTAATGGCAACTTCAACATTCTGTTATATGCGGCAGCGGGGAAGACGATGGGAGTCATCTCGACAGCGAAGGAAGATCCGAAGCCAACCGAATTTACCGAATACACCTTCAGCGACTTCGGCATCAAAGATCAGACGGTATCGAATGGCAATGCAATCGACAAAGACACGGGACTTACGTCTTGGGATAAGGTAGCGATCGGCGGAAAGGTGACTTTCCCCGGAGTCGATGCGGATGATCATTACATTCGTTTTGGAAGCTGGGGCGGACTTTCTATCCGTGCATCGAAAACGGCCCTTATCCTGACAACGGGAAGTGCGGATTTTGGCAGCGTGGTAGAGAATAGTGCCAAGGACGGAAACGGCTGGCTGTATATCGACACGGGAGAAGATATCGCGGATAAAGCGATAGACCTTCGTGTTACCTTTGAACATGTGAATAAGACGCAACTGAAAATGACTGCAACGATCAATGGAACCCACTCCGGATATATCACAGTTGCAAAGCAGACGAGTGGAAACTTCAATCTGCTGATATATGCGGGAGATGGCAGAAGTATCACCATCGGTTCTCCAGAGCAGCCGGAGAAGGTATATGACGAATATACCTTTGCGGATTTCGGCATCAAGAATCAGATTGCTGAAGCAGGTATGCCGGTAAGGAATGTGAAGCAGCCCATCCAGTCCTGGAAGGACGTGGCCATCAGCGGCATAGTAACGTTTCCTGCCTCCACAGAGAGCTACCTGCGTTTTGGAACCTCCACAGACGGCTGGGAAGGATTCTGCCTGCGTTGGGCGGACGGCGGGGATCTTGCGCTGATCAACGAAGGATTCAGTAAGAAAACCGTTGCAAACAGTGACGGAAATGCGAACGGCTGGGTACTTATTTCGAAGACACAATTAGGCTGTGAGGATACGATAGCAGAGCAGTCCCTACAGTTCCGGCTGACTTTTGAGTACACCGATAATAGTGAAAATATCCTTGCCACACTGACTGTGACCGGGAAGGACAGTGCTTCGGCAACTGCCTGGATGAAAGTGCAAAAACCGGATACGGAATATTATGGGATTCTCGCTTACGGTGGTGGCGGCAATGTAAATATCGCATCTACCGGTACAACACCGGTAGAACCGGAGAAGCCGGATCCCATCAGTGAAACACCGCAGAAACCGGTTTCCTCATACAGAGAGATCACCTTCAAAGACTTCCTGATGCAGGATCGTGTGGTTGTGGGAGATGGCGTTCAGGGACAGGTGGAATCGCTAAATGGTAAAGTGTTTAAGGGAAAAGTCACATTTCCACAGGATGGAGACGGGCTTCTGCGGATTGGCGGACCAGATGAGAACGAATGGTTTGGTATTCAGGTGAGTGCGACGGAAGACGGGCTGCGTCTCTCTGAGGCAGCCAATGGAAAGCAGGCATGGGATATCAGCAAGGACAAGATCGGAACGGATGTCAGAGGTCAGGAACTGGAGCTCTGGCTGACCTTCACACAGGTGGATGAACATAATGTTTATGTTGGCGTGTATGTAAACGGCAGCTTTTGTGGAGAAAAACTCTTCAAAAACCTGCAGGAACCGTTTGGAAGCAAATTGCTGGTATATTCCTCGAAGGCGGGAATCCGGATCGCTTCGGTAGATACAGCCTGGACACGGCTGATAAAGAGCAAAGTGAATTTCGCTTACTGGGGATTTACAGATAACTGGAAAAAGGAATTGGAAGTAATATGTAAATAGAGAGCGTAACAAAAAACGCTTGTATAGCGAATTTCACAGAAAGGGAGAATGTTATGTACAGGAAAAAATGTAAAAAAACAGTGATAGCATGGTTGTGTATATTGACAATGCTTGTGGGATGCTTCAACGGCATCGGTTCGGTTGCTTCTGAGAGCAGAGCGGCTGATTCAGAGTTTACCGAATATACCTTCCGCGACTTTGGGATTGCAGACCAGACAGTGACCGGCGCATCACCGGAATTCGCCACGGGACTTACCTCCTGGGACAAGGTGGCAATCAGCGGTAAGGTGACTATGCCTGGAACGAATGCGGATGATCACTATATCCGTTTCGGAAGTTGGGGAGGATTCGAGATCCGTTCCGCAGGAAATGCGCTTATACTGACTGGTGGCGGAGGAGGCTTCGGGAGTACAGTAGCCAACAGCGATGGAAATACGAACGGCTGGGTCTATATTCCGGCTGACGGAGACGTTGTGGATGCTTCAGGTAATCAGCGGGAAGTGCCGATTCGGATCACCATGGAACATGTAAACGGAACGAACCTGAAGGTTAGTGTAACCGTGGATGAGAAGAACACCGGGTGGATAACATTTACGAACCAGAGCAACAGCAACTTTAACATTCTGTTATATGCGGCATCCGGTAAGACAATCGGAGTGAAATCCAACGAAGAGCCGGAACCGGAGTATACCGAATATACCTTCCGGGACTTCGGAATCGAAGATCAGACAGTGATCGGCAGGACATTGGAGTCTGCCACAGGACTTACCTCCTGGGATAAAGTGGCAATTAGCGGAAAAGTAACCATGCCTGGAACGGGTGCGGAAAATGAACACTATATCCGTATTGGAAGCTGGGAAGGATTTGAGATCCGTTCTGCGTCCAATGCACTTATCCTGACGGCTGGTGGAGGAGGCTTCGGGAGTACAGTAGCTAACAGTGCAGGAAATACAAATGGCTGGATAATTATTCCGACGGACGGGGACATCGTGGATGCTTCAGGTAATCAGCGGGAAGTGCCGATTCGAATCACCATGGAGCATGTAAATGAAACGAACCTGAAGGTGGGCTTGACAGTAGATGGAAAGAATACCGGGTGGATCACGTTTACGAACCAGAGCAATGGCAACTTTAATCTTCTGGTTTATACAGTTGCCGACAAGACCATCACCATCGCCTCCACAGAGAAAGAAGTGGCGGTTCGTGATGTCACCTGCAACATCGAAGAGCAGCCATATCTTCTGACCGGCAACTGTACGGTAACCAAAGATGGTGTTGCGGTCGCTGTGAATGCGACGGAACCGGTCTTGAATCAGGCGGGCAATTATGTTGTTACCACCGATCAGAACGGCATTAAGACAACGCGCAATGTGTCGCTCTATATTCTCGGTGATGTGAATCTGGACAGCTCCACGATAACGGATGAAAGCGCAGAGGTTACCTTGACAGAAGAAGATGTAACTGCATTAAGAGAGATCCTTGCAGGAGGAATCGAGGCTACAGCAGCACAGAAGAAGGCAGCAGATCTGACCAATGACGGCAAGTTGGACAATACAGATCTGAAGCTGTTACAGGATATCGTGCTTGGAAAACAAACCAGAGAAGCGGTGCTTGACCGTTATTATCCGGCGGCAGTCCGCTATGAATATCTGGAGACAGACGGCAGTGCCGCTATGCCGGTGGCAGGGTATGAGCGGCCGCGTACGGAGCTTGCCACGCAGGAGTTGTTTGATGATATCAAGGCTTCCGGGATCAATATCCTGATGTCCTGTCCAAGCGATTACCTGGATGGTCGTCTGGCAGAGGAGAAAGTATTAGAGCTGGCACAAGAGGCGGGGCTTGGATATCTTGTAAAGGATTCCAACCTCAATCATGTGGCTCTGAATGCGGATGACAATTCACTGGTGGATTCTGTTGCCACAGTGGATACGGCGACGATGGCAAAGAAGATCGGAAATTACAGCTATTTTGATTCTTATCTCGGCAATTTTGTCATGGATGAGCCGACCCTGGTAAATGCAGAGGGAAAATACTTCTCACCCAGCAATAGCAATGATGTACGGAACTTCGACCATTATAGCCAGATTACCGGACAGCTTAACAGCTATGCCAATGCAAGCGGATATATCAACCTTCCTGCCGGTGTATGGTTCAAGAAGAGCCTGGGGTCAGGCGAGGGTACCGGAGAGAGCTTGCGCTATAATCTGACGGCGGAAAATATTGCATGGTATGAAAAGGTAGTAAAAGAGATCACGGAAGGTGGAAAAGCGAAGATCTTATCCTTTGACCGTTATCTTGGCGGAACCGGAGAAAGTGCTGCAGATTGCCCGCGCTACTTCCTGAATCTGGACATCATCCGGGAACAGGCCAAGGCTTCTGACATTCCATTCTGGGCATATGCCCCGGTAGGCGAATGGAAGGAATCCGGCGGAAGCACAAGCAGTAATTCGAAGGAGGATATGTACTGGTCGGTAAATACCTCTCTCGCCTTTGGAGCAAAGGGAATCCAGTACTTTACGCTGGCGGAACCAAATGGATATAAGGATGACGGACTTACCATGGGTCTGTATGATTATGACGGCAACAAGACGGTGTGGTATGACTATGTTGCGCACATGAATCAACTGATCGCTGCGGTGGATGATGTCCTGATGCGGTCCGAGAACAAGGGAATCATTGCGACAGGCGGAAATGCACAGAAGAATGCAACAAGTGTAACCTACTATGAGAGCCTTACTTCAACGGGGACGAGAGAGATCAAGGCTTCCGCAGTGTACCGGAATTCAGATAATACACCGAACTACGCGGCAATCAAGTCTGCTGACGGTGTCTCGCGGGTGGCAGGCATTACCACAACCAATGCCACTGCGGGAGCGTTTGCAGGTGTCTTCGATCATCAGGGAAAGGCAGCGCTTTATGTTGTAAATAACGATACAAGCAGCGCACAGGATATCACAGTCAACTTTACAGCGGCAAGCAGCTATCGTGTGATCGGATTTAATGCTTCCGGCGATGTGGAGGAGGTATCCTCTCTTGGAAGTAGCTGCACACGCAATGTAGGAGCCGGTGAAGCATTCCTGCTTGTGATCGATGAAGAGGATCTGGCTGCGACGACGCAGTATTTTGACGATATCAGCGGGTATCGGAGCGGAGAGAGCTTTACCGCACCGGAGCTGGACGGTTATGTGTTCGCAGGCTGGTTTGATTCGGAAGAGGCGGCTGCCAAGGATTATACCTATGACACGACTCAGAGTGTAACTGCTTCTGAGGAAGAGAAGGCGGGCGCCGTAAAGCAATATCGGGAGCTGACCTTTGCGGATTTCGGCTATTCAACCAATATTTATAATGGTTGGGGACTGGAAACACCGATTACGTCATGGGACAACGTCGCAGTGAACGGTACGATCGCGGTACCGGCAGATACAAGTAAATATGTACGGATTGGTACCGGCGGTTCCAGCGATTGGGATGCGGCCGGGATGGAGATCCGATACGAAAGTCCCGGTTCCATAGCGATGATAAATGAAGGCTTCGGAGATACGGTTCTTAACAGCGATGGAAATACGAATCCCTGGGTATCCATTTCGAAAGCAAGCTTTGGGATGGAATCCGAGGAGACGATTGCAGGGAAGGAGCTGCCCATACGGGTGACCTTTGAGCCTGTCGATGACGGGGCGAATATGAAGGTTAGCATTACGGTCAATGGTATGGTGACAAAATGGATCACGGTGAAGGCCACAGAGAAGAAATACTGTAAGATCTTCGTGAATGGTTCGACGGAAACCACATTATCTCCCGATGGAGTTCAGATCTCATCAGAATGCCTGGCTCAGCCTGCATATGCGAGATTTGTGGACGAGAGTGTATTGAGTGTGAAGGCGCAGCTTTCCACAGATACGACCGTTGAATCCGAGAAGGCAAGGCTGCGCCTGGTTACTTCCACCAACAGCCTGATCTATCAGAATATAGGCTTTAAGGTTCAGACAGAACAGAATACAGACGGTGCAGAACGGGCAAGTAAAACCGTATACAGACGGATACAGGCTTCCCAGGGCGGAATCAGCTTCAATTATGAACCAACGGTATTCCATGCAGGATCCCAGTATTTTGCCACGGTGACACTGAGTGTCAGCAATGCGAGCAGCAGACTGGATGAGAAGATAACGGTCACTCCTTTCTGGACCACGTGTGACGGCACGAAGGTATATGGCGTGTCGCGTACCTTGACGATCCGGCAGGGAATCAATGCGATTACCCAACCATAGGAAGGGGGATATAGAAGATGAGATATGAAGAACCGATCATGGAACTGACAGAATGGTTTGAGGATGTAGTTTGTCTCTCAGGAGAATCAACGGGTGATAATACAGGCGGCGACTGGGAGATCTAGAAAGAGGTGAAGCAATGAAAGGGAAAATAGCAAAACGGATCATAGCCGCACTTGCAGGCTGTATGCTGCTGGCAGGAAGTTTACTTCCTGCCGCTGCGGCAGAACCCTTTGAAGAGATCGGTGGGCCAAAACCGAGTAAGACGGACTATGAGATAGAGCTGCTGGATGTGGGAAATGCCTTTATAGGGAACGAGACGCCGGTGGAAATGACACAGGGAAAGCGTTACTACCTGGTCTACACAGTTGCAGAGGTGGAAAAGAACGAACTATGGCAGAATGGTCTGGCGGTGACAGCCAATAATGAGATAGAATATGTATTCGATCAGGGAACGATGCATTATGATTTTGCAAAGGACAAGCTGCTGGAGCCCGGAAGCACCTACTTTATCCGATACGAAGTGACCGATGAGGGACTCAGTTATGTGGCGGCCAAGGCCGATTCGACGGGTGCGGCCTCCTATATTGAAATGACTTTGCCCTACGGGGACAAGTACCAGGGCAATCAATATTTCGGACTTTGGCTGGGCGCCAACGGCGGAAGATGCAGTGCAAAGCTTTCCCAGGTGCTCTGCTATGACGAGAGTGGAAAGGATCTTGGCGTGAAGGTACATACGCCCATGGGTGGTTCCTCCGTCATGAATTATGATAATCTGACAGAACGGAACGTACAGCATTCCTACGAGTTTTCCCTTGTGGATGCCAGCGAGGTAGCCATCAGCAATGCACGGGGAACCAAGGCGGAGACGGTCTTTATGTCCTATACCGTGAAGAATGTCCAGAAGAATAGCTGCAATCAGACCGGAGGTATTTGCACAACAGCTCCCACCAGTCAGTTCCCCCACGGCAGCAGCGGGATTCTGAATTATGAGGTGTGTACGGATGAGAAGAGCAGCCTGCTCCATGAAGGCTCTCATTATCTGATACGGTTTGACCGTAACGGCGGCGAACTGAAGGTTGCCGTCAAGGAAACGACCAGTGCGGGAGCAGTTCAATATTTTGGCTTTCCCATCTATTATGGAACGTATAATCCGAATGCCGAGTATTTCTCACTCTGGTTCGGCGAGAGCAACAGCCGTATGATCACCGCGGATTTTGTGGATTTTAAGTGCTATGATACCGAAGGAAGGAATCTTGCAGTACAGCTTAACCGCGATGACGTGACGATCCGCCATATTGGTAATTTAGAGGATTATACCTTGTGCGAAGGCGTATACTATGCACCGGAAAATGACACCTTCCTGATATTGGACGACGAGTGCAACATGGGACGCCGTGTGGATGAGGAAGGACAGGATACAGTCTGGGGTACGTATGTGGTTAATGAAGATAAACTGACCCTGACTGTGGAGGACACTACGGAGGAGTTTGGATATCTCTATGATTTCATGACGGATAAGGATGGTATAAAGTATATCCGTCTGAAGGATCAGAATGTCCGCTTCATTACCGGAAATAAGGACAAAGCCGGTGATAAGACTGTGACAGTCACTGCAGCGGATGGATATAAGCTGGCTGAGCCGGAAACACCGACGCTTGCGGGATATACCTTCAAGGAATGGTGTCTGGGAGATGGCACGGTATATGATTTTGACCGTGTGGTTACAGAGACGATGACCTTATACGCCAGATACACGGATGGTGACGGTCACGAATATCTGGCGATGGAAGAAAGTGAGCAGGGGCTGTCAGGTCATACGCTGATGACAATCGTGATATGCATACTCCTTGCAGCAGCAACGGTCGTAGTCTGTATCTTGCTGGCAAGGAAGGGAGGAAAGAGCAATGGCAGTAAGCAGGAATAGAAGGAAAAAAGTATCGGCAACAAGAGTACTTTTTATTTGTTGCGGATTGTTCTTTCCGATCTTGTATTTTGTCTTGTTTTATATTGTGCCAAACGGTTCCGCGTTTTTTATGGGATTTCAGGATAAGAATGGCAACTGGGGCTTGGATAATTTTAAGCGGCTCTTTCAGGAGATCGCTGCAACCGATTCCGACCTCAGGCTGGCGCTGCGAAATACCCTGATCACCTTTGCCATAGGGCTTGTGGCATATCCGTTTCAGGTGCTTGTGTCCTATTTTATTTATAAGAAGATACCCTTTGCGGGCTTTTACAGGATCGTTTTTTTCCTGCCAAGTATTATTTTCTCCGTAGCAGTAGCCACGGTGTTTCAGCAGCTGGTATCGCCGAACGGATTTCTGGCGGAATGGATCGGAAAGCTTGCGGGGCTTGATTATTCACCGGAGCTTCTTGCGGATTCCAGATTTTCCAATTATACGATCTGGGCGCATATGCTTTGGCTGGCTTTTCCGGGTGATCTGATCATCTGGGGCGGAACCTTTGCCCGCATCCCACAGGATGTGCTGGAATCCGGAGAGCTAGATGGCGTTAACTGGTTTACGGAATTTACAAGGATCATTGTGCCCATGGTATGGCCGACGGTGGCGCTGAATATGGTGCTTCGGTTCTGTGGAATCCTGGGTGCTTCCGGGGCGGTATTCCTGCTGACGAAGGGCGATTACGGAACCATAACCATAACAGCATGGCTGTATCTGCAGATGTATAAATTCTCAGGGAATGCGTATACCTCTAATATTTTTAACTATATGTCCGCAGTGGGGCTTGTAATCACGGTGATCTCTGTAGCGCTGGCAACAGTCATTCGGAGATTCACAGACAAGGCATTCACGGAAGTGGAATTTTAGCGGAGGTGGCATATGAAAAAACCAATCATTTATGATTACAGACGGAGAGCAAAAAGTGAGATCGTGCTGCACTGCTTTGTTTCACTGATTTTTATGGCAGTGGCTTTGAGTTATATCTATATTCTGGTGTGGTCGATCATTGCTGCCTGTAAGACCCATTCAGAAGTGGTTCTGGATCCATTTTCGTTGCCGGAAAAATGGCATTGGGAGCATTTTATAGAAGTCACAAAGCTTCTGGTTGTAAATGGAAATAATTTCTGGGATATGCTTTTTAACAGTGTGGCGTTCAGTGTGCTTCCGGCTTTTTTAAGCCAGCTTACTACCGTATGGTTTGCTTATATCTGTACGAAATACAGCTTTCCGGGCAGCAAGTATGTCTATACGCTGATCCTTGTTGTCTCAACGCTTCCGTTATACGGAACCGGTGGCGGTATGTACCGGTTATATCACAATCTGGGATTGATCGATAACTATGCATGTATTTTGACCGCATTGGGAAGCTCGGCGATCACTGTCACATGCCTGTATTATATGGCATACTTCAAGAATCTGTCCTGGACCTATGCGGAGGCTGCAATGATGGACGGAGCAAATGAATTTAAGATCTTTTTCCGGGTCATGCTGCCCCAGACAAAGCCGCTCTTTGGTGCTATGATGCTGACACAGTGGCTAGGTCTCTGGAACGATTATGAGAATGCAATGATCTACAGACCGAATCTTCCTACTCTTCCGGTTGGCATTTACCAGTTCAACACAGAGATGATGTATCGGGCAAGGCTGGATATCCTGTTCGCGGCCTGCGTGATCGTATGTATTCCGGCACTGTTGTTGTTTATCATATTTAACAAGACGTTGACCACAAGTGTTTCCCTGGGCGGGATCAAGGGTTAGTATGTTCAGAAAGGATGGAAAAGAAATGAAAAGAAGGATAAAAGGTGCAGTTGCATTGTTATTAACAGGAGCAATGGCAGTAACCGGCCTTGCAGGCTGCGGCGGAAATAAGCAGGGGAATAAGCAGGGAACCTCTACTACGGATGTGGAGATTGCCTACTGGAATTCCGGTCTCGGAACTGGCTGGCTGGATGACGTGATCGAAGGCTTTAAGACGGTGCATCCGGAGTACAATGTGTACTACACAGCCACTGCAGATGCGGCCGCTATCGGAAGTGCCCTTGGAATGGAGGATGTGGATTCGGTGGATCTGTATCTGGGGCTTACCAGTACAAAGACACAGTATCTGGAGCCTCTGGACGATGTGCTGGACGCTACGGTGGACGGAGAATCAAAGAGTATACGGGAGAAGATCAATCCCGGATATCTTGCCCTGATGGAGGACGCAGAAGGAAAGATTTATAATCTGACCTATGGCGGCGGAGTGATCAGCTTTGTATATAATAAAAAGATGTTTCAGGAAGCAGGAATCACCCAGCTTCCCCGAACAACGGATGAACTGGCAGTTGTATGTGATACTCTGCGGAAAAAGGACGTGGTGCCTTTATGCCACTTTATTGACGGCGGCTACTATGAATTCGTAAACGAAGCCTTCTATATGCAGTATGAGGGTCAGGACTATTATCTGAATAATTTTTATGCGTGCAAGGATGACAACGGGGTGAGCCCCAGCAAGGAAGTATTTCAGAAGCAGGACGGTCGTTACAGGATATTGAAGGCTTATGAGAAGTTTATCACACCGGAAAATGTCCTGCAGGGTTCGAATTCCGGCAGTCATGTGAATATGCAGACCATGTTTGTCAACGGCGAATGTGCCATGATGGCCAGCGGAAGCTGGATGGCCAATGAGATGAAGGGAAACGGAAATCTGGAGGATTTTGATATGATGCGGCTTCCGGTGCTTTCGAGTATCACGGACAAGCTGGACACGGTGAAGAAGGAATCCGACTTAAGAAAATTGATCTCTGCCATTGACACTGTTCTGGATGGAGAGAAGACAGAAGCTGATTATCAGTCGGGCGACGGTTATCAGGTAGAAGGCACCGTGATATCTGCGGCAGATTGGGATTATGTGTATGCTGCAAGGACAACACTGGCGATCAATTTCTCCGGAGAGTCTGCTTACATTCCCAAATATTCCAATGCCAAAGAGGGCGCGAAGGAGTTTCTGAAGTACCTTTATTCTGATGAAGGCTACAAGGTATATTCCGGTGATTCTCATCTGATACTGCCGATTTCACTGTGCGAGGGCAATCTTGACATGACCGAATGGAGTGACTTTGAAAAGAGCCAGTACAAATATCTCATGGAGGGAACCCGGTATGCAAGCTCCTACAATATGAGCAAGCATGCAATTTTTACAGACGGCGGAGCCTCTTTGTTTGCGGGAATCAATTTCATCAACCATTTCTGTACCAAGAATGAGGCAGATCGATACAGTGCGGACAATGCATGGGATAAGGTACAGAAGGAAGTGGATGCAAAATATGAGAGCACATGGCTTGCCAATATTAAGTAAAGGATGGGGAAAATGAAGAAGGGAAAAAACAGGCTTTGTCTGCTGCTGGCGGCAGTGCTTCTTGCGGGAAGCCTGTCGGTACTTCCTGCAGAAGCCGGCAGTTCAACGATTCGAATGAATAAAGACAGCTATCAGGAGGGACTGGATAGTACCGTTTGGCATGATGCGGATGGAGATATCCAGGCCGAACAGGGGACAATCGTATTTCCGGATAGCAGTACTGCCTCCACAAAACTGATTACGAGGACAGATGTAGTGCGTATTGAGCAGCTTGATACCATGATAAAAGCAGATTTTGATCTGAAGTTCTCAAAGCTTCCGGAGGGAGAGACCTTTGCGTTTGGAATGGGACTTTCCAGTCTGGAGGCAATGCTGGGGGAAGAAGGAAATCTGGAGATCAGCTTTACCAATCAGGGCGGCTTAAAGGTGAAGGTTTCTGCCTATGAAACGGCAGATGAGCCTACGGTGTTGATGGAGGAGATGTCCATAGGAAGTGTAGGGAGCACTGTGAAGGTGGAAGCGGTGCTTGGCACTTCCGGTAAGCTAACTCTGAAGATCAATGGAAGCGTGGTTTGTGACGCGGAGATTCCGGTTTCCGGAGAGGGAAGCGTTGGCTTTTTACAAAGCGGTTCCTGCGGCGCAGTGGTGTCTGATCTGGAAATAGATCTGTACAAATATGACAGACCGCAGAACTGTGATATTTCTGAAGGTTTTGAAGACGGAGACTTCAATATCAATCTGTTTGGTTCAAAGATGACACGAGCCTCTTCCTATGAAAACTGTTATCTGGCTGTGGAGGAGTACAACGGCAACCAGGTTTTGATGTTCAAAAATGTAGGAAAAGGTTATATTGCCACAAAGCATCAGTATTCCAATTTCGAGCTGACCTTTGATATGCCGTATTTACAGAGGGAAGAGGAAAAGGATGAAGAGGGCAATGTCGTTACAGCTGCGCTGACCTTCTTTGGCGTATCCTATGGCGGTGATGTAGGCGGTAATGATGAAAATGTAGATTTTACGGGAGCGGCAGATCTGTTGCTATTCTCAGGATATGATACCATGGGCTGGAACAGCAAACGGCAGGGTGTGAAGCTGACGAAGCATTTGTATCGTGAGCCGGAATGCACCAGGATACCGACCTTCCGGATAAGGGTCATCGACGGCGAGGTCACGGCACAGATCAAATATGCGGATGAGCCGGACAGTGCCTATGAAACGATGATTTCGTATACAACGGACAGCACACCTACCGGTTATATTGCTTTGTGGGCGCCCAGTGAGATTGCTACTTCCTTTGCAATCGACAATATACAGATCCGGAATATGGATAAGGATCCGAATCTGACCGAGGTAGAGAAGGTCAGTTCCAAGTGGACGATACCGGGGGATTATGAATATAAACCCGCGGAGAAGGTGTACCGTGAGACAGAGGAGCAAAAAGAGGAGAGCAGATGGTATCTGCCGATCATCCTTGTGGCCGGTGTCTGTGTGGTAGCAATCGGTGTGACGACAGGGGTGACCTGCGTTGTGAAGAGAAGGAAAGGCAGGTGTGGAGCATGAACAAGAGAGCAAAACGTATCACGGCGTTGCTTATGGCTATGACGATGGGTGCTGCAATGCTATCCGGCTGCGCTTCGGAGGAAAACGAGGGGAAGGTCGAGATCGAACCGATGGAGGCGGAGGAGTCCTATGCAATGTCCTTTGATCTGTTGGGCGGCAAGGATGTTATGCCCATCGGTGGCTTCTATGGTCCCTATCAGCCGAAGGAGAGTGTTGATGGAAATGCACTTCCCAATTATCTGACGGATGATATATTCCAGGCGCTTTCCGAGGCCGGTATCAATATGGTTACCCAGGCTTACAACAGCGGCAGGGAAAATATCCAGAAATCATTAGATCTGGGTGAAAAATATGGGATCGGCATCAATATTTCAAACTGGTTGAACGAAGAAGAGGCAAGTGAGAAAACGGACGCAGATATTGCGGCAGAGCTGGCACAGTGGAGCCGACACCCGGCATTCTGCGGAATCCATCTGAATGATGAACCGGGAGGAAAGACCTACTATACCAGCGAGGGCGCGAACGGCGGCCTGATGGAGAATTGGTCGGAAAGAAGCATAAAGCTAAATAAAACCCTGGATGTTTTTGCCATGACGAATCTGATCCGCTGCTACAGCGACAGTCAGAAGGCAAATTATGAGTTATACCTGCAGGAATATTTTGATACCATGGCACCCAAGGTGCTGTCCTATGACTATTATGCATGGGACTGGGTTCCTAATGGAACTTCCACATTGTACTTCTGGAATCTGGCGATCTGCCGTGAATATGCACAGAAGTATCACGTTCCCCTCTGGACCTACCAGCAGGCAGGCGGCAACTGGGGAGACGGCAATCAGGTATTTGATGATACCTATGAGAATTATCGTCCCACAGAAGGCCAGTTCCAATGGCAGGTAAATACCAATCTTGCCTTTGGTGTACAGGGAATCACATATTTTACGCTGATCCAGCCCATGATCTATTCTGAGTTTGACGCTAAGGACGGACAGCCCAACTTCGAAGTGCAGGGCATTCTGGGAGCGGTAGGCAATAAGAACCGCTGGTGGTATTATGCCCAGAATATGAATAAGCAGATTGCTGCGGTGGATGATGTATTGATGAATTCTGTTAATAAGGGGATCATTGCAAGCGGTTCTGCAAAGAGCTCCTGTGCGGATACGAGAGATGCGCTGATAGCGGGGACTGCGTGGAGAGAGCTTGCTTCCGTAGATGGAGATGCATTGGTGGGCTGCTTTAATTATCAGGGCAAAACCGCATTATATGTGGTGAACTTTGATTATGAATATGCACAGAAGATCAATCTGACCTTCCAGGATAAGTATAAAGTGAGGGTTGTTCAGGGAGCGGAAGAAAGCTATCTGCAAACAAAGAAGCTGACACTGGATCTGGGAGCCGGAGAGGGTGCGCTGGTAGTATTTGAATAAAAGGAAGATGGCTGTTACAGAGGATTTTATAACGTAGAAGCATATAGGAAATTGTTATAGGACGTTAACGGAAGGAATTAGAAGTATGTTGCACACAGAAGCAAAGCTGGAGACAAGAATTAAGGAGCTTTTGAAATATCGGTATCGGGACAAGCACAGGCTGGGTGAGTTCCGGGCGAAGGAGGATCATTCGGGGCTGGTGAATCCCGATATGCCGGTATGGGAAGTAACGGACGGGACACTTAAGCATAAGGAGCAGTGGAGCGGGCGTGACCGCTATCTGTGGCTGGAGAAGAGACTGACGCTTCCGGCAGAATGGGAGAAGCTTTCTGCGTGCGCAGCGCCGGTTGGCGTTTTTGACTTCGGATTGACCGGCGGTGGTTATAATTCCGGCTTTGAGGCGATGCTTTATATCGACGGAAAGCCTTATCAGGCGGTGGACAGCAACCATCAGGAGGTGTTTTTTAAGAAGGAACATTTCGGAAGGGAGCTGACGCTGACCTTTCGCCTGTGGTCCGGGCTGGAGGGCGGAGGGCTGCCGAAGGAGATGGTACACTGCTACCGGAAGGCGTATCTGGCATTGCTGGATACGGCTGCGGATGACCTGTATTATCTGGCGGATACGGCGCTTGGAGCAGTGCGTATATTCTCCGAGGATCGTTCGGAGCGCCAAGATCTGCTGGAGGCGCTGGATCAGGCATTTTTGTTGATAGACTGGACCGAACCGGGCAGTGAGGAATTCTATGAGACCGTCCGGGCGGCAGATGACAGCCTGAACCAAAGCATCGATGACATGTACAAATATGCACCGGTGGAGGTTAGCTGTGTGGGGCATACGCACATCGATACGGCATGGCTCTGGAGACTGAAGCACACAAGGGAGAAGGTATCACGTTCCTTCACTTCCGTACTGCGGCTGATGGAGCAGTTCCCGGAGTATTATTTCTTACATACACAGCCCCAGCAGTATGCATTCATCAAGGAGGATTTCCCGGAGATCTACGAGAAGATCAAGGAGCGGATACGGGAAGGACGCTGGGAGATCGACGGCGGCATGTGGGTGGAAGCGGACTGCAACCTGCCCAGTGGGGAATCCCTGACAAGACAGTTTCTTCTGGGACGGAAATTCATGCTGGAGGAATTCGGCAGGGAGCCGGAATATCTGTGGCTTCCCGATGTGTTCGGATATTCCTGGGCGCTGCCACAGATCCTGAAAAAGTCCGGTATTGACACTTTTATGACAACCAAGATAAGCTGGAACCAGTACAACCATATGCCCAATGATACTTTCTGGTGGAAGGGCATAGACGGAAGTTGTGTGCTGGCACATTTTATCACCACACCGGATCCGGGACAGCCGAAGGAGCGGTTTTATGCCACCTACAACGGACTGCTCTATCCGGATACCGTGCAGGGTGCCTGGGAGAAGTATCAGGACAAACGGCTGAATAAGGAGATATTGATATCCTATGGTTACGGGGATGGCGGCGGTGGTGTGAACCGCGATATGCTGGAGCGCAGAAGAAGGATGGACAAGATTCCGGGACTGCCCCGTGTCAAAACCAGCCGGGCAGATGAATATTTCCGTCGGCTTCACGAGACGGTAGCACATACAAAGCAGCCTATGGCTACCTGGGATGGTGAGATGTATCTGGAATTCCATCGGGGTACATATACCTCGCAGGCCTATAATAAGAAGATGAACCGCCGTATGGAGGAGCTGTACCGCAAGGCGGAGTGGATGACGGCCATGAAGGGGCTGAAAGCGGGAAGTCTTAAGGCGGCCAGACAGGAACAGCTGACGGAAGGGTGGAAGATCCTGCTGACGCATCAGTTCCATGATATCATACCGGGGTCTTCCATTCATGAAGTGTATGAGGATTCCAAGGTGAATTATGGAAAAGCAAAGGAGATCGCAGAGGGTGTAGTTGCAGACTTCTACGAGGAGGCGCTGGATCAGAATGCCGGGGCCATCAGTGTTGTGAATGCGGCAGCAGAGGACAGAAGCGGTGTCGTGCGGTTGGATGACAGTTGTATTGCCATGCTTATTGGTGAAAAACAGGCTGGGGCTGACAGCAGCAAGACCATGGAGCTTGTGACAGAGGATGGAGAGCCGGTGACCGTGCAGTACACAGCGGATGGCGCCTATGCTTATGTGGACAATGTTCCGGCCATGGGTGTGAAGTATCTGTATGTAAGGGATGCGCATGCAGGCGGAGAGGTACAGTGCGAGGAGGAGCAGAAAGCAGCCCGGAACTGTACAGGAGAGACAGTGTCGGATTGTGTACCGGAGCAGGGATGCGCTATAATACAAGAGACGTCAGAGAATGGCCTGCTGGTAAATACACGATATTATGAGATGGTTTTGAAGTCGAACGGTCAGATTGCAGAGCTATACGATAAGGAAAACGACTGTCAGGTGTTGGCAGATGGTGCCTGCGGCAACGTATTGCAGCTATTTGAAGATAAACCGCTTGGGTTTGACGCATGGGACATTGATATGTTTTATTACCAGAAGATGGAGGAGATCACCGGCCTGACGGAGCAGCGGGTCGTGGAGAACGGACCGGTAAGAGCTGTGATACGCTTAAGATGGCAGTTCCATAGCTCCTGCATCTTACAGGACATGATCCTGTATGCCAATGACCGACGGATCGATTTCAAGACACATGTAGACTGGCAGGAGACACATAAACTCCTGAAGGTGGCGTTCCCGGTGGATATCCGGGCTACCAGTGCCACCTATGAGATACAGTATGGGAATGTAAAACGTCCCAACAATTCCAACACCAGTTGGGAGCGGGCACGCTTCGAGAGCGTGGCGCACCGCTTTGTGGATCTGTCGGAGCATGGGTATGGGGTAAGCCTCTTGAATGACTGCAAATACGGGCATGATGTTCACGGCAATGTCGTGCGCCTGTCCTTGCTGAAGGCTGCTACATATCCCGACTATGCGGCGGATAAGGGAGAGCATGATTTTACCTATGCATTGTTCCCGCATAAAGGAGATTTTATAGATGGAGGCACTGTGCCGGAAGCCTTTGACTTGAACCAGCCGATGGAAGCACTGACAGGAAAGCTTTGTCTGCCCGCAGAGCCGGGCAAGGGACTGGTTCGATTGTGTGGAGCACATGTGGAGCTGGATGCACTGAAGAAGTCAGAGGATGGCCGATATCTGGTGCTGCGTTTCCATGAGTATGCCGGAGAGAAGGGCAAGGTACGCGTGGAGACGGGATTTGCGGTAAGTTCCTATGCAGAAAGCGATCTGATGGAGCGGGAGACGGAAGCATTCCATACAGGAGATATATGCCTGGCAATCCGGCCCTATGAGATCAAGACGGTGCTGTTGGAGACGGATTTTTGGTAAGCAGCTTGGTTTTCTGCAATTCTCTGGGCGTACAGCCGAAAGTTCGCTTGAACTGTCTTCCGAAGTTATTATAGTCCGTGAATCCCACCATCCGGGCAATCTCGGTAATGCTGTTGTCGCCGGCCTGGATCAGTTCGCGGGCCTTCTGAAGGCGCACTGTGTTGATGTATTGTTGGGGAGAAACACCCACATTTTCGCGGAACAGATGATCGAACCGATCCTTGCTTAAGTACATCATATTGGCGAGTTCCTTGCTTGTGAGATCCTCGGGGTAATGTTCCTCGATATAGAGCAGAACCTGGTTCATGCGTTTCAGGTTTCGTTTTCGCCGTTCACTGACGGCATCGGAAAACATGGCGGCTGCATAGTTCCGGCTCAGATAGATCAGAAGCTCTGTGAGCAGTGCCTTGCAACTGTCCTTGTATGCGAGCTTCTGCTGTTCGTATTCCAGAAACATCTGCTCAATATAATGATCCACCTGCGCGTCTTTTTTTATCAGCGTTTGAAATACGATATTCGAAGAGGCAATCTCCGCGGACAGATTGGCAGGGTTAAAGGAAATAACTCTGCATACGTAGGGAGTACGCAGACAATAGCCGCTGTGCAGCTCATTGCTGTTTATGATTATCATGGAGCCTTTCTTCAGAATGTATTCCTGCTGCTCCAGAATGATCCTGGACATGCCTTCTGTCACATACAATATCTCAACTTCCTCATGCCAGTGGGACCAGAAATACAATCCCTCCTCCCGGCGTTTCTCATAGAATAATTCGGCCGGAAGAGCGGCATCATAGACCTTCTTCTCGTAAACGCTCCTGTTATCCATAGATGGCCTCCTTCGTTTTAAAGAAATACCCGTATCCACCCAACAGCTAGCGTGCCTGGGGAAGTCCGTACCCACCCAATAGCTGCTCATACAGCTCCATATAATGATTCATATAATTCTCAAAGCTGCCGTATTGTACGATCACGACCACAAAGGCGGCAACGATCATCAGTATCCCGCAGACAATGCCTGCGATTCCAAGACCAAGCCCAGCCTTAGCCCATGAGGACATGGTGCGTTCGCCGCCCCGTGAGAGCAGTGCGAATATCACGGCCAGCGCGCCGCAGATGATAGATGTATAGACACAGCAGCCGGTAGCCAGACCCGCAATTCCAAGGATCATGGAGGCGGTGGCAAAATTGTTCGAACGTTTATCTTCATATTGATTGTATTCCATTGAAAAATCTCCTTTTTTAAGCTATGATTTATGATACCACGCGAGGGATCGGGAAGCAAGACTTTAAAAAGAATTGCCTTTCTTTTTTTGGTATGATAAAATAAACGCAATGGAAGGAGATGGGGTTCGGATGAATAATTTGAGAGAAATGTGGGATTTTCCAGTCATAAAAGGAGTCAGTTTTCAAACTGCAAGCCGGGTTCATCCGCTTATGCAGGCGAGAGTAGAGAAGCTGATCCATGCTCTGTATAAGGATAAGAACATTCGCAAAGCAGTGCTTTTTGGAAGCTCACTCGAATTTCGGTGTAACAGTAACAGTGATATTGATATTTATATTGAAAAATATGAGAAAGATAAGAAATTAGAGCATTTCCCGGATCTGGATTGTGAAGTCGACGTTGTTGCAAATCTGTCTTCTGATTCCAGACTGTATCAGGAGATAGAAAAAAAGGGATTATTATTATTTGAGAGGTAGGCAGTATGTGTAATGTGAGATTGTTCCGGAGTGCAAGAATGGATTTTGAAACAGCCTATATGTTATGGGAAAAGCCATATAATGATGAGCTGATTTTGAATAATGCGGCATATCATTTGCAGCAGGCTGTGGAAAAGGTTCTGAAAGGGGCTTTGGAGTGTGTGGGTGTGACGGTGCCGAATACACATAAGATAACAAAGCTGCTGGAAATGATTACGAATAATGGCGCGAATCTTATTATAACAGAGTGGTTGGATGAGCATTCTGAAATGCTTAGTGAATGGGAAGCAGAGACACGCTATAATATGGATTTCCTTGTGGAGAAAAGAAAGCTGGACAAGGCGATAAGGGAAGTTCGTAGTTTTCTTGATATAAATGGAATAAAAAGAGAACTCCGGGAGGAACTGCTGGCGGCATCCAGGAAGGAAAAACTTTTACGTTGTCTGCCGGAGACAAAAAGAGACTGTACGGATTTTGAACTGAACTGTTACTATATCATGTTTAAAAGAAAGCTGGATTAAATCCACGGGCTATGCCCGAAAGAAAATGATAAAGAAACGAGGACACAATATGGATATCATCGCAAAGCTGGCGGAAGAACTGAAGATTCGCAAGGGTCAGGCGGAGGCCGCCGTTAAGCTCATCGACGAGGGAAACACCATTCCCTTTATTTCCCGTTACCGGAAGGAAGCTACCGGCTCCCTCAACGACGAGGTGCTGCGGAATCTCTTCGAGCGGCTGAATTATCTCAGGAATCTGGAGGAGAAGAAGGAGCAGGTGCTTGCTACCATTGAGGAGCAGGGCAAGCTGACGGAGGAGTTGCGGCAGCAGATCCTGGCAGCGGAGACGCTGGTGGTGGTGGAGGACTTATACCGCCCCTATCGGCCGAAGCGCCGCACCAGAGCTACCATTGCCAAGGAGAAAGGCCTGGAGCCTCTGGCGAATATTATTTTACTGCAGATGACAGATAAGCCCCTTGAGCAGGAGGCACAGGCATTCCTGGATCCGGAGAAGGAAGTAAATACGGTTGAGGATGCCATTGCGGGAGCCATGGATATTATCGCGGAGAATATTTCCGATGAGGCTGATTACCGCAAGTACATCCGGGAGACCACCATGAAGACCGGAAAGATCGTCTCTGTGGCCAAGGACCCGGAGGCGGAGTCCGTCTATGAGATGTATTATGAATTTGAGGAAGGACTTGCCAAGCTGGCCGGGCACCGTATCCTTGCCCTGAACCGCGGCGAGGCGGAGAAGGTGCTTACGGTGAAGATCGAGGCACCGACGGAGCAGATCCAGCAATATCTGGAGAAGCAGATCATTCTCCGGGAAAATCCCAATACGACGCCTGTATTGAAGGCGACGGTGGAGGACAGCTATAAACGCCTGATCGCTCCGGCCATTGAGCGGGAGATACGGAATGAACTGACGGAGCGGGCGGAAGACGGAGCTATCAAGGTGTTCGGAAAGAACCTGGAACAGCTGCTGATGCAGCCGCCCATTGCAGGACGCGTGGTGCTGGGCTGGGATCCGGCCTTCCGTACCGGCTGCAAGCTGGCGGTGGTAGACCCCACCGGGAAGGTACTGGATACGACAGTGATCTATCCCACAGCCCCCCAGAACAAGGTGGCAGAGTCCAAGCTTGTCTTAAAGCGGCTGATCCAGAAGTATGACATTTCCTTGATCTCAGTTGGAAACGGAACTGCGTCCAGGGAATCGGAGCAGGTGATCGTGGATCTCTTAAAGGAGATTCCAAGACCCATCCAGTATGTGATCGTAAACGAGGCGGGAGCCTCCGTGTACTCCGCCAGCAAGCTGGCAACCGAGGAATTCCCCCGGTTTGATGTGGGACAGCGAAGCGCCGCATCGATCGCCCGGAGACTGCAGGATCCGCTGGCGGAGCTGGTGAAGATCGATCCCAAGTCCATCGGTGTGGGCCAGTACCAGCACGATATGAACCAGAAAAAGCTCAGCGAAGCGCTGGGCGGAGTGGTGGAGGACTGCGTCAACAAGGTGGGCGTTGATCTGAACACGGCTTCCGCCTCTCTGCTGGAATACATTTCCGGTATCTCCAAGGTTATTGCGAAAAACATCGTGGCCTACCGGGAGGAGAACGGTCGCTTCCTGACCCGTGCCCAGCTGTTGAAGGTTGGAAAATTGGGACCCAAGGCCTATGAACAGTGTGCCGGTTTCATGCGCATCTCGGATGGGAAGAATCCCCTGGACGCTACCAGCGTGCACCCGGAGAGCTATGAGGCTGCCGAAAAGCTTCTGGCGCGGCTGGGCTATACCCCCGCTGACATTAAGAATGGAAACTTAAAGGGAATCTCCAAGAAGATTGGCAGCACCGGGAAGCTGGCAGAAGAGCTTGGCGTTGGTGAGATCACCCTCCAGGATATTGTAAAGGAACTGGAGAAGCCTGCCAGGGATCCCAGAGACGATATGCCAAAGCCTATCCTGCGCACCGACGTTCTGGAGATGAAGGATCTGACTCCCGGTATGATTCTCAAGGGCACCGTCCGCAACGTCATTGACTTCGGCGCCTTCGTAGATATCGGGGTACACCAGGACGGTCTGGTACATATCTCCCAGATCTGCGACCGCTATATCAAGCACCCCCTGGAGGCTGTCAGTGTGGGGGATATTGTAGAGGTAAAAGTTCTAAGTGTGGATTTAAAGAAGAAGCGTATTCAGCTTACGATGAAGCTGTGACAGCATGAACTGACGGAAAAATTTGCTGGTGACGCGATTTTTGCTTGTGAAAGTTGCACAAAAACAGACCTCAATTTTTGTGCAACTTTATTAACACTTATTTGTTGACCCATGATACAATAATAACCGTAAAACCCCCCCAATACATTATATAGTTTTTGCTATACCCCATAGTAAAAATACCTTCTCCTGGAAAGAGGACAGCAGATCGACTGGCTGTCCTTTTTCTTTGCTTGGAATGAAATCTTTTCTTTTCATGCTCAGATACCCATGAAAATAATTCAAAGAGGGTTCGCGGACGAAAACGGCATATTTCGACGCATTTGACTCAATCTGACGAACATTTTTGAAGAGAAAAACATTTTGAATTGTAAATGTTGCACAAAAACAAACCTCAATTTTTGTGCAACTTTATTAACACTTATTTGTTGACCCATGATACAATAATAACCGTAAAACCCCCCCAATACATTATATAGTTTTTGCTATACCCCATAGTAAAAATACCTTCTCCTGGAAAGAGGACAGCAGATCGACTGGCTGTCCTTTTTCTTTGTCTGAAACTTGAAGTGCAGGCAGAAAATGTGTATACTGGAGAAGAGATTCAGATTACCTGTAAGAAGAATGGAAGTGAAGGATACTATGGCGAATGATTTTTCCAGAGGGAAGGTCTGGCAGAATATTATTGCACAATCGATTCCTCTGATACTGGCACAGATGGTTCAACTGTTGTATAACGTGGTGGATCGGATCTATATCGGGCATCTTCCAGAGGCCAGCAGCATAGCGCTCACCGGCGTAGGGCTGGCGTTTCCGCTGACGACGCTGATCGCTGCGTTCACATACCTGTTCGGCACAGGCGGAGCGCCGCTGTTCTCCATTGCCAGAGGCGCTAAGAAGGAGGAACGGGCGGAGAAGATCCTGGGAAATACCTTTTTCCTGCTGCTTATAAGCTCCGTGTTCATCTTCGGACTGTGCTATATATTTCGGAGGCCGGTGCTGTATCTCTTTGGGGCCAGCGACGCTTCCTATGTATATGCGGATGCGTATCTGAAGATCTATCTGTGGGGAACGCCCTTCGTGATGGTCTCCACAGGGCTGAACGGTTTCATCAATGCCCAGGGATTTCCGAGAGTCGGCATGGGGACGATGCTGATCGGAGCCGGGCTGAACCTGGTGCTGGATCCATTGTTTATCTTTGTCCTGAATTGGGGCGTGGGCGGAGCAGCAGTAGCGACGGTCATCAGCCAGGTGGTGTCGGCTGTCTGGGTGCTGCGGTTTCTGACCGGGCCGAAGGCCATTCTGCATATCCGAAGAAGCTGTATGCGGGTGGATGGAAAGCTTGTCAGGGAGATCGTGTCTCTCGGCATGGCGGGATTTATTATGCAGGGAACCAACTGTCTGGTGCAGGTGGCATGCAATGCAACGCTGAAGATCTACGGCGGAGACTTATACGTGGGCGTGATGACTATATTGAATTCGGTGCGGGATATCCTGTCCCTTCCGGTCAGCGGGCTTACCAGCGGCTCCCAGCCGGTGCTTGGCTATGATTATGGGGCGAAGCGTTATGACCGGATCCGGCAGGGCATCCGCTTTACGGCGATTCTGGCAACCGTCTACACATTGCTGGCCTGGCTGGTGGTGTTTGTGAATCCCCATATGATGCTTCGGATCTTTAGCACGGATACGGCACTGATACAGGCGGGCGAAGGGGCGCTTCGGATCTATTTCTTCGGCTTCTTTTTTATGGCCTTCCAGTTCGCGGGACAATCCACCTTTACAGCCCTGGGATATTCGAAACATGCCATATTCTTCTCACTGCTGCGCAAGGCGTTTATCGTGGTTCCGCTGACGCTGGCACTGCCCCGGTTTGGACTGGGTGTGAGCGGTGTCTTCCTGGCAGAACCGATCTCCAACGCCATCGGCGGGCTGGCCTGCTTTATCACAATGTATTTTGTGGTTTATCGGAGATTGGGAAGGGCATCTGATCCGGCCTGATAAGAATGTGCTAAGAAATTGCACGAGAGGTTGATTTTTTGGTGTGTGCGTTTTAATCTGGGGATATAAGAAATACTATGAAATGTATGAACACTGCCTGCGAACAGGCGTTGGCAGTGTTGCTGCAGGAAAAGAAAATGGGGTGATTTTATGCTGGCGTTATTTATCGTTATTATGGTTATGGTAATATTGTCTGCCGCGATGCCGTTTATCATACTGGCGTTTCAGCGCAGGAAGCAGTAGCATAGGTGTTGTAAGTGCCTTTGCGACGGGGCTGGGTAGGAAAGTTATCTTTATCTGGAGAGACTGTGCCGGTAAGTACAGGTGCGACTTTTGCGTCGTGCAGGAACTTGCCGGCACTTTTTTTGCATTTGCTTCCGTTTTTATCTGCTCCAAGATTGTTGACAAATGTAACCAATTATGGTATAGTTTGTTTACAGATGTAACCAGGAGGTGAAACCGATGAATCAGCATATGAATCTCACACCTGCTGAGTGGAGCGTGATGGAATGTCTCTGGGAGAAGGCGCCGCGGACTGGCCGGGAGACGACAGAGTGGCTGGAGGAGCGTATGGGATGGAATCGCAGCACGACGCTGACGATGCTCCGGCGTATGGAGGCGAAGGGAGCAGTGACCAGCAGCATCCGGGGCGGTAAGAAGGTCTTTTGCCCGGCCATTCTCCGGGAGGATGCGGCACTGCAGGAGGCGGAGGACTTTCTTGATCGGGTCTACAAGGGCAGTCTCAGCTTCATGGTGAGTTCCATGACCAGGAAGCAGGCACTCTCACAGAAGGAAATTGATGAACTGTATACCATGCTGAAGGAGATGGAGGAGGGAACAGATGATTAATTGGAATATTAAGGAACGGATTGCACTGCTCGTCCGTAAGCCAAAGACGGCATTATACACGCCGATGGAAACATCGATAAAATCAGCGATGTGGATGCGACAGCAAACGGAAATATACCGGGTTCTTATCTGCCGGAGGGATTTTGGAATCTCAGTCAGGATTATGAGAGCGAAAACCGTTTCATGGACAGGATGCCAAACTGTTGCCTGCGATCGCTCTACGCAACCCCGGGCGGTGTGAATCTGGAACAGATGTTTTGTGATGGCGTTGGGCTTGAGACGACTGAAGCGGATCGGAACTTTGTGATTTCCCAGGGCGGTTGGGGAGAACTGGACATTATAAAAGTGCCGAGGAAAACCATGGATGAGGTGTTAAAAAAGTATTTTGATCTCACGCTGGAGGAAACCGGCCAGGTCGGTATGGATTTGCTTATCTACAATCCGGAGAATGATACCTATTATATGGAACATGGGGACACCAATGCCATTGATATTGAGGTCGAAGAAGAGTACATGGACAAGGACGGACATATCAATGTTGTGTACAGAAGAAAGGGGAAAGCGGATAAGTATATCGTAACGCTGGAAGAACGCGACGGCCGCTATATCTTCCTGTCCAATGTACGCTGTGTGGGAAGATGGCGTGTCACTTATTCCTATGCGGAGGAATTCCTTGCCATGGAAGATAACGAATGGATAGAAGCCTGGCTGAAACAGGAACTGGGCGAGAGTCTGCCGGGATTGTACGCGGACTATGATGGAACAAAGCTGCAGCGAAGCATCGTTCCGGGCAGAGAATACGAGTCCCTTTCCACCTGTTCCGATGTGGTCTTCTATCGGACGGAGCGGCGGGAAGACACAACAACCATTCTTAGAAAAATGATAGAAGCGATGATCACACCCCGGATGGAACCGTCAAAGGACCGTCCGTATACGATCACGGAGTATGAGATCGAGCCGCAGGAAGCACTCCTCTATCATAATGGTTATATGGGTGAGACACGCGTATGGATCGTGCCGATTCTGGATGTGTATTACAGCTATGACGGGGTTGACCTGGTTTCCATGGAAGCGTACGTGAACGCAGAATCTTTTCTGCTGAAGGATGGCCTTATGCCCCTTCAGAGGCAGGGAAGTGAAAGTGTGTTTGTTTTCATTCTGATTGAAAAGGATGGCGTGTATCGTCTGCAGAGAGCGGGTGATATGATGGAGGGGTAGGCTGTGCCTACCCCTTCCTTCTACCCACATAGAAAAGTCCTGTGGTATCCAAGATTCTAAATTTTTTCTTAATTCCTTGCATTTTCCACGATTTTACAGTATAGTAGACTTTAACTAAACTTTTATGCCTGTACCACAGGCGCTACAATAAACGAAGCTACTGAAAGGAGCGATTTTTACTTGGACCTAAGTGCGAGTGACATCACACAAATTATTATTCTAGTCGTATTGATTCTTTTGTCGGGATTCTTTTCCTCGGCAGAGACAGCACTGACAACCTGCAATAAGATCAAAATGAGGACTCTGGCAGATAACGGCAATGCAAGCGCCAAGCGTGTATTGAAGATCACGGACAATTCCGGAAAGATGCTCAGTGTCATCCTGGTAGGCAACAATATTGTGAACCTGTCGGCCTCATCCATCTCAACTTCTCTTGTGATCGGACTGTGGGGAAATAAAGCTGTTGGAATTGCCACCGGCATCATTACTCTGCTGATTCTGATCTTCGGTGAGATATCGCCTAAAACCCTGGCCACAATTCATGCAGACAACATTGCTCTGGCCTATTCCGGCGTTATCTCTTTCCTCATGAAGCTGCTGACCCCTGTTATTTTTCTGGTAAATAAGATGGCCTTGGGTGTCCTGTTCATACTGCGGGTGGATCCCAACAAGGAACAGAATACCATGACAGAGGACGAGCTTAGAACCATTGTTGACGTGAGCCACGAGGAAGGCGTCATCGAGACAGAGGAACGCGAGATGATCAACAATGTGTTTGATTTCGGAGACGCCCAGGCCAAGGAGGTCATGGTTCCTCGTATCGATATGACCTTTGCGGATATTGACAGTACCTACGATGAACTTCTGGATATCTTCCGGGAGGATCACTTCACGCGGCTGCCGGTGTACGAAGGCTCCACAGACAACGTGATCGGTATTATCAATATGAAGGATCTGCTTCTGTGTGAGAATCGGGAGCATTTTGCAGTGCGGGATATCCTGAGGAAGCCTTATTATACGTATGAGCATAAGAATACTGCGGAATTGTTGATCGAGATGCGGCAGTCCTGCAACAATATCGCCATCGTGCTGGACGAATACGGCGCTACCGCCGGACTTATCACGCTGGAGGATCTTCTGGAGGAGATCGTGGGCGAGATCCGGGACGAGTACGATGATGACGAGGAGGATCCGCTTCAGAAGATCAACGACTACGAATATATGGTACAGGGTTCCATGAATCTGGAGGATCTAAGCGAAGCCCTGGATCTGGATCTTACTTCTGAGGACTACGATTCCATCGGCGGCTACATGATCGGACTTCTGGATCATCTGCCGACGGTAGGCGAGAGTGTTGTGACACCGGATCAGGTGTTCCTGCGGGTAGAGGATATGGAGAAGAACCGGATCAACAAGATTTTTGTACGGATACCGGAAAAACAGGACGAAGAAGAGGGGTAGGCACTGCCTACCCCTTCATCATATTTTTGCGTAAAAAACCTGGAATCTTCAGGAAGGCTCTCGCATATAGTGTGAAAGGACAAGGAGGATTGGGCGAATGGGAAAGAAAAATATGCTGCTGACGGTACTGAAGATTCTGCTGCTGATGTATGTGATCACAGGACTTTTGCTGCTGGTGCTGACGCTTTTGCTGGCGAAGGCGCAGCTTGGCGAGAGTGCGGTTTCCATCGGGATCGTGGTGATCTATGTGGTCTCAGGGTTTGTGGGCGGACTTCTGGCGGGAAAGCGGATGAAGAGCCGGAAGTTCTTCTGGGGCATGGTGATGGGCGCCTGCTATTTTCTGGCGCTTGCCATCGGGTCTGTTATATTTCATAAAGGGCTGGATATGGATGCCGGGCGCTTT
Source organism: Paludibacteraceae bacterium (assembly GCA_963628035.1). Taxonomy (GTDB): domain Bacteria; phylum Bacillota; class Clostridia; order Lachnospirales; family Lachnospiraceae; genus 14-2. The sequence goes on from CAVGED010000066.1 coordinate 31,111, forward strand.
GCCACCACGCTGATTCTGTGTATCGCTTCGGGGATGGTGGGCGGAATGGTAGGATAGGCTGCTTCGGCAGCCTTTTTTCTTTCTTTCGAAAATCTTTCAAAATTTCTGTAGCGCTTCTTTGGATTTCAGAGTTATACTAATGGCAACGAAGAATGAAGGAGCAGCTTACAATGGAACCGATCAATCACAGTGAGTATCACGTCCTTGTGGTGGAGGATGATGCAGAGATCCGGGACGGGATCGAAATATTTTTAAGAAGTCAGGGTTATCAGGTACATAAGGCGGCGGACGGCATAGAGGGCTTAAAGGTGCTGGAGAATAATCCCATAGACCTGGCTATCGTGGACATCATGATGCCCCGCATGGATGGAATCAAGATGACCATGAAGCTTCGGGAAAGCCATGAATTTCCGGTGATCATGCTCTCGGCCAAGTCTGAGGAGACTGATAAAGTCGTGGGTCTTAATATCGGAGCCGATGACTACGTGACGAAGCCCTTTACGCTGCTGGAGCTGATGGCACGGGTGAATTCCCAACTGCGTCGGTATACCAGGTTCAAGAACCGGGAAGGCAAGGAGGCGAAGAACGGACGGATCTATATCAACGGAGGACTGGAGCTCAACGAGGATACGGTGGAGGTGCTGGTGGACGGCAGGCCTGCCAGAATGACACCCATAGAGTTTAAGATATTGGCATTACTTATGAAGAATCCGGGGCGTGTGTTCTCGGCGGAGGAGATCTACGAGAGAGTCTGGAATGAGAGAGCGATCAATACGGATACCATTATGGTACACGTGAGAAACATTCGGGATAAGATTGAGATCAACCCGAAGGAACCAAAATATTTAAAGGTGGTGTGGGGCATTGGATACAAGATCGAAAAGCAGTCGTAGCATAAGAACATTTCTGGCTGTCATAGCGGTTCTGGCTGCCACTTTGGGCAGTATTTATGCATTTCCGGTAATCGGAATGCATGCGGATCACCAGGTAACAGGTGCCTGGGTGATCGATGAATATGATGGATATTGGGAGCAGGCCTACAGCTATTCCGAAGGCGGCAGCGGTCTTCTGTATTACGGAACACTGGCGGCATTGCTGCTGGTGATGATCCTTCTCACCAGCAGACGTATCTGGCGCGGGACCATAAGCTATGAGCGGAGAGGCAAATGGTATATGATGGAAGCTGCCATTCTCGCGATTCTTGTGCTGCCGGCAGTCTATGACGCCTTTGTGGATATCAATGTGCAGTATGTGAATATGCTGGATTTGCAGAACTTTGTGGATGTCATAAAAAGTGGGAATATGGAGCATATTTCGACATTGGCGGAGATGACGCTGGCGGTTTTGGCAATATACACCGGCTGGTATCTGGGACTGCTCTTCCTGCGTCCGCTGTTCAGCCTGGGAATCCGGGAATATGTGCGCCAGTACAGCCTTATCTATCTGGTTTTAAGTAAGTGCTTGGGATGGTGCAGGCGGAAGTGGAGGCGGCTTGCAGACGAAGTCAATCATATTGATTTTGGCAAAAAGGGGATAAAGACCATCCGAAACGTGGTATTGCTGAATTTTCTGGTGCTGGCGGTTTTGTCCCTCTTATGGTTTTTCGGGATATTCGCGCTGATCATTTACTCGGTGGTGTTGTTTTTCCTGATAAAAAAGCAGTATGACAGGGTAGGGCAGAATTACCGTTCCCTAATGCAGGCCACTGCCCGTATCGCGCAGGGGGAACTGGATTATGAGGATGAGACGGACTGGGGCTTGTTTGAACCCTTTAAGGCAGAGCTCACTAAGATTCGCAGCGGCTTTGGCAAGGCGGTGGAGAACGAAGTGAAGAGCCAGCGAATGAAGGCGGAGCTCATCACCAATGTTTCCCATGACCTGAAAACACCGCTGACCGCCATCACCACCTATGTGGAGCTATTGAAGGATCCGAATATTACGGAAGAGCAGCGGGCGGCCTATATCCAGATCCTGGAGAGAAAGTCGCTGCGCTTAAAGGTGCTGGTAGAGGATCTCTTCGAGATCAGCAAGGCCACCAGCAACACCATTCAACTGGAGCTGATGGAGGTAGATGTGGTGAATCTCATAAAGCAAGTTGCCGTGGAGCATGAGGATAAGTTCGCACAGCAGAGCCTGGAAGTGCGGTGGAAGGTGCCGGAAGAGAAGACGGTGCGGCTGCTGGATAATCAGAAGACATACCGTATCTTTGAGAATTTGTTTGGGAATATTGAAAAATATGCCATGCCCGGCAGCCGGGTCTTCGTGGAGATCGCAAGGCTTGGCGCAGACGGCAAGGTGGAAATTCTGCTTAAGAACATGTCCGCCCGCGAACTGGACTTCGACTGCAGGGAGATCACGGAACGGTTTGTGCGGGGCGATGCTGCCAGAAGCACGGAGGGTTCCGGGCTCGGACTGGCCATTGCCAAGAGCTTCACGGAGGCCCAGAAGGGGACTTTCGAGGTGCTGGTGGACGGAGATCTGTTTAAGGTTAGGGTCGTGCTGTAAAGAATAGCAAATAATGGTTGAGAAAAAAACTGTTTTTGGGTATACTCGTGGTAGAGTATCTGAGAACAGTTTTTTGCTTTCGTAATAGGAAAGAAAAATTGCTGATTTCATGGCGGAAAGAGAGTGCAGGAGTTTGCCGGAAAAGGAGAGTTGCATGGCAGATACAATAAAAATAGAACAATTACAGGAACGCGTGATCCTGGTAGGCGTGAGCCAGCGGGAGGGGGATGACGCGGAGGATTCCCTTCTGGAACTGGAGGAACTGGTGCATACTGCCGGAGCAGAGGTAGTGGGGACAGTGCTGCAGAAGCGGGAAATGATTCATCCCGGCACCTATGTTGGAACCGGGAAGCTTACAGAATTGCGGCAGCTTCTGACAGAGACGGATGCCACGGGGATCGTCTGCGATGATGAACTGACCCCGGCCCAGATTCGGAACATGGAGGATGTGTTGGATACCAAGATCATGGATCGGACACTGATCATTCTGGATATCTTTGCAGCACGGGCAAGAACCAGCGAGGGAAAGATCCAGGTGGAGCTGGCACAGCTAAAATATCGGCTCAGCCGTCTGACGGGGCTTGGCAAGTCCTTAAGCCGTCTTGGCGGCGGAATCGGCACCAGGGGGCCGGGAGAGAAGAAGCTGGAGATGGACAGGCGTTTTATCAAGAACCGCATCGCCCAGTTGAACCGGGAGCTGGCCGAGGTGCGGCGCCACCGGGAACTGACCAGAAGCCAGAGGAGCCAGAATCCCACAAGGATCGCGGCTATCGTGGGTTATACCAATGCGGGAAAGTCCACGCTGTTAAACCGACTGACCAACGCCGGGGTGCTGGAAGAGGATCAGTTGTTCGCCACTCTGGATCCCACCACCAGGAGCCTGACCCTGGAGAGCGGGCAGAAGATCCTGCTCACGGACACCGTAGGCTTCATCCGCAAGCTGCCCCATCATTTGATCGAGGCCTTCCGAAGTACACTGGAGGAAGCCAAGTATGCGGATTTTATCATTCATGTGGTGGATGCTTCCAATCCCCAGATGGAGAAGCAGATGCATATCGTGTATGAGACGCTGGAGAGCCTGGGAATTACGGATAAGAAGGTCATTACCTTGTTTAATAAGATGGACAAGCTGGAAGCATTGCAGCCACAAGATGGCACCGGAAACGTTCTGCCCTTCCGGCTGTTCCGGGACTCCCGGGCAGACCGAACACTCAGGATCTCGGCAGGAACCGGACAGGGGCTTTCGGAACTGAAGCAGGTGCTGGAACAGATCCTGCGGGAAGACAAGCGCCTGTTGGAGGGGATCTTTCCCTATGACCGGGCGGGAGAACTCCAGGCAGTGCGCAAATACGGGGAACTGCTGGAGGAGGAATACCGGGAGAACGGAATCTATATCAAGGCATTCGTACCGGAGGCGGTGTTCCGACGGCTGATGGAATAGGGTTTTCACAACAATATCTGGTTTTGGTGTTGACTCTAATACACTATATATGGTACAATGAACACGCTGACACAAAACAGATGCAAAAGGAAAGGGAGGAACGAAATGTTTGAAGTAGTAAAGCGTGACGGCGAAATTGCGGGGTTTGACTTAAGTAAAATCAGTGAAGCGATCAAGAAGGCGTTTACAGCCACGGAGAAGGAATTTAACGATGAGATCATCGATCTGCTGTCGCTGCGTGTGACGGCGGATTTTCAGAATAAGATCCAGAATTCCCAGATTCATGTGGAGGATATCCAGGACAGCGTGGAGAAGGTGCTGGAGCAGGCCGGGTACACGGATGTGGCGAAGGCTTATATCCTCTATCGCAAGCAGCGGGAGAAGATGCGGAACATGAAGTCTACGATCCTGGACTACAAGGAGATCGTGGACAGCTATGTGAAGGTGGAGGACTGGCGTGTGAAGGAGAATTCCACGGTCACTTACTCTGTGGGAGGTCTGATCCTGAGTAATTCCGGGGCAGTGACGGCCAATTACTGGCTGTCGGAGATATACGACGAGGAGATTGCAAATGCTCACCGGAATGCGGATATCCATATCCATGACCTGTCCATGCTTACCGGCTACTGTGCCGGCTGGTCCTTAAAGCAGCTGATCCAGGAGGGACTGGGCGGAATTACCGGAAAGATTACGTCTTCTCCGGCAAAGCATCTGTCCGTGCTATGCAACCAGATGGTGAACTTCTTGGGAATCATGCAGAATGAGTGGGCGGGAGCCCAGGCGTTTTCCTCCTTTGATACATATCTGGCACCCTTTGTCAAGGCGGATAACCTCTCTTACAGTGAGGTGAAGAAGTGTATTGAATCCTTTATCTACGGCGTCAACACGCCCAGCCGCTGGGGGACCCAGGCGCCCTTCTCCAACATCACACTGGACTGGACTGTCCCCAATGACTTAGCGGAGCTTAACGCCATCGTGGGCGGCAAGGAGATGGATTTTAAGTATAAGGACTGCAAGAAAGAGATGGACATGGTAAACAAGGCATTTCTGGAGACTATGATCGAGGGTGATGCCAACGGAAGAGGCTTCCAGTATCCGATTCCCACCTACTCCATCACCAGGGATTTCGACTGGTCCGACACAGAGAACAACCGTCTGCTCTTTGAGATGACTGCCAAATACGGTACACCGTATTTTTCCAACTATATCAACAGCGATATGCAGCCCAGCGACGTACGCTCCATGTGCTGCCGCCTGCGTCTGGATCTGCGGGAGCTCCGCAAGAAGTCCGGCGGGTTCTTCGGCTCCGGGGAGAGCACCGGCTCTGTGGGCGTTGTGACCATCAATATGCCGCGGATCGCCTATCTGGCCACCGATGAAGAGGATTTTTACAATCGTCTGGACCGGATGATGGATATCGCTGCCCGCTCCCTGAAGATCAAGCGGGGCGTGATCACCAAGCTGCTGAATGAGGGACTGTATCCCTATACCAAGCGGTATCTGGGAACCTTTGAGAATCACTTCTCCACCATCGGTCTTATCGGTATGAACGAGGTGGGACTCAACGCCAACTGGCTGGGGAAGGATCTGACCCATGAGGAGACCCAGCAGTTTACCATGGATGTGCTGAACCATATGCGTGAGCGGCTGTCCGATTACCAGGAGAAGTATGGGGATCTCTACAACCTGGAGGCAACTCCGGCGGAGTCCACTACCTATCGCCTGGCGAAGCATGACAAGAAGCATTATCCCGATATTATCACCGCAGGCAAGGAGGGTGATACGCCTTACTATACCAACAGCTCCCACCTTCCGGTGGACTACACGGCGGACATCTTTGACGCACTGGATATCCAGGACGAGCTGCAGACACTGTACACTTCCGGAACCGTGTTCCATGCGTTTCTGGGTGAAAAGCTGCCGGATTGGAAGGCCGCAGCCAGCCTGGTGAAAAAGATCGCAGAGAACTATCGGCTGCCCTATTATACCATGTCGCCCACCTATTCCATCTGCAGGGAGCATGGCTACATCAGCGGCGAGCATTTTACATGTCCCACCTGCGGGAAGCCTGCCGAGGTATACAGCCGTATCACCGGCTATTACCGTCCGGTGCAGAACTGGAATGACGGCAAGTCCCAGGAATACAAGAACCGCAAGCTCTATGATGTGGAGCATTCCAGCCTGAAAAGGGTGCGTACCAACATTGTGACGGTATCAAAGGACGATGTGAAGATCGAGCCGGTGGAGAACGTGAAGTATCTCTTTACCACCAAGCGGTGCCCGAACTGCGCCATGGCGAAGGAGATGCTTTCCGGGGAGCAATATGAACTTATCGATGCCGAGGAGAACATGGAGCTGGCAAGAAAATACGGTGTCATGCAGGCACCGACGCTGGTGGTAGTAGAGAACGATCAGACCAGGAAGTATGTGAATGCGTCGGATATACGGAGATATGTAGAGGAACGATGATCGCTGACTGGAAATATGTAAAGAAACGATGATCGCTGTTCGGAAATATATGGAGGAACAATGGAAGCAATAGAGATAGCGGAACAATTTGAGTTCCGCGGGATAAGGCAAGAGGAGACAGAACAGGCGGTGCAGATCGAGCAGATCTGCTTCCCGCCTCACGAGGCATGTTCACGGGAGAGTATGCAGAGGCGTATAGCGGCGGTGCCGGAGCTGTTCCTTGTGGCGGTGGACAGCGCAACCGGAAGGATTGCTGGATTTCTCAATGGCATAGCCACAGAGGAAAGTATCTTCCGGGATGAGTTCTTTACGGATGAAACGCTGTACGATCCGAAGGGAAAGAATGTCATGCTGCTTGGCCTGGATGTGCTGCCGGAATATCGCGGGCGCGGGCTGGCCAAGGCCATCGTATCCCAATATGCTCGCCGGGAAAAGGAAAACGGCAGGCAGCTTCTGATCCTTACGTGTCTTGAGGGAAAGGTGCAGATGTATCAAAGAATGGGATTTGTGGATCAGGGGATCTCAGAATCCACCTGGGGCAATGAAGAATGGCATGAAATGACATACAAGCTTTGAGTGACGGTTCAGTCAGATCGGCATGTGAATGGCATGGGCTTAACTGCTATGCAGCATACGTTACAAGCGGATCATCTTATGTATGTTCTGCGGCTTCGCCAGAATCAGACCATGGCGGTATAAGGCATCCAGAGCCTGTTGCTGGGGCGGGGTTATGCGTTCATCGTAAATCTGCCCCTCGTAATCCACAGCGACAGCACCGGTCTTGTGGATCATATAGAATAACGGTGACATGTCTGCGGGCACCTCTGACAGCGTGCGATGCTCCTTATCTAAGGAAAACAGCGCGTTCAGATGCCCGTTTGGACATTCATACAGTTCCCCCTGCGTATCGATGATGCAGGGACAGTAACCCGAAGGCTTATTTTCATATAATCTGATAAAATTTTCAAATTGCATTGTACTTGTTCCCCCATTCTGCTATACTGTAATTATACGTGAAAGAAAGCATTGTGTAAACAAAAAATGCGGAAAAAGAGAAACTTAGCGGAGGTAGTTTTCATGGAACAGAAACGGATAGCGGACGGATTGAAGTTCTTTGCCGTCATTGTGGCGGCGGTCGGGGCCATATTTTTCCTCTGGTACGCACCGGAGCTGGTGAACCGATATACGGGGATCGTGCCGCGTGCAGCAGCATTGAAATGGCCGGGGCTTATTGTTGTCTGGGTAATTGGAGCGCTGTGCTATCTTGCTCTGTGGGAGTTCTGGAGGATATGCACAAGAATCGGAAATGACAACAGCTTTTGCCGTAAAAATGCCCGTTCCATGAGAAATATTGCGCTGCTGGCGTTTCTGGCGGCAGTTTTGATGCTGGCAGCAGGCGTTACACTTGTCTGTTTTGGACTGCTGGTTCGGATTGCTGCAGTGAAGCTCTTTTTCATGGTGTTCGTTGCCTGTGGGCTGGGCGTTCTGTGCCTGGCGTTGGCACGGCTGGTGGAAACGGCGGCAGAGCTTAAGGAAGAGAACGAGCTGACCATTTAGGAGGGACGATATGATCATCATTAATATAGATGTAATGCTGGCAAAGCGGAAGATGAGCGTCACTGAGCTGTCCCAGCGGGTGGGGATCACCATGGCCAATATCTCCATCCTGAAAAATGGCAGAGCCAAGGCCATCAAGATTGAAACTTTGAACAAAATCTGTGAAGCACTGCAGTGCCAGCCGGGAGATATCCTGGAATGGCAGGCAGATGACAAGAAAGGAGAGATGTGATTGAATTATCGTGAATTGTTGAAGGAAAAGGTGAGTGAATCGGTGGTGTCCGTATTGCCCATCACAGCGATTGTACTGCTGCTTAGTATATCCATCGCACCTCTGTCCCCGGCAGCTCTGATCCTGTTTCTGTTTGGAGCGCTGCTTCTGGTGTTGGGGATGGGTCTCTTTACACTGGGGGTGGATATGTCCATGATCCCCATGGGAGAAGGAATCGGTGCCCAGATGAGCAAGGCAAAGCGGATTCTGATCCCGTTGCTGGCTTGCTTTGTGTTAGGTTTTCTGATTACTATGGCAGAACCGGATCTGCAGGTGCTGGCGGAACAGGTGCCGGCCATCCCGAATCTGGTGCTGCTTTTGACGGTATCAGCCGGAGTTGGAATATTCCTGGTTGTGGCGGAGCTTCGTATGCTCTTGAAGATTCCGTTATCATATACGTTACTTTTTTTCTACAGCATTATTTTCATCCTGATGATCTTTACGCCGGATATCTTCATTCCGGTGTCCTTTGATGCAGGCGGTGTGACTACCGGACCCATCACGGTGCCTTTTATCATGGCTCTCGGAATCGGTATGGCGTCTGTGCGAAGCGATAAGAACAGCAGCAGTGACAGCTTTGGCTTGATTGCTCTGTGCAGTCTCGGTCCGATCCTGTCCGTACTTTTGCTGGGCGTATTCTATCAGCCGGATGACGCGGTGTATGTTCCGGTGCAGTTGACGGAGCTTTCATCGACACGTGCGGCGGCAGCAGAATTTGCAAGAGCACTTCCTGTCTATATGCGGGAGGTGGCGGTGGCTTTGATTCCCATTGCATGTTTGTTTTTCCTGTTCCAGCTTATCTTTCGAAGGTTTCACAAGCACCAGATCGGACGGATCCTGCTGGGTATGGTCTATACATACCTGGGCCTGGTGCTCTTCCTGACAGGCGTGAATGTGGGATTCATGCCGGCGGGTGAGTATATTGGCTCATCCCTGGCTTCGGGAAGTCATAAATGGATACTGGTTCCCATCGGGATTGTGATCGGTTACTTTATTGTCCGGGCGGAGCCTGCAGTGCAGGTGCTGACCCGGCAGGTGGAGGAGGTCTCCAACGGATCGATCTCCCAGAGCTCCATACAGAAGAGTCTTTCTGTGGGCGTGGCGGTATCCGTGGGAATTGCCATGCTTCGGATTGTGACGGGGATCTCAATTCTGTGGTTCCTGATACCGGGGTATGCGATTTCGCTGGTTCTGACATTTTTCGTTCCACAGATCTATACGGGTATCGCCTTTGACTCCGGCGGGGTGGCCAGCGGTCCTATGACAGCAACCTTCCTGCTTCCGCTGGCTATGGGAGCCTGCGAGGCTGTGGGTGGAAATATCCTCACAGACGCCTTTGGAATCGTGGCAATGGTGGCTATGACGCCGCTTCTGACCATCCAGGTGCTTGGGCTTGTGGGCAAGCTGCGCAGCCGGGCAGAGAAGAAACAGATGCAGATACCGCTTACCGATCTGGTGGATGGAATTGTATACTTTGACGAACTTTAAATATAAAGCCCGGTCTCCATGGACAGACGCGACGGGTGCTTGCACACGTAAGCGTATGGCCATGAGAGACGCTAACCTGCATGAGCATAAAAGCCACAGAGCAATGCGATGGGGCGATATGCGAATGTAGGTAGGATTGCGGGAATGCGAAGCATGGAGCAATCCGTGGGCTTTCGAAAGGAGGACATAGCATGGCAAAAAGAGGAGTACGAATATTGATGTCTATCGTGGAGCGCGGTCAGGGCAAGGAGTTGACCCGCTTCTATGGAATGCACGGACTCACCTGCCATTTTCAGACGGTGGGGCGAGGGACGGCCGCTTCGGATCTTCTGGATATTCTGGGAGCCGGAAGTACGGAGCGGGATATATTGCTAAGCTTTGGAGAAGAAGAGAAGGCGCAGCGGCTGCTGTGGCAGCTGCGTGAGGAGGAAGAGCCTTCGGTGCATGCCAAGGGAATTGTATTTTCCACACCGCTGACAGCTTTAAATACCCTGGCGGCAGCAGTGCTTATGCGCGAGAGTGAGCAGAAGAATGAGAAAGGAGCAGAGAATATGGAACAGAAGCTGGATGAGGATCACAGCCTGATACTGATCGTTGTAAATCAAGGGCATACCGATGAGGTTATGAATACCGCCCGGACAGCCGGAGCCAGAGGAGGCACCATTATCCGCTCCCGTTGGGCGGGATCGGAGGAATCGGCCACCTTCTACGGAATTACGCTTCAGGCGGAGAAGGAGATCATCGCCATCGTGGCCGGAGCGGAGCGGCGGAAGATGATTATGGAGTCTGTCAATAAGATGCATGGAATGAACACGGCGGCCGGAGCTATGGTGTGCTCGGTGGCTGTCGACCAGATGCAGCGGCTGGGGTAGACGGAAAGAAATTTGTAAATATTGACGAATGCGATAAAGTGGCTCTGGTACTGGATTTTTAGCAGTACCAGAGCCGCTTTTTGTCTCCAGGGCCTTCCTCTTTTTGGCGGGTTTTCACAAAAATGCGAAACTTCACAAAAAGGTATTGAAACAGTATATAAAATTTCGTATAGTACATGCAGGAAGCGCTCCAGAAGGCCATAGACTGTTGTATTGAGCGCGGTGTATTAAAGGATATACTGCTGAGTGAGAAATCGGAGGTGCAGCATATGATCTTAACGGAGTATAACGAGAAAAAGCATATGAGGACACTGTATACCCAAGGCCGCGAAGCGGGCAGAGCGGAAGGCAGGGAAGAAGGCAGAGCGGAAGGCAGAGAAGAGGAACGTGCGAACACAGAGCGCGAGCGTCAGCGGGCGGAGCAAGCTGAAGAGGAAATAACTCGTTTGCAGGAAGAAATTCGGCAATTAAGAGGCGGTAACAATTAAATGACAGGAGAGGGAAAGACGCTAAAAAATACCGAAAAGATTTTTGGAAAAGAGAGGGAACACAATGAGTGAATTTAGAGAACTTTTAAATGAACAATTGAAAGATCCAGAATTTAAAAAGGAATGGGATAATATTCAACCAGAAATGGATGTCATCCGTGCAATGGTAGACGCAAGGATTTTACACAAAAAGAACATGCGGAGCGCACAGGAATAAATCAAACTGATATTAGTAAGCTTGAATTTATTCCATTACGGAAATCTTCTGTGTAGAAGGGATAACAGATCGGGCGGTAAATATGATGGGCCTTGCGCATTAGGCTTTTTTATCTTAAAAATGCTAAAAACTGCAACTTGCGGTACTCGCAATCGCCATCATTGGAAAGTGGATCGCCATTTATGTATACGGCTGCAGCCATGCAGCCTCTTCCACAGCCATCGTTGAGCAGACAGCGCTGACATCCGTAATCTGTGTGGCTCCGTGCAATGGCAAGGTGGTTTAATTGTTGCAGTTTGTCCATGAATTCAGTGGCATTGAAGTGGAGTACATTTCCAATCGAAAAACCGTTGTCATACAGAGCCTGGCATGGCTGGATGGAACCATCCACTTTTACACATAAGGATAAGTCATTGAGCCCGGAGACATAAGAGCATGAGTTTGTGCATAATGGAAGAACTGCATTTGTTCCGGTTTCCTGATTCAAACGGGTTATCAGTTTCAGTGCCTTCAGCTTCTGCTGCGCCGTCAGGGATTTATCTGTCCAATCGTCGGAACCGTTGCCGGACTTGTATATAAATGCAAATTCCGGGACACAGTTCAAGGTAAGGGCAAGACGATAGAAATTCTCTATATCGGGAAAATTCTGCTGGGAGATCACCATCTTGAGAAGCGGTTTATTCGCCGGAGTGTGCAGGGACTTGACGAATGAGACTGCTTTGCCAAAGTGATCTTTGCCACGCGTTCGTGCATTCACAGCCTCACAGGAGCCGTCCAGGCTGATTTGCACAGAGAGATTGCGGCGGGTGTTTAAGTATGCTGACAGCTTCTGACAGGCGGTTGTACCATTGGTAACAATTCCAAAAGAAATCTGCGGATAACGATCTACGAGTTTCAAAATGGAATCGAACTGTGAATGCAAGGTGGGTTCCCCACCGGAAAGAAGAAAGCGTTCCAGGCCATAGGAGAGAAATTGGCGAATGATATCCTCAAGTTGGCACGCGGACAGTTCCGCCGTGACATGGTTGCGACCAGAACGGTTGTAACAGGTATGGCAGTTCAGATTACATCTGTTTGTAATTTCGGCATAGATCGTTTTTATGTTCATAATGCTTTTACAATCCCCTTGGAAATAGTATCAGTAAGGAATTCTTCCACATCGCTACGTATGTCATCCACGTTCGCATGGTAGATGGAACAAAGTTTTTCAAGAAGAACTTCCAAATCACAAGGCTCATCCAATATGGTTAAAATATCGATTCCAATCTCATCAAAGAGATGAGTGTCGCGGCTCTCCGGGTTGAAAACGGCGAGAGAGGATTCGTCCATAGAGATGTATTCCATGTCATTGTTTTTTACATAAAGCATCGTATCAGTTCCTTTCTTTCTTTATGGTGTCTGTGATGTAATTCAGGCTGCTGTATTGTAAACGGCTACAGGGTATACCGGATATTGAGGCGAGAAGCTTCAGGTATTCACCATTTATAGGATAAACGACAGCAGGAGCTTTCATCAGTTCAAAGATGCGTTCGGAGGTGTCCATTGCCATTGTCTGATTCTCGTGTTCTGTCCTTTTAATAAAATAAATATGTGCCAGCGGGAGTGCTGTATCAACAGTATTTTCCAGGGTGTATATAAAACGTCTGTCGGAAGCAGTTCCTGAACAGGTGCAGGCAGGGGCGCATCCATACTTTTCCAACACCTGATACCCGCCCGGCCGAAGGTGGATGGGCTTGGGATATGGATGAATATGAAGGGTGTTACGATCCAACAGGATACAGTCATCCGTTAAATAACCAAAACCATTGGCGGACAAATAAGCGGCAAGCGTTGATTTTCCTCCTGTGGTGGCTGCAAGGAAGAGGTATGCACTGCCATTCCAAGATACTGCTGCACCATGGAGCGCTAATACGGAATTGTCATACCGGACATGCTCAAAGATATAATCATGGATAACCTGCAGCGGAGATTTCGTGGTGCAGTTGAAGTCGGAAGCCTGTACTTCGTAAGTGTTCTTCTGGAACGTCGCACGAATGGAAAAATCTGCAGGTTTCTCCGAAAAGCTAATATACCTTCCGAACCATAACTGTAAGACAGATGCAAGAGACTTGCAATTTGTCTTGACGGCAAACGTGGATTGAAAGGGGGCTTTTATATATAAAGTGAACATGGCGTACTCCTTGGCAGTGTGTTTTCAGGAATTACGTACTCTGCTTGGCTGTGTCGGGACTGAATGTGGTGAAGCAATGTACCTTTAGTATATAATATTATTGAGCAAATTTCCATAGTAAAATTTAATAATCACTAAAAATATTATAAAATATTTGAGTTTGAGTAGATTTAAAAAAAGAGATATAGTATAATAAGAAAAAGTTGCTTTGTCAAAGCTTTAGGAAAGTGTGCGTTTATGGAAAAGATTCAATTTATAAAGGAACCGGGCTATATATATGATCTGTTTTTCCTTTTTGTGTTGTATTTTAATAAGGACGATCTTGTGAAGCGGGCAATTAATTATAATAAATACAACGAGGATACAGAGTATTACAATAAGCTGCTGGAGGAATATACCATATCAGAGGATGTGCTGCCATTTTTCTATTTGAAAGAAAATAATAAGTGTTTTATGTCCTTTTTCTATCACGAACCTTATGAAAATGAATTTACGGGAGATTACAATCTGGCAAGAGTACAGTCAGAACTATTAGATTATGATCGGGTGGAACGAAATTTATTAAGGTTTTATTTCCCGGAAATAGCAGAAGAAAAATTGCTGGAATGTAAGAAGTCAGTAGTTGCAGCAGGGCGACTTGTAAAGGAATCAAACTATAGTAGTGATGTAAAGAGTGGGCTGTATGCTTTTTTTCTGGAACCTGCTGCTACGATACAGAAGCTTTCATGTGAACTGGCAGCGAAGGAAACCATACTGGGACAGTGGTACGGGAGAAAGCAGAAGTATATGATGAGATTGCAACAGGAATTTGACTTTGAGAGTGTGGCGAAAAAGCTGTTGATGGGCGGATTCCAGGAGACGGATCTCAGTTCTTTTTCCAATATAGTGATATCCTTCTGCCTGGTAAACAGGGACTGTATCAAGTATTTTCTTAATGAACAGGGAGCAATATTGGTTCTTGGGAGCGATTACCTGGCTGCGTTGGATTATTTGATCAATGAGAATCAGCTTCCGGGACTGGACGTGTTCGGAAATGCCCTGTCGGAGAAGAATCGGATTGAAATATTGGAGTTGATTGCGCAGATGGAGGAGGTGACGATACGGGATATCGAACAACAACTGGGATTCACCGGGACAAATGCATACTATCACCTATCGTTAATGATTAAGGCAAATATGGTTAAGACGAGAAACCGTGGGAGAACTATATTATATAGCCTCAATAAAGAGTACTTTGATGCCGTTTGCGACATATTAAGTAAATTTTCAAGTAGTGGGAAAGGAGGAGCAGAATGAAGAGATGGAAGAAGCCATGTGTAGTGACTGTAGAGGCGAAGAAACTTTCGGAATACATCCGGGTTGCTGCCAGGTCAATTGGCTGTAGACTGGTAGATTTTAGATAGGAATTTCTTGCTGAGAGAGTTTCTATAGTCTGATATGTCATGGTGTAAAGAAAGAAGAATTTGGAAAAATAGGAGGCGGTCTGTTGAAACGTTCCTTTTGGGAAAGTGTTTGGACAGGCCGTCTTCTTTTTTATGAAATTTTAGAAATGATATTCAGTAGTTACTGAAATATATATTGACATAATGCTAAAAATAGATTATTATGTAGGAAAAGAAAACGGTACGGATAATACAGGGAATGCAGAAGGGGGAAATGCTGATGGTTTCTTTGCTGAAAGATCAAATCTATGATTATTTCACAACACATACCGATAATCTGGATCTGGATAAATTAAAGTCTTCTATGGCGACAATAGGGTATGGAGATGAGACAAAAGAGCCTGTCGAGATATGCAGAGAGGCTATCTTCAAGAAGGTACATGAGAAACAGATTGTGTATATTGAAAAACTGATAAATGCTTTTGGTGAAAAGATTATCTTTATGAAAGGTATTTTTACATCGCAGGATTTGTATGGTGATATCCATGAAAGGAAGTCCAGTGATATTGATATTATAGTGAAGAAGTGCGATGTGATAGAGATAGGCAGGTATTTATTGAAAGAAGGTTTTATTTGTGATACAGATGAAGATAAGTGGTTGGAACGTATCAGGGAGAATCACTTGGTATTTTCAAAGCGGGTTTCGAATCTGTATCCGGTGCAGATTGAAGTGCATGGAAGTGTATTTAGCCCAGCATGCCATTATCCGCAATTTACGGATTATGTGTGGAACAGAGCTGCGCATCAGAAACTGTTGGGTATGGAGCCGTTTCTTATGGATCCGTATGATAGAGTGATTCACTATGCAATTCATTTTTGGCTACATCAGTTAACGATGGAGATTTATATACTGATGAAACTCGGAAAGGTCTTTATGCTACAGCCCCTGCTGGATATATACTGTACGGTGAAAAAATATGATATTGATTTTGAAATCTTATTAAATAGAATTGATGAGATGGGAGCAGTTCTGGAGTTGTATAATGTTATTCAGCTGATATTCGAAATCTTTCCGGATTTCTGTCCGGAAACGTTTGTGTATGCCTTAAAAGAGAAGATTGCAATGAAGGATAATCCGTATTTTGAACGGAGGGTTTTTCCGTTTTTGCAATCTGCGAAGCATCACTTTTCAAGAAATTATAATGCTTGGCTTGCAGGGATGATAAAATATGATTCGAAAAGAATTGAGCAGTTGGAGGAAGAAAGAAAGCAGCTTTTTCATTATAATCACGAGAACTTTGAGGTTACTTGTGAAGGAAGTAAAAAGCAGGTTTTTGAAATTTCAATAAGGTTTAAGCTTTCCCGGGAAGAGTGGCTAGAAGGCTTGATAATTCGTATGCATTACCATATGGATTGTTTCTCGGAAGAATGGTATTTGAAAAGACTTGATGCTTCTTTCACGGAAGAAAACGGACGGTATGTATGTCAATTCTATAATGATGTTGCGGACGAAAAATTTGATTGGAAATATAAAGTAAGTAAGAGCGGGAATGAGACGGTATTGAAAGTGTACATTCCGTATGGGACATTTGAAGGTGAAGTCATTATGTATAGTGTGAACTTTATAAAGAAAGCCACTTTTGATGTGTGCGTGTCTGGGGAGCAGTGGGATGATTTTGAGACGATGAGAGGGGTGAGGGGGTAAGTGGCTTATGGCATTGCTGGAGTGATTTCAATAATAAATTAGAATGGTGTTTTATGATAAGGGTAGAATATCGAAAGAAGGGGATTTGAGTAAATGAAAACAAGAAAAGACGCATTGCCAGAAAATACTATTAATAGAATTAAAGATATACTTGATGTAATTGGTATAAATGTAATAGAAAAAGAAAAGATATGTCATAAAAATTATTGGTATTCTGTACGAATAGAAATAGATGGCCTTGATGGAGTGGGGGTTAATGGAAAGGGCTTTTCAGAAGAATATGCGAGAGCCAGCGCATATGGAGAACTTATGGAACGTCTGCAAAGCGGTACGCTGATTGAGAATTTGTATTCTGAGTTTCACCAAGAAAATGAGAATGAGTATTATAATACACAGGAGGAATTGTGTTTGGGTCTAAAACATATTCACTCAAATATAGATATAGGAAATTATCATGTGGCAAGAAAAAGAGTATATAAGAAAGCCACATATATTAACTATATTGAAAATAAAAAAGTTGATTTGCCGGAGTGGTTTTTAGACATGAATTGTATGACAAATGGCTTGTGTGCTGGAAATACGTTTCATGAAGCTGCTGTACAGGGAATATTTGAAATTTTTGAGCGCAATGCAAGGAAGAAAATCTATGCGGATGAAATGAAGGTATTCCGCATATCTGAAGAAGAACTCAAGGGATTGGATTCATATGAAGTATTATGTGAAGTTAAAAGAATGGGATATGGTTGGGATGTGATAGACTGCACAGATGGAGGAGTTTATCCTGTGTTAGGATTGGTTTTGTGGGACAAGGTAAAAGAAAATTATTTATTTGTTATGGGAGCGGATTTAGATTTAGATATATGCTTGCAAAGGTGTGTAACGGAGACATTTCAAGGAAGAAAAGTTGATTTTAGGTTTCATAAATACATGGAAAATATGTTTGACATTTATCAAGAAAAAAATATAGAAGATAATGAAGAATATCAGAATTCTGTTCTAAGCAATGCAGGAAAAGTGCCATATAAAGTACTTTTTTGCCAAAACGAAACAACCAGACAATGGAAAAATGCGTTTGCAGAAGAAGTGAATAGTAATGAACAGATATTCAATGTATTAGTTACACGCATTAAAAGCTTGGGATATTTACTATATATTAAAGATATGTCTTATTATGGGTTTCCGACATATAGGGTCTATATTCCAGGCATATCTGAGGTTATAGAAGCAGCGAGATTTTACTTGAAATACAATGAGGAAGTAGAAAAATTCACCGAGGGAATAGGCAAGTTGAGGGAAAATGACAAGGGGAAAACATCCGCATTGTTAAAACAAGTAAAGGATCTTTTGAAAATTCCATTTAATGGCAATATAAGTATGTTAAAGAGGATGAAGGGAATTGTTTTAAATGGAAAGGAATATGTTTTAGATAATCATTATCTGCTGACTGTATTATATAGCATGCTAGGAGATAGAATGAACGCAATAGCTGAATTGAAACGGCTAAGTGAAAAATATCCATATTTGAAAAAAACATTTTTCTTGTATTATGTGGTACAAATAGCAGATATGGATCAGGAGTTAAAAGGGATTATAACTAGTGTATTGGCACAATGATAATTAAACTTATATACCCTAAGCTAAAGCTCAGGGTATAAAGACACAAGTTTAACCCGAGCATCCTTGGTTC
>CAVGED010000067.1:0-61156 GCA_963628035.1 Paludibacteraceae bacterium
CGTGCCATAATATAACCTCCACTATTACTGTTTATATTCCTATTTACAGTATAGCACAAGTTATATATTGATTCAATTATCAATGTGCCAGTACACTAGTGACATTGACTCATATGAGTAACGCATATGAGTAACGCATAAAAATACCCCCTTCACTGGCTATCCAGTAAAGAGGGTACATATCAGTTGTTTACTCTTCTGACACCTTTGTCAGTTTCTATTATTCCTGCGGCGTATTTATTATTCCATCCGCGCCTTCCGCCCGGAGCCCAGAGACAAAAGCAAAAGCGTAAGAACAATCACGGACATGACTAAAAGCAGACCGAACATGGGGATAAAGCTTCCCGTCAGATCGTAAATCGCGCCAAAGGCTACAGAGGATACAGCAAATCCAAAGTTAGAAGCCGATACCAGCGCACCGTTGATACTGTCGGCCGCCTTGGGTCCGAATACCGGAAGGGTCATGACGGAGCTTACACCCTGGATTGGATTGCCGGCCGATACAAATATAATATTTAACACAAGCACCAGCAGAAACGGCGCAATCGTTCCCCAGAGAATGGCCATGGAAATTCCGATAAAATAGCAGCCAAAGATCAGGAACAAATAAGATTTCAGCCCCCGCTTATCCGCAACAGCTCCCGCCACCATGGAGACGATACCGCCCAAAAGCGCATAGATACTGGAATAAGTGGCCGCAGAGGCCGCCGCAACTCCCTTGCTCGTCCAGAAGGTAGCTGCAAAAGAGGTAAAGCCATTCAGTAGCATGGTTCCCAGGAAAATGGCGATCAGCATCATCCAAAAGGCCGGGATTCTGCGGGCCTCCCCAGGCGTCAGGGCTTTTCCGTCATCCTCAGTTCTTGCCGTTGTCTCTGCTTTTGCATTTTCCCAGCCCAAAGGCTTCTGCCCTACATCCTCCGGATCATTCCTGATCAGAAACAGCTCGCACAGGAAGCAGATCACGGCCGGAACGATGGCAAGAATTAGATACGTTTTTGTCTGCCCGATACGGCCTACCATATTTCCTGCAAGGTACATATAGAGAGCGCCACCGAAAGCAGAGCCGCCTACCACAAGGCCGATCACCGTGCTACGCTTTGCAATGAACCAGCGGTTTATCACAGCCGTGCAGGTTACATGGGTTCCATATGCGATCATAAATCCGCCTACGACGTTGGAAACATACAGCATCCATGGCGCATAGGCAAACGCATTGATGGAAAGGAAAATCAGATAGGCAAGGGTGGCCACTACCATAGCGCCGCGGGGCTTTAGCTTTTTCAAAACCGGCCCCACCGTCAAAAGGATCAGGGCTCCGCTTAAGGTTCCCACTGATGAGGAGCCCTGTATGGCGGTCAGCGGACATCCAAATCTTTGCAGAAAGTGGGGTGTCATGACTGCAATAATGCTCAGACAGCCGAAGTGGCAAAACATGATGATCGCGCAGCCAATGGCTACGCCATAGCCAGAAAACCTGTTTTTTTTCGTATTTTCCATTTTCTCCTCCTCCAATCAATTTTTTCTCACTTTAAATGCTGATCCAGGAATGTGAAAAGCTTCTTCTGCAACTCTCCTTCGCAGAAACGAGGGTCTGCATGCTCAAGATCCTCCACCGCATCCATCACCACACGATCCTTTCCGCAAATGCCGCTCACCACCTCTGCCAGCGCATAGGACTGGGTAATGGGCACCACGGTGTCCGCTTTTCCATGAAAGATATAGATGGGCGGGAAGGTTTCTGTAATGAAATTCAACGGATTTGCAAAAAACATCAGGCCGGCTAGTTGTGTTGCCCTGGCCCCATACATTTTCTCCTGGATTATGCTGTTTAGCTGATCCCATTCCGTTTTTTCATGAGCCGGATCGCTCATCAGCGCTTCCCGCTCCAGCCCCAGAGTCTGCATATCGCAATTTCCAAACCAATCCACAACGGCTTTTACACTGCTGCTGAAGGTTTCGTTTCCCTGGGAAAGATCCTCAAACATATGGTTATCCTGAGTTGCGGCCGCAAATATGGCGTAATAGCTCCCAGAGGAATCTCCTGCCGCCGCAAAACGATCTGCATCCAGCAGATACTGCTTCGCATTGGCACGGAGGAAACGGATGGCGGCCTTATAGTCAAATAAAGGATATGGGAACTGGGTCTCTCCCGCAAGCCGCTGGCCTACGCAAACCACGGCATATCCGTGCTTTAATCCCTGGATGACCAGATTTGCCTGCCCGTCGTCTCTGGTTCCTGCATAAAAGGCTCCGCCATGCTGAAAAATAATGGCAGGGAACGGGCCGTCCCCGGAGTCTGGAAGATAGATATCCAGCTTTTGTCGCTTACTCTGGGTATCATACGGGATATCCAAGAATTTGCGCGTCAGGTTCTCCACACCCTCCAACGCTCCGTTGTCCAGATCTGGTGCTTTCCCAGATGGGGGCATCTGTATTTTGTATGCATAAGAGCTACGATTTTTTTGTTTCATAAGAACCTCCTTTTAAAATTGATAATCCATACTGCACCATGTTCATGCTTCGCCTTTGGCTCACATTTTTTAGTGCTCCTAGTATAGCACAGTGTTTTTCCCTTGTATTTGTCAAGTATCCAAAAAACCGAATAATTTTTGTATGCAGCAGCCAGCGTCTAGGGCATAGTAGGAGCGTCTGTTTTCGCCTCACAGTCCGACCATAGCCCGTCCCATACGATCCGGCGGTAATTACACCGATCCGTATCGCCTTCTGTGGAAAAACACAGCACCCTGGAATTTTCATCCAGCTTCAGTTGTTTTTTCAGCCCAGCCAGCCTTTTCTGCGTAAGAACCTCCGCCACAAACCCCAAGGCGGCCGCCCCGCTCTCTCCCGAGATCACTCTGGGATCGCTGCCCAGAGGATTTCCCAGAATCCTCATTCCTCGGGCCGCCACCGGATCTGGCATGGACACGAAATTATCCCCGCATCGTTTAAGGATCTCCCAACCGATGGTACATGGCTCCCCGCAGGCCAGACCGGCCATGATGGTAGCAAGGCTTCCCGAAACCTTATGGAGCCTTCCATCTGCCGCACTGGCCGTACGATAGATACAATCCGCCTTGTCCGGCTCCACAACGGTGATGACAGGGCGCTGGCTCCCCGGATATAACTCTGAAAAAAAAGCTGCCATTGCTCCGGCCATGGCTCCCACTCCGGCCTGAAGGAAAATATGGGTGGGGATCCTTCCCTGAAGCTGCAGGACTGCCTCGTAAGCCATGGTGGTATACCCCTGCATAATCCATCGTGGAAGCTTTTCATAGCCCTCCCAGGCGGTGTCCTGCACCATGACCCCTCCCTGTTCTTTTGCTGTTTTCGCCGCCAGCCGCACCGTGTCGTCATAATTAAACGCAGTAATAAAGGCCTCAGCCCCCAGAGCTCTTATATGAGCCAGACGCTCTGCAGAGCTTCCCTTGGGCATCAGTACGATGCATCTTTGTCCAAGCTTATTGGCTGTCCAGGCGATTCCACGGCCGTGGTTTCCGTCTGTGGCGGTCACAAAGGTCAACTCTCCTAGCCTGTTTCTGGTTTTCCATTCTGTAAGAAGCTTATAGGATACCTCCTCCATCGCAAGCCCCAGCCTCTCTGCAATATAATTCCCAATGCAGTAGCTTCCGCCTAACACTTTAAAGGAATTCAGGCCAAATCGAAAGCTTTCATCCTTTACGTGAATTGAGGCTACTCCCAGCTCCTTTGCCAGATTTCCAAGCTCCCTCAGAGGAGTCATGTGATATTCAGGAAAGCTTTCATGGAACTTTTGAGCCTTCCTTGCCGTCTCTAAACCGAAGGACGTAAGTTCCCCGGCATTTTTCCGCTCCTGCTCATAGTGGATCAGTTTTATCCGTTCTTCCATCCGCTTCTCCTTTTATTGAAGCGCGATGGCATTCACCGGGCAAAGTTGCTGGCAGACACCGCAGCCGTCACATAACTCTGGGTCCGTATATCTTGCGTCGTTTTTCTCAGAAAACGCACGATACATACAGACCTTCTGACATAAGCCGCAGTTTGTACAGCGATCTCGGTTCACCTCCGCATGCTTTGCCGGAAGTTTCGCCAATTCTTCCACCGTGGTAATATCCTTTAAGGCGATCCCCCGGATTTCGTCAAAGGATCCATATCCCTTCTGCTCCATCCACGCATCCAGATCATTTACGATCTTTGTTATCCTGTCATAGCCGTTCCACATGACCGCTGTACACAACTGCACCGTTGTGGCTCCCAGCATGATATACTCAATCACCTCCCGGTAGCTGTTCACGCCTCCTACTGCCGAAAGTGGAATATCCACCTTACGCGCCACCTCGGACAAATGGCGCATCACAATGGGCTTTACCGCCGGTCCTGTATAGCCGCCATAGCCGCAGAGATACGGTTTTCCGGTATCAATATCCACTCCTGCAAAGGAACGGATGGAATTGCTGATGGTAATGCCGTCTGCCCCCGCCTCCTTTGCCGCTTGGGCGATCTCCACCATATCCGTTACATTTGGCGTCAGCTTCACGGTAAAGGGTATTTTCGCCGCGCTTTTTCCTGCCCTGACCTGCTCATAGGTTCGCTCTGCGCTTTTTCCGATATGCATTCCCACAGTGGAGGCCGGCATGGGACATGAAACATTCAACTCTAACAGATCCGCCATACCGGTGGACTGGATCTCTTCCACTAGCCGGGCTGTGTCCTCTGGATCCGGCATAGCTAAAATGCTGATCTGCATCGTTGCCCCGCCAGCCTTTGCGACAGCCAGCTCTTTGGTCAGCCACTGATCCCTGGTCATGGTGGTAAACAGCTCCAGATTGATCTGTCCAATGGGCTTTCCGTTGTAGCGATGCATAAAAATCCTTCCGTTACAGGGATGCGCCGCCCAGTCCTGCTTGGGACCTATGGTTTTTGGTATCACACCTCCAATCCCTGCCTGAGCTGCGAGCCTCATGGCTTCTCCGTCCCAGCCCGGTGTGGCAGACGCCAGTACCAACGGGTTCCGATAATTCACTCCGCAATAGCTTACACTTAAATTTGCCATTCACTCTTCTCCTTTCTTGTAGATTCGCTTTCGTTGAAGCTGTTACGAGTGTATCACAGGCGCTCCCCATCGGTCATTGTTCCTTAAATCTAATTTTTTTTATTTTTTATTAGTTCTACCTACCAATCAAATGATCTGTCGGAGCTTTAAGCATAATTGCAGATCAAATAAAACCTCTGGATCCTCCAGTGCTCTTCCGATTATACTTTCGATCTTTGACAGTCGGTAGATCACCGAATTCTTATGCATAAACAGGGCATCCGCTGTTCTGCGAATATTGGTTCCGCAGGCAAAATAGGTTTCTAGGGTCTGAAGAAGCATTCCGTTATTCTCCTTATCGTAGCGCTCCAACTCCTGCATGTGCTCCTTATAAAACTCATTCATGGCCTGATTCTCCACAAGCTCACACAAAAAGCAAAGACTGCCCAGTTCTTCAAAGTCATAGGTAGAGGACTGCTGCTCCTGCCTTTTTATACTTCTCCCGGCCCGGATGGCATAGCGCGCCTCCTGGGAGCTTTTGCTGACTGCCGTAAGGTTGTTCTTTGTCCGTCCGATACCGGCTGACAGATCCAGCTTCCGGTATAAGGTGTGTAGTCTTCGGATCACCAGCTCCAGGATCCGCTTCAGCCTGTCTCTGTCCGTTTCCGACTTCATCTGAACCAACCCAATCACGTCCATGCCGCTGCCCATCATCAGACAGGACAGCCTTGCCTCATGCAAACGCTGCTCCAGCTCTGTCCGCATGTCGTTTTTTATTTTTTGTACCGACTGTTCCTCCGTATAATGTTCTCTGCTCAGAAATTTTTCAAAGGAATTGACATTCATGACGAACACACAGCCAGGCATATGAAGATCATACCCCACAAACTGCCCTCTCCTTATCATCACGTCCGCTTCGCTGTACCGGCCCGCCAGCAAATCGTCCAATAGCTGCTCCTGGATGTTCCGTTCCTGATTCAGAGCTTCCTGCTCCTTCAGCAATTCTACTGCAATCAGGGTGCTGGCATTTTCAAAGGCAAGCATATCCTGCTGCTCCATTCCCTGCTCCGGTTTTATCACCAGATAAGCCAACAATTCCTCCTTCACAAATACCGGAATACAAATCAACGCTTCCCCGGAAAAGCTGTAGATGGTGTTACAGCGGTTTTCCCTCATTTTTCTTACGGTGCTGGCGGAAAAATGATAACTTATCAATTCTGCCGCATACCTGCTTTTTTCCGCCTCCGGCTCCTTTCCCTCCTGAAAATCCATGGCCAGAATCAGCCCCTTGGGACTGACAACGGCTACTCCGCCCTTTGCAATCTGGCTCAGTATAGCACAGATACCCGCAAGGCCCTTTCCTTCTACAATCACTAAGATTAACTGCTCATGGATCTCCTCATTTCTTCGGATCAGGGCAAGTTGACTTTTGGTGATATGCTCGAAAATCGGAAGGATACAATCCATATAGGGAAGATCCTGGGGCAGGGCAAACAGCGGAAATCCGATCTGATCCGCATGCTCCAGCATTTCCTTTGGGATTTCAGGAAAATATTTTCCCGGCTTGATGGCGATCCCTGCAACGCCCTTTTCCTTCAAGGTATCTAACAGACGGATCCCGTTTTCCTTTGTCTGAAACGCATAGCCCGCTGTAAAAAGCAGTTCGCCTCCGTGAAGCCAGCGTCCCACCTCTGGAACCTCCTGGATATTGGCCGAAGTCACCAGCCCCTCCAGGCTACTTTCTCCGGCCATCAATACCGCTCTGGAAAACGGTTTGATCTTCATTACCTCTTTCAGCGTAATCCCTTCCATATATGCTCCTCCTATCGTTAGTTATTTTTTCAATATTATAATGTTGCGCTGATTCAAAAACAATACAATAGTCCTTTTAACCAATATTTTTTTGATTTTTTTGTATTATTATACCATATCCCACTCCGACCCTTGTCCTTTATGATAAGTCTATAAAAACAAACGGAAAGGTGGTTATTACCATGAATCAATATGCTAAAACAGAAGCCTGGATCGATAAAAACAGAGAAGCCCTTGTGGCATTTTTACAAGGCCTTCTTCAAATTCCCAGCGTCACGGGAAACGAAGCCCGAATTCAGGAATATCTGGCAGATTATACAAAAAAAATGGGAGCCAAAGTAGATCGATTTATCCCGAATCTGGATGAGCTGAGACAGCACCCCGCTTTTGTACCCTCCGCGCTTCCCTACGAGAACCGGCCCAACGTAGTCGCTTCCTTTCCCGGCACGGGAGGCGGCCGTTCCCTGCTCTTTAACGGGCACGTAGACGTGATCCCGGAGGGCGCTGCCGAAAACTGGAGCCACGGCTGCTGGTCCGGCGATGTAAAGGACGGAAAAATATATGGACGGGGCGCTTCAGATATGAAGTCCGGCGTTGCCGCCATGACCATGGCGGTGCGGGCTTTAACGGAAAATCATATTCGCTGTAAGGGGGATATCCTTCTGGAATATGTGATGGACGAGGAACTGACCGGAAACGGAACTCTGGCCTGCGTCCTGAAAGGCTATCAGGCAGACGCCGGCATCTGCTGTGAGACCTCCAGCATGTGCGTACAGCCTGGCTCTATCGGAAGGATCTGGTTTGAGATCCGAATCAAGGGGAAGGCTGTCGGAATCCAGAAGCATCACGAAGGTGTCAATGCCATAGATCTGGGTTATATCGTCACAAAAGCTGTGTCGGAATTTGAAAAATTACGATTTTCCCAAATCAGCCACCCTTTATATCCAGATATTTCCAGTTCAATCCCCTGTATGATCGGCCAGTTTGAAAGCGGAACCTACGCCAGCGCTTTTCCTGATGCCTGCCTACTGAAGGGCTCTATGGCCACCGTGCCGGGCGAAAGCTCCGACCAGGTCAAGGAGGAATTTGTAACATTCCTTCGTAAAACATGCTCCACAGAAGATCCCTGGTTCCTGAAAAATCCTCCCGAGGTAGCCTTCACCGGTTACTTTGCTGAGCCGTCCGCCATCTCTTCCGAGGCTCCTATCGTCACGACTTTAGCCCAGGAATACCAGCAGGTCATGCACAAAATGCCGGTGATCAGCGGCCGCCAAGGAGCCGCAGACATCCGTCATCTGAACGCCTACGGAAACACGCCAACTGTGATCTTCGGTCCCGGCCTTACCGAGCAGATGCACGCCAATAACGAATGGGTCTACGTAGAGGACTATATAAATGCCATCAAGATCCTGGTTCGAACCATCATGAGCTGGTGCGGGGTGGAGGATGAGGATTTCAGTGTCGCAGAATGAGTTTCTTTATAACCCCGTTACGATCCTTCCGGTAAACTGTCCCTCAAGCACAGCGTCCCCCAACCGATCTGCGGATTGGGATACTCTGTAAGCACTTCCAGGTGTCTGGCACCCCGGATGAGATATGCCTTGATCTTCTCACCATACAGAAACGGATCATTTCCCCTCACGATTCCCCACTGCATCAGAAGCGCTGCGCTTCCCGTCACGAAGGGCGCCGCCATGGAGGTGCCGCTTCTGGTATCATAGCCTCCGCCGGGAGCCGCTGAGACGATATCGACGCCGGGAGCTGCCAGATCCGGCTTCACCTGTCTGGTCTGCCTCGTGAAGCCCCTGCCGCTGAATTCCGCGATCCGGCCAAACCTGGCATCATAAGCGCCCACGCCGATGGCGTTTGCAGCAGTGGACGGAATCGTCATGGTCGTCTCCTCGATGGGAAGCAGGAACCCGGTAGCGGCATTCAGTGCCGCGCCGGAGGGCAGCCACATATCATAATTTCCCACCACGATGCGCTGCGGTATAAGCACAAAGCGCCATATGCCGCTGTCAACGTAATCGGCGGCCGGAATGAAGTCCACATAGATTTCCTGGTACTGATTGTACGGACTTGGTTCGCCATAGTATATCAACAACTGGGTGCCTCCCAGCGTGAACCTCTGCGGTCCAAGGATCTGGTTAAAGGGTCCCACCCGCCGCCCTGCCGGATCCTCCAGCAGGATCTCGTATTCATCCGTATAGGACTTCCAGATCTGCACATTCAGTGTCGTCTCGTAGCTTCCAACCGCAAGCTCTATCAGTCGGTTTTGCCCCTCCTCCAGGAATCCCGACGTATGGCCGCTTGCATTTCCCTCATTTCCCGTTCCGATCACAATGGAGTTCTTCCAGTAATTGGCAATGTCGTTGATAAAAGTCTCCAGCAGCGAGGTGCCGCTGTGCGACCCGTAGGTATTTCCGAAGCTGATGTTCACCGCTACCGGAAGCCGATACAGAAGTGCCTTCTCCACGATGTAATTCAGCCCTTCCATCAGCTCTGTGGTTCTGGGAAAGGATGTCTCCCTGGGGACCCCAAGCTTCACCACAATAAGGGAACTCTCATAGGCGACGCCACGGTTCAGGCCATTGGAGGCCCTTCCATTCCCGGCTGCAATACCTGCCACATGAGTGCCGTGCCCGGACAGATCCCTGGAGGGCACCAGCCGATAGCGCTCGGTCTCTGTAGGCGCTGCCAGCGCTGCGTTGATCTCTTCCTCCGTGAATTCCCGATCCAGCGTCTGATCCCACAGGTTTAAGATCCTGGTGGTTCCATCTGCCTTGCGAAAGTCCGGGTGCGCATAGTCGATGCCGGAATCCAGAAACGCTGTCAGCACTCCGGCTCCCGTCAGGTTATACTGCGCCGTCTGCAGCGCAGGAATACAAGAGGCTCTCTTTCCCTGTGTCACAGCGAAAAAAAGCCTCTTTGGTTTCTCCACAAATTCCACCTCCGGTGCCTGAGCCACCACGTCCACAAGGCTGTCCGGCACCCGAAGAATCGCATATTCATTTAACAGCTCCCGCACCAGGATCTGAGGATACTCCTCCGACAGCCGCACGATATTCCCTGAATACTTCACGATCAGATCCCAGGTCTGCCCCACCGGCTCATAGCCCACCCCAAGATTCAGGGACTTCTCCCGCTCCCGCGCAGTAGCATCAAGCGCCAGGTTCAGAAGGTTTTCAAATTTCGGATTGTCCACATACCGCTCCAAGATTTTCTTTCTTAATCATATGCCGCACATGGAAATCTTATAATAAGGATATCGCACGCAGGAGATTTCGGCTGCTATTGCGAAGCTACCCGGCCATCTCCGTCGATCGAGACACCATAAGAGATCCCCTGGAGGTACTGATACATCTCCTGCGCCTCCTGCCCCTCCAGGTTCCTGGTAAGCGCGGAGGCTGTCACCACCGGAATCACCGTAAGATGACTCTCCCCCGCGGTATCAAAGACCACCTTCAGCATGTATGTCTTTACCATATTCGGGTTAAAAATAAAGTTTCCAAGACTGTACACGATGGGTTTCCCTTTATAATATTCGATCCCCTGGGGCACATGGGGGTGCGCACCGACCACCAGATCCGCCCCGGCATCAATGTAGGCCTGTGCCAGTGTGCGCTGATACTGCTCCGGGCGATCCTGACGTTCGATGCCCCAGTGTACATACACCACCAGATAGTCGCACTGCTCCTTGGTTTTGCGGATAGCAGCCTCCAGTGCCGTGCTGTCATAGGTACAGAACAGCCCCGGCTGCTGATTCTCAATATTCCAGGAAACCACCGGGATCACGCGGGAAGCCGACAGATATCCCACCTTCCTTCCGCCACGCTCGAAGAAGATGGCTCGCTCGGCACGCTCTTTGTTGTCCCCTGCACCCACATAGGGGATTCCTGCCTGATCCAGAGTCGTGAAGCTGTCCTCAAGAGCGTCCGTACCGTAATCCAACGCATGATTGTTTGCCAGGCTCACAATATCAACCCCCATCTCGTGAAACACCTTCACATAAGAGGGATCCACCCGGAAGGTATATTTCTTGTTCGGCATAGCCGTCCCTCTTGTGGAAAACGGAAACTCCTGATTAATCATGGTAAGATCTGCCCCTGTCATCTCGTTCTGCAGATACTCCGACAGGATACCGCTCAGTCCTCTGCTGTCATAATTGCCAAGAACTGTGCTTCCCAGCATCACATCCCCGGTAAATACCAGGCTGACGTCTGACAGCTTTGGTGTCACCGGTTCCTTTGTTCCGGTTCCGTTTGGATCGTTCGAATCATTTTCATCCATGCCATCCCGGCCGCCGTTGGACCCATTTGCGTCCCCGTCAGGATCCTTCGTGTCACTTCCGTTCTCTCCCGTTCCTGCACCGTCCTTACTGTCCGCCCGGTTTGTTCCGTCCGAAACAATTGTTCCATCCTCTGGTGCATGCTTGCCGCTATGGCCTTCCTTCCATAGAAAAATTCCAAGAACTGCCGCCAGTGCCAGGATCACCACCAGGCTGACAGCAATCGTTATTTTCTGTACTCTGTCCATATCTTCCTCCCATAAGTAAAATAGCTTCGGTTTTCTTTGATTGTACCATTGATTTTTCTTGAAATCAATGGTACAATCTTCATTGCGAAAATATCTTCAAAGGGAGGACTCTTAAAGTGAAGCCGATTTTTATTGTATTGATTGTAATTGCCGTAATCCTGGTGGCTGCTATTATCGCGTTATATATACTTGGCAAGAAGTCACAGAAGAAGAAAGCGGAGCAGGACGCGCAGATCGCCGCCACTGCCCAGACCATGTCCATGCTGATCATTGACAAGAAGCGAATGCGCTTAAAGGACGCCGGACTTCCCGCCATGGTGGTGGAACAGACGCCCAAGATGCTGCGCCGTTCCAAGGTTCCCATTGTCAAGGCCAAGGTTGGCCCCAAGGTCGTTTCTCTGATCTGTGACGCTGAGATCTTTGATTCCATTCCTGTGAAGAAGGAAGTGAAGGCTGTTGTCAGCGGCCTCTATATCACCGGTGTCAAGGGTCTGCGCGGAAATCTGGAGACGAAGCAGAAGAAGAAGGGCTTTATGGCAAGATTAAAGGCCAAGGCTGCCGAAGCCCAGGCGGAAGCAAAGAACACAAAGGATACGAAGAAGAAAAAATAATAGGACAAAACAAGTCCATGACGAACGAAAAACCCGGAGGTGCGCAAGACCTTCGGGTTTTCTATTTCTAATTTTCGAAGTGGGAAAGCTTAATCCCACAGTCTTCTTGCGGTATTTCTCATCATGAATTAACAGCATTCTGCGCCGCCTTCCTCTTAATTGCCCGCAGAACAGTCACAAAGCAGATCACATGCACCAGAAACGTCAGCCCCCAGCTCACCGGATAAGACCAGTACAGCACCGGAAGGCTTCTGTTGGCGGCAAATATGGTGTAGATCCAGATGATCCGAAGCCCGCAGGCCCCCAGCATGGATACCACCATGGCGATCACGGAATGTCCCAATCCCCTGAGACAGCCGCTCATCACATCCATCAATCCGCACAGGAAATATGTCGTACAGATAATGGACATCCGCAGTAATCCATAGGCGATCACATTTGCATCCTCACTATAGATCTGAAGCAGCAGTGGACCTGCCAGGTATGCACCATTTCCAAGCAGCAGCCCCGTGGCAGTGACAAGGCCAAGGCTGATCCAGACTACCCGTGCGATACGCTTGAACTGGTGCGCTCCATAATTCTGGCTGGTGAAGCTTAAGGCTGACTGATGAAAGGTATTCATGGCCACATACACAAAGCCTTCAATATTGGCACCGGCAGTATTTCCTGCCATGGCGATGGATCCAAAGGAATTCACCGAGGACTGGATCAATACATTGGAAATGGAAAATACCGCTCCCTGCATCCCTGCCGGAATTCCGATTCCTGCCATCTCCTTCAGCTTGCTGACATTGATGCTAAGCTCCTTTAGGTTCAGTTGATAACTGCTGTCCGACTTCACCAGACAGTACACCACCAGGCCTGCCGACAGGAACTGTGACATCACGGTAGCCGTCGCCACACCTGCCACGCCCATTTTAAACCGGATCACAAAGATCAGATTAAATATCACATTGACTACGCCCGCTGCAAACAGGATATACAGCGGCCGCCTGGTATCTCCGATCCCTCTTAGGACAGCACCGCCGAAGTTGTATACCAGTGTCCCGATCATCCCCAGGAAATAGATCTTCATATACAGTACCGATTGAGCGATGACATCATCCGGCGTTCCCATCAGTTGAAGCATCGGCTCCGATGCCAGCACACCGATCACTGTCAGAACCACTCCGGCCAGAACAGCTACCAGTACTGCAGTATGTACCGTCTCGTGAATATCCTGTTCCCTCTTGGCTCCGTAATACTTTGCCACCATGACATTCACGCCCACGGAGAGCCCTATGAACAGATTAACCAATAGATTGATCAATGCACTGGTAGAGCCCACGGCTGCCAGCGCTTCATTCCCGGTGTAGCGTCCCACAACTACGATATCCGCTGCATTAAACAAAAGCTGCAGGATTCCCGATGCCATCAGCGGCAGTGAGAACAACAAGATCTTGGGAAGCAGCGAGCCGCTGCACATGTCGATCTCGTAACTCTTATTTTTACTCTTATGTTCTACCATAACAACTTACTCTCCCTGGTTAAAAATTATCCAGTCTTGTATACACTATATATTTATAGTAACAGTTCAGCCCACGCTCATTTCCAATCCGGTTGTTCTGCTGCTACATATCGTATCGGTACGGCATACCGCCACAGCACAGACCGCCTCCGCCGCAGCACAGATTGCAGAGCAGATATGTAAGACATATCCTGCTGCACATACTGCTGTTGCCCATTCCATCGGAGCCATAGGGTGCCCGCTGAGTGTCATACCAGCTTCCGCCGCCTTCCAACTGAGTCAAAAGCTGCCTGTATTCCATATTGCCCGGCTCCATACCCGCGGCCTGCCGTGCATGCTCTAAGGCCGTCACATTGTTTCCGGAACCGGAATTCGCAATGGCACTCAGATAATACCAGCGGGCATCCCTGGTCTTGATGCTGTTCAATACATTGATGGCCTCGCTGTAGTGGCCGCTGCGGATATAATTCGCTGCAGCCTGCTTATACGTCGATTCCTCATCGTTTGCGCCCGTGCTTCTCTGCTGGCCGCCATAACCGCCTGCGCCTCCGTAACCTCCGAAGCCGCCAAAGCCTCCGAAACCACCAAAGCCTCCATAGCCACCACCGGGACCATAGCTTCCCGCACCGCCATAACCGCCACCGGAACCATAGCCACCTGTGCCGTAACCGCCACCTGTACCATAACCACCGGCACCGCCGTGCTCCCGCTCATCCATGATCTGCTGATAAGCCTGCTGTATTTCCTTAAACTTCTCTTCCGCTTGATCCTTGTTAGGGTTATTGACATTGGCGTCCGGATGATATTTTCTGCTCAGAGACCGATACGCCTTCTTGATCTCCTCATCCGTCGCATCCCGTTTCACACCTAACACCGCATATGGGTCATACATAATCTTTGTCTCCTGCTTTTACTGATTCCCTCTTCCGCTTGTTGCGCACCATCTCATAACGGCACCAGACACCGGAGTACAGGATATTTCGAAGAATCTCTGTATATTCGATCAACGGCAGCTTCTCAAAAGCCTTAGCACACTCCGCCATCATCATGGTCAATACCTGCTCACTTACCTTTTCAAACTCCTCTGTGCCATACAATCTGCCAAAGGGATTATAATTTCCTTCCTTCTTGTCCTTCTCTACATCCTCATAGGCATCCGCCAGATAGATAAACTTCCCCATGAAGAATCCGACTCTCCGAAGCTCCGCCTCCCATTCGTCCGAACGGGCAGCGAAGATCTCCGCCATGATCTCGCCAAAGAATCCTGCGGCTTCATCTATATTGTCACTGTCTGCCTTCTCGCATTCATGGATCCGGTTCAGACGATCCTGCACCAACTCTGCCTTCTTGGGATACTTCTCCCGGATCCTTCGAACCTTCCGCTTCAGGACATCGGAAAATGCCTTTCTTGTCACCCTGTGCTCATCGTGCCAGTCATCCTCACACTTGTAGTAAGACAAGAGCAGATTCATGTCCGCCGCATATCCGGTAAATTCATTGATTCTGGCCGGATGCTTCTCGAAGGGGTGGACCATGCACCGGCAGCACTCCGCTGCTGTCTCCGGCTCGTACAGGCTGGTCAACAACAGGATCAGAAAGGTCAAGTCATAGCTTAAGGTAAGCTGGCCGCTCTTGCCATAGCGCCGCTTCAATTCCTGGCAAAAACCACAGTAATAGGACTTGTAGAGATCGAATTCCTTAAACTTCATCTCCTGCTTATTTACAATGATATAGCCAAACATCCGGCTTCCTCCCATCCGGCACCACGCTTCCCGGCGAAGCGCATACCTACAGATAGTCCTATTTTAATCTTTTCCTGCGAAAAAGCAAGGAAGAACCGTTAAAAAATTCTAAAACTTTTATGAAGCCAAACGATTCAGCTCGTCCATCCAGATCCTCACGCTGGCATCGCTGGGCATGCGCAGATCGCCTCTGGGCGACACCGCCACGGAACCAACCTTCGGCCCATCCGGCAGACAGGAGCGCTTGAACTGCTGACTGAAAAACCGGCGGTAGAAGGTTTTCATCCAGTTAAGGATCACCGCATCCTCATAGACTCCAGCGAAGGCGATCTGAGCCAGCCGGAAGATCTTCGACGGCGAAAATCCAAAACGCAGCACATAATACAGGAAAAAGTCATGCAGCTCGTAAGGTCCTACAATATCCTCCGTCTTCTGGGAGATCTCCCCGGCCTGCGGCGGCAGCAGCTCCGGGCTCACCGGCGTATCCAATACGTCCAAAAGCACCTCAGACAGCTCCGGCTCCTCCACTGTATCCGCATAATAACGCACCAGATGACGCACCAATGTCTTTGGCACCGAAGCATTGACTCCATACATGGACATATGATCCCCGTTGTAAGTAGCCCAGCCCAACGCCAGCTCCGACATATCTCCGGTTCCGATAACCATACCGTTATTCTTGTTAGCAATATCCATCAGAATCTGCGTGCGCTCCCTGGCCTGACTGTTCTCATAGGTCACGTCATGGCAGGTCTCCTCCTGCCCAATATCCCTAAAATGAATACGCACCGCGTCCTTGATGCTCACCTCACGGAAAGTGGCCTGCACACATTTTATCATTTTCACAGCGTTGTCGTAGGTTCGGTTGGTCGTGCCGAATCCAGGCATGGTGACACCGAAGATTCCTGCCCGATCCAGTCCCAGCATATCAAAAGCCCGCACCGTCACCAGAAGAGCCAGTGTGGAATCAAGCCCGCCGGAGATTCCAACGACTGCGCACTTACATCCGGTATGCTCCAGCCGTTTCTTCAATCCCCGGGACTGGATGGACAGGATCTCCTCGCAGCGCTTCTCCCTCTGCCCTCTGTCACTGGGTACGAATGGGGCCGGGTCGACAAACCTGGTCAGCGTTGTTTCACGCTGTTCCAGGGCAAAAGGAATCTCCGTATAGCCCTTCTTATCCGTCAGGAAGGTACTCATCCTTCTGCGCTCTGCATTCACTTTAAAAATATCGATCTCGCCATATACCGTTTCGTTTAAGAACCGTCTGGCCTCCGCCAGAAGCTGGCCGTTTTCCGCGATCATATTATGCCCTGAGTAAACCACATCCTGGGTGGACTCTCCATCTCCTGCACTGGCATACACATAGCCGCAGATGAGCCGGGCGGACTGCCCCGCCACCAGAGTTCTCCGGTATATATCCTTCCCGGTGGTCTCGTCACTGGCCGAAAGGTTCACGATGAGATTGCCTCCCGCCATCGCATGGGAGATGCTGGGCGGATTCGGTGTCCACAGATCCTCACAGATCTCTGCTGCGATCTTAAGCTCCGGCATAGAGGATGCACAAAAAAGAAGGTGCGTCCCCATTGGTACAGTCTGTCCGCCAAGCTGCACCGACACCGGTTCTTCCATTCCCGGCGTAAAATACCGTGCCTCGTAGAATTCATTGTAATTGGGAATATATGTCTTTGGCACCAGTCCAAGCACCTTCCCATCAAAGGCTGCCGCTGCCACGTTATACAGCTTCCCATTATAGACAAAGGGAAGTCCCACGAACACAAGCACATTCTTGCCCGCCGTATGCGCTGCAATCTTAAGCAGTTCTTCTTTTGCCTGCGTCAGCAGCGTCTCCTGCCAGAACAGATCCCCGCAAGTGTACCCGGTAATACACAGTTCTGGAAAAACCGCCACTACCGTGCCGTTTTCTACAGCCTCGTCTATTTTTTCACAGATCAGTGTCCCATTGTAAACAGGATCGGCAACCCGCACCTTGGGTGTTATTGCCGCAACCTTGATATATCCGTGCTTCATTTGAATCTCCTTTACTTTATGATCTTTGCCAGTTCCTCCGGCGTAAACTCATAAGCCGTATTGCAGAAATGGCATTTCACCTCGATGGGCTTTCCCTCGTCGATCATCTCCTGGATATCTTTCTTCCCGATACTGGCGATGACCTTCTCCACCCGCTCCTTGGAACAATTGCAGTGAAAGCCCGCCGGGATCCGTTCCGTAATCTCCAGGCCAAACTCACCCAGAATGTGTTCCAGCAGCATTTCCGGCGTAAAACCCTGCTCCAGAAGATCCGTGACAGAGGTAACGGCGGCAATCTTCTCCTCCAGCCCTGCGATCAGCTTCTCCTCCGCAAAGGGCATAAGCTGGATGATAAATCCGCCGGCCTGCTTCACCGTATTATTTTTTTCCATGAGAACCCCAAGCCCCACAGCAGAAGGGACCTGTTCGGAAACTGCAAAGTAATAGGTCAGATCCTCCGCGATCTCGCTGGTCTGCAATGCTACCTGCCCTACATACGGTTCCTTCAAGCCCATGTCCTTGATGACCTTTAGGATTCCGGGGCCTACAGCTCCCGCCACGTCCAGCTTTCCCTTCTGATTCGCCGGCAGGATCACATCCGGCTCCTCTGGATAGCCCTTGACATTTCCCTTGGAATCGGCGGTGACGGTCAAGCCCCGCACCGGGCCGCTGCCCTTCACCTGGACGGTCATCAAATCGTCCTCGCCCTTCATCATCACGCCCATCATGGCGCCGCCGGACAGAAGGCGTCCCAGTGCTGCCGTAACCACCGGGCTGGTGTTATGGCAAAGCCTGGCCTTCTCCACCAGTTCCCTGGAGGTAATGGCGAAGGCACGTATCTGGCTGTCCGCCGCTGTTGCTCTTACAATATAATCTGTCATATTCTTTCCTTTCCCTTTTCCCTGGCTATCACATAGATCCGCTCACTGTCTTCTCTCGGTTCTTCACGGGTGAATGCGTCATAAGCTGTCACATATTCCATGCCTGCCGCCTCCAGAAGCCGTCTTATCGTCAGAAGCTCATAACCGCGCTGAAAATGCGTTTCCTCAAACTTTTGATACAGCCCGGATTCCTCCTGCACAAAAAGCGTCAGATCGTACTCATTGATCTGTTCCTCCTCATCGTAGAAGTTCTCCCATATAAAGCTGGCATCCTCCCGGTTCTCGCAGATGGTCTGCTCTCCCAGAAGCTCGCGGTACTTATATAGGGTGTTCAGATCGAAGATAAATACTCCGCCCGGATCAAGATAATTATTCACCAGTCGAAAAACGGTAAGCAGCTCCTCTTCCTCCAGAATATAATTCATGGAATCGCAGACACTAACCACAGCCGCTACCGTCCCGTAAAGCTCAAACTCACGCATATCCTGACAGAGATATAATATTTCTTCCTGTTCTGCTTCCGTCGCCAGTCTGTCTGCTTTCTCCTGTTCCGCGTCCGTCGCCAGCCTGTCTGCTTTCTCCTGCTCTGCTTCCGTCGCGATCTCCAGCATCTCTTCCGAGTTGTCCACACCGATCATGTCATACCCAGCATGGGAAAGAAGTCTTGTCATCTTTCCTGTGCCGCATCCTAAGTCAAGCACCAGTCCTTCTTCCACTCCGTATGTTTTCAACAAAGATATCAGGTACTCGCTCCACTGCACATACGGTACATTATCCATGAACAGATCGTACACTTGTGCGAACCCGGTATAAGCTTCCATTCAAAGCTCCTTTCATAGTAAAAGGAAGGGGAGTATTGCTACTCCCCCACCACCGTGACCTTCAGTTGCTCTATATTGGACACATGTCCATCCGAATCCCTGGCATAGACCTTCGCCTGGTAGACGCCGGCCTTCGACGTATCCACATTATGTTCCAGCCGCAGCATGGTATTGATGGTGTCAACGTCATCGCCCACTTCACTGATATATGTATAAATAGAGAACCGGTCTCCCACATGCAGCGTCACCTCATGTACCTTCAGACGCATGAAGGGGTAGCCCTTTCTCTGGTTCTCAGCCTTCAGCTTCGCATATTCCTCATCCGTGAGGCTTCCATTCAGGTTATCCGTCGGCTCATTGCTTCCTGTCGGATTCCCTCCGTTCGAATTCGTTCCATTTCCATTCGGTTCTGTAGCATTTCCGTTTGGATCTGTATCGCTTCCATTCGGTTCTGCAGCATTTCCGTTTGGATCTGCATCGCTCCCATTGGCATCTGTACTGTCATCCGGCTCACCCGGCTCCAGTGTGACATCCAGCGCCGCAAAGATCGCCTCTTTGTTCGCTTCCTCGAAGGTAAAATTGCGCCGCTTGACGGAAACATTATTGGAGGTGTCCTTGGCTGCGTAAATCACCACCCCGGCATTGTCCGACACCGGATATAACCGGGAGATGATCAGGGAATCCGTTACATCTCCGTCCTTATTATCATGCGCCTGCACATCCGCAAGCAGAATGCTCACATCTGCTCCGTCAAGATGAATCGTTTCTTCCCCGTATGATATTTTGGGCGGCTCCGTATCCTTGTAGCTCACGCCGGTAGCCGTCAGAATGAAAACGGCAAAGACGAGAACCGCAAATATGGTAACAAAATGCTTTCTCTTCATAACCGTTATTCTTCCTCTTTCCCGTAATATCCGCCGTAATACTTCTTATAATATCTGCCATAATGGCTGCCCTGACTGAGATCTACCTTATTGAGGATCACACCCAGGAGCTTACTGCCGGCCAGCTCCAGCTGCGACATCACCTTCTGGGCAAACTTGTAGCTGATCTCCCCGGAAGCAACCACCAGCGCTACCCCGTCGCACTGCCGGGCCACGATCGCGCTGTCGATCACGCTGCCCACCGGCGGAGTGTCAATGATAATATAATCATAGGTACTTCTGGCCGCCCGGATCAGATCCGCGAACCGCTTTCCTTCCAGAAGCTCGGAAGGGTTGGGCGGGACAATCCCGGCCACGATCATATTCATGCCATCCAGATTTGTCTGGTTCAATACCTCCTCCAGCTTCTTCTGTCCCGACAGATAATGGGACAGCCCGAAGGTAGCATTGGCCATCTTATAACGACCTACCACAACAGATCTGCGCATGTCCGCATCGATATAAAGTACGCGCTTGCCCGCCTCTGCCAGAGAGCAGGCCAGATTTATGGACACGCTGGTCTTTCCTTCGTTCGGGGTGCAGCTTGTGATGACAACCGCCTTCACGTCCTCCCCGGAGAACATCAGATTGGTTCGA
The DNA here is from genome assembly GCA_963628035.1 of Paludibacteraceae bacterium. Classification (GTDB taxonomy): domain Bacteria; phylum Bacillota; class Clostridia; order Lachnospirales; family Lachnospiraceae; genus 14-2. Next base: position 20,470 of record CAVGED010000067.1, read on the forward strand.
AGCGACTTGTACGCCTCGTTGGCCTGGTAGCTTAATTCGTCTGTCTTTCGGATTTCTATGGTTTGCATATGAATTACCTCTTCTTCTGCTCTGTCTTCTTGCCGGATCTCTTCAGCTTCTTCTCTTTCTCATGCTCCGTCATGGGAATCGCCCCCAGGGTACTTAAGCCCAGGTACTTTTCCACGTCATCCGGCGTATTGATGGAATCGTTGAGCAGATAAAACAGCAGGATCAGACCCACAGAGAGAATAAAGCCGACTGCCATGCCAAGGACTGTCGTCTTCCTTGTATTCGGGCTGAAGGGAGCAGTCGGAATATACGCCTCCTCCATCACATTGACAGCACTGACACCTGTGACATCGATAATCTTCTCGGAAGCTGCCGCACAGACCGCATCCGCCAGCTCACGGGCTACATACGGATCCGGATCCGTAACCGATATATTAACCACGCGGGAATTCTCATCAGCGCTTACAGAGACCTTGCCGGCCAACTGTTCATAGCTCATGGAAAGTCCCTTGCTGTAGATCACCTTCTCCAATACGGAGCGCCCCTTGATGATCACCTTGTAATCATCCGTCAGCTGCAGACCTGCCTGCAGATCCGTGTACGTCAGGGTATCGGAATTCCGCTGATTGATAACATAAATACTGGCCGTTGAGCGGTACTGCGGCGTAACCATCAGCCTGGCATAAGCGAAAGCCAGCATGCCAAACAGGAAGGTCACCAGCAGAACGACCACCCACTTGGACAAGATAACACCAAATAATTCCCTCAGATCTATTTCTACTTCGTCATTTTCTTTCTTCTGTCCCATCTTCTTCATCCTTAAATCGTTTCGTTTTTTATTATTTTTTCCGGGTTCTCACACATGACACGATGCAGGAACTCCGTGCCAAGCTTCTTGCGTATATACTGGAGATCCTTGTCGATATCCGGGGTCCTCTTCCTGCTTCCATGAGCATCCGTGGCAAGAAAATGGATCATGTCGTGACTGGCAGCCTCCAGCACAAATCGCCGTATCCTGCGCGCGCCCTCTGTCTTGGCGGACTTGACGTTCACCTGGATGTAAACTCCCTGCTCCACCAGAGCATCCAGTTCCTTCAGATCCTCCACCACTGCAAGCACACGCTCCGCATGCGCCAGCACCGGGTAAAAGCCTGCGCACATCACCTCATACAGACCTTCCCGCACGTTCTTTGCCCATTCCATCGGTGAAAATTCTATCAGTGCATAGCGTGAATCCGCCAGTGTCAGAACCTCGCCCTTTGTCAGAAGCTCCGGCACATCATGGCTGTAAAAAATCTCATTTCCGGCATGAAGCCGGATCCGCAGTCCTTCCTGATCCGCAGCCTTCTGAAGTCTTGCTGTGCCATCTCTTATCTCCTGCGCTGCCGTTCTTCCCCTCAGGTAGTGGAAATGAGGAGTGGCGATGATCTCATCGATGCGATTCCTTTGATAGATCCGCAGCATATCCAGCGACTCTTCCATACGATCGGAGCCATCATCCACATTCGGCAGGCAATGACTATGAATATCAATATACATCTGTATCATCCCCTTCACTGACTCCCACGCCCAAGTGATAAACACCCTTTATAAGATAGCATTCCTGTCTGACTTTGTCAACTATTGTATTTCTTGAAAATTAAGAGAACTTCCGTTATAATGAACGAAACACTGCGAATTCTGAAAGGAGATTTCCATGGCGGCAAATCAGGAATTGATCCGTGACATGAATTATCATAAAATATTGGAAGCCATCATCCGCGAGGGCTGCATTTCCCGCGCGGATCTCGCCAAGCAGCTTGGCCTCACCAAAGCCACTGTCTCCAGTCAGGTACAGAATCTTCTGGATGAGGGCCTGGTAGAAGAGACCGGAATCACCAAAACCAGTAAGGGACGTCATCCCATCATGCTGTCCTTCCGTGGCACCAGTGCCTATGCGCTGTCCCTTGATATCGGACTGGAACGGATCAGCCTGCTGCTTTCGGATCTTCTGGGACAGCACTGCCATTCCCGTCAGTTTCATTGGAATTCGAGCAAAGATGATCTGCTGCCGCTCTTATATGAGATCATTGACAGCCTCGCTGACACCCCGAATCCTGCCGACATTCAGCTCATCGACGCCCCGAATCCTGTAGTTGTCCCGAAGCTTGCCGGTATCTGCCTCGGTATCCACGGCGTGGTGCAGGACAACGAGATCCGCTTCACGCCCTACTATGATCTGGAGCACGCCCCCCTGAAGGAAAAGCTGGAACAACGCTACGGGCTGCCCGTCTTTATTGAAAACGAAGCGAATCTGTCTGCCCTGGGCGAGAAGACCTTCTCCCACAAGGTATCAAATCTGGTGAACATCAGCGTTCATTCCGGCATCGGCCTTGGCATCATCATGGATGGAAAGCTCTATACCGGTGCTGACGGATTCGCCGGAGAATTCGGCCATACCATCGTGGAGCCAGGCGGTCGTCCCTGCCCCTGCGGGAATCATGGCTGTATCGAACAATATGCCTCCGATACTGCCATTCTGCAAAAATATAACCGGCTCAAGAAAAATAAAAACGGCATCATCGATGATCTGGTAAGTGACTACCAGAAGAAGGATGATGCCGCCCGGTCCGCCATCGATGATTTTGTCACCTACATGGCCATTGGGATCAACAATATCGTCAATATCTTTAACCCACAGCTCATTGTCATTAACAGTGCTGTCACCTCACGCCTTCCCGACGTAACAGCACAGATCTGCGGGAAGCTCACAAATCGGATGAGCCGGGAATGTAAGATCGTTCCGTCCACGCTGCGGGACACGGCAACCTTGCTGGGTGGCATCTGCCTGTGCAGCAGGAATTATCTGGGACTGGAAGAATTCTGCCCGGCTGAACTAACAGTTCAGCCCACGCCCATTCGCAAAGGCACTTACAGTGCTTTCTCGCTGCTCCGCAGCTAACTTTGCTCATGAATGGGCGTTCCCTCAGACCGATATCAGTCCGCTAAATTCGTGCAAGCACGATTTAACGTCCTTCTTCGGTCTGGCTGAACTGTTACTACAAGTCTAACTTCAGATCGTTCTCCTTAATCCAGCCGATCTTACGGAAGAAGAGTCCGAAGAGCCAGGTCAGCACACCGGGAAGAATGAAGCAGATCAATATCAGCCCGATCCAGTCCATGGCGGTGATCGCCGTCTTCGTACCGGCGGCAATGTCATTCACCCAGCCAGTGTAGACACCGATCTGTCCGACCAGGCCGCAGGTTCCCATACCGGAGGCCACCTCAGGCCCATTCATCTGAAGCTTAAATACGCAGGTGGCAAGAGGACCTGTGATGGCAGAGGTAAGCGTAGCCGGAATCCAGATCCTCGGATTTCTCACGATATTTCCCATCTGAAGCATGCTGGTGCCAAGTCCCTGGGCCAGCAGGCCACCCCAACGGTTCTCCCGAAAGCTCAACACTGCAAAGCCTACCATCTGGGCGCAGCAGCCCGCCACGGCTGCCCCACCGGCCAGACCACTCAGCAGGAAGGACGCACAGATTGCCGCGCTGGAGATCGGAAGCGTCAGGGCGATTCCCACCAGAACAGATACCATGATTCCCATGAAGAAGGGCTGCAGCTCGGTGGCCCACATAATCAGACTTCCAACCGCCTTTGCCCCGGTTCCGATAGCCGGCGCCCACCACATGGACAGCAGGCATCCGATCCCGATGGTGACAAGAGGTGTCACGATGATATCGATCTTCGTCTCCTTAGACACAGCCTTTCCGAATTCTGCCGCTATGATGGTGATGATCAGTACCGCCAGCGGACCGCCGGCTCCGCCTAATGAGTTGGCAGCTCCGCCCACAGCCGCCAGCGAAAACAGTACCAGGGGCGGACAGAGCAGCGCATGCCCGATGGAGATCGCCATGGCATAGCCGGTGGCTCCCTTGGCAAACGTACCAATATCCTCAAGAACCTTCACACCCAGTTGCTCGCCCAATGTGCCGATGATCGTTCCGATCAGCAGTGAGGCAAACAATCCCTGTGCCATGGCTCCCAGCGCGTCAATGCCGTAGCGTTTTGCGGAAAATACAATATTTTTGCGTTTCAGGAAGGCCGATACCTTCTCCAAAACACGATTCGTACCTGCAGCACCTTTTTTCATCGATTTCTCCTCCACCTTCTAAAACTTATTCTTCACATAATAACAGTTCAGCCCACACCCATTCGCCAAAGCACTTACGGTCGGGCCGAACCGTTACTTCACAGCTCTTTTTCCGCCAAAATCTTTTCAATACTCACCAGCTTCACGCAGATCACGAAGATCTCCGTTGCAAGTCTCAGATCCTCCAGTGTCGGGTACGAAGGTGCGATCCGAATCACGGAATCCTTGGGATCCTTTCCATAGGGGAAGGGTGCTCCTGCCGGAGTCATCACCATACCGGCCTTCTTCGCCTTGGATACGATGGCCTTGGCACAACCGGGAAGTGCATCAAAGCAGATAAAATACCCGCCCTTGGGACGGATCCAGCTACCGATTCCTCTTCCAGCCAGCTCCCGGTCAAAGGTATCCAGGATCATCTCAAACTTGGGTCTTAAAATATCCGCATGCTTGCGCATATGCTCCATCACTCCATGAATATCCTTGAAATACCGCACATGGCGCAGCTGATTCACCTTGTCGTGACCGATGGTGGCGATGCTAAGCTGCTTGCGGATCTCCTCCAGGTTGTTCTGGGAAGCCGCCAGTGCCGAGATTCCCGAACCGGAGAAGGTGATCTTGGAGGTGGAGCAGAACTTATACACCATATCTGGATTTCCGGCCCGCTTGCACTCCGCCAGAATCTCAATAAGATTGTCCTGGTCAATATCATACAGGTGATGAACACCATAGGCATTGTCCCAGTAGATCCTGAAATCCTTGGCCGCCGGCTTCAATCTGGCAAAACGGCGTACCGTCTCATCCGAGTAAGTGATCCCCTGGGGATTGGAATATTTCGGCACACACCAGATGCCCTTGATGGCCTCGTCGCCTGCCACCAGCTCTTCCACCATGTCCATATCCGGTCCGGTAGGCAGCATGGGAACATTGATCATCTCGATCCCGAAGTACTCCGTGATGGCAAAATGACGGTCATATCCGGGAACCGGACAGAGGAACTTCACCTTGTCCAGCTTGCACCAGGGTGTACTTCCCATGACGCCGTGGGTCATGGAACGGGAGATCGTATCGTACATTACATTCAGACTGGAATTTCCGTAAATGATAATGTTGTCCGGATGGCACTCGATCATATCCCCCAACAGTACCTTGGCCTCCTGAATTCCATCCAGAACCCCATAATTCCGGCAGTCGGTGCCATCGTCGCATTTCAGATCCGACTCACTGTTAAGAACGTCCATCATACCCATGGACAGATCCAGCTGTTCCTGGGAAGGCTTTCCTCTGGACATATCCAGCTTCAGCCCGCTCTGCTGATACTTCTTGTACGCCGCTTCCAGCGCCTCCTTTTCCTGCATCAATTCTTCTCTGCTCATTTCCTGATAAGTCTGCATGTTTTTGTACCTCCGTAATAATTCTGTTTTATTTCAATGATAGAATCAATTTCTTTTACTGCTGTTTTACGGTGATGGTTCAGTCAGCTTCATCTTCTAAGTATCTGAGCCATTCCCTAATCCGCTTCTCATACCCCTGCTCCGTGGGCTCATAGAATTTCGCATCGGTAAGTCCGTCCGGCAGATACTGCTGCTTCACATAGTGATTGGGATATGCGTGGGCATATTTATAGCCGTCTCCGTGTCCCAGCTTCTGAGCTCCCTTATAATGCGCATCCTGAAGATGAACCGGAACAGGCGCGGTCATAGAACCCTGCACGGCTGCCATAGCTCTGGCAATGGCTTCGTTCGACGCGTTGCTCTTGGGCGCGCTTGCCACATAAGTGACTGCCTGGGACAGAATGATCTGCGCCTCCGGCATCCCGATCCGCTCCACTGCCTGGGCCGCGCTCACCGCCACTGTCAGGGCATTCGGATCTGCGTTTCCCACGTCCTCGGACGCACAGATCATAATGCGCCGGGCGATAAAGCGGATATCCTCCCCTGCGTACAGCATCCGGGCCAGATAATACACCGCCGCGTCCGGATCTGACCCCCGCATACTCTTGATAAAGGCAGAGACCGTGTCGTAATGGTTGTCCCCGGACTTATCGTAGCGTACCACCCGCTTCTGGATACACTCCGAAGCTACCTCCAGGGTGATGTGAATCCTTCCATCCTCGCCCCGCGGCGTAGTCAGGATTCCAAGCTCGATGGCAGTCAGGGCGGCTCTGGCGTCTCCGTTTGCCACATCTGCCAGAAAATCCAGGGCATCTGCATCAATTGTACCGTTGTAGGCGCCCATCCCTTTCTCACTGTCATTTACCGCCCGCAGGATCAGCGTCTTGATATCCTCCGCAGACAGCGGCTTCAGTTCAAAGATCACTGACCGGGACAGAAGCGCCCCGTTCACTTCGAAGTAGGGATTCTCCGTGGTAGCTCCGATCAGGATCACCGTACCGTCCTCCACGAAGGGGAGAAGGTAATCCTGCTGCCCTTTGTTGAAACGGTGGATCTCGTCCACGAAGAGGATGGTCTTCTTCCCATACATCCCACTGTTATCCTTGGCCTTAGCCACAACCTCCTCCATATCCTTCTTTCCGGCGGAGGTGGCATTGATCTGCATAAATTCCGCACTGGTGGTACTGGCGATCACCTTGGCCAGCGTCGTCTTACCCGTTCCCGGCGGCCCGTAGAAAATGATCGAGCTGAGCTTATCCGCCTGGATAGCCCGGTACAGCAGCTTATCCTTGCCGATGATATGCTGCTGCCCCACCACCTCATCCAGCGTGGTAGGGCGAAGCCGGCTGGCCAGCGGAGATTCCTTTTCCTTATTCTGGCTGCGCACATAATCAAATAGATCCATCTTTTTCTCCATTATGACATCATGGTCTCATCCGTCAACACAGACACTACTGTTATTAAAAGCCCACCGCGTCCATCCATGGAGACTGGGCTTTTATAGTAAGATACACGAAAATTCGTTGCTTTACAAGAGGAAAGTGCGTTTTGCAAAAATATTCTACGAATTGATGTTTTTTCGCCAAAAATCAAACTGTTTGCTGTGAAATTTTCTATTCCAGCAGCATCTTATCCACCGTCACAAACTCATACCCCTGCTTTTTCAACTCATCCACGATCATAAGCGCTGCCTTGACGCTGGGATCATACTGATCGTGAAGCAGGATGATATCGCCTTCCTTCACCTTCTTCACCACGCTCTGTGCAATGCAGGCTGCACTGCTCTGGCACCAGTCCCTGGGATCCACCGTCCACATCACCGGAAGCATATCCAGCTCCTTCTCCAGCTTCTTGTCCCAGGTTCCATAGGTCGGCCGCACGAACTGCACCGGTTCCCCGGTAATGTCCTGAAGGATCTGACTTGTCTTTAAAAGCTCCTCTTTGTATTTCTCCCGGTTGGTTGTCTTCAACTGGATATGGCTGTAGGTGTGGTTTCCCACAAGATGACCCTCCGCATACATTCGCGCGATGATCTTCGGATTCTGCTCCGCATGGATCCCGGTAACAAAAAAAGTCGCCTGCACCTTCCGCTCCTTCAGCCCATCCAACAGCAGCTCCGTATAATACGGATCCGGGCCGTCATCGAAGGTGAGTGCAACTTTTTTGGACAGATTCTTGTAGGGATCGATGACATCTCCGTCGCCTCTGTCCCACCGGATCGCAGAGACCCCTATGGTGTCCGGGTCCGCTACGATCTTCTCCTTTACCGCCAGCAATATCACAACATACAGCAATATCAGTTCAAAAAACACGATCTTTCTATGAAAAGGCTTCAATACACACGCTCCCAGGTTCCATCCTTATACTATATGAAACAGGAGATGTTACTATTCGCAATCACACATTCATCCGCATATGCATAAAAGCATCTGTGGATCGTATCAGCGAAGTCTATCGGACTGTGCCATCCTCCGATAAGCTCCCGGCGTCATATGTAAAAACTTCTGAAATACCTGTCCGAAAAACTGCACATCCTCGTACCCCACTGCATGAGCCACCTCCTGGATGGTCATGTCACTGCCGATCAGCAGCTCACAGCTCTTCTCCATGCGCACCTTCTGGAGATACGCAAGCACGGTCATGCCGTTCTCCCGCTTAAAACGGCCACTGATGTACTGCGGACTAAAGTGGTATTTTTCACAGAAATGCGCAAGCACAGCCCGGTCCCGGTAGTTGGCCTCCAGATACTGGATCAGTGTCAGGATCGTAGTGCTTTTGTTCTCATTGCCCTCGCTCCTGCTGTCTTCGCCTATGATCTTGCGCAGCGTCAGGATCATGATCTCCACAAGATGACAGCGGAATATCTGCATATAACCCATTCTCTTTGCCTCATATTCTCCGGCGATCCCCTCAAGCAGCTTAAGCACCTGTCCATCCTCGTCGTGCAGAATATGATCCGACAGGCTTTGGCCATAATACTGCTTATAATAGCGGATCAGGCAGACACGAAGCATCTCCTCGAAGGAACGGCAATCCGCCAGGGAACTGTCAATAAGCTCCGGCACGAACATACAATTGATCAGTGTAAAATTCCGGCATTCCTCATAGCTATGGCGGCTTCCGTAATCCACGATAAAATAGTCCCCCTTCCTGAGCCGCCCCTGTGTACCGTTTAGGGTGTGTTTTGCTGTCCCGCCGGTTATATAGGTCAATTCAAAGCAGTCATGTCCATGCATGCCTGCATCCTCCTGCTCGATCGCCATAATGGCAAGCTTCTCTGCATCCTCATCTGTAAAGTTCTTTAATTCCATAACAGAATCTTTTTTCATACAATTCCTCACTTGTTGTAAAAACCATGGACTGCTCCCCGCTTCTGCCTGCACGAGAATAAAATCACCATGGTTTTTTCTTAAAATCACGGTCTTTTTCTTTATCCTACTATCTGATATCATAAAAGTCAACCGAAATCTGCCCTAAGCGGATTTTCCATATATATTATACGAAATAATGGAGGTATTACAAATGGATTGGAAAGCAAAATGGATCAAACCGGCAGCAGACATGGGCGAGATCGCCCCGGTCTTTGCTACCAGCTTCTCCGTTGCAAAAACGGTGGAAAAAGCCACCCTGTACCTGACTGCCATCGGCGTCTATGAGGCACACCTCAATGATGACCGGGTGGGTGCGTTCATACTGGCTCCCGGCTGGACCAGCTATCGCCATCGGCTGCAGTATCAGGCCTATGACGTCACAGACATGCTGAAGGAGGATAACCGGCTTGCCATCACCGTAGGCAAGGGCTGGTATCGCAGCACTATGCCCGGTTTTCAGCCTTCTGTCACACAGTCAAAGCTGAAGGAGAATCCCCCCGCAGTCCTGACCCAGTTGGAGCTGACCTACCGGGATGGCACCACAGACATCCTGACATCTGATGAGACCTGGACTGTGGCGGAGAGCTGCATCCGCTGCTCCACCATCTATGACGGCGAGATCTGCGATGCCTCCTTTACAGCCGATTCCGTGCAGCCCGCAGCCATCTTTGACGGCCCCTATGACACGCTGATCCCACAGCAGGGCGAGGAGATCCGGGAACAGGAGCGCATTCCGGGTGCAGAATGCTTTACGACGCCAAAGGGTGAGGTTGTCATCGACTTCGGTCAGGAGGTCACCGGATATGTGGAGATCACTGTGGACGCTAAATGCGGCGACGTTATCGATCTGTCCTGTGCGGAAGTCATGGACAAGGAGGGAAACTTCTATACCGAGAACTATCGCAGTGCCAAGTCGAACTACCATTATATCTGTAAGGATGGAACCCAGACCGCCAAGGCAAGGCTCACCTTCTTCGGATTCCGTTATATTCGCGTCAACGAATTTCCGGGCGGCACAGATAAGGCCGCACCGGGGTACTTTACTGCCGTCGAGATTCATTCCGACCTGCGGCGCACCGGTACCTTAAGCTGCTCCAACCCGCTCTTAAACAGGCTCTTTGACAATATTATCTGGGGACAGAAGGATAATTTCGTGGATGTGCCTACTGACTGCCCGCAGCGCGATGAACGGCTGGGCTGGACCGGCGATGCCCAGGCATTCGTGCGCACGGCCTGTCTGAATTATGATGTGGAGAAATTCTTCACCAAATGGCTTGCCGACCTGGCTGCAGATCAGACCGAAAACGGCCTGGTGGATCATGTCATTCCTGCAATACTGGATACGGAGCAGTCAAGCGCTGCCTGGGGTGACGCTGCCACCATCTGCCCCTGGACCGTATACATGTCCTACGGGAATCCACAGATTCTGAAGGATCAGTTTTCAAGCATGTGCAAATGGGTGGATTACATCACCTCCAGCACCAGGGATCCCTATCTCTGGACCGGATGCGAGCATTTCGGTGACTGGCTTGGACTGGATGCCCCCGCCGGAAGCTACAAGGGTTCCTCCAGAGAGGACTTCATCGCTTCTGCCTACTATGCCTACTCTACCTCCCTGGTAGTTAAGGCCGGTCATGCGCTTGGAGCGGATGTCTCCGCCTATGAAGAACTGTATGACAATATCGTGAATGCCTTCCAGAAGGCTTATCCCACCTATACAACGCAGACAGAATGCGTTCTGGCCGCACACTTTAAGCTGGCTCCCGACTGTCAGGCAGCCGCGGATCAGCTGGCAGACATGGTGAAGGCAGCCGGCACGAAGCTTCAGACCGGTTTCGTGGGAACTCCGTATCTGCTGCACGTCTTAAGCGACTACGGCTATGCAGAGCTGGCCTACTCCCTGCTGCTCCGGGAGGAATACCCCTCCTGGCTGTATCCGGTAACCAAAGGTGCCACCACCATCTGGGAGCACTGGGACGGCATCATGGAGGATGGAAGCTTCTGGAGCGCCGACATGAACTCCTTTAACCACTACGCTTACGGCTCCGTAGCAGACTGGATATACAGCACAGCAGCCGGAATTCAGTGGGTGGAAGGACATCCCGGCTACGAGAAGGTACGCATCGCACCGGTTCCCGATTCCCGGCTGGATCATCTGACTGCCACACTGGACACCCGGCATGGACATATCGCCTCTTCGTGGAAGAAGCAGGATAAGTTCTGGCGCTATGAGATCACAACACCGGTAGAAGCCGAGATTGTGATCGATGGAAAGACAAGAAATGTGACCGCCGGAAGCTATCTGTTCTTCTCACCGATCCGTGCGGAGTAGCTTCGTACCGAATCTTTTTCACGTAACAGGCAGGAGAAATCCTGCCTGTAAAAACTGTTATCACATACTGTCTAACAGCCCCTTTATGCCGCCTTCCTTAAAAACATCTTTATAATATCCAAGCTCCTCCTGGATCAACCCATCGATGACTTTCATGCCAAGAAGCTCCACCGGAGCCTTGTCATCCGTCAGAAGATATGCGCCCTTCTCGTATGCTTCCAGTCCATTATATACAGTGCCAAGCATCCGTGCCAGCTCCCGCGATCCCGCCGCCGACACTGACAACTTCTCATCCGCCTGCCCGCGTTCCCCGTTTATCGCCGCCGATGTCCCGTCTGCCATCTTGTCGATCCGGCTTTTTGCCGTTTCCAGCATATTCCCGTTCATCCCCGCAAACAATTCCCGGTTGGTGGAGCCGGCAACATCCACTGTATATACATGCGGAAACACCGAAGCGATGGTGTCCGACAGATAATCGTTGATATTCCCATCTTCCTTAGAATGCATGTTCATGTTCACCACCATGACTCCGTTTTCCGTCAAATGTTCCCTTACCATGGTAAAAAACTCCAGCGACGACATCTGAAACGGAATGGTGATATCCTGATAAGCATCCACCATGATCACATCATACTTCTTGTCCACCGCCATCAGATACGCACGGCCATCATAGGTAGTGACCTTCACGGAATCCGGCAGTTCAAAATATTCTCTTGCCAGGTCGGTGATCTTCTCATCGATCTCCACGCCCTCCACCTGCACATCATCAAAATAACGCATACACTGTCTGGCAAAGGTTCCGGTTCCCATCCCCAGCACCAGGATCTCATCCCCCGGCTCCACATCCGCCATCACCGGTGCCATCATGGCGTAATCATAGTACATGCCGGTCAGCCCGTCCTCCTTCATCAAGATGGACTGGACGCCGAAGAGCACATTGGTGGAGAGGATCACATTGTTAGGATTATCCTTCACCTGAAGATAGTTGTATATGGACTCTCCTTCGTACTTAAGGTTCGTCTCCCAGAATGCAAAGCTGCCGGAATGGCCGAAGATACTGCACAGCACAAACAATGCCGTGGATACTGCGCAGGCGATGAGCTTTGCCTTCTTACTGATAAAATAAATCAATGCCAAAACCAGCAGGATCCCGGAGAAGATCAAAAACGTCACCGCTGTCCCCACCGCCGGAATGGTCACGAAGGTAGGAAGGAAGGTTCCGATAATGCTTCCGATGGTGTTGAAGGCTCCCAATGTACCCACGGTCTTGCCGCTGTCGGAAAGGCTGTCCACCGTGTATTTTACCAGGGAAGGTGTCACAGTCCCCAGCAGAAACAACGGGAACACGAATACCACCATACAGGCCAGAAAAGCCGCAAGAATCAGGAAATTATTGTTGACTGTCAGCACCAGCAGCCCGGAGATTCCCAGGATCACGTATTTTCCCAGCAATGGGATGGCTGCGATCCAGACAGCCGCAATCATCAGACGCAGATACAGCTTGTCCGGGTTGGGATTCTTGTCGGCACTCCTGCCGCCCCAGATATTTCCCAGCGCCATGGCGATCATGATGGTACCGATAATGATGGTCCATACGATCTGGGATGAACTGAAGTAAGGGGCCAGCAGGCGGCTGGCTCCCAGCTCTACCGCCATGACGGACACACCGGAGAAGAACTCCGTGAGGTACAGATAAAATTTGTTTTTCAGAATATCGTGTTTTTTCATAAAACCTCCAGGATATCATTTATATTATAAAATATAAGATCACCAGCACACCCAATGCAATCCGATACCATCCAAATACCGTGAAATCATGCTTCTTGATATATCCCACCAGAAACTGAATGGCAAACACGGACACCACGAAGGCCGATACCATACCCACCAGAAGGAGTGAGACCTCCCCGGCCGAATAATGAAAGCCAAACTTCACAAGCTTTAGGGCGCTGGCACCGAACATCACCGGAACCGCCAGGAAAAAGGTATATTCCGTGGCTACACTCCGGGACACTCCGATCAGCAGGGCTCCCAGGATCGTAGCCCCGGAGCGGGAGGTTCCCGGAAACACGGCTGCGATCAGTTGGAAAAGACCGATGACAATAGCCGCCCGGTAAGTCAGCGCTTCCATGGTATCGATGGACGGCACTTTCTTCTTATGGTACCGCTCAATCAGGATAAAAAAGATGCCGAAGAGGATCAGCATAACGGATACCGTCTGCCAATTATAAAACAACGCATCAATCTTGTCGTCGAACAGGATCCCAACGATGGCTGCAGGCACGCAGGACACCACGATCTTCATCCACATGGAGACCGTTTCCTTCTTGAGTCTTACCTGCCCATTCTCTCTGGTAAAAGGAAAAAGCTTCCAGAAATACAGCAGCACCACAGCCAGGATAGCTCCCAACTGTATCACCACCAGAAACATTTCCTTAAACTCCGGCGATACCTTAAGCTTCAGGAATTCGTCCACCAGGATCATGTGCCCGGTGCTGCTGACCGGCAGCCACTCGGTGATGCCCTCTACGATTCCTAAGATCAGTGCCTTTAAAACCTCGATCAATTCCATTGGGTGCTCCTTTTTCATTTTGTAACCGTTCAGCACACGCCCATTCTTCGGTCCGGCTGAACTGTTACTTTATATTGTCTACCAGTTAGTGGGATTTTGCAAGTGAATTTTTCGTTATCATGGATATATTTTACTTCGACTCCGGCACGACCATGCCTGCGATCTTAACCAGCAGACCGCCAAAGGGCAGCAGCACCAGCGAGGTGGCGACATTAAAGATGGTATGTACATTGGCAATCTGGCGGGCCGGCTGCCCCGGTGCCAGATGCTCCATCCAGTCCGGGAACGGCAGCAGAACCCCCAAAATCAGAAACAGGGCGGTTCCGAGAAGATTGATAAGAAGGTGGAGCACTGCCGTCCGCCTGGCATTTACGGAGGCTCCGCCTGCGGCCAGAAGGGCCGTAAAGCAGGTTCCTATGTTCTGACCGAACACAATAAAAACACTCTGCCTGATATCTACCAGGCCGTTGTTTGCCAAGGCCTGTAGGATCCCGACAGAGGCTGTGGAGGACTGGAGCAGCGCAGTAAATACGGTGCCTGCCAGGATCCCGGTGAGCGGATTGCCGCACCGGGTCAGAAGGGAACAAAAAAGGCGGGATTCTCCCAGTGGCCGCATGGATGTCTCTACCATGGAAAGGCCGATGAACATAATTCCCAGACCGCTCAATATGCCCCCGGCACGTTGATTTCGTTCTTTCTTCGATGTGAGGAGCAGAAGCCCCGCAAAGGCGAAGAGCAGTGATATGCCTTTTATGTTTAACGCCGTCAACTGGCTGGTCACCGTAGTTCCGATGTTGGCTCCAAGGATCACCCATACAGTCTGGGTAAGGGTCATGATTCCTGCATCGGCAAAGCCGATGAGCAGCACCATCACGGCTGTGGAGGACTGCACCACCGCTGTGATCCCCGTACCGGCCAGAAAGCCGAGGAGCGGCCTCCCGGTGAGACGTTTCAGTATCCCCGAAAGCTTTCCTTCCGCCGCCTGCTCCAGATGCTCCCGCATCATCCTCATGCCATACAAGAAAAGAGCCAGGCCACCCAGCATAGAAACGACATCTGAAATGCTCATGTTGTATCGCATCCCTTTTCGTCTATTCTATTCCGGGCGCCTGGTTTTATGACGTTGTGTATTCTAATTGCGTTTTTCAACCGAATAATGTTTTCGTGTTATGACAGGTGCTCCCTGCAGTATGCAATGGTCTCGTTCAATCCCCAGTTATTATCCGAGAAAATATATTCCTCGCAATAGCTGCTGGAGGCCTGGGGTCTTAATTCCAGTTCCTTATAGGAAGTCCATGCATTGTCATACTCCGCAAGGAGTTCACGCACATTCTCATTTCTTCTGCACTTTGCGAAGATGTGGAAGCTGATGTTAATGATCGTATAGAAGCGGACAGCGTACTCGATGCTGTTCTCGATAAACGCTCGCAGCGTGAGATCCGGCATCTGAATCTCCTGAAAATCCTTCCGGATCTCCTTCCACAGCTTTAGTCCAAGCTCCTTCTCTGCCAGGGCATCCCCCACCAGATCGTTCTGCTCCAGGTACGCAAAGACTTCATTCAGCTGTCGCAGTCCGCCGATCCGATTGTCACGAATCCAGTTTTCACTGGGCATGATCTGTTCCTTAAGGGTAACATCATATGCTTCTATGTACCGGCCGTGCAGCACAGCTTCGGGGATCTTCCTGCACAGGGCCCGGAACCGCAGGACATTCTCCGCGTCCATCCCCATCTTCTCCCTGGCAAATTCCAGGAAGATGTCCTCCTCCGTCCGATGTGGATCCACGGCATAGTGGGAGATCACATAGGTATTCAGGTCGCACCAGAATTCATTCTTGATATAAGGTCCGAACCAACCTCCGCCTCTTGGCCATGCGAAGATGCCGCAGACCAGGGGATGATCCGCCACATCCCTAAGGCCCTTCTTATCGCTTACCTCCGGGAATGAATTGATGACGCCCTCCATGACATACATGGGATAGGAGCCCTTTCCCTCATATTCCCGCTGACACTGCACCTCGATCACCTGACGGTGCTTTCCTTCCCCTATACAGGGATTAAACCTCACTCTCCGCCAGAAATCCAGTGCCGTATGCTTCATGGAGAAGATCAGCTTCTCGTGTGGTTCCACCTGATCTGTCACATCCAGATAATATTCCAGGCACGCATGAAACCGATCCGGGAAGCAGTCCCACGTTCGAAATACAAGGAACTTACCGTGTCGTACGCAGACCTCCTGACGCAGGAATCTCAGCAGTTCCACAAACTCCCGCTTCTCCTGCTCCTTATCCCCGTACTTGACGCCCCCATTTCCCACATGGTAGGGCGTATCGTGCAGATAAGTCTCCCCCACACGTATGACTACCCCATCCAGAGGATAGGCTTCAAACAGCTCATCGAACAGGTAGCCATAGATCTCCTTCGTCTTCGGCCGGAATATGGAGATCCTACCTTCTTCATCGCAGATCTCTTCCCTGTATCGCTCCACAAGCTTCCCCGGCAGCACAAACAGATCCATATGTACCATGGTCTTAAGGCCCGCTTCATGGGCAGCCAGGACGTCGTCACCTGCCTTCTTCTGCGCCTTGGCAAGCCACTCCCTCGCCGATTCGCTGTCAAAGAAATCTTCGTTCATTGCCCGAAAGGAGATCGTGGTTCCGCAGTGGCGAAACACCTGTGTGTTAAAACCATATTCCAGCGATTTCTCCGGCTTTCGAAACTCTGTTACAAAGGGCGGTTCCCCCGGATTGTCGTGGATCATATTCATGATAAATTCCATTGTTTCTTTTTCTCCTACTATTGTTATATTGCGCTACGCAAGCCACAGGATCATTTCCAGGATACGCTTTGCGCAGACAGCAAGTTCATTTCTTGTAACAAGTCCCTTTCGATAAGCTTCTCTTAATGGAGTAAGATCATCCTTCGGCATGCGGATATCATTGCCCGCCTTCACCTCTTTATAGTGCTGGGTGGGATTCATCCAATCTGAGCTGACCATGCCCTTATATCCCCATTCCTCCCGCAGGATACCGGTGATCAGTTCGGCATTCTCAGACGTTTTTACCCCGTTCAGCAGATTATAGGAGCTCATGATCATCCTGGGCGAAGCCTCTTTGACGCATATCTCAAAGCCCTTGAGATAAATCTCACGCAGCGCGCGTTCCGAGACGATGGAGTCCGATTCCATGCGCATGGTCTCTTTATTGTTGCATGCAAAATGCTTCGGCACCGCCACGATATGTTCCGACTGGATTCCCCGAACGATCGCTGCCGCCATCTTCCCGGCGATAAGCGGATCCTCGGAATAGTATTCAAAGTTCCGCCCGCAGAGCGGGTTTCTGTGGATGTTCAGTGCCGGAGTAAGCCAGATACAGAGATTGTTCTCCTTCACTTCTAAAGCTCCGGCTCTTCCGATCTCCTCCAGAAGCTCGGTATTCCAGGTGCAGGCAAGCGCTGTGGCTGTGGGGAAGGCCGTGGTGTGTATGCCCCGTCCCACCCGGATACGAAGCCCCGCCGGTCCGTCGGTGGTCATGACATTGGGGACACCAAGCCTCTTAATGTCTCCCATTCCTCCCAGATGCGCCACACCCAGACTGTCCGTGCCTGTCATAAGCCCGATCAGCTCCTCATCCGTAAGCTGTGTCAGAAACTCATCCAAAGAAAGCTTCCCTTCTGCTACCTCTGTGAACATGTGAGGCTGATCTGTTTTCTCCCGGTACGCACATTCATAGGTACAGGGGAATTCCTTCTGCCCGATTTCCGCATCGGGCACCTCCACATAGCTCCCGTCCGCGACCATGCGCTTCCCCAGTCTCTTAGGGGCACAATAGCTGTGAAGCTTTTCCATCACCCGATCCTCCGGGAGGCGATAGCTGTGCGCAAGGCAGACGGTATCCCGCACCGAGGTCCCCAGGTAAAACCGATACTCTCCTTCCTCCATGACATAGGCGGAGCGCTCTATCACACCGATATCGTCAAAGGAAGCCATATCTGCAACGGCAAAGGATAGCGTCACCGTCTTCTGTTCGCCCGGAGACAGCAACGGCGTCTTTCCAAAGGCTCCCAATGCAATGGCCGGCTTCGGGATCCTGCCGATGGGCGGAGCGTAGTACAGCTGCACCACCTCTTTCCCGGCATAGGAACCGATATTCTTTACATCCGCCGTGACATAGACTCTCGTCCCATCATCACAGGCAGTAGCATTTGATATCACAAAATCTGTGTAGGAAAGCCCATAGCCAAAGGGATAGACCACGCACTGCTTTTTTCCGGGAACCGTCTCAAAATAACGATATCCCACAAATACATCCTCTGTGTATTTCGCATAGTAATCATTTTCATGAAATTCCGGCGAGGAGGGATAGTCCATAAAATTCCTTGCACAGGTGTCCGCCAGCCGACCTGTGGGATTCGCATCTCCCACCAGGAGATCGGCGGCTGCAAGACCGCCCTCCATACCGCCCTGCCACAGCATAAGGGCTGCCTCTATCCTGTCGTTATCTGCAAACCATGAGGTATCGATCATCGCGCCGACATTCAAGAGGACGATCACATGGGCAAAGCGCGCACATACCCCGGAGACCATCTTCCGCTCCGCTTCACTTAAGACAAAGTAATCGTCTGTTCCGTCAGCCTTCCGGTCAAAGCCTTCTTCGGAAAAACGATTTATGGTGATGATCGCCGTATCGGTAAATTCAGCGGCAGACTGTAAGAGTTCTTCCGGTATCTTAGGTTCCGCCAGTCTTCCATTCTTCTCGCCGTTCTGATACTGACGCTCCACATATTCCTTATAGAAGAGAGAAAGTGCGTCAAAAACCTTTACTTTCTCCTCTTTTAGCTTCAATCCTTCATAAATGTTGCGCACATAGGAGACCGTAACATCGCCGGAGCCTCCGCCGCCCTTCACATAATCGATCTGCGCCTTTCCGAAGACCGCCACCTTCTGCCCGGCGCGCAACGGAAGTACACGATTTTGATTCTTTAACAGAACAGCAGCCTCACAGGCTGCTGTTCTGGAGAGCGCGATATGTCCCGCGCTCTCCGTGATCCCTGAATGATTGTCTCCCAGTGGAAGACAGGGCTGATAGTTCGCCCTTATCCATTTTTCCATGTCTCTCCTACTCCTCTAAAGCATTGGGCCCCATTCGTTCCAGTCGCTCCCATCGCTTCCTCCGGTTCCGCCATCTATAAGTGTCGATGCAGTGATCACATCATCTTCGGATGCCATGACCGTGATTTCCATTTCAGGTTCTTCATATCTTCTCATATCACTACACTCCTTTAATTCTGACTGGCGGCTGCATTGAGCAGCTCATTTACCGTAAGTGTTCTGCTTATTCCGTTTACCTTCGTTCCGTCCCGGGTGATCCAGTACGGCGTTGCCGTAATCGCAACATCAAAGTCACTGCTCGGAATATTCCGCAGTGCGTATGTAAAGAAGTAATTCGACTGCGGAGCGACCGTTATCGGCGGGTAGACAAGAACCGTTCCGTCATCTTCCATCCCCTTCAGTGCCGTATATACGATATTGGATTCAAAAGACCGTTCTCTTCCGCTTGTGATTTCAAAATCGAAGCCGATCTTGCTGTAATCCAGTGTGTCCACCGTGCTTACAAAACGGACATCGGCTGCTGTAATCTCAGGATCGGCCGATATTGCCCGAATATCGTCTACAATAAAATCAACCGTTTCATCTGCATCGAAGTACATTCGGACAAAATTCACTGCACTCAAATCAATCGTTCCATTCTTTATTCCTTCGGACAATTCAAGATTTAATTCATTCCAGGAATTACCGTTCAGACTTGAGAGCGAAACATTCCATTGAAGTTCATTGTTATCCGCTTGCCCGCTACTGCTTATCTCGATATGAAGAGATGACGAGGTAAGGGAGCTTTTATCTCCGACATACAGCCAGAGGTGTAGCTTTCCATCCGCGTATTCCGAGATATCAACAGCCTCCTTCAGTTTGCTTTGAAGTCGTATCTGACCTGATGTGCTCTTCGCTGCACCGCTTCCTTCCTTGTACTCGCCTTCCACTGTCGTTATATCAGCACCTGATATCCCACTTCTGCTGTCCTTCGTATCGCAGTCCAGGATAAACTTTCCCTCCACCTCGTTCACAGCGCGGACATCATCCACAATGGTTACAATCGAACTGCTGGCCACTCCGGAGTTCTGATAAATTCTCATATAATTGATCTTTTTATATTGAAAACTGTCGCTTGTTGAAGCATCTGCAAAATCCAACTTCAGCTCATTCCATCCGTCAGTCAGTTGCTCTTTTGATACAGACCATTTAATTTCAGCATCGTCATGCGTTCCGCCACTACCGATTCCAATCCTGAGATTTCCGTTCAAGGAAGCAACATTGTCAACATAAAACCACAGATGAAGGAACTTATACCCTGCAATATCAATCTCTTTCCCTGCTGGGAATACCATCCGATACCGAAACTGATCCGTTCCCACTAATTTAACTGCACCAGTTCCTTCTTTAACCTCTTCCTCTTCTGTTGTCACACTTCCGACAACCTCACTGAAATCCTCTACACTGTCGCAGTTCGCTACCATCTGCCCCGACAGGTCTTCTTCCTCGTACTGTAACTTATACTGTGCCTTTACACTCATGACATCTTTATTTACAAACTTGGCATATGCTGTCCCTGTTGCTGTCCCTGATAATACTGTGGTGCATGTCTCATCGGTATACCAGCCGGCAAACGCGTAGCCGTCCGGTGTATCCGCAGGCGCAGTCCCCGCTGTTGCACCATCCGTATAAGCTCTGACGACCGGTGCCAGATATGCGACCTTTACCTCTTTTAATGTAACATCCGCCCAACCGCTTACTTGGGTTTCTTCTACATTGAATATTCGGAAGTGCTTGATCTCCTGGCTCAGATTAATTGGCGTACTACCCTGGGGACTCCCTTGTGAGAATTTGAGACATATCACATTCTCACCTACACTAAGTTTTTCGCCTACGCTAAGGTTTTTTAACGTCCATTGAATCTCCGCATCATCGCATGTCACCTGGGACAATTCCACATAGCTGCCCTTCATCGTTGTTACGGCCTCCTCGGACGCAAGCGTTACACGCATGTACATAACAAGATCTGCGCGGTCTGCATCCGTCTTGTTCAGATTCAGACTTAAATCCGTTCTCTGATAGATACCACTGGCCGGAACCTTGGTATCCGCACTGATAATGCTCCACTCCTTCTTTTCCGTTCCTGTGTCTGCTTTTACTGTCCAGCTTCTTCCCGTCAACGGAGCGCCCGCGATAAGAACTGCTGCACACAGCACAGCTACTACTCGTTTCCATGTTTTCCTCATAGCTCTCATCCTTTCTTTACAATATCGTAACTTTTCAGCACCAATGTTATAGATTCATCTGCACCTCATGCAGACAATACATTTCCTTCTCATGAACCGATCACTCTCATACACGCAGCTCCGCCTGCATATAGGGAGCCAGTGTAAACCGTACCACATCGCCATCAACTGTCACAGGCACATCCAGCACATGTCCGAACAGATCGTTGATCTGCGCAGTTGAAGTGGTACGGAAGAGCCGGATTGTGACCGGGCATTCCCTGCCTGCCGTCTCATACATACGTACTGCCAGACGTCCGTCTCTCACAGCCACTCCGGTAAAGACTACTGTTTCGCCCTCGGTCTTAAGGAAGCTTCCTGTGGTAGGCAGCGTACCGGCATGAGCCGTGTTCGTCACATACTGCAGCGGATTCAGACAGATATCCGTCTTCCGTGCCAGCTCTGCCCCATCAGCTGCTGTCGGCAATACAAAGAGCCTGATATCCTGTATCCCTCTCTCCGGGTATGGATCCGGACTATCTGCAGTATTAATAAGCGTCACATAGAGGTCACCCCGTGAAAGACGGAATCCGTATTTACAATCCGATGCCAGAGCCAGCACACGCCCATCCTCCATCTCTGCGGCCGCATACCGCAGGCAGGGCATATCCATCTCCTGATCCGGACGCCACTGGACGCCTCCGGGCACATCGCAGAGCATCCGGCCTGTGCTGTCCGCCACCGGCAGACAATAGGACAGAAGCGGCTGTTCTTCCTTTGACCGCGATTCTTCCTTCCAATCTACGTGAAGATCCACTTTAAGGTAGCGGTCTTCGCTTCCAAGCGTCACCGTAGTCGTGACGCGGGAATCTGCTACCTTATGCTCCGTCTGCAATCCCGGATTCAACGCACTGTGCAAATATGACACCTTTACAACGTCCGTCAGCTTCTTCACTTCCAGATAGCGGTCGATCACCCAGGAACTCATACCGTGCTTCTGGGCTCTGATATAACGAATTCCTCCGGTCTCGCCTTCTCGCAGACACTCCTTGTCAGCAGTCTTGTCTACCAATGAATACAGCTCTCCGCTACGGCAGTCAAAACGTGCGCACAGATACTTATTCTCCAGAACAATATCCTTAAAAGCTTCATGCTGGCGTTCAAACGGTGTGGTATTCAGGTAACATTCGGTTACATCTTCCGGATCCTTTTCCTTAAGTACCACGGTGGTATATCCGTTTGCCGGAACGGTCACGGTCACCATCACCTCGAAGAAGCGATGATGCCAGTACTTCTGCCAGTCCGTGATCCGCTCAAACGGTATGGGAGCGCCCGACGCATCCGTCATCTCTATCAGGTTCAGATTTCCGGGCCAGTCCCAGATGACAAGTCTGGCATTTTCATGCCGTTCCACATCGGTCGTATTTATGACATGGAGGATCCTGGTCATGCCGGTACCGCTCTCATGAGTAGGGATATTTCCCTGCATAAGACCGAATCCTACACCTGCCCCCTCCGAGATGGATGACAGATCATCCTGCTCTCCTGCCAATGCAGAGGTATCGATGGATGCTGTCAGCTTCTCCAAGGCCTGTACCGATCTGCAATTTGCTATGGTCAGGGCTTCCTGATACAGACCCATGGCATACTCCCGGCTGTCCTGCACACAGGAACCGGTAAGAATATCGTGAAAATGGGTGAACAGGGTATCCTGCCATGCCTTCTCAAACGCCCGTTCCGCATAGGGCATACCAAACCGATCAGATACCAGTGCAGATAACTTCTCTGCACTTAAGAGCGCTGTCTCTGCACGGCGGTTTCCCTTCTTTATCCGGCTCTGAGTCGTATAACAGCCGGTAAATACGGCATTCAGTTCATGCTCCACCACCGGCACCTTATCACGTACCTTTTCCGCTTCTGCAAAATAATCCCGGAATCTTCCAAAGCATAACTGCGGGAATACCGGCCACTGCTGCATCTCAAGTGCACGGTTCAGATCGCGCCTGGTAGGTCCGCCGCCGTGGTCTCCCACACCGTAGACTGCCATACCGGTGCGCAGTCCCCCGCACAAGCCAGCCATCCTTGGAAGCCCGATGCCGGGCAGCGGCGATATTGCACTGATATACCAGTAGGGTTCCTTATACATTAACAGCTCCTGCCCGGATGGTGCCTTCCAACGATAGAGGATCTTATCGGTATCCTTATATCCTCTGCAGTGATAATAATACTTCACACCACCCAGCGTATCCAATTCCGGCAAAAATGCACTGTGGCCGAAGGTATCCGGTGAGAAATCAATATTCAGTGAAGCCGGATCGATATCCCAATGCTCCTTCAGATACTGCTTCGTGTATACGATATGGTTCATCAATGATTCCAGGCAGGGCATGTTCTTGTCTGTCTCGACCCAGGCGGAAGCTGTCACTTCCCATCTTCCCTCCCGGATGCGCTTCTGGATCTCCGGTTTCATCTCCGGTGCATAATCCTCGATGAGCTTATAGGTGGAAGCCTGCGACTGAGAAAAGCAGAATTCCGGATATTCCTCCATCAGCCGGAGCATCGTCCGAAATGTCGCGACCACCGTGGCCGCTGTCTCATCCAGTCCCCACTGCCAGTTCATGTCAAGATGGGCATGTCCCACCAGCAGAAGCTTATAGGTGCGCGCCTCCTCTGCAAGCGGCAGCAGGCACCGCTCCGCCTCCTCACAGACATGATCCGGCAGGGCTCCATCCGCAGCCTGCGCCCGCTCCAGTACGGTCAGCGCGGCATCTACCGCCTCCGTCACATCCGTACCTGCATACTTCTTCATCTGCAGACAGAAGTCCAGCTCCGACAGGATTCTTCTGTGCCACGGATTCACCGGTATGATATTGCTCAGTTCTTCAAAGCTAAGATGAAATGTATGTTCATACCTGGTTCTTTCGCGCGTTCCTTCCACCCTGCGGCGAATCATAAGGAGTCTTTTTTCCAGTGTTTTACTCATCGTCGTTCTCCCTCTTATCCTTTCACACTGCCTGACAATGCAGACACGAAATATTTCTGACACTTACAGTACACAATAATCAATGGAATGGCGGTTATAATAACTCCCGCGAACAGTCTGGTGTATTCTATGGAATACTCCTTTGTGAAGTTCAACAACAGCGCCATCGGAATGGTGCGCAGCCGTTCATCACGCAACGTCAGCATCGGTCCCAACGCACTGTTCCAGGTTCCGGTGAACGACAATATTCCCACAGTTACAAGGGACGGACGGATCACCGGCACGATCACCTTAAAGCAGATCTGCATATCCGAAGCTCCATCCAGCATTGCCGCCTCCTCCAGATCATGCGGTATCGTTCGTAAGAAGCCGCTGACCAGGAACACGCCGGTGGTGATTCCGACTGCA
This sequence comes from Paludibacteraceae bacterium, assembly GCA_963628035.1. Taxonomy (GTDB): domain Bacteria; phylum Bacillota; class Clostridia; order Lachnospirales; family Lachnospiraceae; genus 14-2. The sequence goes on from CAVGED010000067.1 coordinate 44,982, forward strand.
CCGCAGATGATCTCGCCCAGCAGATTGTTGTATAAGCCCAGACTGCGGCGCAGCATAAGACCGGTAACGCCTCCGACATGCGGAATGAACATGCTGCTAAGAACCAGCATATACAGGGCAACCCCCAGCTTCGTGTCCCGGATCCGGTTCAGGCAATAGGATACAAGGATCACATTCAGTAAGAGCAGACACGTGGCACAGCAGGATATGATGATACTGTTCTTGGCTGCCACCAGCAGGTTTCCCTCTGTCCATGCCGTAATAAAGTTTGTAAGACTTGGACTTTCCGGCAGTCCGATGGGATTTACGACCCGTTCCTGTTCCGTCTTGAACGCTGTTATCACAGCGAAGTACAGAGGAACCGTCAATACGACTGCATATGCTAAAACAATCAAATTTCCAATGAAACTCATGGGCTTTATGCCCTTCATTCTTCCTTTTTTCATGACACGTTCCTCCTCTACCCTAAGACCTTATTCTCAACTTTTCTCATGGCAAGGAACTGTATCAGACTTGCTATGGCAAGAAGGAAGAACAACAGCACTGCGGCTGCAGAAACTCCGCCGTAATCCGTGCTTGACATCGTCTGCTTATACATATATGCCGACCAGGTATCATAGGACTTATTGGCAGTACGGCTCCCCACCATGACAACATAGTCCGAGGCCATAGCGCCCGTTGTAATAGTCATCAGCGACAGGCGGAACAATGTCGGAAGCAGCAACGGGAAGGTGATCTTCCAGAAGGTCTGCCAGCTATTCGCCCCATCGATCATCGCAGCTTCGCCAAGATCGCCGGATATGGTATTCAGCCCGGAGGTGATGATCGTGATGGGATATCCCAGGTTCGCCCAAATGTGAACCACTACGATCAGGATCACTGCCTGCCAGTTCTCCAGGAAGAAATTTGTCCCCGGATAGCCCTCCACGCCGAAGACCCCAAGGATATTATTGATGATGCCCAGGTTCGGATCATACATATATGCCCATGTCATACTCACCATGGTCGAGGAAAAGACCATGGGCAGGAAGAAGTATGCACGGAAGAACTTATTCTTCACCGTATTCTTCTGCAGAGCAAGCGAGAGGATCAGAGAAAGTATCGTCTGGAGCACGAACAGACCCAAGATGTAGATCAGTGTATTTCCGGCCTTCGTGAGTGTCTCCTCCAATCCCACGGTAAACATCATCCGGTAATTGTGCAGCCCCACGAATATCTTTGTAGTTCGGATGGGACTCCAATCGTACAAGGACATTCGGAATACCGACAGGTTCGGATAGATTCCGAATAATACATACAAAAACAGGCTTGGGATGATGAGCAGGACAAATTTGTATTTTTTTCGGTATTTTTGCTTTAATATCTGAAGCTTTGTTTTTCCTGTCATTTCTTCTCCTTGCTAAGACTTGCGAGATCATATTCCTCCAGCTTGCTTGTATACATCCGCACAAGGTCCTTCCAGTCTTTTCCCTTATATATGACGCCCTCAAGTATATTTCCAAATCCGTTCATCCAGTATTCGGAATGATCCGGCTCTACGATCTCCTTGATGGCATAGCCGGAAACTGCATTCTGGAGCATTTCCATCTCATCAAAGACCGATGTCACTCCCTCGATCGTACTCATCATCTTCGCGTTGGAGCAATAGTACTCGGAGATCTCAGGAGTTGCCAGGAATTCTACCCACAGCTTTGCCGCTCCAAGGTTCTTGCTGGCCGCATTGATAACGGTTGTCTGCGCCCCCTCCGCATACGTCATGCCATTATTGGCATAGGTCGGAAACGGGAAGAATCCGGTATTGATGTCCGGGAAATAAGTATCCTGTTCACCGAGAATATAGGACCCGGAATATATAATTGCTGACTTCTTCTGTGCATACAGTGACAGTCCGGCTTCATAGGAGATTCCCTCAAATGCATTGTAATAAATGTCGTTCGCGGTATATGTCTGCAGGGTATCCAGCGCTTCCTTCACACCATCTACCGTGGAGATATCCGTGATGGAACCGTTGTCGATACCATCCTGCATCGCCTGATATCCTTCCGTTCCCTGGCAGATCAGGAACACGTTATTGCCCAGTGCCGATGCGCTGTAGGTATTTCCTGCAACCACAACACCGCCATAGCCTGCCGCTTTCAGCTTATTTACCACGTCCACCATTTCCTCCGGTGTGGTAGGCACCGACACTCCGACCTTTTCAAAGGCATCCTTATTATACAGAAACCCGAAATAATTATAAGCGTCCATATATCCGTAATTCTCGCCCTTGATCGTAGTAACAAGCTTTGCCGTCTCACTGTAATTCTTCATGTAATCGAAATCCGTCTGCGGTGCAATGATGCCTTCCTCCGCATAGGTCACCAGCCGATTGTTCGGATGTGAGTCAAACACGTCCGGTGCGATCCCGCTCACGATATCCGCCTGCAGATTCGAATAATAGGAGCTTGAATCCGAATTTATCTCCAGCTTCACCTTGATCCAGTCATACTTTTCTTCAAAACGTTTTGCAATTTCTTCATAATAGGGCTTATCGTGCTGACGCCATGTTGCGACCCGGAGCGTGACCTCGCCGCCGGACGCATCTGCGCCCGGCGACCAGTCCAGCTTCGAACCTCCTCCATTCGGATCTGTATTTCCGCCTCCGTTGCTTCCTCCATCGGTTCCTGTTCCTCCGCAGGCCGCAAGGCCCAATACCATTGCCGCTGTAATCAGCACTGCGATCATTTTCTTCATGATAAATTCCTCCTTCATCTTAACGTCTTATCAGTATGCGACGGCACTGATATCATCTATGCTCGTCTTGACATCTCCTCTGGCATTGCCGCCTGCCTGAAAGATCCTTAAGTACTTCACAGACTTACGATCCATCTCATTTCCTGCAGATTCGATTGCCGACGCAAACGGCAGGCTCATCTCATTCCATCCGCTCTTCAATGTCGTCGGATTGATATTCCACTGCAGCTCATTCTTATCAAACTGACCGCTGCTGTTGATCTCGACGATCAACTGGCCATTCCACTTGCTTATATCATCGATATAAAACCAGAAATGAAGCTTGCCGTCCTTGCATCCCGAAATATCCACCGGATTCGACAGCCTGGCTGCCCAGCGCACCTGCTGGATACCTGACAGGTAGAATGCTCCCAGTCCCTCCTTGAAGAAGTTGGGATCCTTTGTCACCGTCACAGAATTCGCAACCTCCGATGGATCGTCACATTTCAGGATCTGTGTCGACTTCACGGCGCATATGTCATCTACGATAACAGCAAATGGATCCGTGGAAGCACCTGCTGACTGATAGATCCGGAAATGGTTGATCCGCGTCATATCGATGATGCCCGCTTTACTCATGGGGCTTCCGAAATCCAGGTATACCTCATTCCAGCCATTCTTAAGGTCTGCAATGGGGATCTGCCACTCCAGCTCCTCCTGATCCGGCACGCCTGCACTTCCGATCTCCACACGTACATTGCCCTTCCATTTACTTGTATCTTCTATGTACAGCCAGAAATGGAGCTTGCCGTCCTTACATGCTGAGATATCCACCGGATTCGTCATCTTAATGTTCCAGAGCTGCTGTAGCGTGCCATTCGATACAAATGCCCCGGTGCCTTCCTTAAACTGCCCTGCCTGTGTTGCCACATTGAGCTTTACTTCGGTTATAGAAATGAGTCCGTCCACGCTATCACAGTTTAAGAGCTTTACCGAGCTGACCTGCTCCGGCTCCTTCTCGGCCTCCACCGCGCGCACCTCATCGATGCTCACGATGACTTTATCGCTTGTCTCGTCCTTATTTAAGTAGAGACGGAAGAAATTCACCTTCGTAAGGTCGATCTCGTCGCCCTGTTTCCCGGCTTCTGCAAATTTCAACGTGATCAGGTTCCAGCTGTTATCCTCAAGTTCTGTAAGATTTTTGCTCCAGTTCAATTCCTGCGTATCATATGTCCCGCTGCTGGTCAGTTCCACAGTAAACCTTGTGGACTCGAACTCTGCTTTATTTCCGACATACATCCAGAACTGCAACGTCCCATCCTTGTATGCAGAGATATCCACCGGATCGTCCAGCTTCACCATGAAACGTACCTGCCCCTTGCCCATGCTGCGGAATGCTGCGGTGCCTTCCTTGTACTCACCTTCCGCATTTGCAATACTGAATGTACTGCCGCTGGTCACCTTCATTCCGGTTGTCGTGTCACAATCCAGAATCATTCCCGGCACAGATGGCTTTGGCTCCGGTTCGGGTTCGGGCTCCGGTGCCGGCTTCGTTGTCACAGCCCGCACATCATCAATGCTCACTATCACCTTTTCACTTGTTTCAAACTTGTCCAGGTAGAGACGGAAGTAGTTTACTTTTGTAAAATCAATATCTCCGCCTGACTTGCCAGCCTTCTCAAAGCTCAGCAGAATATGATTCCAACTGTTTTCCTTTAAATCTGAGAGATTTCCGTTCCAGTTCAGCTCCTGTTTGTCAAATGTTCCGCCGCTGGTCAATTCCACGGTGAATGTCGTCGAAGCAAATTCTGATCTGTCTCCGATATACATCCAGAACTGCAGACTTCCGTCCTTGTATGCAGAAATGTCCAACGGCTTGTTCAGCTTCACCGCGAAACGCGACTGACCCTTGCCTGTACTCCAAAATGCCCCGGTGCCTTCCTTGTACTCGCCTTCACCATCTGCAATGCGGAAGGCACTCTCATTCACCAATTTCAGCCCTTCCATATCATCGCAACTAAAGAGCAGTCCCGGAATGGGAGTCTTCTTCTCAATATGGATCGCACGCACATCGTCCAGGATGGCTGTGATCTCTCCGTTGCATTTTGCAAATATTCGCAGATAGTTCACGTTCCCCAGATCGGGATTACCTGTTACCGACGCGTCCTCAAAGCTTAACTTCAATTCATTCCAGCCTTTCTTCAGGCCGCTGAGACTCCATTGGTATTCATCTACATCGAATTTTCCGCTGCTGGTAAGCTCAAGATATGCCGCGGATCCCAATTTTGTCGGATCATCGATATACAGCCACAGATGTATGCCTCCGTCCTTGTATGCTGAGACATCCACAACCTCTTCCATCTGAACCTGCCACCACGCATCTTTTGCTCCCGTGCTCTTAAACGCTCCCGTTCCTTCCTTATATTCCCCTGCAGCGTTCGTCACCGCAAAGGTATTTTCCGAAACGATCTTCAATCCATCCTTCGTATCACAGTTAAGAAGCATTCCATCACTCGGAACACGCTTTGTCGGCGGGATCACACGCAGGGCATCTATGATCACCAGGAGATTCTTATCGCAGTCCATGCCATACATCCGCAGGTAATTGATATTCGTCAGATCTACTCCGTCCGCCGTCTGTGTCGCTGCGGCCATATTTAGAACAACTTCATTCCAACCGGTTTTCAGATCGGAACCGGGGAATCTCCAGCACATCTCATTCTTATCAAATGTCCCGCTGCTGGTAAGCTCCAGATAGATCTTTCCATTCTTTACATAAGATGCATCGTTGACATATACCCAGAAGGAAATCTTTCCATTCTGGCACGCGGAGATATCGGCCGGCTGCAGATTCGCCATCAGCCATACCAGATTCGGATTTGAGACGATGACTGCTCCCTTGCCTTCCTTGTATTCGCCCTTTGCCGTAGAGAGCATGAACGTGCCGTTGGAGGCTAATCCATCCAGGGTATCACAGTCCATAAGATATCCCTGCTTTGTAGAAGCCGCCTTTTGGCCTGCCACGGCTGTCTTCTCAAATGTCATGCCCGGCGTGTTGGTGGCATACACACAGTCCATTCCCACATCCAGTCCCATCTTCGCCCCTATCGTATACAAGCGGAAATAGTTGATCTCGGACAATCTGGCCTCTCCCGTGCGAATCGCATTCTCCATCCCCAGATAGAGCTCGTTCCACCCAGACTTCAGGGCTGACTGCGGAATCTCCCAGCAAAGCTCCTCCTTGTCATAGGTTCCGGAACTGGAAATCTCCAGATAGATTGGCCCGCCAAGAAATTCCGGTGCGCTCACATACAGGGACACATGTATGCTCCCCTCTTCATAAGCGGAAATATCCACACCCTTGAAATAACCCGTTGCAGGTGTAGTATTCAGCAGGCTTGCTATCTTGAGCGCACCCGTTCCCTGCACATACCTTCCCTTCTTCCGGGTAACGGATGCATTTGTCAGTGTACCGAAATAAGAATCTTCATCACAATCCATGATCATGACGCCGACATCCGTGGGATCCTCCAGATACTTCTGTTCACTCTGATAGAATGTAAATTCCATCTTCTCATCCGGTTCTTTCACCACAGGATCCTCGCCGTCCGGGTTTCGTGAACCATTTCGGACGATAAGGATCACAGCGGCAGCCGCGATCACAGCCACTGCGATCACAGATGTCAGACTGATCGCCAACTTCTTGTGCCTTGCAAACCACTCTTTCATTGCATTCATCTCCTTCATTTAAACGGTTCCTAGGTTTTCGTTCATCACTTGCTTTTCTCTATGGTCTTTTCGCCGACCTCTTCGATTGCGATCCGGTTGCATAAAGTAAGACTGCCCTTCACCAGCTCATTGGAATATCCATTGTAGCGCATGATATTCACACCCATTATGCTTCCGCCATCCACATAGAGCTGCGGCGATGTGCTCTCAAGGTTATCGCTGCCGATGTTGTTTAAATATGTATTTTCTGAATTGACATTCACAATAAGCGTTTTACAGCCATACGCAAAGCTGTCATACACCAGCTGATCTGTCGCATCTTCTATCTTGATATACTGACACTTTTCACGCAGTACCGGGTCGATCAGAAGTGAAAACAGCTCGCTCCCCTCGATCCAGTCTACCAGTCCGGCGGCGCCTGTTCTGGTAAGCACTGTACCGTTCTGCAGACACTTCGTCATGATACCGCCTGTACCGCCCAGACAGAAAGCATTATAATAACAGCAGGTAACGACGCCTTCAATATAATGACTATCACACTTTCTGAAATCGATCCCGTAGGCGGAGCCGGAGATCATGGAATTGACAACATAGACGCCGGAAGCAGTGCCGCGCACGGTATAGGTAGAGCTAATATCATCGTCCTTAATGCCATTCTCTGGATAGATGATACGGATTCCGTTCATGCCCGCATTCTCACCGGCCAGGGTAATGAATGCCTGATCCTCTGCACCGTTCGAGGCATCATCCCCATAATAGCAGAGGAACAATGTGCCCTTGCAAAAACCATACATATCACGTGTTCCAACCGAAGAGCTTCCGCGAAGCTCTACACCTGCCGGAACGGAAACCGGGCTCTTAAACCGATATGTGCCGCCCGGAATATATACAACTCCGCCGCCCTTCTTCGCCATATCATCCAGGTATGTCTGCAGATCGGGGCCGGCATCCGTAAAGAGTCCATTGGGTATATCGGCAATGACCATATTGGCAGCCGGCTTCACATAGGAAGTCTCATATGCGATCTCACGCTGACTGAGATCCGTCTCCTCGTCAATCATCACGGATCCTTCCATCTTCTCCGTGACATCACCGACGATCTCAACATCACATAACTTTATTTTTCCTTCTGTATTATTCACAATGCCGCCTTCAATATGACTTCTTGCAAGCACCGCGCCCCAGCGGGAGTCAAGGCCGTCCACCACAAAACCCTGGACACAGTTCGTAACGGTTATGTCGCACATGGATCCGGCAAATTCGATTCGCTCTCCCGGTACCGTGTGGATACCGATGGCGCATCCATCCACGGAAATATTACTGAATTCCGTCCACTCCAGGTCTCCCAGCCGAAGTCCTGTCGTATACTCTCTGGTATACGCATCTATCTTCTTTGCAGAAACCGCATTCATGCAGTCCGCCGCGGCTTCCTTCCAGTATTTATTATTTATCACAAGATTCCTCACGGTACCGACGTCCGCTGAGTTTGCCGCCCCAAGGCCGCAGTACAGGAATGTGCCTTTGACATTCTCCACCTGCAGCATCTCATGAGCTTGCAGGGAGGATGTTCCAATACCGCGATATCCGTTGATGATCGTGACATTGCGAACTGTCGGCAACGAATAGTTCTGTCCCTGCCCGTCTACGTAAAACGTATACGGATACGGCATGATACAATCCAGCGTCTGAAGCGGATAATAAACAGTCAATCCTACCGCTCCGGCGCTGCCGCCCATGGTAAAAGCTCCCTCACCTTCGGTATCCTCCGAATCCATCCAGACACTTACAATGGTGCCATACTCCGTTCCTATATCAGGATCCTGCCAGTCGCCTCGCAGCGTAACATACGGCGGTATGTATACGGTATCCGAGATCGCATAATTTCCTGCCGGCAGATAGACGGTTCCGCCGCCGGCTTCGTAACAGTCATACAGAACCTTCTGGAGCCCTGCCGTACTGTCCGTCGCCCCGGTAGGATCCACGGCATATCCCATCTCTGTGGGGATATAATCGGCGATCACCACATCCTTTGTCTCATAGACCGTCTCCACAAGCTGTGGCTTCGGCTCTCCTGTAGCCGTGCTCTCAAGGGTCTTTCCTCTCGGATCCGTAAGCTCCTTCTGCTCCGGCTCTTTCCCCGGATCCTCATCGCCCCCTGTATTCTCGCTGGTTTTCGTTCCGTCCTTATCCGGCTGCTGAGAATCTTTGCCACTGCATGCTGCAAGACTTAATACCATTGCACCCATACACATAAAAGCAATTATTTTTTTCATTCGTGCTCTCCTCTCCTGCGTTTTTCTTAATTTTATCAAAAATCAGTGTGCTTTTCTTCAAAATTTGAACACATTTTCCCATTTCCTATCTTATTGAGCATGGAACATACTGGAATTTTTTCATTTTACTCTTTCGGCAATGTCAATGATATATGCACTTCTTTCTCCGTAAAAAAAGGTACAAACGAGGTATCGGATACCCGCTCATTTATCATCATACGCTTTGTCCCCGTCCGCTCAACGGAAAAATGATACCTTGTACCCATTCTTTCTACCGTACAATCCGCCACATTCCACGCTTTGGGGAACACTGGTTCAAACAGGAACCCGCCATACGTCTTTCGGATTCCCAGCAGTCCTTCAACAACGCAGCGCATCACCCAGCCTTGACTGCCGGTAAGCCATGGTCTGCCTGTTCTTCCCCATACCATGGGATTGGTGGCATAACAGCTTGTCAAAGTGTAGGGCAGAGCTCCCGAATTATCGTAAGGATTCGCTTCACTATCCGGCAGGATCTTCTTAAGATCACCATACGCACGTTCGCCGTCTCCGACCTGAATGTCCGCATTGATCTTAAATGCTGTTGCGTGACAATAAACAGCCCCATTTTCCGTTGTGCCCGGTACCTGGTAGCTGATCCTCCCAAATTCCGGCGAGTATTCCTCATATGCCGGGTAATTCACCAGACACCCCAGATCTGTCTCGATATACTTATCTACAGCTGCCATGATCTTAGGCAGCCGTTCTTCGGTCACAACCCCGGAAAGAATTGCCCATGTCTGCGGATTCGCATATATAACGGAGCCTTCGGAAGGGCTTCCTCCCACTACTTTGCCGTTGGAATAGCCTCTCACATAATATTCCCCTTTTTCATCCCAACAGGCTTTGTTGATCACCCGTTTCATGTCCTCATACTTGCTTCTGTACTCCGACGCTGCATCTCTCTGTCCGATGTATTCCAGCAGCTCTGTCATATCCTTCAGGTTCCACGCAAATGCCATGGACACAAAGACACTTTCCGCATTCGCATCCGGGAGATTTAACGCATCATTCCAATCCGCCCATCGTGCCAGGCACAGATCATGGGGTCCCCTGTCAGCGTCAAAGCGCCCGATGCCAGCCTTCAAATGTTCCAATACAGTTGCCTCCCCACCGTCAAAATACGAAACCGTTTCATTTAAGAATTCCATATCATCTGTGAATTTCAGGTATTCACATGTCACGAGCACAATCCAGAAGGGTCCGTCTGAATAATACGTTTCATCCAAGGGCTTCCAGCTTCTTACGGTGTGTCCATCCCTATATTGATAGCGCATTGCAAGTTTTATTGTATCCTTTACCTTCTGCGGTTCTGTATAGACCAACCCTAATGCAAACTGCAGATTGTCTCTCGTAGCGTCCTTCTTTCTGAGGCAATATTCCAAGCCCTTTTTCAGCCATGTGTTGACAAAATAATCGGCTTTCTTATCCGGCGTTCTTATCACAAGCCGCTCTCTTTTTTCTTTCAGCCGACTGATTGTGTCAGCAAATTCCTGTTCCACATGATCCTTCGCCCGGACAATGGAGGCAAGTTCCTTTCCCTCCTCTTTGTTACGGCATGTGCCGAACAGGAAATCCACACGCTTTGTTTCGCCCGGTTCCAACGCCTGTATACATTGCACCGCCATAAAGGGAAGTCCTCCGCCTCCTACATCTGTACCGCTGTCCAGATTCTGCCCGGAGAGGAGCGCATACGGATAGGAAAGCTGCTGCGGTGCAGCAAGTGTTTTTCTGTCACACCCGGAGTAGAAATCGATCCTTTCCGATGCTGCCAGAACTGCATCATACGGCTTACCCTTCGTATTTGGATTCCTGCTTTCGAAATAAAGCATGTTCCCTTCATCACAAAAAGCCGTAATATATGATTGAAACGGATTCTCGCCAAACCGCGGCGCTGCATATCCCATCATCATCAATTTAAACATCGGAACAACCGAAATCTCCGTTCTCTGCCCGGTGCTATTCGTAAGCTCGACTGTCCATATCTCACACAAATGATCATCCGGCACAAATATCCGGACACTGGCATGGATCCCCTCGTATTCAGACGATACGATGCTGTAGCCGTCTCCATGCTCACATTGAAACCCATCCACTGCCGAATGCATCGGTTCTGCTCCGGGACACCACACCTTTCCCGTCCTCTCATTCCGCAGATACAGCGCTTTCCCTTCCTCCGGTGTGATAAAGCAGGTCTCCTTATCCTCAAACTTTACGGAGGCTGTGCCGGTACCCCACCCAGTCAGTTCCGTAAGATAGCCTTTTTCATTGTACAATACATTTGTAAACGGAATCTTTGTATACGGTTCAGTGACAACATATGATTTTCCTTCATTTGCAAAGTATCCTGGTCTTTCCATGGTCCGTTCTTTCCTTTCTTTCGGGTTTTCCAGTCCCGATCTACCCGCAGAATGCAGCAAGCAGCTCGTTTACCGTAAGAGTCCTGCTTGTTCCATTTACTTTCGTTCCATCCTGGGTGATCCAATACGGCGTCACTTGAATCGGCGTATCAAAAGCGGCTTTTGGGATATTCCGTATGGTATACGTATAAAAATAATTCGACTGAGGAGCGATCAATGTCGGGTGGTAGGTAAGTACGGTTCCGCCACCGCTCATCCCATACAGTGCAGTATACACTTTATTGGTTCCAACACTTTTCGTCTCTACAATCTTAATATCAAAGCCAATCTGACGATATTCCAGGGTGTCCGCCGTGGTTACAAAGCGGACATCCGTTTTCTCCGGCGTCTGTTCTCTCTCCCCGGAGCCTCCGCCCATCTTGTATTGGACTTTTACACTCAGGATATCCGCATTCACAAACTTTGCAAATGCCGGCTCCGATGTAGTTCCCGATAATACGACACTGCACGCTTTATTGGTATACCAACCGGCAAACAGGTAGCCTTCCGGTGTATCGGTTGGCGCAGTTCCCGCTGTCGCACCATCCGAATAGGCCTTGACAACCGGTGGCAGATATACGATCTTTACGTCACTTAACGTAACATTTGTCCAGTCCTTTGTATCAGTTATGTTGTATATCCGAAACCAGTTGACTGTTTTACTCAGATCAAACGGGCCTTCCCCATTATCCCCAACCGTCTGCTCTGCCTCTGAGAATTTCAGAAGAATAACATTTTCGCCGACCTTCAAGGTTTCACCCCTCGACAGATTCCAATAAAGTTCCGCATTGTCACGTATATTCTGCGCAATCTCTATGACACTTCTCTGCATGGTCGAGACAGCCGCCTCGTCCGCCAGCTGTACTTTCAGATACAGCGCAAAATCCGCTCGCTCTCCCGCCGTATTCGTGTCATTCAGTTTAAATCCGAGCTTTGTTCTCTGAAGAATGCCGCCAGCCGGGACGCTGGTGTCTGCGCTTATGATCTTCCATTCCTTTGGCCCCGGTGCTCTTAAGCCCCAATTCTCTCCGTTCCTTATCTCTATGGCTTCTTCCCCTGCTTCATTGATCGTGATACGATTATGTAATGCGAGACTGCCCTTCTCGATCTCAAAGGAATATCCATTGTAACGCATGAGATTCACACCCAATACGCTTCCGCCATCCACATAGATCTGCGGCGATGCACTCTCAAGATTATCACTGCCGATATTGTTTAAATACGTATTATCCGAATGAACATTCGTGATCAGTGTCTTGCAGCCATATGCGAAATTATCATACACCAGTTGGTCTGTCGCATCTTCTATCTTGATATAACAGCACTTTTCACGCAGTATCGGATCGATCAGAAGCGTAAACAAGTCTCTTTCCGTGATCCAGTCTACCAGTCCGGGAGCGCTTGTCCTGGCGAGCACCGTGCCGTTCTGGAGGCATTTTGTCACAGTACCTCCGGTTCCACCCAGATAAAAAGCATTATAATAGCAGCAGGTAACGACTCCCTCTATGTAATGACGATCACAATTTCTGAAATCGATCCCGTAGGCAGAACCCGCGATCATAGAATTCACAACATAAACACCGGTGGCTGTACCGCGCACGGTATAGGTAGAATTGAGATCGTCATCCTTCGGGCCATTTTCCGGGTAGATGATACGGATTCCGTTCATGCCTGCATTCTTACCGCCCAGTGTAATAAATGCCTGATCCTCAATGCCATCAGAGGCATCATCCCCATAATAGCAGAAGAATAATGTGCCTCTGCAGGAACCTACCAGTTCACGCGTACCAACCGAAGAGCTGCCTCGAAGCTCCACTCCGGCCGGTACGGTAACCGGACTGTCAAACCGATAGGTTCCGCCCGGAACATATACCACCCCGCCGCCTTTTCTCGCCATCTCATCCAGACAGTTCTGCAGACCGGGACCGGCATCCGCAGAAAGTCCACTTGCTATATCTGCAACGATCATATTGGCAGCCGGCTTCACGTAGGAAGTCTCATATGCGATCTCATACTGACTCAGATCTGTCTCGTCGATCACCACGGATCCTTCCGTCTGCTCCGTGATGCCGCCTATAACCTCAACATTGCATAGTTTAATTTTTCCTTCTGTATTATGAACAATACCGCCCTCGATATGGCTTCTTGCAATCACCGCTCCCCAACGTGGGTCGAGACCGTCCACCACAAGCCCCTGCGCACAGTTCGTGATATTTATATCGCACATGGATCCTGCAAACTGGATTCTCGTTCCCGGTACGGTATGGATACCGATGGCACAGCCGTCCACGGAAATATTACTGAATTCTGTCCACTCCAGGTCTCCCAGCGTAAGCCCTGTCGTATGCGCTCTGGTATATGCGTCAATCCCGCTTGCAGAGACCGCATTCATACAATCTGCGGCCGCTTCCTTCCAGTATTTATTGCTTATCACAACATTTTTCATGGTACCCACATCCGACGAGTTTGCCGCACCAATGCCGCAGTACAGGAATGTACCCTTGACATTCTCCACCTGCAGCAGCTCATGCGGATTCGCGGACGAAGTACCGATGCCGCGATATCCGTTGATGATCGTGACATTGCGGATGGTTGAAAGCGCGAAATTCACCCCTTTTCCATCTACGTAAAACGTATAAGGATACGGTACAACACTTTCCAGGGACTGAAGCGGATAATATACCGTCAATCCGACTGCTCCTGCGCTGCCGCCCATGGAAAACGCGCCTCCGTCTTCCGTATCCGCCGATTCCATCCTGACACTGATGATCGTGCCGTATCCCGTCCCCACATCCGGATCCTGCCAGTCACCTCTCAACGTGACATATGGCGGTATATAGATCGTATCCGAGATGATATAAGTCCCTGTCGGCAGGTAAACCGTTCCGCCGCCCGCTTCATAGCAGTCGTTCAAGGCCTTCTTGATCCCTGCCGTACTGTCCGTTGTCCCGGTAGGATCCACGTCATAGCCCATCTCTGTAGGAATGTAATCGGCGATCACCGCATCCTTTGTCTCATAGACGGTCTCCACAAGCTGCGGCGCTTTCCCTTGAACTTCATTTCCCCCCGCATTCACAACGGACACCCCAGCACTTTGAGCTACAAGGTTAAATATCATGATACCCACACACATAACAGCAGTCCCTTTTCTCATCCGCATTCTCCTCCTGTTTGATCTCCTTTTTACTGATTATACTAAAAACTACGTGTGCTTTTCTTCAAGATTTGAACGTTTTTTTCTTTTTCTTATCTTTTTGACCATGGAAAATGTTAGAAATTCTTTACTTTTTGAAAAAATATAGGTAAAATAAAAGCAACAGTTCAACCAGACCGAAGAAGGGGCATGGGTCAAACTGATACTTTTATAACAGGAGGTGCCGTCATGGAGGAATTTTTTATTTTTCAAAAGAAGATCCCCGGTGTTTTTGCAGAAGAAATTCGTATTCAGGATAATTTCTCCATGTCAAAATGCCATGTCCATGACACCACCGAATTGATGTTTTTACTGGAAAGTGAACGCGATTACTTTATTGAAAACGAATTCTGCCATTTAAAACCCGGCATGGCACTTGTGGTTGATCCCAATCAGCTCCACAAGGGCTGCATGATATCCGCTAAAAGCACGTATCATCGTTTCCTGCTGCAGATAGACACCAAGATGCTGGGAACCTTTTTTATGCTGCCTGAGCTTCCCGATATCCGCTCCTTCGGTTCCAGATACTCCGGAATTGCGGAATTCTCCCCGGAAGACTGGCAGCAGGTGCTGGTCACCATTGAGCAGTTGAAGAGAGAGATTACGCGCAATACCCCGGATGGCAATACGCTCACACTGCTTCTTGTCATACAGCTGATGACGCTTTTTTCCAGAAATCGCGTAAAGCCAGGCGTCGGCTATACCGCATTCTTAAATGCCAGCCGGGATTCCAATCAAAAGATATCCTCTGATTCCTATCAGAAAGGTCTTGAGATAGCGATCTACCTGCAGAATCACTCCGCAGAGCCCTGCTCTCTGGATCAGATTGCGGCGCATTTTTATATCAGCCGCTCCTATCTGACTCAGATCTTCAAATACGCCACAGGCTTTACGGTGACAGAATATCTGAACATCTGCCGTGTTCAAAAGGCCAAGGCGCTCTTAAATAAGACAGCCCAAAGCATCACAGAGATTGCGACACAGACCGGTTTTGGCAATGTCACTTATTTCAACCGGGTCTTTAAACAGTTGACAGACCTGACACCGCTGCAGTACCGGAAGCAGAACCGGTGATGGGGGATACATCTGCCACGCGCCAGGATACCACCCCATCCACAGTTATTCTATTGCTTCCTTAAAGCTTCCTTTCGTTTCCTATCCTTTCACACTTCCCGCCATGGCTGACACAAAATATTTCTGGCATTTGCAGTAGACGATGATGATCGGAATACATGTCATAACCACTCCGGCAAACGTTATCGCATAATTTACTGAAATTTCATTTGAAAAATTGAGCATCAATGCCATCGGGATCGTATACAGCTTTTCACTGCGGAGTGTCAGCATTGCCCCCAGAACATCATTCCATGTCCCGGTGAATGCCTGAATTGCAACCGCCACCAACGCCGGACGGATAACCGGCACGATCACCTTGACGCATATCTGCGTGTCCGTTGCCCCGTCAAGCATAGCCGCTTCTTCCAGGTCACGCGGGATCGTTCTCAAGAAACCGGTTGTCAGAAACACACCTGTGGCAATTCCCAGCGCACCGCAGAAAATCTCGCCCCATAAATTATTATAGAGACCTAAATCGCGACGCAGTACAAGCCTTGTCACCGTACCGACCCCCGGAATAAACATGCTGGATAATATATACATGTATATACCTGAACTTCCAGTGAAAAGTTCCACTCAAGACTAAGGATTATTTGGAAATCTTAGAAAAGCCTGAAAACATGCGGTTTTTCAGCAAAAACTCTTGCAAAAATGATGCTGAAATGGTACAATAATAAGTGAAAAGTACCACTCAATAAGGAGACCGCTTATGTA
>CAVGED010000068.1:0-20292 GCA_963628035.1 Paludibacteraceae bacterium
AGGTTCATCCGACTGATGAATCTTAGTCGGAAGGCTCAAGATTCCGAGAGCCTATTTTTGCTTTTACGTTTTGATTTATTAAAAATTTTATCCTTTTACAGCGCCAGCCGTGACACCATTTGCAAAATACTTATGTAAAATTGGTGAAGCGAGAATAAGCGGCAGCGTTACAATAACGATCGCTGCATTTTTCACGGACACAGGGGAAGGATTCTGCGGGTTATTCTCCAAAAGCTTTCGCAGCACATACTGAATCATCCACAATCCTTCGTTCTTCACACTCAGATACATAAGAGAATCCAACCAACTGTTCCACCTTGTTACAAATGATATAAGTCCAATGGTAAACATCATCGGGATGGCAAGTGGACAGTAAATGCGAATAAGCTTCTGCAACTCATTTGCTCCATCTATGTCCGCCGCTTCACATAATGAATCAGGCAGTCCGTAAAAATAATTTCGCACAAGAACGATGCTGTATATGTTCGCCACATTAGGAAGAATCAATGCCCAAACACTGTCATAAAGTCCGATATTGCGAATTACCAGATACAATGGGATCGTACCTCCGCTAAAAAACATCGGGATCATAAAATACCATATGAAAAATTTTCTTCCCGCCAGCTTTTTTCTGGAAAGCACATACGCTGCCCCTGTGCATACCAATACGGACAAAAGCGCCGTTGTGAGTGATACGAAAGCCGTTACCCCTAGAGAACGCACAAGTGAACCTTTGGCAAACAATTCTTTATAAGCTTCCGTTTGAAATCCTTGAAACCATACACTAAGTCCATTCAGAGTCAATGCCATATCATCGCTAAATGAAGAGGTAATCATCATCCAGAAGGGTGTGATAAATATGATTGCCAAAAATGCCATAATAACAGTATTCACAACACGAAATAATTCTATTTTTTTTCTTGTCTTTGCTATCATAACAATCCCTCATTCTCTGTCTTCTTCACAACACGATTCATAATCAATACCAAAGCAAGTCCAACAAGTCCCTGTACAATTCCAAGCGCTGTCGCTGATGCATAATTGCCGCCTCCTGTAATCGTGGAAATCAATGTGGTTCCAATGACCGCCGTTGTATTATCAAGCGCAGGCGAATTATTTGTCATTGCCATAATCTGATCTGCATCATCTCTGACGATGGATGCAACATCCAAGAGAAGCTGCAGCATAATCACATTAGAGATACCGGGAAGTGTAACTGTTATCATCTGTCGGAAACGACCACCCCCGTCAATTCGGCAGGCATCGTACAGTTCATCATTGATAGAACCCATTGCCGACATATAAATCAGCGTTGCCCATCCCATTCCTTTCCAAAGCGAAGACAAAGCAAGAATTGCCCACCAGTATCTTGGTTCGTTATACCACGAAATGCTTTCCATCCCCAGCATATTAAGCAGGTTGTTCAGGACTCCGCCATCCTGTGTAAACAGGTTATTTGCAAGACCTCCTACCGCTACCCATGATATAAAATAAGGAACATAAGAGATTGACTGAATCACACTTCGCGCTTTCCTGCTTTTGATTTCTCTCAAAAGCAAGGCAAAAACCAAAATAATCGGAAAGTTGCTTGCAATGCGGATCAATGCAATGTATATGGTGTTTCGTACAGCCATGTAGTTCGCTGTTGTCGGATTTATAAACACCTGTTCAAATGCCTTCAGCCCTATCCATTCACTTCCTCCGACTCCCTCCAGCAAATCAAAATCCTGAAAAGCAATCAGCACACCCGCCATAGGGAGATAACAGAAAATGCCAACCAGTACTACAGCCGGAAGGATGATCAGGTACAGCCATCTGTTCTTTACAATGTTCTTCCATACCTTACTTTGGAATGCGTTGCGAAGTCCAACCACAAAAGCGTTTTTATCTTTCTTTGCATCAGACGGATGAAGCTTCTTTTCTTTCCGCCCCTTCAGAACCAGGCAAACAACAAGTCCGATAACCGTACCCACACCGATAATAATTCCTGCCATGATTCCCGCTACTGCCAAAGGGCTCATGCTCTGGTCATAAATTACATACCCAAGCATCACCTGAATCGGTTCGTCTGAGAGTACCTCCTTTACGATCTCTTCCTTTCCCGTTTCATCTGTTTCGGCTACATAACGGGTAATGGATGCTGCCCTTGCCTCTGTCGGCTTAATTTCCAATGTGTCATCACCAATAAGGACTACATTATTTCCCGCATAGTACCGAATGGTGCCGGGAAAAGAAATTCGAAGAGATGTCATTTTTCCCACATCCACCATGCGGAACAAAAACATTTTTTCTGAATCCTCCGCTTTTACAGCATAGCTGAGCAACTTATTTACATCCTGTTTTTCCCCCTCTATACTATAAGGACAAATTTCCGTCTGACCCTCTCCCTTTTTTGCAAGCTGTACACCACCCCCTTTACCTTCATAGTATACAGACCAGGTATTGCTTCAGTTACCCTTTTGATAATCTTCTATCAACTTTCGATTATCTGCAAAGCTGACAAATGCGGATAAGGGCTTCCAGTCAAAATCTCCCATAGCCTTTACCTTGTCTATGCGTCGGAATTCCAGCTTAACTTTGTAACCATTTTCAATCGCCGTCACTTCGCTTATCGTCACAAAATCGTCATCCCCCGAATTCTTGTTATATCCCTCAATCCTTCGATTAAGTCGGCGATTAAATACTTCAGAGGTTTCCTCGCTTTCTATTGTCAACACAGCCGAAACCTTTCCGTTATGCTTAATAGTTGCTTGTCCGGATATGGTTGCTTCTCCGGTCTGTGCGTTTACCGTCCATCCACAGCAGCCAAGTACCACAAGCACGGAAACTGACAACAGTACCAAGATTTTGTTAAATTTTCTTTTCAACGCAATATTTTCCTCCTTCCGTACAATGTTTATCTTATTGTAACATTCTGATTCTTTCGTTACTATGTAAAATTGAATTTTGATATAGAATATTTAATTTGTTTATAAACACATTTTAAAAAATTTGGTATAGTATACCGTGAAAATATCTAGCTATACAGGAAGGAGACAACATGGAAAAAAAAATTATTTGCATTGGTGATTCCATCACTCGCGGAACGTATACTGCACTGGGAGAAAGTGCACCGCTTTCTGTAGCTCATCCTAATTTTGCGGAACTCTTAAAGGAAAAACTTTCCTGTGACATACTTATGAATTACGGTTCAAATGGAATTTCTTATTCCGCCCTCTCTCCTATTCTTCCGGAAAATGCACTCTCAAGAAAATGTGCAGGCTTTGAAAGCGGAGACATTGTAATTGTAGCCGCGGGCACTAACGATTATGGCACAGATGTGCCTCTTGGCAAGCCAAGCGATGATACAGACATTTCTTTTTATGGAGCTGTAGATGAAGTGTTACACTGTCTGGCAGAAAAAAATCCAAATGGAACCATTTTTGTCGTTCTGCCCATTCCAAGACAACAGTCCGGACCGAACAAACAAGGACACACTCTGGATGATTACCGAAGGGCACTCTCTCAAAAAGCAGCTAACTATCATCTTCCGGTCATCAACGGCAGCCAATTGGGTATTGATCCCGCTGTACCGGAACAGTTAAAAAAATATATGCCGGACGGGACACATCCAAATGAGGCCGGACATCTAATGTATGCCGAATTACTGTTTTCAGAAATAAAAAAATACGCAAAAACCATCTAATTTATCACAAGAAAGGATATATAAAAAATGGAACAAACTTATGTATTTGAATTTAATCACCATGAAGCAACTGTTATCGTCCCCGAACATCCCAATGGGGAATGGATCTGGAAAACAGAATTTTTGTATGCCTTCGACCTGGCTGAACAAAGCCTCCTTCACGAAGGCTACACACGGGTGTACTATTCTGTGAGTAACCGATATGGAAGTCCCCGCGCAATACGTTATATGCATACATTCTACCAGCACGTCATTCAGAAATTTTCTCTAAGCCCCAAGTGTCATCTGTTTGGATTCAGCCGCGGAGGATTATATGCTTTTAACTTCGCGCTCTTCTATCCGGAATGTGTTGCCAGCATCTATCTGGATGCACCGGTTTTAGACATGAAATCATGGCCACTTCCGGACACAGTAGAACAAGCGCAGATGTTCGTCGAATTTTCACTCAACAAGGACACCTTATACAGTTTTCATGAGAATCCTTTGGATAATCTGGAGGAATTTTTCTCCTTGAAGATTCCGATGCTTATTGTGGCCGGGGCAAAAGATTCCCTTGTTCATTTTTCTGAAAATGCAGATGTGCTGATTACCTATTGCAAGCAGCATGAGATTCCTCTGGAGTACATTATAAAACCCGACTGTGATCACCACCCACACTCCCTGGAAGATACCGCTCCCATTCTTACTTTTGTTAATGCACACAAAACAGGAGGATCTCTTTAGAATGAATCTATTATTGAAAAATATTTCTAATGTCCAAAATGGAGAAACAGTTCTTCTGGAAAAGGATAAGATATATGATGTATATGAGGATGACTGTATCTTCCTGCATGGATACTATTGCAGCAACACTGCCTCTAAACAAGAAAATCCGGATGGATTTCGAAAAACTGCACTCTGGATAGAAAACAAGCAGGATATCACCATCGACGGAAATGGTGCAACCCTTCTGATCCATGGAATTATGACACCGATTGTTTTAAGAAACTGTAAAAATGTCATGATTAAAAACCTGAAAGTTGACTACTTCCGTCCTACAATGTCACAATTTACTGTTTTAAAAAATGATCATGGAAACTGTGTGCTGTCCATTCATCCGGAAAGTCTATTTGAAATTCAAGACAATGTTCTTATATGGTGCGGAGAACAAAAAGAAAATGGCAAATACCGCTGGGAACATCCTTACAAAGATACGAACACGCTTTCTATGTACTACGAGCCAAAGACCAACCGCCTGCAGTTTTTAGATCGTGAGGATGGCGACAATTTCCCTTCCGTTCCGGAATTCTCTACCATTGAGCAAACGGACACCTATACATTAAATGTAACATTAAAAAACGAGAATGCATTTCTTCCGGAGGGCTGTATCGTACAAAGCCGAAATGTGGTGCGAGACCAAATAGGCGGTTTTTTTGAAGCGTGTAAAAATTTGAAATTTGAAAATTTAAGAGTCATGTTTTTCCATGGACTAGGCATGCTCTCCCAATTTTGTGAAAACATTACCTTCCGTAATTGCGATTTTACGTCCAAAACCGGTAGGACCTTTGTGAGCAATGCAGACGGATTCCAATTTTCCGGCTGCAAAGGAAAAATCCTGATAGAAAATAACCAGGCATGCGGGAATCACGATGATTTCGTAAATATCCATGGAACTCATCTACAGATACGAAAAGCTTACCGGAAAGAAAATGCGCTCCTTGTGCGATTTGCAAACGAAAATTCCTGGGGCTTTCAGGCATTTCATTGCAAAGATATCATTGAATTCATTCGGTGGGACACGCTCCTCCCCTACTTTCGAACAAAAGTCTTACACTATGAGCGGCTGAATGATACCGAAATAAAATTGTTTTTAAAGAAATTACCCTCAGATATACAGGAGCAAAAAGATGTGATTGCAAACCTTACGCAAACGCCATCGGTCATTATCCGAAATAACTACTTCGGGTATACGGCTGCCCGCAGCATTCTTTGTACCACGCCAAAAAAAGTCGTAATTTCAAATAATGTGTTTGAACACAGCGCAGGACCTGCCCTCTTAGTAGAGGATGATTGCAATTTCTGGTTTGAATCCGGATATGCTCGGCATATTCTATTTAAAAACAACAAAATTATGGACTGTGGATTTTTAGAAGGCAAGGAGAGCCACCTGGATATTGCCGTTATCCCACAGGTAATGAAACAAGATATGAAACAGTATGTTCATGGTTCTTTAAAAATTGTGGGAAATACCTTCTTATCTCCTGATGGAAAACCACACCTGATGCAGTTTCAGTTTATCCGCTCTGTACGTCTGAAAAAAAACCGTTTTGATACACCTCTTCTTATCCGGAAAAAGTGTTCCAATGTCACAAAAGCCAAGAGCCATGGATCATCTGTATAGTTTCCATGGCTCTGGCCATGTCCAAAACATGCTCCATAAGTGCCGATGCAACGCCCTACCCACAATGATCCGGCGCCACATAGATGGACAACTCCACGATGGTCTTATATGCCTTATCCCCGTTTCCACATGGGTGCAGCCAGAAGCACCAGCATGGGGAATATCTCCAGGCGTCCCGCCAGCATGTCAAACATCAGCACCCACTTGGCCGGATCAGAAAATACATCAAAGTTCCCGGTGGGACCCACCAGCCCCAGACCAGGTCCGATATTGTTCAAGGTAGCCGCCACCGCTGTGAAGTTGGTAGTGAAGTCCAGATTGCACAGCGATATTGCCAGCACTGAACCTGCAAAAATCGTCATGTATGCAATCAGGAATACCTGCACCGACCGCCATATCTCCTGGGATATGACACGATCCTCGAACCGCACCTGGGTCACACGCTTGGGATGGATCAGGTGGGAGATCTCATTTTTCACCATCTTCAGCAGTATCGCGATCCGGGAGACCTTCATTCCGCCGCCGGTGCTGCCTGCACAGGCACCGATGAACATTAAGAGCACCAGGATCGTCTGGGAAAACACCGGCCACTTCACGAAGTCCGTGGTGGCATACCCGGTGGTAGTGATGATGGATCCCACCTGGAAGGCTGCCTGCTGAAAGGCTTCCGGAAGATTCGAAAACATTCCTCGGACATTCCAGGTGATCAGCAGGATCGCTGTCAGGATGATGAGCAGATAATAGCGCATCTCCTCATGCTTCAACGCCTCCTTGGGCTTACGGATCAGGAACAGGTAATATACGTTAAAGTTAATGCCGAACAGAATCATAAAGATCGTGATCACCACCTGAGCCGCCACGGAATAAGTGGCGATACTGGTGTTGCGAATTCCGAAGCCTCCGGTTCCCGCTGTCCCGAAGCCGATGGTCATCGCATCGAACAGACCCATCCCACAGAAAAGCAGCAGGATGATCAGCAGCATCGTCATGGCAATATAGATCCCATAGAGGATCCGGGCCGTGTGCTTTACCCTGGGAACCAGCTTCCCCACCGAAGGTCCGGGGCTCTCCGCCCGCATCAGGTGCATGTTGTAGCTGCCGGCCAGCGGCAACACCGACATAATCAGTACCAGTACACCCATACCGCCGATCCAATGGGTGAAGCTTCGCCAGAAAATGTTGCAGTGGGAAAGCGCCTCCACATCATGAAGAATGCTGGAACCGGTTGTAGTCAAGCCCGATATGGTTTCAAACAGTGCGTCTGTGTATGACGGTATCTCCCCGGACAACCGGAAGGGCAACGCGCCGGTAAGGCTCAGGACAATCCAGCTCACCGATACCGCCACAAATCCTTCCCTGGCAAAAAATACCGTGCTGGCCGGCTTTTTCCACTTCCCGATAAACCCAATTAAAAAGCACCCGGCCGCCACTGCCAGATAAGTCCATCCCGCCTCTTCCCGATAGATCAACGCCACAATAGCCGGAAGCAGCAAAAACACTGCCTGGAATTCCAACACCCTGCAGACAATATATCGAATAATCGAACGATTCATAACTTCCTTTTATCCCCCTACTTCAAAATATCCTGTAAATCGTGGAAACCGGTGTTGGTGGTCACCACTACGACCGTATCTCCCACCTCAATGGTATCCTGACCGCCGGGCGTGATGATCTTCCCCTTGCGGTTGATACAGCAGATCAGAAGATTCTCCTTCAGTTTAAGATCCTTCAGCGGAATGCCAACCACCGGAGACAGTTCACTGACACAGAACTCCAACGCTTCCACCTTGTTTTCGATGAGGCGGTACAACGTCTCTACATTGCTGCCGATGGAATTCTGCATGGCCCGGACATAGCGGATGATGTATTCCGCCGTGATATACTTCGGATACATCACACTGCCAAGATCCAGCTTGTCAATGATCTCATCATAGGCGATCCGGTGTACCTTCGTGACCGTCTTCGCCTTGGATACATGGCGGGCAAACAGACTGAGCATAACGTTCTCCTCATCCAGGTTGGTCCAGGCCACGAAAGCCTGCACCTGCTCCAGCCCTTCCTCCTGCAGAAGATTGCGCTCTGTCCCGTCTCCGTGAATGATCAGCGCCTTGGGCAGCAGCTCGCTGAGCTCGTCGCACCGGCTCTTCTCCTTCTCGATAATGGTCACGTCCATACCCATGGCCATCAGCATCTGTGTAAGATAAAAGCTGGTCTCACCGCCCCCTACGATCATAACGCTTCGAATACGGTTCGTCACCATTCCAATCTTCTTAAAGAAATCATTGGCATGCTTGGGGGAAGCCACCAGGGAGATCACATCCTTCTCCTGCAGACGGAACTTTCCATCCGGGATATAAACCTCATCCCCGCGCTCCACTGCACAGATCAGAACCTCGCAGTGCAGCGTCCCCGAAATATCCATCAAAGAGCAGTTGCACAGGGGTGAACCAGGCCCCACCTTACACTTTAAGAGCTCCACCCGCCCCTTGGCAAAGGTATCCACCTTGATAGCAGAAGGAAACTTTAACAATCTGGAAATCTCCAGAGCCGCTGCCTGCTCCGGGTTAATGACCATAGACAGCCCAAGCTCCTCCTTGATATAGTCGATTTCCTTATTGTAAATGGGATTCCGCACTCTGGCAATGGTGTTGCAGTCGCCTGCTTTCTTGGCGATGAGACAGCACAACAGATTCAGTTCATCCGATGCGGTAACTGCGATCAGCAGATCCGCATTTTCAATGCCAGCCTCATTCTGGACACTGAAGCTGGCACCGTTTCCCACAACTCCCATAACGTCATATTGGGTCGCAATGGCCTCCACCTTGCCGGCATCCCGGTCAATGACGGTGATATTGTGACCTTCCTTGCTTAATTGTTCTGTCAGTGTACTGCCTACGTTTCCGCAGCCCACAATGATTATCTGCATATCGTATCCTCCTTAGTTCAGCCATCCTATCCGCCATGAGCGAATTATACTTGCATAAATGGAATCATAGCGCGCGCCTGAACTATCACTTTTTCCCTGTATATTCACATCCGACGCCCTTGACATAGATCCGGTCAATCAGCGTAAAATGCTTTCCCTTCCTGCGGTACAGAAGGATCTCTCCCCTTCCGGTCCCGCCGCCGATCATCTGATCCCGATTCCACTGGCCCATAGGATTCTGGTACTCCACTTCTTGAAGCTCATCCTCATCACAGACGATCCGCACCTCCATCGCGGTGGTAAGGTTCATGGCCTTCATGTGCCAGAGCACCTTGCCGTCCCGCATACCGCAGGCAAACCGCATCCGGGCGAATGTCCAAGGCTCGGAATAGTTGATTTCCCGTCTTCTGCCCTCATAATAGACACACGCAAATGGTTTGTTCAGCAGGCGGAAACCCAGCACCACCGGGTTGCCTCCGCCGATGGCAAAGGCAGAATCCGTAAGGATCTTGCCCGTTTTTCGGCTCTTCATCTGATTTCCGTACAGCCAGAACCAGGGGCAGGTATAATCGCGGCCCCACTTCTTGTCCGCATACCCGTGGCAGCTCTCCGGCGTCACTTCATAGATGTCCCCGTCCAACGTCACCTTGCCCGCATAGTTGGTCCGCATACCCTCCGTATGCCAGTACATATCAAAGGGATTGATCTCCCGCACCGGCTTGCTGGTGCTGTAGCCCACATTGAAAGCCACCTTCTTGTCCATATGCAGAGACCACATCAGCTTGTGCGCACCCGAAAGCCTGCCCCAGATATTATTCTCCGACAGAAAACAATCTCCGGTGGTGACCTTCAAGAATGTGTCGGCCACATCCATCTCCTCAATGCCATAATAATGCTTCAGGGTGAAGCCATCCTTCCCCCAGACGCCGGCCTTCACCATCAGATATGCCGGACGCTGAAAGGATTTTTTCCCCATAGCCGGCTTTTTTCCACCAAGCTCCGGGTTCACGACACAGTATTCCACAAAAAATACCTTCTTTTCCCCGGAATCCCGGTTGACACCCGTAAAGGAATGGCACCAGCGGTCGTACCCGCAGCTTCCCAGCTTACCGCTGAGCATTGGCAGATTCCTTTTTATATCGTGCTTATTCATCTCATCCCTATCCTTCCCGGAAATATGACCACACATGCATGATTGCCGTATTGGCAGCGCCTGCTACCGTTCCTCACAAACCTGGAAAACGTAGAACTTCAAATAATACGACTCCTCCGCCGCCCACAGGATCGGATGATCCGGCGCCTGGGTCTTGAATTCCACCTGCCGCAGCCGCTTATGGGCGCTGACAGCCGCCTGTGCGATGGTCTTGGTAAACAATTCATAATCCATAAAATGTGAGCAGGAGCAGGTGACAAGATAGCCTCCATCCTTCACCAGCTTAAGCCCCCGAAGATTGATCTCTCGGTAACCCTTCACCGCATTTTTCACAGAGCTTCTGGTCTTGGCAAAAGCCGGGGGATCCAGGATCACCACGTCAAACTGCTCACCCTCCCGTTCCAGTCGGGGCAGCAGCTCGAACACATCCTCGCACCGGAACGTAACCCGATCCTCCAGTCCGTTTAGGGCAGCATTCTCCGTCGCCTGATCCACCGCCAGTTGGGAAGCGTCCACGCCAATGACCTCCCCGGCTCCGGCAATCCCTGCATTCAACGCAAAGGATCCCGTATGGGTGAAGCAGTCCAGCACCCGTGCATCCCTGCACAGCCGCTGAACAGCCAGACGGTTGTATTTTTGATCCAGGAAGAACCCGGTTTTCTGCCCATCCTTCACATCCACCAGATAGCGGACGCCGTTTTCTGTGATCTCTACCTTGGTATCAAAGGGTTCGCCGATAAAGCCCTTATACAGCGCCATTCCCTCCTGGGTGCGGACCTTGGCATCGCTGCGCTCATAGACTCCACGGATCCGAATACCATCCTGTGCCATCAGCTCCTTCAGGCAGTCCACGATAAAGTCTTTAAACCGATCGATGCCCAAGGCCAGTGACTGCACCACCAGCACATCGGAAAACTTATCCACCACCAGTCCCGGCAGCCAGTCCGCTTCCCCGAAGATCACCCGGCAGGCGCTGATATCCACCGTCTTCTTCCGGTATTCCCAGGCATTCTTCACCCGCAGGCGCACAAAGGCCTCATCCACCTCCTGATCCCGCTTCCTTGTCATCATGCGGACCCGGATTCTGGAATTCGTATTGATAAAGCCCCGGCCCATGGGATAACCGTCAAAATCGTGAACGATCACCATGTCCCCATTCTCAAAGCTGCCCATGACAGATTCGATCTCATTGTCATAGATCCAGGCACCCCCGGACTTAATGGTTCTTCCCTCGCCCTTTTTTAATGTCACAACTGCGTTGCTCATGTTTGTCTCCTTTTCTGCTATTCCCCTATTTTACTCCTTATCCCGCAGGAGTTCAAGCACCTTACTGCGATTTTGGAGAATGATGGACAGTACACACCCCGCCAGATAGCAGAAAGCGCACACCGCCATATACACCGTCCGGACCGATGAGAAGCCCACAAGGCATCCCCATACCGCCCACACCAGAATGATACCTGCCAGGCACAAAACCGCCTGCTCCAGGAAAAAGGTCAGGAATATCTTCCTCTTCGGCGTTCCCATGCTCTGCATCAGCGCCAGCTCTCCCTTGCGGTTGTTCATCATCAGATAAGATACCAGGAAATATCCCACATTCACCTGTGCCGGATAGCCGTATTCCTTCACGATCCCTTCCGCGGAATAGCTGTATCGCGTGTCGATGCCGTGCTTTTCCCGGATCCGGACTTTCCGATCAACGCATAGATCTTCCCCCGTTCAAACTCCGCGGAAATCCCCTTCAGCACCTGGTTTTTCTGATATTTATTCTCATAGCTGTAGGTTACATTTTCCAACTGTAAAATGCTCATGCCCTCTTCCTCCCTCAAGGCCGATGTTATACAAGCTATCGTATCACAGGAATTTCGATTCGTCAACTTGGGGGGGCGTTCGTTGCAAACAAAAGTCCGATCGTTTCAAGGAGAGAAAAATATATGAGCAGCAAAATATTCACTGACTATTACAACCCGCTTGAACGACTCGCGGGTATCGCCTGCATGAGTACGAGCAAGCCGATTTTCAGAGTTGTTTCAGGTATCTCCCGCACTCCTTTTCAAGCTCTTGCCAAACCGGATATTCCGCTCCGTTTTCATCAAAGAATTGTTTCAGATCCCGATTCAGTGCGCTCATCTCGTCAACCGCATTCATGGCATGATCGGAAACGCAGATCTTTCCGAGGCTCGTGGCGCACATGAGCTTATAAAAGCGAAGGCAGGTTTTTCGGTATGCCGCGCCTTCAAAATCCTTGTCGCCTTTCGGCAAAATTTCATGTCCGGCATTCTTTATGGCACGGTAGCCCTCAATGTTGGCGTCGATCAGCCGGTTCAGATAGGCGGTGTCCTTTTTGACCTTTTTCAGATCGCCGTCGGTTTTATAACAGGCAAAAACGGCCGGAACCACAAACGCGGCATGGCACAGATTATTTGCAAGATTGCAGCCGAGCACGCCTGCACCGAATATCAAAATTCTCATAGCCAAGCCTCCTATTTCCTCCATAAGTTACATTGGTTAGAATACACTAACCGCAATGCTTTTGAAAAGCCGCTCTACGGCGACCTCATAAAACCCTCTTTTTTCAATCTTTTTTCAATCTTTTGTGCTATAATAGTTTCTGCTTAAAAGAACTATTTGTATTGACGCTTCGGCGCCGGAACGGAGGTCGAAATGAAGCTTTTACTTGTTGAAGACGAAAAAAGAATGGCACAGGCACTGTGTGAAATTCTGCGCCAGGAAAAATATGATGTTGACTGCTGTTATGACGGGCTATCCGGATTAAATGCGGCGGAAAGCGACATTTACGATATCATGATCCTCGACGTGATGCTTCCGAAAATGAACGGCTTTGAGATCGCCAGGAAGCTGCGAAAAAGCGGAATCCATACACCGATATTAATGCTTACCGCCAAGGCTGAGCTTGACGACAAGGTAACAGGACTTGACAGCGGCGCCGACGATTATCTGACCAAGCCGTTTATGACTAAGGAGCTTCTTGCCAGGCTCCGCGCGCTTTTAAGACGCAATATCGACACACCGGACGGCTCCTTGAAATTCGGGGATATTTCCCTGGACAGCAAAACATATGAGCTTTGCTGCAGCGCCACCGGTCAGAGTGTCAGACTGAGCGATAAGGAATGGCGGATCATGGAATACCTTATCGCTAACCAAAATCAAATCCTGACAAGAGAACAGCTCGCCGTAAAAATATGGGGCTATGAAAGCGACGCAGAATACAACAATGTTGAGGTCTACATGTCCTTCACGCGGAAAAAACTTGCCTTTGTCGGTGCAAAAACCGAGATCAAGGCAGTCCGGGGCGTGGGCTATGAATTGAGGTGCGACAATGTTTAAAAAATCAAGAGTCAAAATCATAATATCCGTTATGGCGGCCATCGTTGTGCTTTTATTCGGAACGTTCGCCGTGATCCTCGGCACCAGCTACGCACAGATGACCACCGATAACAAGCGGATGCTGGAGCAATACGCACGGGAATACCGTGTGGATGATGCAGGAAAAAACGATATACCAAACGATAAAGGAAATATGACAGCAGATGACGCAAAACCGCCGATGCCGGACGAACAGCCCCCCGAAGCACTTCATAAGTTCGATGTGTCAACCTTTTATTCAGTGGCCATCGCCGACGACGGGACGGTGCTGAAAACCGACAACGAATCGGGAACCATGTACTCCGACGAAACGCTTAAAGCCTATGCCGATGAGATCATGAACGGCAGCTCGGAAACGGGCAAAATAAAGAGCCTTACCTATCTGAAAACACAAAAGGACGGCTACATGCTCGTTGCCTTTATTGACAACGCCATCATGCAGGGCGGCATGGCAACAGTTTTTCGCAACACGCTGATATTCGGCGGGATTTCCGTAATCGCGGTTTTTGCGGCATCGATCCTTCTCGCCAAACGCATTGTCGCCCCGCTTGAAGAAAGCTTCCGCAAGCAAAAGCAGTTTATTTCCGATGCAGGACACGAGCTGAAAACTCCGGTCTCAGTAGTCAGCGCAAACGCAGAGCTCTTGTCCCGGGAAATCGGCGAGAATCAGTGGCTCGCCAATATACAATATGAAAACGAACGCATGGGAAGCCTCGTTAAGCAGCTATTAGACCTTGCCAAAACAGAGAACGTCGCTCCCCAAACCGAACGGCTCGATTTCAGCCGCATCGTCTCCGGCGAGCTTCTTCCCTTTGAGAGCGTTGCATTTGAACAAGGCTTGGAGCTGCTGTCCGATATTACCGACGGTATTTCTGTGGACGGCGACTCCGGCCGCTTAAAGCAGCTCGTGTCAATCCTTATTGACAATGCCATCCGCCACAGCGAAAAAGGCAAAGAAGTCAAGGTCATTCTGAAAAGCGAACACAGCTTTGCAAGGCTTTCGGTTATCAACGACGGCAAGGAAATTCCCGCCGAACAGCAAAAGCAGATCTTCGAACGCTTTTACCGCATAGACTCCGCCAGAAGCGATGACGGCCATTTCGGATTAGGGCTTGCCATTGCCAAAGCGATAACCGATTCCCATAAAGGAAAGATCAGTCTGTCCTGCTATGACGGGAAGATCGAATTTTCAGCGCTCATCCCGCTGCAAAAATAATCCTTCATAACACTTGGCTTCCATCAGCCTTCCGTGCAATATACTGTATTGTGCGGAAGGTTGATTTTTTTTAAAAATTTTTTTATTTTTCAATCAAACTTCAATATTAGCGCCGTACAATAAGGCCAACAAAACAAGGAAGACAACTTATTTAAGTTTATTCCAAACAATACCAATTACCAAAAGGAGCGATTAACTATGAAAAAAATACTATCATTATTATGTGTGACGGCCATGATCTTTTCCATGGTTGCCTGCGGAAAAAGTTCTGACAATTCCGCTTATGCGGGATCCACCGTTACCGGCAAGGTCACCGCGATCAAGGACTCAACGGTGACGCTTCAGCTCGGAGAGCTGACAGAAAGTGAAGGCGATGATGACAACCGCCCGGATATGCCAAGTGCATCGTCCGGCAACAGTACCAATGTCTCAACTTCCGATAATGCTACACCACCCGAAAAACCCGATGGTGACAGCTCGAATGGCAGTGGTCAGACTCCTCCCGAAAAACCCGACGGCGACAGCTCGAATGGCAGCGGCCAGACTCCTCCCGAAATGCCCTCTGGTTCCAATGGAAACACACCATCCGGAAAGCCCGGTTCTTCCAAGACCTTTACGGCCGGAGACGAAACGATCAGCGTTGATATTTCCGACGCTTCCATTGTGAAGGATTCCGAAACAGTAGCCGTGAGCGACATCAGCGAAGGTGATATTCTTCAGGTTACCTTTGATGACAACGGCAAGGCAAAAACGGTTATCGTTATCTCACTTACAGATAATGTCGGCGGCGGATCCTTTGGCGGATCTGCCGAGGTCACCCAGGGCGACAGCGCGAACACGATCAGCGAGGATGGCACCTACAGCGATGAAACCTACACCTCGACCGGAGACGACGAAAACGCTCTGCGAGTTGACGGCGCAACCGTGACCCTTGATGGCATAACAGTCGATAAAAGTGCCGGGGCAACCTCCAACACCGAAAACGGTGACTTCTACGGAGTGAATGCAGCATTACTGGCAACAAACGGGGCAACCGTTACCATAAAGAACGCAACGGTCACCTCTTCCGCGCAGAACGGAAACGGTGTCTTCAGCTACGGCAGCGGAACGACGGTCAACATTTCCGATTCTACCATTACCACTACCGCGGACAATTCCGGCGGCATCCAGACCACCGGAGGCGGAACGACCAACGCAAGTAACCTGACAGTCAACACCTCCGGGAATTCATCCGCCGCAATACGATCCGACCGAGGCGGCGGCACGGTAAATGTGACTGGCGGCAGCTATACCTCAAACGGCTACAATTCACCCGCTGTTTATTCAACAGCCGCTATCAGCGTTTCCGATGCAACCCTGACAGCTAACAATTCCGAAGCGCTTGTGATCGAAGGCAAGAATTCCATCACCCTTGAAAACTGCACCGTTACCGGAAATATGAGCGATACCAAGGGCACCAGCTCCGATGAGAATGTTCACAATGTGATGATCTATCAGTCGATGAGCGGCGATGCGGATGTCGGAACCTCCGAGTTTTCCATGACCGGCGGCAGCCTGACGGCGAAAAACGGCGATATGTTCTATGTTACCAATACGCATTGTGTTCTTACTCTCTCCGGCGTAAAACTGGTGAATGAGGATGCTGACGCTTATCTCCTGCGCGTTGTGGGTAATTCCGCAAGCCACGGCTGGGGTACAGCCGGAAGCAACGGCGCACAGGTCGAGTTCACGGCGGACGCACAGACCCTTGATGGCGACATCGTTGTGGATACCATCTCCACCCTGAACATGACCCTGAAAAACGGCAGCACCTTCACCGGAACTGTCAATGTTATCGACAATGCCGAGGGCGGTACGGCAGTCAGCGATAACGCTGTGATCACCGTCGAGAGCGGCTGCACCTGGAATCTGACCGGGAACTGCACCGTAACCAGCCTTACGAATAACGGCACGATCAATTTCAACGGATATACAATCACCCTTGCCGACGGCACGGTGCTGAAGTAAACATAACTTTTTCAAATGTTCACCTTGAAATAGACAAAGGACGCCATGTCTTACAGGATTGCTTTTACTTTAAGGGAACGGAAAAAGTTGGTTTTCTAATTGATGCCGAAGGCGTAACGCAAGATGAGTTCGTTGCAATAATTACTTCTGTTTTGAATTGAAAGTAAGAAAGCTCCGGAGGCACACTGACCGTCAATGGCAATAAGAAACGGACAGCGTGCCTCCTTCTGCACCAAGCGGAGCAATACTTCACAGTTATCCATTGGGTAATCATGGGCAAAATCAGCCCGATTGCGACAAACATAGCGGAAAGAGGTTTCCCCTATGAATCACAGCTTCCACCCAACCGCCCTTTCCCGGCCGGTGACGAAATGACGGTAAATACCGCTCTGCCCATGAGTTCATCATGTGTGCCGCACTGAACGATCCGTCCCTTATCCACAACAAATATCCGATCTGCGTTCCGCACGGTTTTCAGACGATGGGCGATCATAATAACCGTTTTCTCATGGGTCAGCTCCGAGATCGCCTCCATCAGTTCCTTCTCATTCTCCGGATCGACATTGGCCGTGGCCTCGTCCAGAATGATGATGGGGGCGTCCTTCATCATGGCGCGAGCTATGGAGAGCCGCTGACGCTCGCCGCCGGAGAGGGAGCCGCCCGCCTCGCCGATAACGGTTTCATAGCCTTTCGGCAGCTTCATAATAAAGTCATGACAACGTGCTTTCTTTGCCGCCTCAATCACCTTACCCATCGGTGCATCCGGCTGACCGAAACGGATGTTGTTCGCAATCGTATCATGGAACAGATAGACGTTCTGGAACACAAAGCTGAAATTTTTCATGAGGCTGTCCATACTGTATTCCCGCACATTGTGACCGCCGAGCGTGACCGCGCCTTCATCCACATCCCAGAAGCGGGAAAGCAGATGGCAGAGCGTTGTCTTGCCGCCGCCGGACGGGCCAACGATGGCGGTGGTGGTCTTTTCGGGAATATCCAGCGTCACGCTGTTGATGATCGCCTTTTTATCATAGGAAAAGTAAATATTCTCAGCGTGAAGATCCCGGCGCTCCGGCTCAAGCTCTGCGCCGGAGATGTCCATAGCGGGCAGCTCAAGAATCTCGTTTGCCTGATCCACGCAGGTATCCACCACCCGCAGAAGTGAGGACTGTGTTCCTGCCTGCTCCAGTCCCTCCGTGATGAGGAATGAGCAGATCGCCATCATCACACAGTTGAACATCGACATATAGCCGCAGGTGTAAAGCACAACAGACAGAACTACCACGCCCACGTCGATCAGCTTTGCAACCACATTTTGTGCCAGCATCAGCGGCAGGAGTTTCAGCTCCATATCCGTATTGGCAGCAACATTTTCGTCAATAGCGTTCTGTAATTGCCAGTTATACCTTCCGGTGAGATGATATGCCTTAACCTCCGCGATTCCCTTGATGTACTCCAGCACCTTTTCCACCACAGAAGCATCGCTGACGGTTTTGGCGGCAGTGGTCTTTTCGGATGCCGCCTGCAATGCGCGATTCACAAGGTAGTACAGCAGCAGCCCCGCAACGATCAGCAACCCCACCCGCCAGTCGAAGCAAAAGATTGCCAGCGTCATGACAACGGTAGAGAACACGCCCTCTGTCACTAACATGACTACACGAGTTGCTACGCCGGAGAGATTTTCCATGGTGTTTGTGGTGACCGAGGTGATGGCACCAAGGCTATTCTCGTTAAAATAGCCCATCGGCAGATACCGCAGGTGCTCGGCGATCTGCACGCGCTTATTCGCTGTGGTGGAGTAGCCGCCTTCGGTTTGCAAAGCGGTAGCCTTATATTTGAGCAACGATGAGCCGATGACGGAAACAAGCATGATGCCAAGCGACAGCCAGAAAGCCGCCATGACAGCGCAGTCAAGAAGGTAACCCTGCAAATCTTTATTTCCTGCAAGCAGCTTGCCGATCACCCGCGCCATCACAAGGAACGGCAGGATCTGAAATACCGCCCCCGCCATGGCCAGGCAAACGCTTACGATATAGTTTGATTTTTCTGTCCGGCAAAGGCAAACACACTGTCCGTCAGGAATGGTAAGTGTAATATCTTTCAGTCCCCCGTCGGCACTATCCGAGTAAGAGAAGGAAACGTTTTTGAATTCGATCACTTATCCCACCGCCTTCCATAACAGCTCTGCCGCCAAAAACGCTGCAAAGAGAATAATTGCCGCCCAGTCTGCCGCCCGCATCTGAATTTTCACAAGGCAGGTTCTCGGTTTCGGATTCTCGATGCCACGGGTCACGGAGGCAATGGACAGCTCGTCCGCCGCCTTGGATGCCGCCGTCAGCAGCGGCACATAGATGCAGTTCACCGTCATGCCGGGAGACTTCAGAAATCCCGACAGTGACGGCGATACGTCCCTCAACCGCATGGCGTCCTTGATAAAATGCCAATCTTCCCGGATCGTCGGCAAATACCGCAGCATCACTGCCATCGGGATCGTCAGCTTTTTCGGGCAATGCAGGCGTGCCATGGCGGAGAGAAATTCTCCTACCTTGGTCGTTGCGATCACGATACCTGCAAGCATCCCGCAGGCGTAGACCTTATGTAAAAGTCCGAGAAATGCCACAAACATCGTTCGCCAGGTACCGGACATCGCGCGCATGCACCAAACAGTAAACAGGCAGATCAGTGCATAGACAATCACACCCCGCAGAGCATACTGCCATTTTTTACTGACTACAGCGAAGATTCCGATCAGCACGACCAATGCAAACTGATACCAAAGATTCGGTGCAAACATGGCGCAGAGGACACATATCAGGATCAAGAACAGTTTGGTGCGGGGATCAAAATGCCATGCGCTCATTTTGTTATCCCGGCTTTTTCAAACTGCTTTTTCAGCATCTTGCATCCGACAAATGCGCTGAGAGCAGCGGCGAGAATCGTTCCTGCAAGCATGATGATCATGATCCACACCGTTCCGGTAGAACGCATGGTATCAATGTAGGACTGCTCCGTGCCGTTGCCGAGCATGGTCTTTGCCCAACCGTCGGGATTGGCGAAAAACACAAGGTAAGATGCTGTTCCACCGAGTGAGAGTATCACATAGGAAAGCGAATTGATCTTTTTGCTTTTATACTGACCTGCCCCGGCAACGAGGTCGGCAGCAATCCCCATGACAAGATAGCCCAGCGCCATAGCCCAATGCATTCCGGTGACAAACCAGACGATGCACAGCAGCGCACCGAGTATGGTTGCCGCAAAGCGCTTCCGTACCTTGGCAAGCATCAGAAGATACACCGGTCCGCAGAGCAATGCGCTTCCCACCGGCATATAGAAGGTCAGGACAGGATTCGGCGCGAAGAAAATGCCTCCCACCAGGGCGAACACCAGAAAAAGCGCCGAGAAAATACCCACGGTTACAAGGTCTTTTACCGTAAGACCTTTTTTACGGTTGACTGATTCATATTAAGATCTCCTTTGCTTTCACAGGGTTGTTTCATGAACTATTTCTTGAGCAGTCCTAACTTATGCAAGCTTAATA
>CAVGED010000069.1:0-16060 GCA_963628035.1 Paludibacteraceae bacterium
AAAAAGGACTCTCAGAGGCAGCATAAATAAAGGCCTAAAGATTCCGAGAGTCTATTCAAACATAAAGGAGAAAAAAATGGCTAAGAAAGTAATCACATTCGGAGAAATCATGCTGCGCCTGGCACCGGAGGGATATTATCGCTTCGTCCAGGCCGAGACCCTGGGTGCCACCTACGGCGGCGGCGAAGCAAATGTGGCGGTGTCCCTGTCCAATTATGGCTTTGATGCAGCCTTCGTCACCAAGCTGCCGAAACACGAGATCGGTCAGGCAGCCGTCAACTCCCTCAGAAGATACGGTGTAGACACCTCCTATATCGCCAGAGGCGGCGACCGGGTAGGCATCTATTTTCTGGAAAAAGGTGCATCCCAGAGACCTTCCAAGGTAATCTATGACCGGGCAGGCTCTGCCATCGCTACAGCGGATGCCTCTGATTTTGACTGGAAGAAAATATTTGAAGGAGCGGAATGGTTCCATTTTACAGGAATCACACCGGCTCTGAATGACAATGTAGCTGCCATCTGCCTGGAAGCTGTCAAGGCTGCCAAGGAACTGGGCGTGAAGATATCCTGCGACCTGAATTACCGGAACAAGCTCTGGTCCAAGGAGAAGGCCGGACAGGTCATGGGCGAGCTCTGCAAGTACGTGGACGTGTGCATCGCCAACGAGGAGGACGCTGCGGACGTATTCGGAATCCGCGCTGCCAACACGGACGTTACGGCCGGTGAAGTGAACCGGGAGGGTTACAAAGATGTGGCGAAACAGTTGGCCGACCGCTTTGGCTTTGCCAAGGTTGCCATCACCCTGCGGGAGTCCATCTCCGCCAACGACAACCGCTGGTCCGCCATGCTCTATGACGGATCCGACTACTATTTCAGCAAGAAATACAACATGCACATTGTGGACCGCGTAGGCGGCGGGGACAGCTTCGGCGGCGGACTGATCTGCGCCATCTTAAACGGCTACGATTCCCAGAGTACCATCGAATTCGCAGTTGCAGCCTCCTGCCTGAAGCACTCCATCGAAGGCGACTTCAACATGGTCTCCATGGACGAAGTGTTAAAGCTGGCCGGCGGCGACGCTTCCGGACGGGTACAGCGGTAAGGCAAGTGAATATAGGTATATAGCAAACCTGCACACAATGGTGCTTTTGCAATATTCCACCCAAAAAGCCCCGGATTGCTTCAAGCGACACGCTCCTGCAATCCGGGGCTTTTCCTATATTCGTAACAGTTCAGCCCATGCCCATTCGCAAAGGCACTTACAACCCTTTTCCCATCTGCTCCATCACCTGGCGTACCACTTCCCGTATCACATCCTCCTGTGATCTGTCCGCTGTCGCCAGATAATCCGCATAACGGGCTGCCATATACAGATAGTCCGACAACCGGTTTAAGTAACGTGCCGTCGCTTCATCCACGCCGTAGATCTGTGCCGCCCGATGATACTGGCGCTCCGCCCGCCGGGCAACTGCCCTGGCTACATCCAGCCGTGCCGACAGCTCACAGCCACCGTACAGAACAAATTCTTTGGCACGCGGGAAAGAATTCTCCCACTTATCGATCTGCTTCTCCAGATAAGCGATCTCATCCTCCTTCACCTGATAGGCCGGATTCTTCGCATCCGCAATACCTGCCATCAGCCAGATCAGCTCCTTCTGAATATGGGAAACCTGTTCCTGAAACTTCGGACAAGCTACCGTCTTCGCCAGGCCAAGATGACTGCTCAGTTCATCGATGGTTCCCAGCAATTCGATACGGGCATCCGTCTTAAATACAGCATCTCCGTTTCCCAGAGAAGTTCTTCCTTTGTCACCGTTTTTTGTATAAATCTTCATAACAGTCCTCCCATGATTTCTGTTCTCGCCTACTTAAATGCCTGCTTCTTGATCGCCCGCGCGCTGTTGGCTCCCAGCCTGCGGCACTGTTCCTTGTCCGGATCTGTATAGCTCTCTACGCATTTTGCGGCCTTAAGCCCCCGCATGGAAAATGCACAGGTACGTCCGGTCACACCTATCCCTGATCCCAGCATGGAATCCTGGGCTGCCTGCCATGCCAGCAGGTGAGCCGTCCCGGCTCCCTCCTGGAAAGAACCGCTCCCCACTGCCGGAGCATCATCCTCTGCATGCTCCGAGATCTCATAGAACACGCCTTCTTCCTCAATGCCGGCGCAGATCTCGTCAAGTACGTTCTCATCCGGCTTAGAAACATATATATATATCGAAGGTCTTTTGACAATCATTTCTCTTCTCCCACATAGGAAAGCACCAGCCCCGTCGCCACCGCATTCCGCGGCCCTTCGGTTCCCCGGATGTTTCCGCGGCCGCAGACGATACGAACACCTGCAAACTCTTCCATCAGCATCTCCGGTATCTCAAAATCCTCAGCAGAGCCACCCACCAGAACCACATTGGAGATATTGCGAAGGTCGTGTTCCGGCGCAACCCTGGTCAGTGCCCGGACAGCGTTGGTAACAAACACCTTCCGCTTCGCCTCACGACGCACCTGCACGATCTTCTCAAGGGGGATCTCCTGCTCTAGCCGGATCAGTTCCTTCTCCGCCAGAAGCACCACCCGCCCGTAAAACCGCGGGTCTATGGAATCCTCCACAAAGGTCATCTGACCGTTTTCCATGCGCATGTGAAAGAGGCTCTCCACCTTGGCCAGCGGATAGCGCTTGATCTGCTCCGCCATGTAACGTTCCGGAAGGCCAAGCTCCGTCTGTATCAGCATGGACACCAGCTCTCCGGCTCCGGCCTGATGGGTCATGACCACATGACCATCCTCCGAGATCACTGCTGCGTCCGTGGAACCGCCGCCCATATCAAGAATCGCCAGCGGCAGCTTCGTTCCCGGTGTGGTCAGTGCTCCAAGCG
Source organism: Paludibacteraceae bacterium (assembly GCA_963628035.1). Taxonomy (GTDB): domain Bacteria; phylum Bacillota; class Clostridia; order Lachnospirales; family Lachnospiraceae; genus 14-2. The sequence continues at coordinate 2,874 of CAVGED010000069.1, forward strand.
TTGCCATCACCGCCTCCACGCCGGCCACCTTCACCTGGGTGCCAAGCTCCTCCCTAAGGCGCGCGGCAATCTCCTGCATGGGAAGCTTCTGGGTCTTGACCATGGCCGCGATGCCAACCGCCTTCTCCAGACAGGTCTCTCCGGCCAGCGCACCCAGGATCCGCACAGGCGCCAGTGTATCCACTGCCAGGATATCCGTGATGTGGATATCCGACTCCGGCGTCTGATCCAGCTCGCCCATACTCTTTCGGATCCGGGCAAACATATTTCCCACATTGGTATCCTTCTGTCCACTGATATCGACGATCTCCCCTGCCTCGGCCACTGCCTGCATAATGCGCTCTGCGCCCTTATCCAGATTGACAGAGGATGGATGTTCCCCATGAAAATAGATCTCACCGGCAGGCAGTACATTCTCACGTACATTTCCACCGGGTGTTTTTAAGACCACTGCGCTGCGCTTGCCGATAAGGCTCTTGGCGATGGGGGTGACAGCACGGGTCTCCTCCGCGCTAAGCTTAAGCAGCGTGGCAATCCCATACGGATTCGACAGCATCCGAATGGTCTGTCCCGGCAGAGCCACCTCGATGGCTGTCTGCACACCGTCCGGCAGCTTATCGATCCCGGCCACCTCATCGATGATGGGAATTTTCTTTTTCAAACGATTCTCTACTAAGACGGCTTCGTCCGCCTGCAGGATGATCCCGTTTATCACGAACCCATCCTCCACAAGGGCGTTTACAACTCCCGCCAGAACCTCGTAGGAGATCTCCTTCGAGGCTGCAAGAATATACGGCACACCACGCTGTGCCCGTGCGAGCCTGTCATAGCGCAGAAGTTCACCCACCGCCTGACCTGCTCCCGCAGGCGTATTCGGATTATGACCGATCATGGAGGAATCCGTAATGATCGTCTCCGTCAGCGTCTCCATAGCGGTGTCGCCGATCACCGGTGCAGCCTCATTTAAGCGCACAACATCCAGGGCACTCATGGGAATCCCGGCCAGATCCGTAGCCTCCATCAATGCGGACTGGATGCCATGGACGTTTGCCAGCGTTCCCTTGGTGCCTGTGGTGGGACGTGACGCGCTTGCAAGGAAGCGCACATCCTTCGTCCCGGTGATCTCACCGATACACACCTCTGTAGTGGAATTGCCAATGTCAACGCCTGCAATATAACTCAAAGTAAAATACCTCGTTTCTCATATACCTCAACTGCTTCCATCACCAGTCTGGCGCAGTTTCTGGCATTGTACTTCTCCAGTAATTCCTGCGCCATCTGTACCAGTTCCAGCTTCGTGGAACGGTTGGGACGCAGCTTGTCGTACATCTTCAAGATCAATTCATCGGGTACGTCCACCAGTTCCGCGGCCCGCGCGAAGTTCTTCTCCATGGAATCGTTGCCCATCTCCCTGGCCACCTGCCCCTGGGCGTTCAACATATCCTTGGAGATCTTGATGTCCTCCGATGTGACATGGTTCTTCTTGACCTCCTCCAGCGTGATGTCCGTCAATTTCTTGCCGGTTCTGGAGGTTATATGTTCTGCTTCGTTTTCTCCGAAAGGATACTGCATCTTATTCCGCCTCCCATTCAATGATCCCCAGCTCCGGTGAGAGCTGTTCCGTCTCTGCAATGTGCATAAGCGCCGCCTTGGCCTGGTACATTGGCCGTGACATGGGATCGTTGGTGCTTGGGATAGGAACCACCTGCTCACCCTTCACGTACTTCGCCGCATTCTGGCCTACCCTGCGGTATGTCTCCAACGTCATCAGCGGTGCCTGGGGAAACAGTTCCAGGTTGGAGAGAGGATACAGATCACGCTGATGGATGACCGTAGTCCCCTTAGACTGGATCCCGATACCGATGCCCGAACCGGACAGCTTGGCAGCCTCCAGCGCCATAAAGCACACATCAGAGGTATCCAGAACCTTGACTACCCGTGGGTGCATTCCTTCCTCCTCAATGCCTGCCTTGACATTCTTAAGGACTTCATCCAACGGAATTCCGCAGATCGTCTTCTTGATCTCCCGCTGAAAAGCAGCCCCGACGCCGATCACGACCTCCTTGGGGTCGCTGCGCTTCTCGGCTCTCGGATAGGAGGAGTAATCCGTCTTTTCTTCGTTGATGCGGTCTTTGCCATTGGCGGATCCGTCTCCGATGATACTCCTGCTCCCCGCCGTCTTATCTGCGCCAACATCCCGGCTCCTGCCAACGGCCGCTTCGCGCTGTACCTTTCCAACTTCCGCCAGCACTGTCTCTACAACCTGACGGACTAATTCTTCATTCATCTGCATCCTTCTCACCCCCTGCCTAAATATCCTTGGGATTAATAATATGCGGGATACGCTTGATCTCTTCCCAGCGATCTCCCTCCACGCGATAACCGGTTCCCGGTCCCATATAATCATTGGCAGTATTCACCGCGGACAGCACATGGAATTCACGATCCAGAATCGCGGATGTCTGCATGTAATCTCCGATCACACGCTGCTTGAGCATGGCAAGAACGCTCTCCGCCACATCAGAAAATCCGGTCTCCGCCAATGCTTTCACAATATCCACACCGGTGATCCCGCGCTTCAAAACATCCTCGGCTGACATCAGATCCGCCGTCACATCTCTGGATAAGGTATCCTTACTGCCGTGGGCGTAGACCACTGCCTCCACCTGTTCATCCGAGACAGGAGTGAGTCCAAGCTGCTTAAATACAGCCTGCACTGCTCTTGCAGCTTTCCTTCGCACAGCCAGAACCTCCTCCTCCGTCACCGGACGAAGGCCACCATCCACCTGCATATCACGCTGCAATACATTGTAATCATCGAAATCCTCTGCGTCAAAGTTGGAACCCGCAAACATGTTGTCATAGTTGGGTTCCGCTGCATACCCGGAAAAGATAAAGTCTGTCCCCGGCAGGAACTGCAGCATCGTCCGCGCGGTTCTGCGCATATCCGAATTAGAGAAGCTCTGATCGTTGGAGGATGCACATTCCAGTCCAAGAAGGGCTGCCACAAGATTCTCTCCCAGCACCTCACGGATACCGGCAGGCACCGCGCCAACCACACCGATACAGCTTACGGAACCGTTCTGGATCCCCTGGCTTCCGGCGCCCTTGGTGACATACAGGCAGCGACATTCCAGATACAGCATGGACTTCTTCTCACTGTTACCCATCAGAACCTCCGAGCCTGCACCGGAAGTAAACCGCACCTTAAGGCCTCTTGAGGCATAGGCGGAATTCAGGAAAGCCTTGGAATAAGGCGTATCATCTCCGTCAATGAATACCTTCTCCGTGCCATACACGGAAAGGGTCTCCGCATAAGTGGTAAGACCTCTTATTCCCAGCTCCAGCTCCGTGGCTTCCTCGGCGGAGCACTGGGTCAGCACACCGGGGCGCCCCACCTGGGAACCAATGAGAAGAGCCATGGCGCTTAAGGGCGCGTAGCGGGCAACCCCCATGGTCGTCTCCTCCTCGGCGAAGCCCCGCAGAGCTCCCTCCGCAGCGTCTGCCGCAAGCTGCACCGGATCATCCTTCAGATTGGTGATATGCGCCTGGTTTCCCGGCTTCTTCCTGGCACGCATCTTCTGCATCCCCATCATCATCTCCACCACATTCAGGTGGTTGATGACCTCCGCCATCCGTGCCGGTGTGATCCCGGATATGATCGTAAGGATCTCCTTTCTGGAGACATTGATATCCACGATCTTTCTTGCGATCTCAAGAGCCGGTATCGCCATGGACTGCCCGGTTCTCTCTATATTAATAGCATAATCGGCAATGAACTGGTCGATAAAATCAAAATCTTCCCTCTTCCTGCCGTCCATCTCCACAATTTTTCCATCTTGTACGGTCACAGAGCCCTTGGGATCATAGGGGCTTCTCATTGCCACAAATCCCATCTCCGGCCATTCGTTGATATAACCGTCCCGGTTCACCGGGCGTTGATCCAGTATCTCAATACGTTTGGAACGCTTCATGGTCTGGTCTGCCTTTCTGTAAGCATCTTCTTTGCTAAGACTAGTATACCTTGTTTTTTCCTTTTTTTCAAGTAGTTTTTCTGTTATTTTCAAACACAAAACCACAGAAAAATTACAAAAACAACAGAAAATCAAAACAGAGGCAAAACAGAATCTGCCTGATGCATCCTTCTGTCTGCCTCTGTCATTCACAACTTCCAAAGATATCCGGCATCTGTGATTTACAGTCTTCCCGGATATCTAGCGCATAGAGAATATCTCCATCGCCTTCTTGCAATTTTCCTTCATTGCCTGAGTGCCCCACTGTACAATATCATGATACATGATGGGGGTATCCTTGCCGCTCTCCACCAGAGAATAGCAATACTTATAATGTTTGCCGTCCTTTTCCACGGGGATACACCCCATCCGAAGCTGGTTGGCAATGGTCTCTCCGCCCGCCATGGCCATGTAGGTATAGTAGTTGACCTTGCGCACACCCTTTGCGATGGCCTTGCGGAAATCCTCCGGGCTGACGCCGGAGCCGCCGTGCATGACCACGGGGATATTGGCCTGCTTGCGCACATTCTCCACAACGGAAAAGTCCAGCTTGGGCTTGCTTAAATAAACGCCGTGGGTCGTGCCGAAGGAACATGCCAGCGCATCGATTCCGGTACCTTCCACAAAACGCTTTGCCTCCTCCGGATCGGTGTAGATCTTCTCAGGATCAGCTCCATTTCCCGCTGTACCGGATCCTGTCTCCCGCTTTCCCATACAGCCGATCTCCGCCTCCACGGAGGCTCCGGTCTGTCTGGCGAAGGAAACCGCAAGCCTGGTATTTTCCAGATTTTCCTGGAATGGCAGTACGGAACCGTCATACATGACGGAGGTAAAGCCAAGGCTTAATGCCTTGCACACATAGTCCAGCGTCTCGCCATGATCCAGATGTACACAAACCGGAACCTTGGCCCGTTCTGCAAGCTCCAGCATGATGGGGCCGATCACCGAGATCGGCATGATCTCCTCATGCACTTGGGCGTGCTGGATGATTACAGGTACATCCAGCTCCTCCGCCGCGCCGATCACCGCCATGACCGATTCCAGATTCGGTGTATTAAAGGAACCGGCTGCACATTTTCGCGCTTCGCAAAGATTCAATATCTGTTTCAAAGTAACTAACATTCCAAACTCCTTCTTTCTGTATGTATTATTTTCGTAAGTTATCCGAATATCGGTAACGTGTCCGTCTCTTACATAGGAGTTTGGAATTATAGTCCTTGCGCAAAAACTTTTATTACTCCTGTGTATCCAGCATCCGCACTTTCACCTGATATTTCTTCTGTTCACCCGGTGCGAGGAACTTAAGCATCCCCTTCCGGCGCATCACGTCGCGTCCGTCCGGATAACAGTTCCCGCATTCCAATCCCATTACATAATCCCGCACGCCCATCATCTTCCACTCCACGAAGCCATCCAGCTCCTTGGCATTGAAGGTGATCTCCAGGCCTTGCCCCAGCTTGGGCTGATAAATGGATGCCTTTCCGTTTTCGTCCGGGAACTTGTGATAATAGCACCGCTCCTGATACCCCGCTTCCGGCTTGATCGCCTTGCTCCAGTTGGCAAGATCCTCCGCCGCATGATCATCACGTGGCTCAACCTGAGCAGACGGAACCGTTATCACGCTGTCCTCATCCAGCAGCGGATATCCCATATTCATATGATACAGGATCTCAAATGGCTGGGTGGTATCCCCGGTATTCTCGATAACATCCGTGATGACAAATTCATTCTTCTGTGTGCTCACACGAAGCTCTCTGGTAAGCCGCAGCTTCCGGGCAAAAAGAACCTCGTCCTTGGTCACGGCACGCACCACCAGATCTTCCCCTTCCTGGCAGAAGTAGCTGTGCTCCGATGGTGTATTCGCAATCGTGCCGTGCAGCGGCAGCAGCTCGCCTCCATCCTCACAGGGTGAGCCCACAGCCTCCAGACCGCAGGTGGTTAAGAACCCTGCCGTAAAGGATTTCAGCCAGTTCGTCCCCGTCGCCTGGTAAAAAGCCGGTGCCACATATCCACAGGGTGAAAAATAAGACATATTGATCCCGCGGTAGCGAAGTCTCGCGATATCTGCACAGCGATCCGGTGAAACCGTAAGCTCCAGTCCCTTCCCATTGTTGATCTCGTACAGGCGCATGCCATCGCCCTTTCCGCCCACCAGGCGGTGTTCCTCCACACCATAAAGCTGACTTTCGTGTCCGATATACGGATTAACCATTTCCATTTCCTCCTTCTGTACCAGCGAGTCAGATGCCCTAAGATCGCCTCTGCGAGCTTTTTGTATGCTCCTGCACACGGGTACAATCGGTTGGACTTTTAGACGAAAGGCCGCACCGCATCGTAGAGCTTCCGGTATCGCTGATAAATCTTTTTGTATTTTTTATGCATTTGAGGATTTGGCTCATATACCTTCTTTTTCTCTACCATATGGCCTGCCGCATCCTCCAGGCCATTATAACATCCAACCGCGATTCCAGTCAACATGGCACTCCCTACGGTTCCGGCATCTGCTGTAGCCAGGGCAGTGATCGGAATATTCAGCATATCTGCCTTCATCTGCATAAAAGCCGCTGACTTGGCACCGCCGCCCGTAGCGTGAAGCATTTTAAAATGGATTCCCGATTCCTTCAGCCATTCCATGTTCAGAACCATCTCATAGACTACGCCCTCCATGCAGGCGCAGTAGATATCGCTGACCGTCGAAGCTGTCGTCAGACCCAGGATCGCGCCCTTAGAGCCGGTATCCATATAGGGTGTGGCCGCCCCCGCGAAGTGCGGCAGCACCAACATACCCGTAGGTTTCGAGCCTCCCTGCTCCAACAGCTCGTTCACAGAGATCCCACGCTCCGCAGCCAGCTCCTTCTCCTTTTTCGCCAGGGTATCCACACACCACTGGATCAACGCTCCGCCGGTATAGGAAAATGCATATGCCACATATTTTCCCGGGATCACATAAGGCACCACTGCATAATTGCCGTCATACATGGCCCGAAGCTCCGGGATACTGTCATAGACCGGAACCACGCACTCCACCGTCCCGGCCCCGTCCATGGCGATATCCGAGGTAAAGACTCCGGCACCCACTGCGGCCGCGATCTGGTCATGGCTGATGGATACGATCTGAAGCTCCGGTGAGAATCCAATCTCCGCTGCAAGCTGAGGCAGGATCCTGCCTGCCGAGGTTCCGGTAGGCACAGGCCTTGACATGAGGCCCATATCCACACCAGCCAGCCGGAAGATCTCTTCGCTCCAGTTCAGTGCTGTGATATCGAAGGCCATGGTTCTGGCCGCCAGGGAATAATCGATCTGGGCATTTCCGGTCAGATGAAATACCACAAAATCGCCCATCAAAAAAGCATGGCGTGCCTGACTGTAGATCTCATTCCGGTGCTTTTGCATCCACATCAGCTTGGAGATACTGTACATCTCATGGGGCTTTAACCCGGTGATGGAGGCAATATTCCTGCCGCCAAGCTTCTCTGTCAGTTCCCGGCACTCCTCACTTCCTCTGGGATCGGTGTAGAGCAGAGCCGCATGCAACGGATTTCCCGCCTCGTCGGTCAGAACAAAGGTTTCGCCAAAGCTGGTGACGCCGATTCCCGCGATATCCGGGTGCTTTGCCGCAATCTCCTTCATCACGGACATCACTGCCGTAAGTATCGTCTCCGCCTGCACCTCATGGACGCTTCCGCCCCGCTTCACCGGGTAATCCCGGTATGCTTTGTCCAGAAAAACGCCGTTGCTTTCAAATACCGTCAATTTGCATCCGGTAGTTCCGATATCCAGTCCTGCTATCTTCATGGCATCCTCCTTCCTGCACTCCGTGAAACACGGCTGCGACTGTTTTTCTCATTGTTTCACTCAATATCCACCCAGTCATATCCCAGATAGGTAGTGAAAGCTTCCTTCAATATCTCTCTCATATGCCCCACGCCCACGGATGTGTGATGCTTGAAGCCGCCTCTGGCCAGCCGGATCAGCTTATTCTGCAGATCGGGAATCTCTGCCACTCCGCCGCAGCCGAAGAATCCATCCTCAATGGGATCATCCGTGAACCTTGCTTCACTGGCATATACAAGGATCTTTCCGTCCTTGGTCTGGCAGTTGGAAAAGGTCATCTCATAGGGCCGGATCCGTCCCTCGTTGCTGCCCCAGCCGGAGCCGGGATCGCCCTTGGCAAACATCTTATGCTCTGTGACCGTTCCCTTCCCCGTCATCAGAGACTGTGCCACCGGGCCGCAATGGAACAGGATCACCTTGTTCTCATCCTCACCATAGTTATTGTTCCAGTCCAGAACAGCGGTGGGCTGCTCGCTGGCAAGATTCATAGCCCGCATAGTCAGCGCGGAGCACATATCGATCTCGCAGGATGCCACGATTCCCCTGTCATTCAGTTCACTTAGAAGTACACAGGGACAGATGCGCAGCATCGTCTCCATCTCGTTCCAGCACCGCAGTGTCAGTGCATCCAGATGATATTCCGCAATATATTCGTCGAGAACCACGGACACCTTCGCCAAGGTCCGCATGTTGCTGTCCGGTACCATAGAGCAGTCCGTATAGTTTTTCAGGCGCTCCACTTTGTCCAAAACGGCTTTGTCATCGTCCGCTTTCTGTCCCACCTTGAAAAATACTTCGGACAGGTCGAAGGATTCTACGTTAATGCCATATTTCTGCAGTGTGATCTCATCGAAACGCACGGTCTTAAACGCGGTGGTCCTTGCACCGATACAGCCCACATTGAAGCGCTTCATGCCCTTCACCACCCGGCAGATAGCTGCAAAGTCCCGGAGGTTTCCGGCAAAAGCTTCCGACAGCGGGTGGACCACATGGGGCTTCATCACCGTGAAAGGCACCTGATACTGCGTAAAAACATCGGTCACGGAAAATTTTCCGCAATAGGCGTCCCGCCGATGTGCGAAGTCCAGCTTCCCGATCTCATCCGGATAGGCCTGCATCAGGATCGGCACGCCCGCATCCTGCAGAGCCGTGATGGCTCCGTTCTCATCCGCGAAGATCGGCATGGAGAAGATCACACCATCAAACTCGCCTTCATGCTCCTTCAGCCATTTTGCATACAGAAGGCCTTCATCCCTGGTCTCCACACCGCCATACCGGGTCAGCCCTGGATCCATGGCGATATAGTCGTACCCGGCGTCCGTCACGGCCTTGATCATGTCCTCTCTGGCACCGTAGATCAGCTCTCCCGGCATAAATCCCCGGTTGCAGAAGCAGAGTGCAAAGGTCATTTTCTTCATTTTGTTCATCCCCTTGTCTGTTGTTTTCTTTATTTTATTGCTTTAAAAGGGATAAATATATAGTGTTCCGTTCTTTTTACTTTGATTTTGTTCGCGGATGTTGTATAATAAGAAATATTAAAAGACAAGGGGGCTTTTTCATGATCTCCACCTACAACCTGACAAAACTGAATTCTCTGCTGAAGGATTTCTTCACTTTAACGCAGATTCGGATCACCGTGTTTGACGAGACCTTTCAGGAACTGGCCGCCTATCCTGCAGACATCTCTTCCTTCTGCCGGATCATCCGCACGGACAAGGCCGCCGAGGTCAAATGCCGTCAGTGCGACGAGCACGCCTGCGAGATTGCCAGCAGGAGACGTTCCCCCTATATCTACCGTTGCCACGCAGGTCTGACGGAGTGTATCGCACCGCTTTATCTTGGGAATATCGTGATCGGATATTTGCTATTCGGGCAGGTATTTTCCTATAAAACCCACCAGGAGGGCTGGGCGGTCATCAAGGAGTTGTGCCATTCTTATCAGGTAGACCATGCAAAACTAAAGGAAGCCTGCTTAGAGCGGCCCGTTATCTTAGAGGATTATATTACCTCTGCCTCCAACATTCTCATGGCGGTGGCATCTTATCTGTGCATGGAACGCATGGCGATCATCCGCCACAAGGAGCTTCCGGTACAGATTGACGAATATATTTTGGAACATTATACGGAAAATATCAGTGTCACTTCGATCTGTCAGCATTTTCAGATTGGAAAGACGTATCTCTATGAGATTGGGAAGCAGTGCTACGGTATAGGCATCGCAGAGCACATCCGCAATCTGCGCATTGAGAAAGCCAAGACTCTGCTGATGGAAGCGCCCGAACTTCATATCGATGAGGTCGCTTCCCGCTGCGGTTTTAACGATTACAATTATTTTATTACCATGTTCAAGCGGGAGGTCGGCATGTCGCCGAAGAGGTTTCAGCATTGCTCCTATAACGCCTAAAAAGGTCTTGCTCACGCAAGACCTTTTACAAGCACAACTTTTACTTCTTCCTTGCCGCCAGTTCTCCATTCGTCACATCAATGAGAATGGTATCACCTGCGCCTACCGCATCCGACAGGATCAGCTTGGCAGCCAGCGTCTCAACTGTCTTCTGCAAGTAACGCTTCAGCGGCCGTGCGCCGTATATCGGATCGTAACCATGATCCACCACGTAGGCTTCCGCTTCCCCGGTCAGCTCCACCGAAACCTCACGATCCGCAAGACGCCGGTTCAGATCCGCCATCAGCAGATGGATGATGTTGCCGATATTATCCTTAGTCAACGGCTTGAACATAATGATCTCGTCCAGACGGTTCAGGAATTCCGGTCGGAAATTCCCCCGAAGCTCCGCCATTACCGCTTCCTCGCATTCCGGTGTGATCTCACCGTCTGCCTCAATGCCTTCCAACAGATGGGCCGAGCCCAGATTGGAGGTCATGATCAGAATGGTATTCTTGAAGTCCACGGTACGTCCCTGGGAATCCGTGATACGTCCATCGTCCAGCACCTGCAGCAGCACATTGAACACATCCGGATGGGCCTTCTCCACTTCATCAAACAGCACCACAGAATAGGGCTTTCTCCGAACGGCCTCCGTAAGCTGGCCGCCCTCCTCGTAACCTACATATCCGGGAGGCGCTCCGATCAGACGAGACACGGAGTATTTCTCCATGTACTCACTCATATCGATACGCACCATGTTATTCTCATCATCGAACAGACTGGCCGCAAGCGCCTTGGCAAGCTCTGTCTTACCTACACCGGTAGGTCCTAAGAACAGGAAGGATCCGATTGGCTTCGTGGGATCCTTGATCCCCGCCTTAGACCGGATGATGGCCTCCGTCACCTTAGTCACTGCCTCGTCCTGGCCGATAACGCGTTTATGAAGCTCATCGTCCAGGTGCAGCGTCTTGTTCCGCTCGCTCTCGGTCAGCTTCGCCACCGGAATCCCGGTCCATCTCGAAATGATCCTGGCAATCTCCTCATCGCTGACATTCTCATGCGCAAGCTGTAGGGATTCACCCTTCAGCTTCTCCTCTTCAATCGCCAGCTCCTGCTGGATCTGCGGGCGTCTGCCATACTGCAGCTCCGCAGCCTTCTCCAGGTCATAATTCTGCTGTGCCTTGCTGATCTCACTGTTGATGGACTCCAGTTCTTCCCGCAATTTATGCACATGCTCAATAGACTTCTTCTCGTTGTCCCACTGAGCCTTCTTGTTCTGGAACTCGTTCTTAAGCTCCGCCAGCTCCTTCTGGAGGTTCGCCAGACGATCCTGGCTCAAGTGATCCTCCTCCTTCTTAAGCGCTGCCTCCTCAATCTCCATCTGCATGATACGACGCTGCAGCTCATCCAATTCTGTAGGCATGGAATCCAGTTCCGTCTTGATCAGGGCACAGGCCTCGTCCACCAGATCAATGGCTTTATCCGGCAGAAAACGGTCCGAAATGTACCGATTGGACAAAACGGCGGCAGATACCAGCGCCGAGTCCGTGATCTTCACGCCATGGAACACTTCATAACGCTCCTTCAGACCACGAAGAATCGAGATGGTATCCTCTACCGTAGGTTCATCTACATGTACCGGCTGGAACCGCCGCTCCAGGGCAGCGTCCTTCTCGATATATTCCCGGTATTCATCCAGGGTCGTTGCACCGATACAGTGAAGCTCCCCACGAGCCAGCATAGGCTTCAGCATATTCCCGGCATCCATGGCACCGTCCGTCTTGCCGGCTCCCACGATGGTGTGCAGCTCATCGATGAAAAGGATGATCTCGCCATCGCTCTTCTTGATCTCATCCAGCACCGCCTTCAAACGTTCCTCAAATTCGCCACGATACTTGGCGCCGGCAACCAGCGCCCCCATATCCAGCGCAAAAAGCCTCTTATCCTTCAGTCCCTCCGGCACATCCCCGCGGACGATACGCTGTGCCAGGCCCTCTACCACGGCAGTCTTGCCGACACCGGGTTCACCGATAAGCACCGGATTATTCTTGGTCTTCCGGGACAGGATACGAATCACATTCCGAATTTCACTGTCACGGCCGATCACCGGATCCAGCTTCTGCTCCCTGGCCCGTTCTACCATATCGTAGCCATACTTCTCCAGTGTATCATAGGTAGCCTCCGGGTTATCGGAAACCACACGCTGATTGCCACGTACCGTAGACAACGCCTGCAAGAAACGATCTCTGGTGATGCCGTATTCCTTGAAGATCTCCTTCATGGCCTGGTTGGGATATTTGATCAATGTCAAAAACAGATGTTCCACGGAAACATACTCGTCTCCCATCTGCTTTGCCTCATCCTCGGCATTTATCAGCACCTTGTTCAGGTTCTGTCCAATGTAGACCTGCCCGCCGGACACCTTCACCCGCTTCGCCAGATGATCAATGGCATTGTTGGTAAAGTGCTGCCGGTCGATCTCCATCTTCTCGATCATCTTAGGGATCAGACCGTCCTCCTGTTCAAGCAGAGCCACCAGCAGGTGTTCCTGTTCAATCTCCTGATTCCCGTATTCGTAAGCCAGCTTCTCACACTGATTGATGGCTTCTATTGACTTCTGTGTAAATTTTTGAATATTCATAATGACTCCTCCTTTGCTATGGAGTTTTGTTTTATATCTTTGTTATAGTGATACTATAACACCGTTTGTTAGCACTGTCAAGAGGTGAGTGCTAATTATTTATAAAAAAATTATAAATTTCATAAATTATGATAGAACATTTGTTCGTTTTATGTTATAATAATTTATATCTATTTGACACGAAAATAAATAATAGGAATATAACAGATAGAAACGCATAATCTATTAGTACCACTTAAAAATATCGTTTGACATCAACCTGACTTTTGCAGGAAAAATAAGTAAAAAATGCCCTCTATGCCAGTAAAATCAA
>CAVGED010000070.1:0-9965 GCA_963628035.1 Paludibacteraceae bacterium
TCCGGATTCCCAAATATCCCTGATTCGTTCCGTCTGTCACATAGATACCTGCCAACGGCTGCCCCTCCGGATTCGCTGCGTTCGCGAAATCATCCGTACGGGTTACTCTGGCCTGCAGCAATGCCTGTGTACCTGTCTGTGTAAAGAAGAGCGGCTGGCCACAGCTTCCATTCTTTCCTGTAACTATATTTTGAGTGATCTTACTTAAATCCCATCTTCCAATAACAGATGCCGCCTCTTCTCCGTTAACTGTCACCTTCGCTGCAAAAATGGAGTCAGATGGGATAGGACTATCATCCTCTCCACCCTTCAAATACGCTTCAATCTTAGCGGAGTCCGTTGTAAACTTCACATCTCTGTATTGTATTTCTGCCGTTTTCCCGCTTGCCTCCATCGTGAGCCCGAAGGCTAATACACTGTCACCTGCCGCATTCGGTAAAACTTCGGAGAGATTCAGTTTTCTGACAAAAATGCCGTCTACGTAGATATAAAACTTACCATTCTGCAGTGCGATATCAAGCTGCGCTGTCAAGTGTTCCTTGGCGCCCCATGTAGCAAGGATATCATAGTTAACAGAGTTTTCCAGCCAAATATCATTATATACAACTCCATTATTCCGGATTCCCAAATATCCCTGATTCGTTCCGTCTGTCACATAGATACCTGCCAATGGCTGCCCCTCCGGATTCGCTGCGTTCGCGAAATCATCCGTACGGGTTACTTTGGTCTGCAACAACGCCTGCGTGCCTGTCTGCGCAAAGTAGAGTGGCTGGCTGCTGTTTCCATTCTTTCCGGTAACAACATTTTGAGCAATCTTACTTAAATCCCACGGATATACTACTGACTCTGCTGTCTTTCCATTTATATTCACTGACTTGGTAAATATCGAACCAGCCGGAACATTTTCTTTTGCCTCATTCTGCGCAATATAAGAATCCACGATTGTACCGTCGGTGGTAAATTGAACATCGGCGAATTTCACAGAAGCAGATTTCCCATTTGTCTCTGAAACCAGTCCGATTGCAAGCTTTTGACCCGGTGTAACTCCCGGAAGCACATCTGAAATCTTCAAAGCTTTTACTTTGTTTCCGTCTACATAGAGGAAGATCTGATCATCCTTCACCACAATATCCAATGTTGCTGACAAATGCTCCTTGGCGCCCCATGTAGCAAGGATATCATAGTTAACAGAGTTTTCCAGCCAAATATCATTATATACAACTCCATTATTCCGTATTCCCACGTAGCCTGTGTGTTTCCCATCTGATAAAACAATGCCTGCCAGGGGCTGCCCTTCCGGGTTCTTGGCATTTTTAAAGTCATCTGTACGGATAACAGTCGATCTTACAAGTGCCGTATTTCCGGCCTGTGCAAAATAAATCGGCTGGCTGCTCATACCATTATTGCAAGTAACCGTATTGTTTTTGATCTCGCTCAAATCCCACACATATGGCTTCGATTCCAAGCTGCATCCGTTAACAGTTACGTATTGTGCAAAAAGAGTACCTTCCGGTATGGTATGTCCTGCTTCTTTTTCCGCCAATGCAGAGCTGACCTTCTTTGCATCTGTTGTGAATGTAATATTGCTAAATTCAATATCCGCAGGATTATCTGCATGCATCATCAGCCCGACTGCAACCTCTTTGTCAGCCCCGGCTCCGGCAACTACCTTGGATAATTCTAATTTCCCCACAAAGATATCATCTACATAAACGTAGAGTAAACCGTCCTTCAATATAATATCCGCTTTCGCCGACAAGTGCTCCGGCTCAAAGGTAGATAAGACATTATAACCGATGGCATGCTCTATCCACGTCCAATTGTAGAGCAAACCATGCTGTCGGATACCTATCCAACCGCTCTGGGTTCCATCCGTTACCATGAGAGCTCCCAACAGATCCGACTGATAGTTCTTACCCTCTTCAAATTTTGTTGAATAACTGATTGTAGCAGAAAACCATGCCGATTTCCCTGTCTCTCTGAAATACAATGGCTGCAAGCTTGTTCCTTTGGAATACGAGCCGAACACCTTACCCGCACCCTCTTTGGAACGATCCCAAACTTCGGTATTGGAATATACGGTCTTGCCATTTACTTCAACCGCCTTTGCAAAAGCAGAGCGCTTCAATACAAAATCCTTCACGGTATCCTTACTCAGATTTATCTTCTCAGTTACGGGTATGTAATCCTCCGCCTCCGCATAAACAGCGTATTTTCCTGCCGGCATATTTACTTTATAACCTTTATCTCCGGCTGCTGAGACCTCATAGCGCAGAATGCGATTTATCTCTCCGGTAACGATAACCTTTGCAGACAGAGAAGTATCATCGCCTTTCACAACTCCGGTAAGGTTATAACCATCACATTTCTTGAAGGTAACCCGGATCTCCTGATTGCCGTCAGCTGCTTTTATGGTATACACGCCGTCATTGGCATTTTTCATGGCATCCTCTAATTTTTCCACACCATTCACCATAAGAGAAGCAACCTCATAACCTGAATTACAGGTAACGGTGATATCAAAGGATTCTCCCTTGGAAATGGCCAATTTAGACGTTGTTACCGTACCGCCTGAATTCGTCGCCTGTGCATCTACCAGATAGACACCACGCTCATTCAGATACTTCTTTGCTCCGTCAATATCGATCTCATCACAAGAATAATCCTTGAAGATCGCATCCAAAGAATTGGTGTATAATCCGGGAAATACCTTTGTATCCAGGAAATCCATCTGTTCCGCTGTCAGGTATTCGTCGTCTGCAAAATACCAGAATGTATCAGCATACTTTACAACCGACAGTTTAATACCTTCTTTTGTTTTTGCATTCTTATTTTCTCTGTAAGAATCGTTATGTGTATCCCAGATCCAATCCTTAGAGTCGCAAGAATTCAACCTGTACTGTGAAAGGTTTTTTGTACCATTGATCCCATCCACAAGCAGATAATCACTTGCTTCAAGAAATACAGAATTTCTTTGTCCCTCCTGTGACATGAAGAAAAACCCTATCTCCCTGGTTCCGTCAGCCATACATTTCACTGGCACAATTGTTGCCTCTGCAATAAAATCAGAACAAAACTTATCTTTGAAAAAGATAGAATGCGCTTCCGTTCCATAAGCAGATTCTACAATGCCATCTTCTTCGTGAGATATATCCCAATTTCCTGTCTTTGTGATACCTGTCACCGAATCTCCTAAAACCGCGCCTTCCCTATCTTCGGTCATATAACCGTCCTGGTCAAATTTCCAGTAGCTGGAAATAGCGTTGGTGGTTGGAAAGATTTGCATATCCCGCATATTTTTAACGTACTGTTCTCCTTCTAACACCCCTCTGTAGTTTGGGTATAGATTGACCTCTTCCGGAATCCCTTTCGTGGTATCCACATGCAGGAATTCCCAGGGCAGAAACATTTCCAACGTAGCTGACTTTGTTTGTCTGCTATTTATTTCACCGTCCACCACTACAGCGCGCTTAAAATTAGATGCCCCAAGAGCATGGCAATCTCCTCTCATATCTATTACTAGATATGTTGCATATAGAGAGCTGTCATACACTTCCTCATCAACATTGTTCACCGCCACAGTGATTTCAAAGGAAGAATTACATTCCATCGTGTGATCCCCGTCATTTACAATGTTCGTATCTTCCGCCACTGCCGCAATGTAAACACCATACTCTGTTGAAAAAGCTGTTACCTTTAAATTCGGCATCAAGCCATTTATATTCTGTATATAGGTGTTCTTAAACCACTTTCTGTTCTGCCATTTGTCTTCATCCAGAACACCGTCGATCTGCATATCCGGATCATTTTCGGCGTCACAAAAGCTCGCATAATCTTTTTCATAGGTATTTTCCGCCTGCTGGATCTTATTGCCTGACAGAAGAATCACTGCCCCTATTCCTATTATGAGTGCAACCAGTAAGATGATGCCAATAATAACAATTATTTTTTTCTTTTTGCTCATATTAATCTGCACCTCCTAAAACTACGATTTCCGAAAGATTCAGAGCGGTAACTTTCTCTCCAAGCTTATCCTCCGAGATCAAACGGTCTTTCTCACTGATCGTGATTTTCAGTTCAGTGATTTTAATCGAATCAAATTCTGCTACTGCGGGAGAACACTGAATGTACTTCTCCGTATCGGCATCCCAATATCTGTCAGGCAGCTGTAAATCCTCAATCACCGCATAATCATAGTCCTGTTTTGCCCATTCCGGTCTTTCCGCTAACTTAAATTCCAGTTTCGCGACCTTGGAGAATGCCTTGTATACATCATATGCATCATAAACCATCACGGATGAGACACTGACCGGTTCATCCCATGTCAACGTAATTGTTACGTCATTTTTCTCTGTGGACATCACACGATCCTGTGTCACGGTATAAAACGGGAGCACTTCATCCGTCAGATACTCCACACCCTCCCCATTGCTCACATTGATATTTGCTGTTTTAGCCAGATTCTGATAACCGCTTACGCTCTCCGGCAGCCACTGCAGTGCTATACTTGGACCATTTGCCGTCAATACATCCAGTCCATCACTGTTCGTCACGAAATTGACACGATCTGCGCAGATGGAACGATCCCAGCCTGCTTCAAACGATGTTGTGCTGTTGTGCCTATGGTACACGATCCACAGGTCATCTCCATTGCGCACCAAGGCGTGATGCGCTGTACCATTCATATACCCAAGAAGGCTTCCATTTAATACAGGATTCCCCTGTTCCATTGAGAGCTTCTCAAATCCGCTTAACGGCTCGTCACTTACTGCCTGATGAACAGAATATCCCACCTGTCCATATCCATTGGAAGCATAGGTGAGATAATACTTATCCTTATGCTTGAACATAAACGGTGCCTCATTAACATTTGTTTCCGAAGGATCAAAATATGTTCCTTCGGAGCTGATCTCTTCGATATTCCCCGGTGTATTGGAAGCAGTCACCTTTCCCGGCGCCGCCAGGTAGGAAACCGTAGTATAATCAGGCTCTGCCATTGATTTCATCTTCATGCCCCAGACACCCATCATTGCATCATAGTGGTCATCTGTATGTTTGTTAAAATACAGATATAATTGCCCATCGTCATCAAAAAACGGAGAGACATCGATCGCCGCCCAGTTATATTCTGTCCCGCATCCTGTCATGAAATTGATGGTGGGTATTCTCTTATCCGTTGCAGGATCAGTATCATACAAGATATCAAATGGTCCTGTAGGTGCATCGGAAACTGCTACCCCCAGATATAGCCTGTCAAATTGGTTGTTCGAGGAAGACATTTCAGAGACTCCCCAGTTCTGATCCGCACTGGCGCTAAAATACATATAATATTTCCCATCCGCCTCATTACGGATAACCTCCGGAGCCCAAAAGCAAGTACGACACCAATCCTGTTTGTCAACTACCAGCGAGTATCCGCCATCCATAGCCCCAGCCAATTCCCACGAATGCAGATCCTTCGACCGAAAGCACATGTATGCGATATCGAGAATTCCGTTTTCCTCATAGTACTCCTTCACCAATGATGCGCCCAATTGAGAAACGGAGCCTCCTTTATACATATAATAATACCCGCCATACTCCTCGTCCTCTTCCTCCGATACATAAAAGCATCCCGGATCTGCGCCATCAATATCGTTACTGCAGTTCAAGCCATATAATTCACTGTTATACTGCATATCATCACCCAGACCGGTTCCATAATTCATATAAACAGAGGAGCCATCCTGTATGCTGCAGCCGCTCATAGCGATTGATAACACGACACCCAATATTCCTATCAGCACATTGTGAATTTTCTTCATACTCTTCATCCTTTTCTTCTCTATCCTCTATTTTTTGTACTCTTTTAACCGTGCATTTGTTTCCTCGATATAGGCGTACAAATATTCATCAAATCCCATTAAGCCGTATCGAACCTTTCCATTCAAAGCATTTGCCCATTGCGTGATCCAATTGGTATCCGGCATATACCACCAGTCTCCCGCACTTGCGTTTTCAGCCGAACTCAAGACAGCCTTTGCATTATCATATGGCGAATTTTCCAGATATAACTCCTGATCTGATCGTCTGGAAGACATCTCACCACTTTCCGCCATAATTTTCTGTCCATCCGTTGCTAGCCAGTTAATAAACACGTATGCAGCATCCTTGACTGCACTCTTTTTATTGATGCAGACCGGATAGCCCATGGAGTGAGAAGCTGCTTTTCCCTGCTTCGCAACCGTATCACATTCCGGATTCTCCGGCTCTGTGTAGGTTTTATATACCGGAATCGGTGCAATTCCCCATTCACCTGCCATCATCTTATTGATACTGGAAGCACACGAAACCTCTTCCAACAAAAATGCCAGACTTCCGGAGGTGAAATAGTAAACAGCATTACTGCCGGTAAATGCATCTGGATAAGGGCATACATTAATTCCTCCCTCTCCGGCCAGATAACAGAAGCGTGAAAATGCCTGTCTGGTAGATGGAAGCTCTGTCAAGGTGCCATCTGCAATCTCCTGACTAAAGTCACGCACACTCGCCTCACTCCCGTTTATGGTATAATAGAAGTATGTGCTGCCATCTGTTTCATACGAAATGCTGTCTCCGGCTTTTGCATCTACAATATCTCTTATTTCCAGTGTATCTCCTTCTTTATATGTGATACCGGAATATACCCCTGTATACGTCTTTCCTTCCTGTACAATATAGTTCGGAAGATTTCCCGGAAGAGCAAATGTCCAATCACCATTTCCTGTCATATCCTCCAGGCAATCCCCGCCAACGCTCCATCCATAATTAAACCAATATTCGGAATAGTATCCATACTTTGTAGTCGATTTCTTATTTCTCTCCTGCGTACACAGCAGACCGACATCTTCTAATTCATCCCAGTTCATGGGAATCCTGTCATTGAAGATCAGAACCTCATCGTCAGCCGGCATTGTCCAGGACGCACCGTTTGTCTCATCTTCTGCGGGGACAAATGGAGACACACTGCGGTAGAACCCTTTTGCCGGTACATCTCCCTCTATTCCATAGTCCGCTTTTGTTTTACCATTATTATCCTTTGCTTCCCCGCTGTTAAATGCATCCAGATTTTCTTCATCAACACTGATACATATAACGCCGGCACTTTCCAGCGCACCCTTGTTGTAGTAAATTATGGTTGCGTCATTATAGCCCGGGATGCCATACAAGGGATCCTCACTATTTGAAGTAGTTTTTTCTATATTATAATGATAACGGCCAATTGCATTGGAATAAAAGTCATCCAACACTGACTGATCGATCTTCCCGGTCATATCGTCCAGATATGCCGCATACTTCTTGAATTCTTTATCGGACATGGATACCACATCCGGTCCATTGTTTCCGGGCAATTGCTGTGCAAGTACGGAATCAAGGCTACTCGTTTTGGGAATTCCCTTTACCTTAACCTTTGCTTTCTTTCCCGCAGTATTGTTAAATTCTTCAATCAGAGAATTATACAATTCTACGATTGCAACATCCCCGCCGTACATAAAGCTTACCGTAACCGTTCCGCCCGAATTGCCGGAGTTACCACAAGCCGTTAATGAGCCGACTGCCATTAAAACAGTCATTCCAATTGCTACAATTCTTTTACTTATCCTCAGCTTCATCATTTTCTTTTCCTCCCTTTAACCTTTCAGTCCTGAAGACATTGATATTCCGCTAATAATGCGTTTTTGAAATATTACATATAATAAAAGCATTGGTGCCAGAGAAAATGCTCCCGCCGAAGCGATAAGCGTCTGGTCCGGTATTGCTCCATTGAGGAAATCAAGTGCTACCTGAATCGTATATCTTTGCGGATCGTTCAAATAGATCAACGGTGCAATAAAGTCGTTATATGCCGAAACGAACCCTAAGATCAGTTGTGCAATGAGCGCCGGCTTTCCAAGCGGCAGCACTATCTCAAAAAAGCATTTCCATTTTCCGGCTCCGTCAATTCTCGCCGCCTCTAACATGGCATCCGGTATCCCCATAAAATACTCTCTCAAGAACATCACTGTCGTTGCCGCGCCAAAACAACCGGGAACAACCAATGGCAACGGAGAATTGGTCCATTCTAACTTGTCATACATAATATAAGCCGTTGTCATCGTAACGCACCCCGGCATCATCATTGTCATAATCAAGATCTGATACATTACATTCCTTCCCTTGAACTCCAGCTTGGCAAATGCATATGCGGACAATGCAGATACCATAAGACCGACTGCCGTGGGAATAATAGCATATATAAATGAGTTGATGATTGCCTCTCCCATCGTCACCCCGATCACCTGACCGTATGTAAACAATTCTTTATAGGAATTCAAATCAATCCCCTGGGTCGGCCACCACGTAAATGCAATATTATTTGCCTCTATTGTGCTTTTTAATGAAGTGACGATCAAAACATAAAACGGTAAAACAACAATAAGCAGCATAACGAGCAGTGGCAACACCGTTTTAAAATCAATTTTCTTTATCATTTGATTTTCATAGGCCCGGTATCCGTAATTTTTCTCTGCCCTTCTGTTCATCAAAGCAAGTATTCCGATCAACACCAAAGCAATCAGCATTATGCTGATACAGATTACGCGGCTGTCAGAGCCTTCCCTTGAAGAAAAACAGCTTAATATTGCACATGGAATGGCAACAGTCCAAAGTATTGGTACTAATATTTGATATAATGTTTTAAGACCTTTCCACTTTAAAGGTGTTTGCTTTTCTTTAGAAATCATAATTCACCCACCTCTTCTGAGATTTCATATTTATGCGGGTAATGATAAATACTATAATAGCCAGTATCCACCCCGCTGCAGCAGCTAATCCGTATCCATACTGATAAGGACTCATAAATGCCATATTATAAATATGCTTTACCACTAAATCACTTACGTAAGCGTCCGACCCACCCCATGTGGGAACTATCGCATTCGGCCCAACCAGAATATAAGTCTCTGCCATTGCCTGAAGAGCCCAAATTATCTTCATTGTGATCAGATATCCTGTTGTAGGTGAGATTGCCGGCCATGTAATTTTCCAGAAAATCTGAAGCTTTGATGCGCCGTCTATCCTTGCTGCTTCATAGTAACTTTCATCGACATTGGCCAAGGCTGCCTGAAACAGTACAATGCAAAATCCCAATCCCTGCCATACAACCATAATAATCGTAGATGCCATAAAGCTGAATGGCGACTCGGTCAGCCAGCCCACCTTCTGAAATCCCAGAAATGACAAAATCACATTAAAAACTCCGGACTCCTGTTGATACAGCACTCTGAACGTCTGTCCGATCACTACCGTAGAACACACATACGGGATAAAAAAAGCAGATCGGAAGAAACGTTGTCCCAGCTTGATCCGATTCAGTAAATTAGCTATAAAAAGCGATAGTGCAATACAGATTGGTACATTTAATGCATACACCAACGTCGATAAATAGGAAGCATATGTCCGGTTATCTCCATTTGTGAGAATTGTTTTGTAATTCTCCAAACCGACAAACTCCATCTCCGAGAGATTTGTAGAATGTAATTCTGTCAGACTGACTACCGTAGCCAAAGCCAACGGTACTAACCCGAAAAGCGTAAACCCAACCAACGGCCCCATAGCCGCCAGTGCACTGGTAAACTCATCTTTCGTCTTTTTCTTTCTTTTTCCGCAATTATCCATATGTTTTTGCAAATGGATTCCTCCTCCCGTGTCTTTTTTTTAATAATAACCCATATTATTTTCGCAGACAACGTCAATTCTTGCCGTCATATTATCAATAATTTGCGTTATACTCCGGGTGGGCAAATAACATGCAACAGAACTTTATAGTTCTTGACATATTCTGAAAAACTCACACGGACAATATCCCGATTGCGACTACGCCAATGCCTACTCCCAGCCATTGCCACCAATGCGGATCTTTGACACTCAAAATCCCCGAAAGCCTTGTTAGGCTTATTTTTTTGCGT
>CAVGED010000071.1:0-31598 GCA_963628035.1 Paludibacteraceae bacterium
TCAGCTGGATAGAGCAACGGCCTTCTAAGCCGTGGGTCGGGGGTTCGAATCCCTTCGAGCACAGGAGCAGTTTTTACTGCACGTACCGTTTACGGTATCATATGGTGGGTATAGCGCAGTTGGTTAGCGCGCCAGATTGTGGCTCTGGAGGCCAAGGGTTCGAATCCCTTTATCCACCTGCAAAGCATTGGCCTTAAGCTTGCCATGCCTTAGCATTGGGCTATCGCCAAGCGGTAAGGCACAGGACTTTGACTCCTGCATTCGCTGGTTCGAATCCAGCTAGCCCAGGTATGGGATATTAGCTCAGTTGGCAGAGCACTTGACTTTTAATCAAGTTGTCCCGGGTTCGAATCCCGGATGTCTCATGAAAAAGGCACCGTTCGTTATAACGAATGGTGCCTTTTCTCATGAGAAACTCATTCAATCAGTCCGCTAATGCGAACCGTCCGATTTATAAATTTTTCTTGACTCTACAACCGTTATAGAGTTTATAATATACCAATAACACATAAACAAAAGAAGGAGCAAACACACATGGAAAAGAACCTCACCACCGGCAGCGTGTTTCGGAATGTGATTCTGTTCTCGCTACCGTACTTACTCTCATATTTCTTACAGACACTTTACGGCATGGCCGACCTGTTCATCATCGGCCAGTTTGAGGGCGTTGCCAGCACCACCGCTGTGTCCATCGGCTCACAGGTCATGCATATGCTCACAGTCATGATCGTGGGACTCGCTATGGGCACCACCGTCAGCATCGGGCAGGCGGTCGGCTGCGGCGACCGGAAACGGGCGGCGCAGGATGTAGGCAACACCGTGACGCTTTTTATGGCGGTATCTATCACGCTGATGGCAGTACTGCTCATATTGGTACGTCCAATCGTTTCCGCTATGTCCACCCCGGCGGAGGCAGTGAACGGCACGGTTGCCTATCTCACCATCTGCTTTATCGGCATCCCGTTTATTACCGCGTACAACATCATTAGCTCGATTTTTCGCGGCATGGGCGACAGCAAAAGCCCCATGTACTTCATCGCCGTGGCCTGTGCAGCCAACATCGGTCTGGACTATCTCTTTATGGGCGTGTTCCGTCTCGGTCCTGCCGGTGCGGCGCTGGGCACAACCCTCTCGCAGGCGATCAGCGTCGTTGTATCGCTGATCATTATCCTGAAACGGCGGAGCATTGTCCTTGAAAAAAGCGATTTCAAGCCTTGCCGCTCTGCGATGGGTAAAATTCTGAAAATCGGTATTCCCATCGCTTTGCAGGACGGCCTGATTCAGATCGCCTTTATCGTCATTACCATCATTGCCAACCGGCGCGGCTTAAACGATGCTGCAGCGGTGGGGATCGTCGAAAAGATCATAAGCTTTTTGTTCCTGATCCCATCCTCCATGCTCTCCACCGTTTCGGCGCTGGGAGCACAGAACATCGGCGCGAAGAAACCGGAACGGGCGATACAGACTTTACGGTATGCCGTTCTGCTTGCTGCTGGTTTCGGACTACTTTCTTCGATTATAATTCAGTTCGCGGCAGATCCTATTGTCTCGTTATTTACGGACAGGGAAGCGGCAGGCGGTACCGATGTAATCCGGCTGGGCGGGCAGTATCTGCGCGGCTACATCTGGGATAGTGTCTTTGCTGGCATTCATTTCAGCTTCAGCGGCTATTTCTGCGCCTGTGGTAAATCCGGGTTGTCTTTTCTGCACAACATCCTGTCCATTACGCTGGTGCGTATTCCCGGTGTTTATCTGACCTCGCAGATGTTCCCCGCAACCCTGTTCCCCATGGGATTGGCAACAGCGGCAGGCTCGCTGCTGTCTGTTCTGATCTGCGTGGCCGCATTTGTGGTTCTTTCCCGAAAAGGGATACAGCAAGGAGGAGATTAAAATGATTAGCAGCACTGAAGAAAATGCTGGTAAAGTAAGTTAAGTTATAGGTACTCAATATTAAAATGCGCCTGGCCCTTCTTGTCGATTTCCATCATGATATAGGAGGGCTGGTGTCCTTCCTGGCGCGGGTATGAGATGCTTCCGGGATTCAGGGCAACGATATCACGTGAATAATCGATCAGCGGCCTATGGGTGTGACCGAACATCACGATATCATAGCCGCGCCCCGCCGCCTCACGCTTGATATCGGCGACTCCGACCCCTACATAATAATAATGTCCGTGGGTGATAAGAACACGGTACTTGCCAAGCTGCAGCTCTTTTTCTCTGGGAAGTCTGGAAAAGAAATCGTTGTTGCCGGCCACGATCTCTAAGGGGCAGCCGGCCATATGGGCAATCTCGTCCTCGCAGCCTTCCGCATCTCCGAGATGAATCATCAAATCCACCGGCGTTACCCGCTCCAGCACCCGTTCCAGGTTCTTATGCTTTTTATGTGTATCGCTGACAATCAGAATCTTCATCCCTCTTACTTCCTTACGCTTCCAAGTATGCCTGTAATTTCGCCTTCATGGCGCGCAGCGCCTTTCCTCTGTGGCTCAGCTGATTCTTCAGCTCTCTGGAAAGTTCTGCAGTAGAGCAGCCATACTCCGGCACATAGAAGATCGGATCAAAGCCGAATCCGTTCTCCCCGGCAGGCGCATAGCCGATATATCCTTCGATGGTTCCCCTGGTGGTGAGTATCTGCCCGTCCGGCAGAGCCGCCGCGATAACGCAGACAAATCGCGCGGTGCGCTTCTCAAGCTCCACACCTTCAAGACGATCCAGAAGCATCTGATTCTTAATGGAATAAGGCGTATCCTCCCCTGCATACCGGGCGGAATACACGCCGGGTTCCTTGTTCAGATAGTCGATCTCCAGGCCGGAATCGTCCGCCAGCACGATCTCATCCGTCTCGCCCGCCACAGCCTTCGCCTTGATCACGGCATTCTCCTCGAAGGTCTTTCCATCCTCCACGATGGGGATGTTGATCCCCGCTTCCTTCATGGAGATGATCTCAAGCTCTGAATCCCCCAGGATTTCCCTGATCTCTCTCATTTTTCCTTCATTCCCGGTTGCAAATATGATCTTTCTCATCTTACTTTCCGCACTCCTCACTGCACGTCTTCCATTGACTGCATGTTGTCACTGTATATTTTCAGGCACAGGTTACTGCTCTGGGTCTCTTCCAGGCTCTCCCAGCGATTTCCCATAAGGCTGATATAGCCCTCACCGTCGGTGATGTCTACCGTTTTTGTGAACTCATCTGCCCGGTACTCGATGGCCAGCGGCTTATCGGAGCCGGGTGTAGAGACATACAGGATCACCGCATACCGTTCCCCTGCCGCCACTGTCACGTGCTTGTTAAAGGGTATGGTATAGTAGCCGGAATTGCGAAGCTTCCCCTGCGCCACCAGAATCCTGCTTTCATTCAGGGAATTCGTATTTTCAAAATTCTTCACCACGTACAGCCGATACTCGGTATCCTTTCCCACCGCATAAAATCCTGCTGCGCGAAGCTCTTCATTGCTGCCCGCCGTGTAGACATTGGCGCCATAGATGCTTTCCTTATTATAGCCAAGCTGCCCTACCCAGCCGCACAGGTCAGTCTGATAGATATGGTCATAATTGTCGGTATCTTCAATGCCGGTATAGACCAGATTGTGGCTGCCGATGTTCACATCATAATAAGAGACATAGAACACGCCGTCGTCCCCAAATCCGGTTCCCCAGCTATTCTGGCAGATAAATGCGCCGTCTCCTTCCACTTCTATCTTAAAATTATCCCTGGAATAATTGTCATCCCAGCCGATGATCAGCACGTCATGGTTGGACTTCTTCGTTCCGATATAGCAATAACTGCTGGTCTGAGCGTTATAATACTCCGAATTCTTTGTGGTACTCCTGAGGGCGCTGTAGATCGAGGTCTGGACACCGCCATACTTAAATACAGCCTCCTTGATCTCCTCATAATCCTTGTGTCCGATGATCTGTATCTCCTGCACATGCTTGACTGGCTTAAGACCGTCCGGTGACACGTTATCGCCGTAAGGATCGTCCGCCTCATACACCGGTCCCTGCCAGGATGTCAGATATGCCATTCCCATGGTATAATTGCCGCCGTCTGTCTGCTCCAGATAGAAGCTGTTCTTTAAGGACATATGATCCGGCGACAGCTCCAGTACCTCTTCCGGCATCATCTCTGACTCCATGGCCGAGAGTGCCGCGAAGGCCCAGCAAGTGCCAAACCGTCCCTGATTCTTCACACTGGGAGTCCGCCCCCGCTCCCGCAGGTCATACTTTGCCGGAAGGCTGCTGCCCTCCGCATTGCTTAAGGCCACCGCCCGATTCTCCCGGATATCCCAGTTGTAGGAGAATTTCAGCAGCTTGGAAACCGTATCTGCCGGAACATAATATGCTCCGTCCACATAAACCATGGACGAGGCGATCTCATTCTTTTCCTTATTTACGGTCACTGTCGGCTCATCCAGCATAAAAAGGATCTCATCATTTCTTTTTTCAATCAGCAGCTGCTCCTTTCCATAGAGATGCGCACTGCAGTTGAAGCTGTCACGCAGCACGGAAACCGGGAGCATCAGCGTCAGATTTTCATCCATAAAAATCCCGGTATCGCTGCTTCTTAATTCACGATTGTCAACAAGCACCGATATCTCCTTCTCGTTGACGCTCTCCGCAATCAGTGGATTCCATACCTTCGTCTCCAGTTTGGCTCCCCGGAAGGTATCCACCTGTTCCGTACTTCTCCAGAGGTTGCTGAACTTTAGCCCCAGGGCCACGATCAGCACCAGAAACATCATGATATATTTTTTCGAATTGCGCACGTTAACTCCTTATCTGTTCTATGCCTGTTTGCTCCTGGCGGGAGGCTTCGGACCAAGAAACTGGTAGAAATAAGTCTTCAGCATCCCGTTGTATATCTTCCGGTTCTTGTCCGCCTTCCTCCCGATATAGCGCTCTGCATCCTCGTAGCTGGTGATCAGATACTCAGACCAGCTATCCAGACGTCCAAACGCCTGCCCGATCTCTGTATACAGTGCAGGCAGCGCCTCCTTCTCCTCCAGACGTTCTCCATAAGGGGGATTGGTGATGACAAATCCGTATTTCTTCGGGTGACTCAGCGCAGACACCGGACGCTGTTGAAAATGGATGAGCTGCTCCACACCGGCCCTTTTCGCATTTTCCCTGGCTGCCTTGACAATCTCCCCGTCAATATCGTAGCCCTGGATGTCCACCTGGATATCGGTGTCCACTTGATCCTGGGCTTCCTCCACCGCATCATACCAAAGCTGTCGGTCGATGAGGTTCGTCCACTGCTCTGCCGTGAACTCCCGGTTCATCCCCGGTGCGATATTCGCCGCCATCATAGCAGCCTCAATGGGGAAGGTGCCGCTGCCGCAGAAGGGATCCACCAGGATCCGGTCCTTCTTCCATGGTGTCAGCAGGATCAATGATGCCGCCAGCGTCTCCGTGATGGGGGCTTTGCTGGTCATGATGCGGTACCCCCGCTTATGCAATGACTCCCCGGAGGTGTCGATTGCCGCCGTCACCCGGTCTTTTAACAGGAATATCCGCAACGGATAGCTGGCACCATCTTCCGGGAACCATTCCACGTGATAGTGCTGCTTTAACCGTTCCACCATGGCCTTCTTTACAATGGACTGTATATCCGAGGGACTGAACAGCTTGCTCTTAATAGAAGACGCCTTGGTGACCCAGAATCTGCCATCCTTCGGGATATAGTCCTCCCAGGGAATGGCCTTGATCCCTTCAAAGAGCTCGTCAAAGGTTTCCGCCGTAAACTCCCCCGCCTTCACCAGAACACGCTCTGCCGTCCGCAGGAAAATATTTGCGCGGCAGACAGCTTCCGCATCTCCCTCAAAGGTGACCCGGCCATCCTCCACCTTAAGGATCTCATAGCCCAGGTCGTATATTTCCTTCTTCAAAACAGCCTCCAGGCCAAAATGGCATGGGACTATTATCTCTAATCGATTTTTCATAAATGTTCTCCATATTGAGTTGCCATGATTCTATCATGAACTTTGCTGCAGCGCAAACTCGCGATCCTATGGCTCGCTCGTTGATGGGCATTCGCCCTATCCCCCACGGCCAAAAGTCACATGCTTACGAGTAAACTCGACGCATGTGGTTTTCGCCGTGAGGCGCACTGCTCATTGCTTACGGGAAACCCGAACTCCGCTTCGCTACGTTTGGGTAGCGAAAACCCTCGCCTGCCGGCTCTGGTTTTCTTCATTTTATCATAAGCATGCGCTAAAATCTATCCCTTTTTCCGAATTGTTTATGTAAAACGTCTCGTCTTACGGCGAGACGTTTTTTGCTAATTTAGCTGATCATCTTCCCAGGCTCGTATCCCGCCGATCACGGTATAAATGCTGTATCCCTCCTGGCTTAGTTCCTTAGCTGCCAGCAGGCTGCTTCCACCCCGCTCACAGTACAGGATATATGCGTTCTGCTTCGACAACCGCTTTTTATACTTCTCCAAATCCTCATAAGGAATATTTACTGCACCTTCCAGATGGGACAGCTCATATTCTTCCTTCGTTCTCAGATCGATCAAAACGGTATTCGGTCTTCTCAGACAGGCTTCCAACTCTCGGACGCCAATCGCTTGAAACTTCATAGCATCACCTCTTCCGGCTATTTGCCTGCTATGTTCATAAAAACAGATTGCAGAGTTTCTGCAATCTGTTCCCATGAGTATTATATGCCCTTTTCTTCTTCTCGCAGCTTATCCTCGAATACTCTAGTAGTTGTTGCTGCTCCGGTTGGATGCCTTATTGGAATAGCTGTTCTGACCGTTGCTGTTCTGGCCGTTGGTATTCTGACCGTTGTTGTTCTGGCCATTGGTATTCTGACCATAACTGTTTTGGCCGTTGGTATTCTGGCCATAGCTATTCTGGCCATAGTTATTTTGGCCATTGGCATTCTGACCACTGTTGTTCTGGCCGTTGGTATTCTGGCTATAACTGTTTTGACCATAGTTATTCTGGCCATTGGTATTCTGGCCGTAACTGTTCTGGCCGCTGTTGTTCTGGCCATTGGTGTTCTGACCATAACTGTTCTGACCGCTGGTATTCTGCGCCCTGTTCTGGCCGCCGTTGTTCTGTGCTCTGTTCTGGCTTCCGCTCTGGGAATTGGAATTTCTGCAGTTATTTACATTCGTACCCCTGTTTTGCGTATCCACATTTTTTGCCATGGTTTTGCCTCCTGATATTTTTGCTGGTTTATGCCGCATAATTATTATTTGAAAATTTTTTTATTTTATTCGCAACTTTTTCATTGCAATTTTTGTCAAAATAAATTATAATAGGCCTGTGAAAGGAATTTCCCTTCGGGATTCTTTTCATAAGTTATACCCCTTATTAATTATTTATACTCCCCTCATAGAAAAGACCATTGCGAAGCAATGGTCTTTTCTCATCTCTTTTTCTGTTTTCAAAAAATATCAGCGACCGTATCACACAACAGCCTCCACTAACAGCTTATCATTCAAGTTAATATGGTTGACTCCAACCTGCTTCTTTCTCCAGAACTAAATCCATATTCAAATGACCATTTTGAATAAACTGATTTTTATCCTGCTGTCCAGCTTCATATACCTTACTGTCAAGCACTTCCTCAGACAAAAATAAGTTGTAAAGAACTGTTTCAAATATTCGGTTTGAAATAGCTACATTTCCATGGATGTTTTTTATAAATCCGAACATTTCTGCTGTTTCAATAAATTTCGTCATCGGATTATATGGAATTCCTTTTCCGGTAAACAATAAGGTATATAGCATTGCATGAAGTTCTGGATAATCGGCCAGCTTATTCACCAGCGATTCGAATAATGTATTTTTCTCAGACAGCAGCATTTTCACTGCCTCCAAAAAGCCTTCCTTTGTCCATGCGCTTTTCCGATCAGGAAAAGCATCACTTCCCGCAATCGTTTCATCCAACAGCTTGCAAATACGCGATACCAGGAAGGGATACCCGGATGTATAATCAAAGAGCAATTCCGCCATTGCACTTACATCCATTCCAGTCGCATAATCTTCCTCATACTCATTAAGCATACCAGCTATTTCTTTGGCAGAAAAGCTCATATCAATCGGAAATTCCACAGAAATATTCCATGGGCTATTTATCTTATGTTCTTCATTTGCCCGAATCTTCCGTCTGATATTCTTCACATCATAAACCCCAGCCAATATCACGGAATGAAATGTCGGCGATTCATCCCTGTCAATATAATATCCCCGCAGTTGAGCAAGAAAATCAAGAAACACCTGGTTGTTCGTTGCACTGTCAACCTCATCAATCATCAGTACAATTGGTTTTCGTGAATACCGACAGACATCGCTCAGATACCGGAATAATTCCACAAGTTCCAACTCTTCTCGATTGCTTTGAACCGCCTCTTCCAGGTTATCAACTGCCCCCTGCACCTGTTTCATGATTTCGAACGCAAATTCACGAATCTTCCACAGAAAAGCTTTGGCAAAAGCTACGGAAAACGCATTTTCACTGCGAAATTTTGCATCGCTCATTTCCTTCTGGAAATCCATGCTGATGACAAGATATTCGTTCTCAAGATATCGGCTCAACGCTCTTAGCGTTGTCGTCTT
This sequence comes from Paludibacteraceae bacterium, assembly GCA_963628035.1. Classification (GTDB taxonomy): domain Bacteria; phylum Bacillota; class Clostridia; order Lachnospirales; family Lachnospiraceae; genus 14-2. Next base: position 8,580 of record CAVGED010000071.1, read on the forward strand.
TCCATACTGCCGCGCTCGATTGATTGTAAAATAATCTCCCTTGTCGACCATCTTTTTTATTTCTGCAAGTCGCTCTTTAATATCCACCATATAATGAATCTCCGGCCTGCAATTTCCAGTCACATTAAAAATTTTACTCATATATCGCAGCGCTCCTTCCCCCAAAATAGCCTTTTGTAGAAATTGTTTTCTGCGTCTTATCTTACCATATGAAAGAAAAAAAGCAATCAGTAGCAAGTTATACGATATCCCTTATTTTTCACAGTTATGGTTACAGGTATGGATGCATTTACCATTGCCCGCTCATCGGTAGCCGTGTCATAGAAGTAAACCTGCAGCTTCCCCTCATACGCTCCCGGTGAAAGCTTTAATTTCTTATTCAATGACAGTTCGCGTACCTGATATCCCGGTTCTAACCGCCCGGATATCCCAATGACTTCATCCTGAAGCAACACCCGGACAACTGCATTGTAATTGGCCCGCGACGGATTTCCAAGCAGGAGCTTTATCTTTCTCGTATTCAGATCTACCGTTACCTCATCCGCATAAGTCAGTGAAGTAGCGCCGCCTCCCCCTTCCTGCTCCAGCTTTTTGTCACCTTCATCACCCATTGACTCTGCTCTTGATTCCGGTTTTGTTACCGTCTCATCCGGGTCAAGAGATTTATTTTCACCGGAATGCCAGTCAACTGCCAAAATCAGGATACATAACAGCCCAACTGCAGGTATCAGCAGGAACAGTAATTTTCGTTTATGATTTTTCTTATGTGATACAGCCATTTCATTCCCTCTTAGATTTCATCTTAATATTTCTTTCACACCTTAACGATATCATATCTTGTTACATTTTTCAATGAATATTAAATACAAAATTTTTTATTTTAAATACGAAATATTGTATTGCATTTTCCTTATACTTCCTTTATAATTTAAAGCGAAGCATTTAGAAGGAGACATAATCACATGAAAGTATCAGCTATTCGCACGTTCGTAGTGGATTGTTACCGCACGAACTGGGTATTTGTAAAAGTAGAGACGGATGAAGGGATCAGCGGCATCGGTGAATGCACCCTTGAATATAAAGAAAACGCCCTGCTTGGCGCCATCGGTCATATTGAAGAATACTTAATTGGCAAAAACCCGCTTCAGATAGAAAAACATTACCATGATATTTATCGTGATGCTTACTGGCGGGGCGGTCCGGTTCTTATGAGCGCCCTTTCCGGGGTTGAGATAGCGCTCTGGGACATTCTTGGCAAGCACTTAAATGTACCGGTATATCAATTATTAGGCGGAAAAGTAAATGACAAGGTTCGTATCTATGTAAACGGATGGTTTGCCGGTGCGAAAGAGCCTGAGGAATTCGGCCAGAAAGCAAAAGAAGCTGTACAGCGTGGCGTGACAGCTATGAAATGGGATCCCTTTGGAAAGAACTACCTCAACATCTCCAACGCAGATTTAGACAAGGCATTACGGTGCGTTGCCGAAGTGAGGGCTGCCGTGGGCCCCGGTGTAGACCTGCTGATCGAAGGTCACGGACGCTTCAACATTCCCACCGCCATCAAAATTGCAAAGGAATTAGAAGCATTTAAGCCCATGTTCTTTGAAGAGCCGGTTCCGCCGGATAATCTTGATGCGTTAAAGGCAGTAGCAGCAAAATCCCCTGTCGCACTTTCTGCCGGTGAACGTCTCTACACCCGCCAGGAACATAAGCGACTGCTTGAAACAGGCGCAGTATCTTATATTCAACCCGATATCAGCCATGCCGGCGGGATCATGGAATGCAGGAAGATCGCATCCATGGCGGAGACATCCTATATCCCGTTTGCCCCCCACAATCCCAGTGGCCCTGTTGCAAACGCAGCGACTCTGCAATTGGCGGCATGCTGTCCCAACTTCGAGATCCTTGAGATCATGTACAGTGATGTTGATTACCGGAATCGGATTACGAACGAAGCACTTTCCTATGAAAACGGATATATCACGATCCCGGATAAGCCCGGTATCGGTATTGAGATCAACGAGGAGGAATGCTCAAAGCATCCTTATCAGGTACATACGCTTCGTCACTACAACGGCGCCCTGACGGATATCCTTCCACCGAAAACAGCTTTCTACTTTTAAGATACAAGGAGTATATGCCATGAACAGGAAATCCGTACTTGTAACAGGTGCCACAAACGGCACAGGATATGCGATTGCTGCCCGGTTTGCGCAGGGAGGCTATGATGTATTTATTTCAAGCCGTCATCTCGCGCATGCACAGGAGGCCGCTGACAGATTATCAAAAGAATATGGCGTATTTTCAAAGGGATATGCGCTTGCCCCGACAAATGAGCAGCAGATCAAGGAAGTATTTGATGATATCCGCGCATGTGGTTATCTGTTAGATACCTTCGTTGCAAATGCTGCCAATCTGGGACTTGATATGGAAGATACTCTCGCTTTGGATCTGGATGACTACCGGCAGATAATTGAGACAAACATGGTCTGGAATTTTGCCATGGCCAGAGAAGCTGCCCTGCAGATGCGCGAAAAGCATCATGGCGCACTGGTCTTCATCACATCAAACACAGCCTACCGTACAATTCCCGGACGTGCTGCCTACTGTGCTTCCAAAAGCGGCATTCTCGGACTGTCACGTGCAATGGCTGTGGATCTCGGACAATACGGGATCCGCAGCAACTGTGTATTACCGGGTATGATCAAGACAGACCGCTGGTACAACAGTCCCGCTCAGCAGACCTCTCTCACTGCCCGCACTCCCCTCGGCGATGTGGCAGAATTTGAGGATATCGCGGAAGCGGCGTGGTATCTCGGAAGCGATGCTTCGCGCAATACCACCGGTGCCGAGCTAAGTGTAGATGGCGGTAATCTCGTTCAATTAACACCCCGTATCTGAAAATAGGGATTGCAAAAAAACTCCCCAGTCCATACCGCTGGCTAAGCCGTTGGTACTGACTGGGGAGTTTTTTGCCCCTACGCTTTCTGTCTGTGCTTTATGCGTTCTCTGGGAATTTTGTCTCCGCTTTTTTGGAATTACGGGAATGCTTTCTTACGGCAGCGATAGCCGCATCCATGTCCTGACTTTCGATGGCCGCAAGAATTTCTTTATGTTCTTCTACCGTTTGTTTTGTTCTGACAACACCGATCTGGTAATATTTACGGATCGCCGAAATATACCGGAAATACTTCTCATATAATTCATATGCCATATGACCTTCACAAGGCGAAAACAGCGTCAGATGGAAACGGATATTTATATCCAGCCGCTTTTCCGGCCATGTATTCTCATCTCCATCAAGCTTTCCCATCTGTTCATTGATCTCTTCCAGCTTGTGGATCACTGCCGCTTTGTAGCCGCGCTCCATGCTGAGCTCTATCAGAAGATTCTCCAATGCATACAGCAGATCAATGATCTCTGCTATATATTCAAGGGTTACCGCCTTTACCACCACGCCCTTATATGGAAGATTCTCGATCAGATTCTCTCCACATAAAATACTGAACGCTTCCCGAACCGGTACATTGCTGACCCCATACTTTTCTGCAATTTCCCTTGTGGTAATACGTGAACCCGGCTGGATCTTTCTGCAAAAAATATCCTCGCGAAGTCTGTCTGCAATCTTTACTGCCAATGTTTTTTCGACAATATTACTTTGGTTAATCTCCATTTTTCCACCTTTCCGTCATAAGGCACATATATTTATATATTATATATGAAATTGCCAGTATTTTCAAGTAAATTTTTGTGGATTCACGTTGTTATGGATTCACGGATTCACCCTATGGATTCAACACCGCATCATAATACATTTCTCCGTTGTGCGGCTCTGCTTTCACCCCTTTTTCCTTCAGCAGCTCACTTACGGTCACAAGCTCATACCCCTCTCGCTGCAGCTCTGGAATGATGGTATACAGTGCATCCGCTGTCTTTGTATTGCCCGCAAAGCAATGCATCAGGAAGATCGCCCCGTCCTTTGCCTGTGCAAGCACTGTCCTTGCACGCTCCTCGGCGCTCACTCCACTTTGCGCATCCGTGGAATCATAACCGCTGATAAAGGTCAATTCGATATTTTCAAACATCGCAGAACTGGTTGTCAGATACGGTGGGCGGAACAATGTCGGGCGTACGCCTGCATAGGCCTCCACAGACTCCTGCACCGATTCGATCTCTGCTTTTATCTCGTCAGCCGTCATTTCTTCCATATGAACGTGATTCTGCGAATGATTTCCGATCTCACAGCCCTGCTCGACGGCTTTCTGCAGCACCGGACCTGACTCTTCTGTAATATTTGCTCCTATTACGAAGAAAGTAGCCGGTACATCATATTCCGCCAGGATATTTAAAATCTCCGGCATCGTCGTTGTATTCGGACCGTCATCAAAGGTCAGGGCAACCATTTTCCTTGTGGTCGCAGCCGGCTTATCATCCTTTTTCTCCACGTCCTTATTGGGTTTCTGTCCGCAGCCTGCCAGAAGCAAGATACATAAAATCAAAATTCCCGCCATTATTCTTTTCATCTGTTATCATTCTCCTGCATATTAGATGTTTTCTGCTTTTTTCGTTTCTTTGCGTCTGCGGCACACAACAACTACCACCACACCGGTAAACGCTGCAACAATAACGGCAGCGATCACTATGATCCAAACAATCGGCAGCTTATGTGTATTATCACCCATCAGGCTTCTCGCGTGATAGATAAGCGCTGCAGCCTCTTCTCTGGAGATATCCTCAAGTGCATCGATCTGCTCCTCTCCGGCCGCCGTAACAAGTCCGGCACCGATAAGTGCTCCTGCCGCCCGCTGCTGTTCCTCTGTCAGATTTTCGTAACCCTTCAGGGTCTGTAAGGCTTCCGGATCGTCCTTCAGCTCCTTCCCTGCGCTTGCCAGGGCATTGTATAATGCCACCCATGCGTCCGCACGGCTCATAGAGGCATATGGCTCCAGTCTGGTTCCACTTACGATCTTTAGAGCCTTTGCAGTCTTAAGCTCCTCAGCCCCCTGGTGTGTATCTTCCACATCTCCGTACTTGTCTGAACCATCGCCTTCGGATAATCCAAGGGCACGTACCAGCCCGGTTACATAGTCACCGCGCTCGATATCATAGCTTATACCAAAGATCGTTTTGGTAAGGGACGGGATCCAGTCAACTGCAGCGGCTATGATAGAAGCCATGTTGTCCGAAACATCGCTGAAGGAAGATTTGGCTGTCTTTTTGCCGGCCTTTTCCTTTACGATCTCATAATGCATCGACTCATCGCCCAGCTTCATTTCGATCACGGTATATCCGCGGTCATCCTTGTGCTGCGAAGCATCTCCTACACGTTCTCCTGAGGAATTCAGGATATATGCAGCATAGTCTCCGGTATTCTTAATGGTTACGGTACCTTCCACCTGCTCCACCAGAATCGGGGCTTCGCCCTTGGCTTCGATGGTTTTTCCGTCCTTTGACAGCTTCGCGCCTGTATTGCGTGTACGCGCCGCCGCTGTAATAAGGATTTTATCCGCATCGGCAATATCGGCATCCATCCCCAGAGCGCTTACCGTAATGTTCGCAAAGTAGTTATCGGTATAGATCTCCACATCGTCCAGGGAGATCTTCTCTCCGGTGATCGTACCGGCTGCGGCCTGGGTCTGTGCCGTATTCACAAGGAACTGTCCCAATCCCGGCGTCCAGATGATCTCTCCGCCCTCATTTACAAGGTTCTGATGGCTTGCCTTTTCCAGGATCGTCATATCCGACTCCTTCAAGGTACCCGTCGCGTCCTTCATGTTGATACCGGCACGTCCTACAATGTAGCTGTTATTCGGAAGACCTGTACTCTGGTTCGTGGCACTCAGTGCGTCCTTTTCCGTGTAATTTGTATAGTAACCCTCCTTTGCTTCTCCGATCTCATTCCTGTGATACAACAGTGATGAGCTTGCCAGGGTACCGTACCGCAGCGGATGGCCCATAACCTGGAAGAAATCGGTGATCTGGTTTTTACTTGTCTCACTCAGTTCTCCTACCTTGAACGGGAAATTAAGCCCGCTCCATCCCTGATAGGAGAAAATCGCGGAGGATACCAGATAATTTTCTGCAATGTACATATTAGGCTCGCATTGCTGGAACTCGTTTACAATGTACGGGATTCCCGTTACCCTGCGGGCTGCATTGCTGGAAAGTGCGCTTGCCTCCGGATTCAGGATAATGGAATCTACCTCACCTGCATATGCCCCGACCTTATAATCCGTGCCGCTTTGCGGATGTGACTGATATTGATGGCGCGCCAGATAATCAAACTGTGCATTTTCATAAATATCTGCACGGTCATTACTGGGAAGATTCGTCGTACCCGTGACAGGCGCCTTCACTCCCAGCCCCTTCAGCCACTGGATCATATTTTCATGATATTCCTTCTGCAATTTGTAAAGGAAAGAAAAACTGTCATTCACACGTTTTCTGCTGAAGTTCGATTTCAAATATTTTTCATCCAATACAATGGTGCCGTCGTCTAAGCTCTCTCCCTCACGAAGCGCCACCTTATTGTCACTGGTCCATGCCTTCACGAGCTCTTCGTTGCTCCCATAGAGCTCCTTCAGATATTCGTTGAAAAGCTTTCGGAACAGGTTCTTTTCATATTCGGAGGTGATCTCATAGTTTTTTCCCGAATATGTGCCAAATGTATTTATCAGATTGGACTCATTATTGATCTCAAACATTGCAACGCACGGATCGGTTGCCAGCGTAGTCCCGGTATACGGGTTCTCCCAGGTAAGGATCGTTTCCTCCAGCTTCCTTGTCAGTTCCTGGAGCTGTTCATCAAAGTAGATCTCGGTCTTGAATCCCTGTCCCAGATCGTCATATGCCGGATGGTTCATAGCCTCGGAGGGATAACGGACACCCATGAGGCAATACTGTATATAAATGCCTTTTTCTTTACATTTCGCCCAGAAGTAGCAAAGCTGATCCATCGCCTCTGCATCCACGGTCATATTGTCCTTGTTAAATCCAAATACATTCGGGCTGAAATATCCACCGTCGATATCCATAATGCGAACCATATTCATGCCGCTTGCCGCCAATATATCTACATACCGGTCAACCTTTTCGTGTGACTGGAAAGAAGCTGTCTCTGCATTGTTCGTCCCCCAGAACCGGGCCGTTATGCCATCTTCAAAGACGAAGTTCTCACCCTTTACCGTCACATAGCCGTGCTTTCCTGCCGGTGCATCCAACACATAGGATACATCCAATGGTGTGCCTATTAATTTCTCATAATCGGGCTGCTGGTATACATACCAGTTTGATGTATCGGGATTATAGATACTCTCCGCTTCCGGCAGGTACAAGCCCTGGTCTGCCAGCGTAATGGCAAGTATCATAGCAGCACAGTCATCACTCTCCGACTTCAACCGGAGGCTCTTGATCTCCTTCTCTGGATTCGGATTCACGCAGGGGAACATGTTCAGGGAGATCTGCAAATTGTAGGCAGAAGCTTCCGGATTCTCTCCTGTCCAGATCACCCGGACAACATCGCTTTCCTGCCTGCCCCACCAGTTGTAGATCTGCTGGTTCTTCCTAATCTCCACATCTGCCTTCGTGCCGTCCGTATATTCATAGGTGTACGTTGCGATATGCGAATCGTCATAGGAATATGCATGGATCACATAGAATCCTGCTGCCTTCTGTCCCACCGGGATCTCAACCTCTTCCGTGAATACGCCCTGGAAGAACTGACGCAGCGCAATGGCTGATTTTCCACCGTTGTCATTGGGTTCTACAATATCAAAGGGCACGCTTTCAAAATACTGTTCACCTCTTAAGTCAAAGCTTGACAGATCGTTCTGCGCTCCCTGATCGGTCCATCCGCCTTTCCCGTCGCCTGCCTCCTGATCTGCAAAGCCTGTCGTCATATATGGCTTCAGATCCAGCTTTGTAAATTTAATATTCTTTGCATCAAACTCTGCCTGCGGGATGATCTTAACACCAAAGCCCATATCCGGGAGGTTGCCGATGGTGATCTTAACATCATCATATTCCACTAACGGATCGGTAGGTGCTCCTGCCGCCGCAAGCTGTGCTGTACCTGCGCCCACAACCTTCGAAAAATCAAATTCCCAGTCCTCTAACTGCAATTTGTCATTTACATACTTACCGTCCGTTGTAAAATAGGTAAGCGGGATCTGCACTTTCTGCCATTCCCCGATCTTTTGCTTGTCAATAAAATCGTTGATGGATACGGCACTACGCCCCAGATCCGTCTTACCGGTGCCCCTTTGATTGAAGAGATAGAAATAATACCAGCTGATCTCTCCATGCAATTTTACCCAGAATTCTACGGCCGCACTTTGATAGACCTCTTTATCACTCAGATCGAGTGCTTTGGGGAAGGTCACATAGAACTCGGTATTGTCCCAGGGGTGTGTGATCTCCAGCTTTGCCTTTCCCACCTTTGCTCCCTGGAAGCTGTTCCGTAAGTTCCATTGGCCCTTCACCAATGTGTTTTCACCGAAGCTGTCTCCGTAGATCATCTGAAGGACACTTGCCCCTTCTTTCAGATCAGACGTATTTCCGTTATTGTCGAGATAAAATCCGTATTCAAAGTAGATGTCATCCACAAGGATCGCACCATCCTGCTTTGCGGATCCGCTAAGTGAAATGGCATAGATATTGCTAAAATCAAAGTTACAGGCAACCAGCTTCTTTTGGCTGTTGCTCCAATACTGCGCGTTCTCTGTGAAGTCGGACAACGGAATGATCACTTCCTGCCATCCCGTCTTCTTTGTGCTGATATAGGAGCTCAGACCAACGCTTGTATTTGCAGTAGCCCATGCTTCCACATGATCATAATCATTGCAGAGCGATACGCTGTAGTTGCCATCTCCCGACAATTTTACCCAGAATCGCAATGCCGCAGAATTCTGTTGTGCTTTATTCAAGGTCATCTTCGGAACGAGTCCGATGGAACCGTTAAAATTCTGTTCCTTTGCAACATTGAGGGACAATGCATGTGTTCCCCGGTACGCATTTCCTTCCTGGATCTCAAAGCTGTTATTTCCCAGGATCTTGTTCGCTCCCACCAAAGCATCATTAAATATCCATCTGTCTGTTGTCAGAGCTTCCTTCTCCGGGATATCTTCCTTTGGAACCGGATCTGCTTTTGTAAAACGGACGGAGTCCAGTTGAATCGCCTTCGTTTCATCCTTTGTCGCATTTTCCGGGACGATCTGTGTAAACTGTATCCCGATGATATTTGCAAAATCAAAGTCGACTGCTACGCTTCCCCATTTATCTGCGGTTGCATCCTTTGGATCCCAGTAGCTTGCCTTATCGGTAAATTCACTGAATGGGATCACAAGCTCCTGCCAGCCCGTTGACTTCATGTCAATATAGGACTTGATCTCCGCAGTGGTAGTTATCGTTCTCCAATCCTCTTTTCCTTCCAGTGCAGGATTGATCAATGACACCCGGTAGAGTAATTCTCCCTGTGCGCCCTGGGGGAAACGGATGCGGAAACGCAGTGCATATTCCTCTCTTTTTTGCGGATTCTCCACCGAATAGACGGCAGGATAGGCTTTGCTGTTAAATGTCCCGGCTTCCAGCATAAATGCCTGGCTGTAATTTCCGCTCTGATTCTTACCTGCAACTACATAGGTATCAGCCGCATCGCTTTCCACCGTCAATGCGGAACCGGTAGACAGAATATAATCATCTCCGAATACCGGACGGAACTTGCTGTCCGTGGCATGATCCTCTGGATTTGTATACTTGTCTGAATATGTTCCCACAGTCACCGTGGAAACTCTTGTATTTACAGTCACAGCACTTTGTGCGGAAAGCTGGCAGTAGTAATAAGAAACTCCGACCGTGGAGGTATCCGAAAGCTCGTATGTAGCTGCTGTGGCATCCTCGATCCTCTGCGCATCTGCCCGGTCCGCCGAGGAACAGCGGAACCATTGATATGCCGGTTCTGTTCCGTCGGATACCGCTGCCGCCACGCTTAATTTCGCTTTTGCATCCTTCTGCACGAGAATATTCTGCTCCGGCTGCGTCGCAACAGTGATCGTATTCTCCATCTCTTCCCATTCGACGCGAATGTTATCCAGAAAAGTCGTTGCGTTGCTGGCATATGTAATGATACCTATACCTTCCACCTTTGTATAGTCGGTCACGCCAAATTCACTGAGGGGGATAGCCACCTCGTTCCACGTTCCAACCTCTGTGACACTTTTTACAGCATCAAAGGAGCCTCCGTTTGCATAGATCCGAACCTTCAACGGATTATTTGCATCAAACCAGCCGCTCTTTGCATCCAATTTCAATATGCCGTTGTTTGCAGCCGCCGCACTCCAATCCTGTGCTTCCCCGTACTTTAAGTTTATCCATGTCCAGCCGCCGTTTCCCTTTATTGTTCCGTCGATGACGGTATAGCCTTCTTTTACGGTAATAGTTTCGGCTTCTGTATCGTCAAACAACACGATCTTGTTGCCCGAAGTCGGCTCTTCTCCTTTGGCCGTTTCCCATTCCAGGCGGACCTCATCAAAGTATACCTTGCCGTCTCCGCCCCAGGTTCTGCAATTCATGCCAAACACATCCAGCTTTGCAGTGTCCAGTACCTTGGCGTCACTGGGCGTTCCGCTCCAGATATCATAATATGCTGCTGTCGGGAAATCCTTCAACGGTACACTGATCTCCTGCCAGTCTGTGTTGGTTTTATCAAAGGAGATCACGTATTTTGACACATACCGCTTATCCCAGCCTCCTGCGTCCACTGCATTTCCCAGATAAACCTGAATCTCGCCTCCGATTCCTGCGCTCACCTTCAGATTGAATTTCAAGGTGGCCTTCTCCACATCCTCTGCAGTGATTTCCGGTACTGTCGTTGTCTGTAACAGATTGTTCACGTAGGAATTGGACACCTCCCAGGCGCCCGATACGACCGTGTTTTTCCCTGCGTTATCTACGGTTCCGTTAAAATCATCCTTAAAATAGTAGAATGATTTCATATTGCTTTCCGCCTTTACGGTTGAGCCCCTGCTCAGCATACCAACCGGAAATAACGAACATACGGAAACTAATGTCATCACCAAAGCAAGTGCTTTTACAAGTCTTTTCTTCTTTGATCGCATTTGCTCTTCCTCCTTAATTCTTTCCTTTTTCCACCAGGATCATGCCACCGGCGGTAATCTCCGGCAGTGTCACCATCCATCCGTCTTCGGCCTGTTCTGTTGTAAGTAACTGTTCCCCGTCAGGTGTGACAAACCTGCATGACCGATCCGGTCTCATATCCGCAAGCTTAAGAAACAACTTCTTCCCCGCTTCCACAGGTGTTTCCTTTACACTGTAATTTATAAGGAACAGTGCATACTTGTCTTCGCCCTCCAGTATCTTTACATCGAGTAATGCTGCATTGGTATCCACCGGCCGGCAGATATGCAGTTCCTCCAGAAGCTCTTCCAGTGTATACATCTCTTCCCCATCTGTATACTGTTTTTGAAACCCGCACAGGTGCTCATTGTATGCGGCTACTGTATTTCCTTTTTTGACAAAGTTCTGAAGCTGTCGGATCTCTTCTTCGCTCAATCCGGCTGTTGTGGGAAGAATAAGAAGTCTGCAACGGATAAAATTGTCTTCCAGCTCCGATGCACGTATCAGATCCACCGGAATCTGGCTTCTGCGCAGCCTTCCGTATATTGCAGAGGCATTGAGATAGCTTCTCTCTCTGCCTGCCCAGACAGAGGTTGCAACTCCGTTATCAAGTGCATCACAGTGCGCATTGACATTCTCACTGTAAAGGAGCGCCACACCGGCGCGATACTTCTCCATCGAGGCCAGCAGCTCTCCATAGCTCTCTATCATACGGTTTGTCGCCATGGCTCTGTCAAACTTCTTCGTAGGAGTTTTGTCATTATATACCATTCCGTAGCCTTCCGGCTCCGGCGCATCATCATATGGATAATCTGCTCTCCACTGATAATACATGATACCTTTCATCCCGCTTCCAAGCGCCGCATAGGTTTCCCGCTCCCATGCTTTCCCCGACAGCGACGTGTGTGCATCATACTCTATAAGCCATGCATGCTTTCCAAATACCGCTGCAGCGCTCTCCGCCGCGTCCAATACTTTGGTCGCTTCAAAATACTGCGCCCCTCTGCAGGGGAGATAATGTGTCATGCCAAGGAAGTCCATTTCCTTGGCCACGCGGAAGAAGTCCTCTCCTCTCTGCGTGCTTCCCTGCTGCACCGGGCTTGTTGTATGACAGGTAAAGGTCGATGGCTTCTCCCAGCCCTCCTTCGCCTTGTGGGCTAAGTGATTTAAATACTCGTTCATGCGGATAAAATGGAACAACCTCCAGTTTTCCCACAGGAAGGTATCCTCCCCCGGAGCCGGCCTCTTATGAGGTGGCTCTGCGTTCTCGGCGATGTCCTTCTGACATTTTCCCGTCTCGGCAAGCCATCTTCGCCAGGCTTCGATGGAATGCGGATTATAATCGTAGAATCCCTCCGTGGGATATCCCGGTTCATTGTATATCTGATAGCCAAGTACCACATCGTTTCCCTTGAAGTGAGCGGCACTTGCCACCGTCGCATCTTCATTATCCTTGAGGATGCCGGGATGGTTCAGGCAGTTGCGCACGAACCATCCCCAGAAGTGCGGCATATCCTTTCCATTCTGGTCTATCATTCCACCATCCGTTATCCCGGAAAGATTTACATCATAGCCCTGTAACCGCACAAAGGCAGACAATCCCTGCCTTTTGCACTCCTCCAGCATCGCATCCGTAAATGGGAAATCAACATGGACGCTTCCGGCTTCATCCCGAAAAACGCTCCCAAGTGCTGCTGTTCTTACGATTCGGAATCCGGCCTTCTTCATATCTGCCAGATCCGCCTTCATCTCAGACAGCCGGTTCCCATTATCGGGAACCGGCACCTTCTGGGGATGATACGAAGGATAATAATGCGTCCCCAGAGCGATCACCGGTTTCTCGTCTGTATACAATATGCCGTTTTTTAATTCCATCATAACAGCATGATTCCTTCCGATTATTTGCTCAACTCTTTATATGCGGCTGCTGCTTCCTCTGCGATCTTGTCGAGACCCAGCTTTCCAAGCTTCTCCAGCTCGGCATCGTAATCTTCCATGGATATATTTCCACAGATCACATTCGTTTCAAATGCCTTCATCGCCGGTTCGACATCACTCTGCATCTCGTTCCATGCTGCTGTTGTGAGACCCGGACACTTATCCACATGAACTCCTTCATTGATCTTTAAGGCATCATAGTAGATCTTCTGTGTCTCTGTCATCTGATCCTCTGTCAATCCACCCATAACCATCTGCATATAGCTGTCTGTGAGCCATACGAAGTTTAACGGCTGGAAGATCAGGCCTGCCTTACGGGCTGCCAGGATATCCGAGTATTCCGATTTCAGCTTCGGTGCGCCGTCAACCATATCATAATGCTGACCTTCAACGCCATAATTCATCAGCCGGATTCCCTCTTCCGTATAGAAGAAGTTCAGGAACCGTACCAGCTCGATGGCTCTCTCTTCGTCTACATCCGCAGAGATACAGAAGTTAAAGATTCCTCCTGCCTGGCTCTCAATACCCTTGTCTCCTGTGGGGCCTTCGATGGGCGCAATGCCTTCAAACTGTCCGTCAAATCCTGCGTCTCTTAAAGCCTCGGTATCCAGCTTCGCACGCTCTGCGAAATGGATCGTGCTTCCGAGAACATCGCTATCCATAAGCGTTAATAACGTTGACCATACATCACGCGTCGCATACTCCTGATCCAGAAGACCTTCTGCATACAATTTCTGCATTGCCTCACAGTATGCTTTGTAATTTGAGTGATATACCACCGGCTTATATTCGCCATCCTCCACGCAGAAGGAATAACGTGAATTGATGCCAAATGCATATCGCAAATGCGTAATATCACCGGAAAACGGGATTTCATTATTCGGATCCCCGTCGCCATTTGCATCGTTCTTCTTAAACGCACGGAGCACATCAACGAATTCATCCCATGTTTTGGGAACCTCTTTTCCTACTCTTTCCAGCCAGTCGGTACGGATCATTGTTGTATAGCCATCCGGTATCTCCCGAAGTGATGACATCGTGTAGATGGCACCGGTCTCTGTGTCTGTTGTCTCCAGCAGAACGGCATCGGTGAGACAGTTTACATAATCAGGGGCATATTTCTTTAATAAGCCCTCCAGCGGATAAGCTGCTTCCTGTTTTTTCATATAACTCAGATCCGGCACACGGCCAATGATATCCGGGAGCTCTCCGGTTGACAGCTTCGCCGCAATGCGGTCCTGATAGCTGTCTGCGCTCTGCCAGTCGATATTGATCTTTGTATTTGTTGCTTTTTCGATCTCTTTGATCAAGGTTGCATCTGCCGAATACGGATCACCAATGATCGTCATAATATTGATTTCCAGGGTATCGCGTGAATAATAATCATAATCAGCCGTTGGCAGATCCTTCTCCAGATCCTCCAGGGTGAGGGCATAGTCAACACCATTCCCTGTTTTCTGTCCATCCTTTGATCCTGCGCCGCCGCAGCCTGACAGCAGCATCGTAGCCGCCATGCCAAAGGCAAATGCTCTTTTTAACACGTTTTTCCTTCTCATTTTCTTATCCTCCTGAAATTTAATTGGATGAAATTCATATATTCGGCTGTATCCAGTATTATTATTCCTTCACTGAACCAACCAATGCCCCCTGTACAAAATATTTTTGCACAAACGGGAATGCAACCATTACCGGAAGCATTGAAAACATCAATGCTGCATATTTGACCTGTGTTCCGATGGCCGCAACGCCATCGGCTGTACCTGCATTGATACCGATATCACTGCCCTGCGCACTCAATACGATCTTGTTCAGGATCTGCTGAAGTGTAAACTTCTCTGTTGTTGATATGTAAAGCAATGGACCGGTGTAATTGTTCCAATGTCCTACAACTGTCCAGAGTGCGACCACCGCAAGGCCTGCTTTCGCAAGGGGCATCACAATACGGAACAATATCCGAAAGTCGCTGGCTCCGTCAATCTTCGCAGCTTCGATCAGGCTCTTTGGAAGTCCCTGGAAGGTTGTTCGGATTACGATAACATTATAAGCGCTCAGCGCTCCCGGTAAGATCAAGGACCAGAGGCTGTCCAAAAGTCCCAACGTTCTTACGACCATGTAGGCAGGAATGATTCCCGCGCTGAACCACATGGTGATCACGATAAAGAAGCTGTACGCTTTTTTACCGGGGAAATCGCAGAAAGCCAGCGGATATGCGGCCAGTGCCGTAAGGATCACCGTGATAACTGCACCGACCAGCGCCACAAAAAACGTATTCGCATAGCTTCTCCAGATTGCCATATTGGCAATGATCTGGCTATAAGCGCTCGCTGTAATTTCCTTTGGCAGAATTGTTACGGTATTCAAACGCCCTTCGCTGACACCTGACAAAGAAATCGCCAAAATGTTTAAAAAGGGATACAGGATCAGGGCTGCAAACAAAACCATGAACAGAATGTTTACAGCGTCAAATATCCTGTTTCCGGCAGATTCTTTTACTTTATTTTTATTCTTTACCATAATGATGTCTCCGTAAGTTTTTTGGTTACCCTGTTTGCAACAATTACCAGGACAAGTGACACGATTGAATTAAACAAACCGGCCGCCGTCGCCAGACCATAATCCCCCTGCAGAAGCGCCCTCTTGTATACAAAGGTCTGAACCACCTCCGACACCTGCAGATTATAGTCATTCTGCATCAATAATATCTTCTCAAAATTGCTTCCCAGAATCGCTCCCAGCTGCATGAGCAGCATCGTGATGATCGTCGGTATCAGGCATGGCAGTGTGACCCTGGTGATCTGCTGGATGCGGCTTGCACCATCGATACGGGCTGCTTCGTACAGCTGCGGATCGATGCTGCTCAATGCAGCCACATATACGATGGAGTTCCAGCCCACGGTCTGCCACAGGCCTGAAATTACCTGAATCGCCCGGAAATACTTGGGCTCGCCCAGGAAATAAATGGGCTCCAGCCCCAAGCTTGAAAAAATATTTCCAACGAGACCCAGGGAAGGCGATAACAGGATGTTAATAAAGCTCACCAGCATGACTGTCGACATAAAGTGCGGCAGATAACTGATGGTCTGTACCGCCTTTTTGAATCTCTTTAATCTCAGCTCGCTAAACAGCAATGCCAGAATGATCGGTGCCGGAAACAGGATCACCAACGCCCAGATATTGATCGCCAATGTATTCCAGATCAGCTTTAGGGCATCATTTTTCACAAAAAAATTAATAAAATTATCCAGGCCGATGAATTCGCTTCCGGCAAAGCCCTTTCGCAGCTTGAAGTTGTAAAATGCCATTCTCAGCCATGACAAGGGCCAGTATGAAAATATCAAAAACCATACAAAAATCGGCAGGATCATAAGATAAACAGACCGATTCTTCCAAATCTGCTTTAACAATGTTTTGTTATTCCCTGTCTGTACAGCGGTTCGGCTTTTTGATCTGCTCATATATAAGTCTCCTCCATGATACATTTCCATCAAACATACTAGTATGTTATTGTCGTATTCGGTCCCTGCGTCTTGCGAACACCATCTACCGTAATATAAATCGTCTGATCCGAAGCATTCGTTACCGTGCGCCCGGAAACACTTACCTTTGCCATTGCCGCCAGATACCCGATCACCTCTGAATTGGTTGCTTTCCAGATAGAATCATCCGCTCCGAGAAGCTTGCAAAATCCTTCAAATTGAGCTATTTTTGTTTCATCGGTTACCGGATAACCTTTTCCGTAGTTTGAACTTCCAAGTCCCACTCCGAATTCATCAACGACATAATCAAAGCTGTGCCCCCATGTATACCATAATTTCAGCTTCCCATCATCTTTGTAGTTCAGGAATTTCTGTGCTACGTTTCCGTCCGGTTTTGCCAAGGCCGGGGTGTTACCGGTTGCCTGGAATTGGCGCAGCAGCTTGTACGAACTATCTGTGACAGTCGCATTAAAGCCATGGGTTGTAATCTTGTCATCGTCTGATGTCTCAGATAATGCACTTGCTGTTGTTCTGGAGAACAAATATCCTTCCTCCTCTAATGCTGCCCAGACATTATCATATGAGTCCTGCGAAATCCCATTGTACGGCCACGCAAATGCGGTGGGTTTATATCCCATGAGATCATTCAGCACACTTGTACTTTCTGTGATCTGTTGTATAATTTCCGTCTCGCTCATCGTTCTCAAATTCGATGGATGCGATTTGCTGTGACTGCCAACCTCCTGCCCGGCATAGGAAGTGCGCAGCTCTGTCTTGGCCGCTTCGTCTGTTCCGTGACTGGCCGCTACCCAATTGGTCACCAGGTTAAAGGTTCCCTTTACTCCGTTATCCTTCATGATCTTCAGGATCTTTGCTTCCGTACTGGTGGACATGGTGATTTTGGGACGGGCGCCGTTTGAACCATTATAAATGTTCGAGTAATACCACTCGTTATAGTATCCGTCATCGAAGCTGAAGGTTGCTGCTTTGCGAACCCACCCCGGATAGAAGTTGACATCAATTCCGCTTTGCTGAATGGTTACCTTGTCGCCGGTATACGCACCATCCACATCTTCATCTTTCTCTTTCGCCGCGAAAGTCACCGTAATATCTCCGATCCTTGTATACTCTGTGACGGTTGCCGGTATAGAGCCTGTCGGCATAAAGCTCACCGTCTCTGTACCGTTATCCGCAACTGTCTTCGCACGCACTGTCGTACCTGCTGATGTGAATATACCTGCACCCAGATCACTGTATGCCGCTGCAGCCGTAAAACCAAACGAAGCCACGATGTCACAACCGGAATTATTTGTTAATCCAATCGTATTCGTCTTGTTTTCAGCAACGCTCCATGTAGTATTATTTGTGCTGTAATCGAATTGCATATCGCCCCATGCAATATCTATATTATAAGTTTGAATGTCATCTGCTGCAAGCACTTCTGTCTTGGATATTGGCGAGGTGGAGATCATGCTTCCTGTCATCACCGTAGCAACCGCCAAAGCTGCAGCCAAAATACGTTTTCCGAATTTGTTCATTTTTTTGCCCCCCTATTGCCATCCGGTCGGTACGAACGGAGTATCGTTTTCACCTGTTTTACTTGTCGTAATTATATCTTCACTTTCCATAATCTCAATTTCCATGCTCGGTGTTTCATACTTGTCCATTTCACCATTCCTCCGTTCCTTCTACTCGCCAAAATATGCATCTGCGGCTGCGCTGTACGCATACAGAGCCTTTGCGACATTCACCAATTCGTCTTTTTTCTCTCCCGTATAATTCCCCTTTAATACGTTTTCGCAGAATGACATGGCGCTAAAGGTAAAATCCTTGCCATTTATCGTTACCGTATAATCTTTATTTAAATCTTTTGCTGCAATATTGGTAATTGCGACCATATAGTAGCTTCCAGACTGCGTCGGTGTGATCGCAGCTCCATTATAGGTAAATGTCGCGCCCTCTGCCACATCACCAAAAAATAGTTTCAGTGTGGTCTCTGATTCCAATGACAATATCGTGCCGGCAAGAGTAGCCACTCCTTCCACGCTCTGTTTCTCCTTTGCATATGTCGCAAGTGTATCGGCAGTTATCGCGGAAAGATCCTGATCTGAAGCCGCCAGATCCGCATTTGCAAGGCTGTCCGTCTTATAGTCAAAAAGCTTCTGTGCCATCGCACCATAATTCAACATTGCCTTAATCAGTGTTTTTGATTTTTCCGAATAGTCGCCCGCTAACAGTCCGTCCGCATAGTCCTTTACCGAATACTTGAGTTCATCACTGGCATCCGCCCCATCTATCACCTGGATCTTAATGTCAACTGTCATCTCCTTTGCGGCAACCGGACAGTAAAACATAATCCCATACTCTGTCACTGTACCGTCGCCTACCGTAACAGACGACACCGTGCCGTCTGGAGACGTAATATTCACAACTGCCTCCCGGCTTACGTCTTCTGGAATATCCAGATACATTTTCACTCCGATCTTCCCGTCCAGAGACAGTACCCCGCCATTTAATTTGACATTTTTCACCGGTGCTGTCGATTGCGTCCACTCCAGGCGAACGTTATCCACATAGAGCGTTCCATCAAAATTGAAGCCTATACCTTTTACTGCTGACAGATCAAGATCTGATGCCGTCACTGTACTACCCCATGTCGTACTTGTACTCGTCTGTCCAAAATCGTTCAGTGCAATAGAAACTTCCTTCCATTGACCGTCTGTACTTGAAATACCTGCCGCTGTTGTTGCCCATACCAGGCCATCTTTTGCACCTGTGTCTGCTTTGTAGCCCTGGTTAAACAGACGGATAGCTGTCCATCCCGTGCTCTTTATGTTGAATTTTAATACGCCGTTCCTCTGTCCTGCTTCCGAGAAATCGTTTGCGCTTGTGAACTCATAACGAGCATTTCCCCAGCTAGAGGTGATCTTCCAGGGTATGCTGTTCGTTTCCGCATCTGCATTCTCATCTGCTTTATTATATGTACTCGCTCCGCTTGCCCAGCCGGATATGCCGAAGTTTCCGTTATTATAAATGCTGATGGTTTTCGTCTCTTCCTCTGTAGTTCCCCCTGTCGTCCATTCAAGGCGAACATTATCAAGAGTCACCTCACCACAATAGCTGACAACACCAAATCCCCAAACGCTTGTCAGATCCAGCCCACTGACCGTTGACAGATCGATGGTCTGCTCTGTCATATCAGTCGTTACCGGAATCGTGATCTTTACATTATCCTGAACATCATTTTGCTTTTGAATGATTCTGAATTCAATATCGCCGCCCCAGGCTGCCTTTATATCAAACTTCAACTGTCCGCTTGAAGCAACGCTCCAGTCTGTGGCGCAGGAATTAAACATAACATATGCATACGTGCTGCGAGCCGCCACCAAAGTACCGTCCGTTACGGTAAATTTTGTCGCAGTTGAAGAATTGACTTTTTCCGTATATCCCTGCTGAAAGAAATATACCGGACTCGTAAATCCCGAATCTGACTGTGTTGTTACCGTTCTCGCAAATACACTTGCGGAGCTTCCTGTGCTCCCTGCGTTTTCGGCATTTACCATTGCCATGCCCGTTGGCAGATTCGCAAATACGAATGCCAAGATCAATAAGCATGCAAGGCTTTTTCTTAGTTTCATTGTAAATACCTCCTTGTACTATAGGTTTTATCTGTATCTGTTCAGGCAAAATATCCCTTGCTGTTCTATATTATAACCGATTCTTCATCATTTTTCAATATTATATTTAATTTTATATTTAATTTTTGAACGAATTTTGTGTACTCATTGAAATGACCTTGCACGTGACATAAAAATCGGCCTCCGCACCCAAGACATAGGGTTTGGAGACCAATTTCAGTTATTTATTTTCGCGGTCTGCCAGCCGTTTTCGCGTCGCTTTCTGCCTCTCACCACGGGCGCTTCGCTGTCGTTGAGTCTACTCCAGGCGAACATCATCAAAGTATACTTTGCCGTCTCCACCGTATGTTCTACAAGTAATACCAAACACATCCAGCTTTGTAATATCCAGTTCCCGGGTATCATCGGCATATTGTTTCCAGTTAGAATAAGCTGCTGTTGTCGGGAAATCCTTTAATGGCACACTGATCTCCTGCCAGTCTGTGTTCGATTTATCAAAGGTGATCGAGTATTCCGACAAATAATTCTTGACTGAGCCTTCTGCGTCAACTGCATTTCCCAGATAAACGCGAATCTCGCCTCTGATTCCACTGCTCACCTTCAGCTTGAATTTTAATGTGGCATTCTCCACATCAGCCGCAGTGATTTCCGGCGCTGTCGTTGTCTTCATCTGATATATCGTGTAGAAACCGGACACCTCCCAGGTGCCTGATACAACCGTGTTGTACGTTGTGTCACTTACAGTTCCGTTAAAATCATCTTCAAAATAGTAGAATGTCTTATTGTCCTCAATCGGTTCTTCCTCTGTAATTCCCCCTGTCGTCCATTCAAGGCAAACTTCATCAACGTATACCTTGCCGTCTCCGCCCCATGTCTTACAATTAATGCCAAACACATCCAGCTTTGTAATATCCAGTTCCCGGGTATCTTCGGGAGATGCATTCCAGATATCATAAGCTGCTGTTGTCGGGAAATCCTTCAATGACACACTGAGCTCCTGCCAGTCCGTGTTCGAATTATCAAAGCTGATCACGTATTTTGACACATACCGCTTATCCCAGCCCCCTGCGTCAACTGCATTTCCCAGATAAACATGAATCTCGCCTCCGATTCCTGCGCTCACCTTCAGCTTGAATTTCAATGTGGCATTTTCCACGTCATCTGCAGTGATTTCCGGCACTGTCGTTGTCTGTAACAGATTATTCACGTAGGTATTGGACACCTCCCAGGCGCCCGATACGACCGTGTTTTTATCTGCGTTATCCACGATTCCGTTAAAATCATCCTTAAAATAGTAGAATGTCTTATTACCCGTAATCGGTTCTGCCTCTGTAGTTCCCCCTGTCGTCCACTCAAGGCGAACATTATCGAAGCTCACCTCACCGCAATAGCTGACTACGCCAAATCCCCAGACGTTTGACAAATCCAGCCCACTGACAGAAGACAGATCGATGGTCTGCTCTGTCATCTCAGCCGTTACCGGAATTTCGATTTCTACATAATTACTATCCTTATACTGCTCTTGAATAATTCTGAATTTAATAGTGCCACCCCAAACTGCCTTTATATCAAACTTCAACTGTCCGTCTGAAGCAACGCTCCAGTCTGCGGCGCCGGAATTAAACTTAACATATGCATACACACTGCGAGTCGCCACCAAACGGCCGTCCGTTACGCTAAAATTTGTCGCAGTTGAAGAATTGACTTTTTCCGTATAACCCTGCTTAAAGAAATATACCGGACTCGTAAATTCATCATCTGACTGTGTTGTTACCGCTCTCGCAAATACACCTGCGGAGCTTCCTGTGCTTCCTGTGCTTCCTGTGTTTTCAGCGCTTACCATTGCCATGCCTGTCGGCAGATTCGCAAATACGAATGCCAAGATCAATAAACATGCAAGGCTTTTTCTTAATTTCATTGTAAATACCTCCTTGTCTTATAGGGCTTATTTGTATCTGTTCGGTCAAAATATCCATTGCTGTTCTATATTATAACCGATTCTTCATCATTTTTCAATATTATATTTAATTTTATATTTAATTTTTGAATAAATATTGTGTACTCATTGAAAATGGCAATGCACGTGACATAAAATAAGGGAGAGGCTTCGTAACGAAGTCCTCTCCCTTGATTCATTATTCCTATAGCTTCACTTCCTGATAAAATTCCGGTACAACCTTATTTTCATAAGCAAACTCATGTAAATCAATATTATCAAATAAGCCGCAGTGCATTGGCACTGCCTTGGCGCCGATACGCTCACAGAATCGCTTTGCATCCGCCATATTCATATTATTGCCAAGGCCGTTTACCGGAACAAACACGTAATCTATATCTCCCGGCAGGTCGCCGAAGATAGCTTCGTTATACAAAGTATCGCCTGTGATATAGTATTTTTTTCCTTCTGCTTCCATAATTACACCAATTGCATAATCGTCGGAATGCTCCGCCTTCACCGCTGAAAATCGGATCCCCGCTTCTGTCCACTCTGTTTTGCGATTAAAGGCAACATAATTATTTTGTTTTCCGCCAAATTTTCTCACTTCATTCCATACGGAATTTGGAGCTAATACAGTAATCGCGGTTTTCTCGTTTATGAAACGCTTTACCGTCTCCGGGTCATAGTGATCCAGGTGATTATGGGTAAAAATCATAATGTCCGGTTTCACTTCAAAAAAACGTTCCTCTACCGGTACCCGGCGGTAATTATTGGGATTAATTTTTTCAACACTGTTTGATAAATATGGGTCTACCATGATTTTCATGTTGTTTGTTTCGAATAATAGGCCGGCCTGGCCTAACCATGTTATTTTCATTGCGTTCTCCTCGTAAAT
>CAVGED010000072.1:0-25330 GCA_963628035.1 Paludibacteraceae bacterium
ATTAAGCTTGCATAAGTTAGGACTGCTCAAGAAATAGTTCATGAAACAACCCTGGAATGTAACTGGGAATAGTTGCATTCTTATTCCGGTTGCCGTATAATAGGCCTAGAGGATTTGTCATACTAGGAGGATTACAGATATGCAGGAAACAACGAGAAACGGTTGGAGAAAGTTCGGGTACTTTTGTCTGGCATTTGTCCCATTGATCCTTTATTTTGTCATAACCCTTGGAGTGTCCATGGTACTGTCGATCCTGGTAGCTGTGAGGGGAATACTTGAGGGACAGGAAGATCTTTTCACTTATATCATGGAAGGAACTGTGAACAACAGTATGCTGGCCGGCGTGATCTATGCTTCGCTGGGAATTATCTGCCTGGGTCTGTGGTATTACTTCGGATGTAAGCGCAAGAACTTAAAGCCGCCAAAGTCGGTGGTTAATCCGGTGAATCTTCTTTGCATCGCGGTTTTCGCATTTGCGATGCAGTATGTGACGAATTATCTGATGGCAGTCATCGATCTGCTCATGCCGAGAGCCATGGATGCCTATGAGGAGCTGATAGAGCTGGCCGGGGTCGGTGAGGTGACGCTGACTGGTATTCTGTATGGCGTGATCCTTGGTCCCATCGCGGAGGAGCTCTGCTTCCGGGGCGTGACGCTGTTCTATGCGCAGAAGGCTACCGGAAGGTTCTGGCTGGCTAATATCCTGCAGGCAGCAGCATTTGGTATCATGCATATGAATCTGGTGCAGGGGCTGTACGCATTTGTGCTGGGGCTTGCCATGGGGTGGGTTTATCACCGTTTTCATTCCCTCTATGCTACCATCTGGCTGCATATTTTCTTTAATTTCCTGGCTTATGGGTCGCTTGTAGCCTTTGATGGTCTGCTGCCGGAAAATGCGGTATTTCGAATTGCCTGGGCGGCCTTTACCGGTGCGCTGGCAATCGGTATGCTGTTGCTGCTTACGAAGCGTACAGCGGCTTGCAAAGTGGACAGCGGAGAAGAAGCATGAAGTATGAAAACGTATATTCCGGTATTTTCCGGGAACGGCCGAACCGCTTCATAGCCATGGTGGAAATTGACGGAGTTCTGGAGCGATGTCATGTGAAAAACACAGGACGATGCTGGGAACTTCTTATTCCGGGAGCGAAGGTATACCTGGAGAAAAGCAGTAATCCCGCAAGAAAGACATGCTATGATCTGGTGGGCGTGGAGAAAAATGGCGTATATATCAATATGGATTCCCAGGCTCCCAACAAAGCTGCATATGAATGGCTGAAGGAGCAGGACTGGGAATATATCAAGCCGGAGAGCCGTTTTGGAGATTCCCGGCTTGATTTCTACATGGAAGCAAAGGATGGTATGCGCCGGGCGTATATGGAGGTCAAGGGGGTTACACTGGAAGAAAACGGCATTGCCCGCTTTCCGGATGCGCCTACCGCCCGCGGTGTCCGACATATTGAGACGCTTATTGAGGCCAGAAAACAGGGATATGAGGCCTACATTCTCTTTGTAATACAGATGAAGGGCGTTCGTTGGCTGGAACCAAATGACATCACCCATCCGGCTTTTGGAGAGGCGCTGCGAAGAGCCGGGAAGGCCGGCGTTGGGATCCTGGCTTATGACTGCCTGACAAGCCCAGGAACCATCGCAATAGATCGTGAAGTGCCGATCAGGCTGTAAGCGGTACTCCGGGGAATCAGACAAACGGCAGCAGAAGGAGAGATTATGTCAACCGATTTTGATTTAAAGCTTATCATATCCCCACTACTGGAATGGTTTTGGTCCCACGCCAGAGTGCTCCCCTGGCGGGAGAAGCCTACGCCTTACCGCGTCTGGGTCTCAGAGATCATGCTCCAGCAGACCAGGGTGGAGGCGGTAAAACCCTATTTTGAACGCTTTACTACGGCCCTTCCAGATATACAGGCACTGGCGGAGTGTGAGGAAGAGAATTTGCTGAAGCTGTGGGAGGGCTTGGGATATTACAACCGTGTCCGCAATATGCAGCTGGCAGCCAGAAAGGTGATGGAAGTGTATGACGGACAGCTTCCGGCAGATTATGAGGAGCTGCTTACGCTTCCGGGGATCGGTCATTATACAGCCGGTGCGATTGCGTCCATTGCCTATCAGATCCCGGTTCCGGCGGTGGATGGAAATGTACTGCGGGTGATCTCCAGAGTGACCGCGGATACCTCTGATATTATGAAACAGTCTGTGCGGACGGCCATGGAGGAGATGCTTCTGGCCATCATGCCAAGGGATCAGGCCGGAGCCTTCAACCAGGCGCTGATGGAGCTTGGAGCCACTGTCTGCGTACCCAACGGTGCGCCGCTCTGCACGGAATGTCCGTGGAGGGAATTCTGCCGCACCAGACAGCAGGAACGCTGGAATGAGATCCCGGTGAAGAGCAAGGCTAAGCCAAGAAAGATCGAGGAGAAAACAGTGTTTGTCATCCGACTTGGCGATCAGGTGGTGCTGAGCAAGCGTCCGTCTAAGGGACTGCTGGCAGGGCTCTATGAATTCCCAAATACGCCGGGACACCTTACGGAGTCGGAGGCTCTGGACTGGGCGAAGGCGCATAAGATCAAGCCGATACGGATTCAGCCGCTTCAGCCGGCCAAACACATCTTTTCCCATGTGGAATGGCACATGATCGGTTATGTTATCCGGGTGGATGAACTGGAGCAGCGGGAGGAAGGCTTGCTGTTCGTGGATGTGAAGGATACGGAAGAGAGCTATCCGATTCCGGCTGCCTTTGCCGCATACACGCGATACATGCAGATCCGTCTGGGAAATGAGCGCTTCCGGGAGGATTCTGAAAAGTAATGGGCAGGATAAGTTGCACGTGGTATTAGGGACTTAACACAGCAGTATTTGCAATGTATAGAGCATTTAATTGATATTAATTTAAAATAATGTCTGATACAATGAAAAAAAGGCTACAGTTCAGCCTGTAATATAAGCGATGGCTGAACTGTTACAGGAAAAAGGAGGAGCGTCGAGGCAGTATGCTCGACCAGAGAACGGATGAAATTCACAAAAATGCATGGCTGCGGCAATGATTATGTATATGTCAATCTTTTTTCAGAACAGATCACAGATCCGGCAGAGGTGTCTAAGAAGGTGAGCCCCTGGCATTTCGGAATCGGATCAGATGGACTCATTACGATAGGGCCCTCTGAAACGGCAGATTTTCGCATGAGGATCTACAACGCGGACGGATCGGAAGCGGAGATGTGCGGGAATGGCATCCGTTGCGTAGCCAAGTATGTCTACGACCACGGCATGACGAAGAAGACGGAGATTACTGTAGAGACAGGCGCAGGAATCAAGACATTGCTGCTGCATGTGGCAGACAGCAAGGTGAAGACCGTGCGGGTAGATATGGGAGAACCGATACTCGCAGCGGAAGCGATTCCGGTGAATATGGAAGCAGCGGCACATAATGTAGATGCGGCGGCGCATAGTGCAGAGTGCGACCGGAACAGGACGTCAAAGGGAGCGGGCGGAGCGCATGATGCATCTGCTGTTATCGATCAGCCCATCCAGGTTGCCGGGAGAGAGTGGCGCATGACCTGCGTATCCATGGGAAATCCCCATGCAGTCGTGTTTGTGCCTTCCGTGCAGGACTTTCCGCTTACAGAGATTGGTCCGCTGTTTGAAAATCACGAAGTGTTTCCGCGACGTATCAATACGGAGTTTGTAGAGCTGATTGATCGGCATGAGATCCGCATGCGTGTCTGGGAGCGCGGCTCCGGTGAGACGATGGCCTGCGGAACCGGAGCCTGTGCCAGTGCGATGGCAGCTATTTTAAACGGACGCACAGAGGATGCTGTAAAGGTGCATCTTACCGGGGGAGATCTTTTTATCGAGTATGACCGGAAGACAAATCACATCTTCATGACAGGACCGGCAGAGACGGTATTTGAAGGCGAGATAGAGATATAAGAGAGGCAAAGAAAATGAAGCTATCCGATTTATTAGAAAAAATTCCATATACGCTGGTGCAGGGCTCTGCAGATACAGAGGTGAGTACACTGGTGTATGATTCCAGAAAGGTAGAGAAGGATTCTGTTTTCGTATGTATCTCCGGGAGCATCCGGGATGCCCATGACTTTATCCCCGATGTGACAGCCCGCGGTGCTGCGGCTGTGATCGTGGAGAAGGAGGTTCCGCCTGTTCCTGAGGACGTGACAGTGGTGCGTGTGGAGAATACCAGATATGCACTGGCCTGCATGGCGGCAGCCTATTTCGGCCATCCGGCAGAAAAGCTTATCACCATTGGTATTACAGGAACCAAGGGAAAGACCACGACCACTTACATGATGAAGTCTATTCTGGAATCCACCGGGATGAAGGTGGGACTCATCGGAACGATTGAGATCATCATCGGTGAAAAGCATATCCATGCATCCAACACCACACCGGAATCCTACGAGCTGCAGGAGTATTTTGCAGAGATGGTGAAGGCCGGAATCCAGGCAGTTGTCATGGAAGTGTCCTCTCAGGGACTTATGCTCCACCGCGTATCGGGATTTACCTTCGATTACGGGATCTTTACCAATCTGGAGCCGGATCATATCGGCGAGCATGAACACAAGGATTTTGCGGACTATATGCACTGCAAGAGTCTGCTGTTTCAGCAGTGCCGGATTGGAATACTCAATGCGGACAGTGAGCATCTGGAGGGAATCTTAAAGGATCATACCTGTCAGGTGGAGACTTACGGCCTAAGTCCCGCGGCAGAGCTTCGGGCGTCGGAGCTGTCACTGTTCCATACGCCGGGAGTCCTGGGAGTGAAATATCATGTGTCCGGACTGATGGATATGGATGTGACCGTGCATACGCCGGGCAAGTTCAGCGTCTACAATTCCCTGGCAGCCATTGCACTGTGCCGCCATTTTGAGATCCCTCCGGAAAAAATAAACGAGACGCTTCAGCACGTGTCCGTAAAGGGGAGAATCGAGCTGGTTCCCGTCTCTAAGGATTATACGATGATGATCGACTATGCCCATAATGCCATGGCCTTGGAGAGCCTTCTGACGACATTGAAGGAGTATCATCCCAAGCGCCTGGTGTGTCTCTTCGGCTGCGGCGGAAACCGGGCGAAGTCCCGGCGGTACGAGATGGGAGAGGTGTCTTCCAGACTGGCGGATCTGACGGTAGTAACTTCGGATAATCCGCGTTTTGAGGATCCCATGGACATTATAAATGATATTCTGACCGGAGTGAAGAAGGCAGACGGCGCGTACGTAACCATTGCGGATCGCAAGGAGGCTATCGCGTACTGCATACACCACGCCCAGCCGGGGGATGTGATCGTTCTTGCCGGTAAGGGGCATGAGGACTATCAGGAGATCCGGGGCGAGAAGCACCACATGGATGAACGGGAGCTGATCGCACAGATATTGGAAGAAGACAGGGTGCAGGGAAGGTAAGGCCTGCAAAGTGAATGAAAGAAAGATGGATGCAATGTGGCAGGGAAAGGAATAGGAGCCTTGTCGGAATGAAACATAGAAAGGGTGGGGATTATGGCTATATTCAAGGGCGCAGGCGTTGCGCTTGTTACACCGTTTTGCAAGGATGAAAGTGTAGATTACGAGGCGCTTAAGCGCCTGATCGAACGACAGGTGCAGGAGGGGACGGACGCGATCATCATCTGCGGTACAACCGGGGAGCCCGCTACCATGACTATGGAGGAGAAGCTTGCCTGTATCGATCTTGCGGTAAGAATCGTGGATCATCGTGTCCCTGTGATCGCAGGAACCGGAGGCAACTGCACCAGAAACGTCATCGACATGTCGAGAAAGGCCCAGGAGCTGGGCGTTGACGGGCTGCTGGTGGTGACGCCTTTTTACAACAAGGCCACACAGAACGGCTTGTTTGAGCACTACAAGGCTGTGGGGGAGGCGGTGGAGCTGCCTATCATCATGTACAATGTTCCCTCCCGCACCGGGGTGAATATCCTGCCGGAGACGGCGGTGAAGATTGCACGCGAGGTGAAGAATGTGGTTGGGATCAAGGAGGCCAGCGGAGATATCTCCCAGATCGCCCATCTGGCCCAGCTCGGACGGGGCGTGATCGATATCTATTCCGGCAATGACGATCAGGTAATCCCGATTCTCTCACTGGGAGGAATCGGCGTGATCTCTGTGCTTTCCAACGTGCTGCCAAGGGAGACCCACGATATGGTGATGGAGTATCTTGACGGTGATCGGGAGCGCGCGCTGCGGCTTCAACTGGATTATCTGCCTCTGATGAAGGCTCTTTTCTGGGAAGTGAATCCCATTCCGACCAAGGCTGCGTTGGCGTCCATGGGTCTTTGCGAGAATGTGCTTCGGCTGCCTATGACCTGTATGGAGAAGAAGAAGGAAGAAGAGTTGTGGAAAGTGTTGGAGGAGTGCGGGCTGACAAAGTAACCGTTCAGCCGGACTGAAGAAGACTGATAAAAAGAGAGAAAGGATCCCCTCTCCATGACGGAATATGAAAAAAGAGGTTATCTTGATCAGAACTTCCGCATCTTTCATCCCAAGGACAGTGAGCGGCGGGAGTTTGCGTACCATTATCATGATTTTTATAAAATTCTGATCCTGCTTTCCGGGGATGTGACGTATTGCATCGAGGGCAGGTCTTATGAGCTTGCGCCCTTTGATATCGTGCTGGTGAATGCCGGGGAGGTACACCGGCCGATCATCCGGGGTGGCAGCACCTATGAACGTATCATTCTCTATATCTCACCGGATTTTTTAAAGTCGTTCCAAAAGGAGACGTGCGACCTTGGACTCTGCTTCGTCCGGGCGGGGCAGGAGAAGTCCAGCGTGCTTCGTATGTCCTCCATGAAGAACAGCAAGCTTTTTTCGGTGCTTATGGAGCTGGAACAGTCTCTTAACGATACGGATTACGGGGGAGAGCTGTACCGGGATATTCTGTTCCTGGAGTTTATGATACAGTTAAACCGGGCCGCAGTCCATGACGATCTGAGCTTTCTGGCCACCAACCAGTCCAACGATAAGATCCTGGGTCTGCTGTCCTATCTGAATGAGCATCTGACGGAAGAACTGTCCATCGATGATCTCGCAGAGAAGTTCTATACCAGCAAGTATTACCTTATGCATTCCTTTAAAAAGGAGACGGGGTATACCATCGGAACTTATGTGACCATCAAGCGTCTTCGGTATGCCAGGGAGCTGATCCGGCAGGGAATGCCGGCTACGGCTGCCTGCTTCGAGTGCGGGTTTCGGAATTATTCCACTTTTTTCCGGGCATATAAGAAGAACTTCGGGGAGGCACCCATAGTTGGCAAAGCTTAAAAGTTTCTTTCGAAAGTCTTTCGAAAAAAGAGATTGGAATCCGAAGGAAAAGCGTGTATACTAATAGACAGTGCAATTGTGAAAGGAGAAAGGGTTTATGAAGTTACTGACAATTACAATCCCATGCTACAATTCACAGGATTATATGGAGCATTGTATCGAATCACTGCTGCCGGGTGGCGAGGATGTGGAGATCCTGGTGGTGGATGACGGTTCTATGGATGCCACAGCGGAGATCGCAGACAGCTATGCAGAGAAATATCCCACCATTGTGCGTGCCATCCATCAGGAGAACGGCGGCCATGGGGAGGCAGTCAACACAGGAATACGCAATGCCAGCGGCCTGTTCTTCAAGGTGGTGGACAGCGATGACTGGGTAGATGCCGAGGCGTACCGGAGAGTTTTAGAGACGCTGAAGGAACTGAGCGGCGGAAAGGATGTCCTGGACATGCTGATCAGTAACTTCGTATATGAGAAGGAAGGGGCCAAGCACAAGAAGGTCATGCATTACCGGGGGATTCTGCCGGAGGATCAGTTGTTTGGCTGGAACGAAGCCGGGCACTTCATGAAGGGGCGCTATATCCTCATGCACTCCGTGATTTACCGGACACAGCTGCTTCGGGAATGCGGACTGGAGCTGCCGAAGCATACCTTCTATGTAGATAATATTTTTGTATACGTTCCGCTGCCCCATGTGAAGAAGATGTACTACCTGAACGTGGATTTTTATCGTTACTTCATCGGACGGGAGGATCAGTCGGTCAATGAGGCGGTGATGATCCGCCGGATCGATCAGCAGATCAAGGTCAATAAGATCATGGTGGAATCTGTGGATCTCTGGAAGCTGTCCAATAAGAAGCTGCGGAAGTACATGTTCAATTACCTGGAGATCATCACGGTGATATCCACCATCATGTGCATCCGTTCCGGGACGGAGGAGAACCTTGAGAAGAAGCGGGAGCTTTGGAAATATCTGAAGAATTATGATATCCGTCTCTTCCATCACCTGCGAAATGGAATCATGGGACAGGCCATGAACCTTCCGGGGAAGGGCGGCAGGAAGATCTCCGTGGCGGCCTATAAGCTGTCACAGAAAATTGTCGGGTTTAACTAATATGATTCAAGGGTCAAAAGTCAGAAATCGTTCCCACTTGTGGGAAAAGAATTCTGACTTATTGACCCGCTCACACATGAGGAAGTAGTGATTTTCTCTGGAAAATCAACGGATTCCGAATGTGTGTAGAATTGCGAGAGTTGCATAGCAACGGAGCAATTCGTGAATCAAGATATACTATCTCTTTTTTTATTCCTTTTCACTCATCTGATCCAGCAGATCTGCTTTCATCTGATACAGCTTATCCGACAGGTCCACATATATATGATGAGGATTGACGAACCGCTTGGTCTCGTTCCACAGCGTGTCCTTCTCCCTGTTGCAGTATTCCCGGATCTCCATGACCGGCGGGGTGGTGTAGACACATTTGCCCTTTTGGAAAACGGGTACTAAGAGCTCCCGCATGGTGTAGGTTCCACCGGCCAGCTTCGTTTTCTTCCAGGTCTCGATGGGATCGAAGATCTTAAGGCTCATATTCTCATCAAAGGTCTCGCCCACCAGGCAGATCAGATCCGCCTTGATCTTGCCGGATTCCTTCTCGTAGATCCGGTACACGGTCTTATTGCCGGGGTTGGTGACCTTCTCACTGTTCTCGGACAGCTTGATCTTGGGGATGAATTCTCCTGCCTCGTTCTGAATGGCTGCAAGCTTATACACGCCGCCGAAGGCCGGGCAGTCCTTGGAGGTGATCAGGTTGGTCCCGACGCCCCAGGAGGTGATGGTGGCTCCCTGAAGCTTCAAGCTTTCGATCAGATATTCATCCAGATCGTTGGAGGCTGAGATCACGGCGTCGGGGAAACCGGCGTCGTCCAGCATTTTCCGTACCTTCTTGGACAGATAGGCCAGGTCACCGCTGTCCATGCGGATGCCGTAGAAGGTCAGGGGAACCCCCGCCTCACGCATCTCCTTAAACACCCGGATGGCGTTTGGCATACCGGATTTCAAGGTGTCGTAGGTATCCACCAGAAGGATGCAGGCGGACGGATACAGATTCGCATAAGTCTTAAAGGCGGTGTATTCATCCGGGAAGCTCATGATCCAGCTGTGGGCGTGTGTTCCCTTTACCGGCACGTCGAACATCTGGCCGGTCAGCACATTGGAAGTGCCGATGCAGCCGCCGATCACTGCGGCTCTGGCTCCGTAGGTTCCGGAATCCGGCCCCTGGGCCCGGCGCAGGCCGAACTCCATCACGCCGTCTCCCTGGGCTGCATAGCAGACGCGGGCGGCCTTGGTGGCAATCAGGCTCTGGTGATTGATGATATTTAAAATAGCGGTTTCAAGAAGCTGTGCTTCCATGATGGGAGCAACTACCTTCACCAGCGGTTCCCTGGGGAAGATAACGGTGCCTTCCGGAATCGCATAGATATCACCGGAGAAGCGGAAGCTGCTTAAGTATTCCAGGAAATCATCGTCAAAGATTCCGAGACTTCTTAAGTAGGCGATGTCATCCTGGTCGAAATGAAGGTTCTTCACATAATCGATCACCTGATCCAGTCCTGCGCAGATGGCATAGCCGCCGCCGGAAGGATTGTTGCGGTAGAAGGCATCGAAGACGACGACCTCCCGGTTCTGTGTCTTGAAGTATCCCTGCATCATGGTCAGCTCGTACAGGTCGGTTAATAGTGTCAGATTTAGTGTACTCATGATTCTTGTTTTAGCTCCTCTCTGCAGTGCGAGTTCATTACTAATATGCACAGTATACCCTTTTTTTGGAAAAAGTGCAAAGGTTTGTTGGAAAAGCTTTTATTTTTTCGGAAAATGTGGTATCTTAATAGGAAAACAGTAAGAAACAAGAAAGGCTTAAAGAAAATGAAAAAGAATACGGTATTACTTTTCGTGGGATTATGCGCCCTGACGCTGCTTGGCGGCTGCGGAAAGGACAAGAACAAGGATGGCGAAGAAGCGGGCAGAGGCTATGATCCGGCCGAATATGTGACTCTGGGGGATTATAAGGGACTGGAGATCTCCGTGGAGAAGACGGAGGTGACGGATGCATCTGTGCAGGCTTATGTCGAAGGGATGATCGCCCAATATTCCGATTATGAGACCACAGAGAAGACGAAGGTTGAGGATGGAGACTATGTGAATATTGATTATGAAGGACTGCAGGATGGCGTAGCTTTCTCCGGCGGGACGGCCAGCGACCAGGTGCTCAAGATCGGATCCGGCACCTTCATCGACGGCTTCGAGGCGGGACTGATCGGCGCCAATGTGGGCGATAAGCTGGCGCTGAACCTGACATTCCCGGATCCCTATGAGAACAATCCGGATCTGGCAGGGAAGGAAGTGGTCTTCAATGTGACGGTGAATTCCATTGTGACACCGGTTCCGGCCGCCTATGATACGCTATCCGATGCGTATGTTGCACGTAATTTTGCCTATTATGGATTTACCACGGCTCAGGGAATGAAGGACAATGTGAAACAGTATCTGGATAGTCAAAATGAATATAGTATAGAGAACAGTAAACGCAGCGCTATCCTGGAGAAGCTGGCTGAGAACTGCCAGGTCAAGGAACTGCCGGAGGGACTTCTTGACAAGCGTGTCAATGACTACAAGGAGAAGTTCGAGGCTATGTGCCAGAAGCAGTATGGTAAGAGTGCGGCGGAAGTTTTGCAGGAGCAGTACCAGAAGTCAGAAGAGGACTTCAATACGGAAGCTGTGGAATATATGAAGGAGAATCTGGAGACAGAGCTGATCCTTCTTACCATTGCAGCCAAGGAAGGGATCGAGCTTGACGAGGAAGGCTTCAAAGAATTCGTTTCCAGCATGTTGAGCAACTACAGCTACTCCAGCGAGGACGAGCTGTATGCAGAGTATGAGAAGAGCTATGTGCAGGATTCCTATCTCTGCAATCAGGCAATCTCCATGCTGGTGGAGAATGCCAAGGTGAACTATACGGAGCCCAGTGCAGCAGAGGAATGATGACTGCCTGTATGAGATGAGCAGGAATATGGATTTTGATAGAGATATAGAAAAGATGTAGAAAGTCGGAGGAACAGTAATATGGAATTGATCAATATCAGAGAATTATATCGGAATCAGGAGAAGTACCTGAACCAGACCGTGGAGATCTGCGGCTGGGTGCGCAGCATCCGCAATTCCAAGAACTTTGGATTTATTGTAGTAAATGACGGAACCTTCTTTGAAACACTGCAGGTGGTATATGCAGATGGGCTTTCCAATTTCGCAGAGGTGGCAAAGCTCAACGTGGGAGCGGCTATTATCGTAAAGGGATTGTTGATCCCGACCCCGGAAGCCAAGCAGCCCTTTGAGGTGCAGGCGGAGGAGATCTGCATTGAGGGTGCTTCCACACCGGATTATCCTTTGCAGAAGAAGAGACACAGTTTCGAATATTTGCGGACGATCTCGCACCTGAGACCCAGAACCAACACGTTCCAGGCGGTATTCCGGGTGCGTTCCCTGATCGCTTATGCGATTCATAAGTTTTTCCAGGAGCGGGACTTTGTCTATGTGCATACGCCGCTGATCACCGGAAGTGACTGCGAGGGCGCGGGTGAGATGTTCCAGGTGACGACTCTGGATCTTAATAATCTGCCGAAGAATGCGGACGGAACTGTGGATTACAGTCAGGACTTCTTCAATAAGCCCACCAACCTTACGGTCAGCGGACAGTTGAACGGTGAGACATATGCCATGGCTTTTCGGAATATCTATACCTTCGGGCCGACCTTCCGGGCGGAGAATTCCAACACCACCCGGCACGCGGCAGAGTTCTGGATGATCGAGCCGGAGATTGCCTTTGCAGACTTAAAGGACGATATGATGCTGGCGGAGAGCATGTTGAAGTACGTGATCCGGTATGTGCTGGAGCATGCACCGGAGGAGATGAACTTCTTCAACAGCTTTGTGGACAAGGGATTACTGGAACGGCTGAATCATGTGGTGAATTCTGATTTTGGTCATGTGACCTATACAGAGGCCATTGAGATCCTGGAGAAAAATAACGACAATTTTGAGTATAAGGTGTCCTGGGGCGTGGATCTGCAGACGGAGCACGAGCGCTATTTGACAGAGGAAGTATTCAAGCGCCCGGTGTTCGTGACGGACTATCCCAAGGAGATCAAGGCCTTCTATATGAAGATGAACGAGGACGGCAAGACAGTGGCGGCCATGGACTGCCTGGTGCCGGGAATCGGCGAGATCATCGGCGGAAGCCAGAGAGAGGATGATTATGACAAGCTTCTTGGGCGTATTGAGGAGCTGGGGCTTAAGAAAGAGGATTATGATTTTTATCTCGATCTGCGCAAGTACGGCTCCGCCCGCCATGCAGGCTTCGGTCTGGGCTTTGAACGCTGTGTCATGTACCTGACCGGCATGGGTAACATCCGTGACGTAATTCCGTTCCCAAGAACTGTGAATAACTGCGAACTGTAAAGCATAAGGTATGGTAACAGTTCAGCCAGACCGAAGAGGGACGTTAAATCATGCCTGCACGAATTTAGCGGACGGATGTCGGTCTGGCTGAGTTAGCCCGGAAGTAAGGAGGAGAGGCATATGAATTTGTTCATTGGAATTCTGATACCGTTTCTTGGTACTACTCTGGGAGCTGCCTGTGTGTTTCTTCTGAAGGATGAGTTGAATCCCATCCTTCAGAAGATTCTGCTGGGCTTTGCTTCCGGTGTGATGGTAGCTGCTTCTGTGTGGTCTCTTCTGATTCCGTCCATGAATATGTCCGAGGGCCTTGGCAGGCTGGCGTTTGTTCCGGCAGCCGGAGGATTCCTGCTGGGCATTTTTTTCTTGCTCTTCATGGACCGTGCAGTTCCCCATCTTCATCTGGGACAGGACACACCGGAGGGACCGAAGCGGAGTCTTAAGAAAACTACCATGCTGGTGCTTGCCGTGACGCTTCATAACATCCCGGAGGGAATGGCGGTGGGCGTTGTTTTCGCGGGAATGCTCAGTGAGAACAGCCACATTACCTTCGCGGCAGCCATGGCGCTGTCCATCGGCATCGCGATCCAGAACTTCCCGGAGGGCGCGGTTGTTTCCATGCCCCTGAAGAGTGAGGGCGGCACCCGCGGCAAGGCGTTTCTGTCCGGTATGCTGTCGGGGATCGTGGAACCCATCGCGGCGGTGATCACGATCCTTCTGGCAAATGTGCTCACGCCCGTACTGCCCTATGTGCTGTCCTTTGCGGCGGGAGCCATGATGTATGTGGTGGTGGAGGAGCTGATCCCGGAGGCCTCAGAAGGGAAGCATTCGAATATGGGAACCATCGGGTTTGCGGTTGGTTTCGCGCTGATGATGGTACTTGATGTGGCGCTTGGGTAAAAAAGATAAAAACTTGATAAAAATATATCGAATTACGATAAAAATGTATTGACAGTCCGACTTTGACGTGATATACTTGCCTTAAGTGAAATCAATCACAAGGAGGATAACGTATATGGAACCGATAATAAAGGAAGAGAAATCTCCGAATGAGGCAAAGCAGGAGCAGGCCAACCCTGTCATGGAGCAGAATACAATATATTTCCTGGTAGTTTCTCTGATCTATGGCATATGTTTTACGATCGCCTTTTATAAGAATTATGTGGGCGTGACCTTTCCGCTGATCGTGGCGGCCACAATCGGAGTCTGTGTGTTGTTTCTTCGGAAGGCACAGATCGCATGGCGCAGGGAGAATGTGTATTATGTGGCGCCTGTTCTGCTTCTGGGAATCAGCACAGCCTTGACCGACAATGTTTTTATTGTATTTTTTAATACGGTTGGGATTCTGCTTTTGTTAGTGGTGTTCATGCTGCGTCAGTTTTACCCGGAGGCGAACTGGAATCTGGGACAATCGCTGTGCAATATCTGCTTTTTTTATCTGTGCATGATTCCCATGATAGCGGCACCGTTTCAACATTTTGGAAAATACAGAAGAAGCCAGAAGAGCAGGGAAGCGAAGAATCCGTATGTGAAGCCTGTGCTACTGGGAATCCTGATCGGATTGCCGTTACTGTTGTTCGTGGTGACCATGCTGAGCAGTGCGGATGCAATCTTTGATCAGTATATCGGCGGCGGACTCCGTCGTCTGTTGGATCAAGTCGTTCTGTCACCCAATGTTGTGCTTGTAATTTTTCTTTTGTTGTTTGGTTTTTTTGCCAGCTATGCGTTTCTGGCGGTGCTTACCCGGCGCAATATGCCAAGATGGCAGGAGAAGGAGTATCGGAAGAATCCGGTGACGGCGGTCACATTTATCGCTATGATAACAGCGGTGTACCTGATCTTCTGTGTGATACAGCTGGTGTTCCTCTTTACCGGAGGGCTGGTGCTGCCGGCGGGGTATACGTATGCACAGTATGCGCACCAGGGATTTTTCCAATTGCTGTTCCTGTGCATTTTTAACCTGGCGCTGGTGCTCTGCTGTATCCGCCTGTTTGAAGAAAACAGGCTGCTGAAGATTCTTCTGCTGGTGTTTTCCGGCTGTACCTATATCATGATCGCCTCAAGTGCACTGCGGATGATCCTTTATATCGGGACTTATCATCTGACTTTCCTGCGGGTGCTGGTACTGTGGTTCCTGGCGCTGCTGGCATTTCTGATGGCGGGAGTGATTGCCCAGATATGGAGAAAGAAGTTTCCTTTTTTCAGATACGGCATGGTTCTGGTGACAGTGTTCTATCTGCTCTTGTCCTTCGGTCGTGCGGATTACTGGATCGCGCGGTATAACGTGGCTCAGTGGGGAGAGGAGATGGATTATGAGGATGTCGAATACCTGTGTGGTCTGTCTATGGACGCTGCCCCGGCACTGGCGGATCTGCGTGTTTCACATACGAATCATTCAGAAAAATGTGTGATTTATTGGTCGGGGGATGAATATGAGGCATGGGCTCAGTGTCCGGCTTGTGAACTGGAAGTGTATTTTGCAAGGGCAGCGGCGAAGGGAGAGCATATGGATGTGCGAACCTTCAATCTGTCCCGTTATCTGGCCGGAAGAGCAGCGAAGGAATATCTGTCGGAAAGATAGCATATGAAAACAGCCGCTTCCTATTGGGGGCGGCTGTTCACATGATTCTTGATGGCTTCAAAGCTTTCCTTGCTGATGACATGTTCCATCCGGCAGGCATCCTCCACGGCGATCGCCGGATCGACGCCCAGGCTGGTGAGCCAGTCAGAGATCAGTTCGTGGCGTTCGAAGATCATCTCGGCAATCTGTCGTCCGGATTCCGTCAGGGTGATGAAACCGGATTTATTTACCACGATGTGTCCCTTTTCCCGCAGATTCTTCATGGCAACACTGATGCTGGACTTCTTAAAGCCGAGCTCTTCTGCAATATCTACAGACCGCACTACAGGCAGCCGTTTGCTTAAAATCAGAATCGTTTCCAAGTAGTTTTCCGAAGATTCGTTAATATGCATGTTCCTTCTCCTCATGTCTAAAAGTGAATAGCTGTGTCTATTGTACCATATCCACTAAGCTCGGAAGCACCTCGCTAAGTGGCTAGGTATTAGTTCTGCTAAGCTCGATAACACCTCGCTAAGCAGAAGCTATTATAGCACTAAATTGGAAAAAAGGCAATGAAAAACAGGTTTTCATGTATTTTACTTGTAACAGTTCAGCCAGACCGAAGAAGGACGGCAAATCGTGCTTGCACGAATTTGACGGACTGATATCGGTCTGAGGAAACGCCCATTTATGAGCAAAGTTAGCTGCGTAGCAGCGAGAAAACACCGTAGGTGTCTTTGCGAATGGGCGTGGGCTGAACTGTTACTTTTGCCCGCTGTTTCTGCACGGAACAAAGTTAGATATAAGAAAACCGTACTTCGAAACATCTTCTTTGTCTTTCAGAAGGATTAATTCCACGGAATTTACATTTATCTTTTCGTTGTTGCTGATCATGTAACCGACACTTTCAGGATACTCGGCGACAATTGTTTTGATTGGCGCTTTTCCTTCTATAAACGCTATAATGCTGTCTGCATAGTCGCTTATGGTTTGCCTTAAGATTCTTTCATAATCTTTTCTTGAATGAAAGCCGCCGAACGCTCCCACATCCTCGGCAAATTTTCTTATTGTCTCTTCTTCTACATAAAAATCCTGGTTTTGCCCATGGTTGTTTTTACAGAAGATATCCTGCCAGTTTTCGCTGTGAGCATCCTTGAGTATGCTTTCTTTTAATGGGTTTGATTTTTGCTCATATCGGGCTATCTGGTTCTGTAAATTTTCGATTGCGGAGTATAGCTCTTCTATGGTGTTTTCTAATAGCTCAATGCGTTCTTTTAGCTTTGAGTTTTCTTCGTCGCTACTCCAGAACAGATCGCTTATGGAGTGCTGCAGATGATCTCTTTCTTCTCTCAACCGCTGGTTTTGTTCCTGGGTCTCCTGTAATTTTTTGATCAAATAATCATATGTATATTTTTGCATTTTGACATTTCCCCCGATTCGGATTCTTTATGACTAATTCTACCACAAAAATTTGTATTTTGAAACAAAAAAATGGTATTGACATTCGATGGGAGTTAGAATATACTAACCGTGAAGCAAAGAGATGTGTGCGCATAGCGCAAGGAGGAAAATTATGGGAACGATCATTGTAGGAGCTATTGTAGTTGCGATTGTGATTCTTGTGATCTGCACCATGGTGCGTGACAAGAAGAAGGGAAAGTCCTGCCATTGCGGCGGAAACTGCAGCACATGCGGCATCAACTGCCATCAGAAATAGAGGACTTTCCTCAATAGAATACATGGTTACCGATCACGGTACCCTGGATGATCCCAGTATTTCTACGGAAATAGAGGCAGTTCAGGGTGATATTGCCGGCAAGGACTTCAGTGGCAGCCCGGACGCATTCCTGGGAGGCTCCGCGGCTAAGAACAGTGGCATAGCGGCCACTGGCCACCGGAGAGAATTGCCCGCTCTGGTAGATGACCTCCACCAGGGTGTTGGGGAAGTAACTGCTGCGGACACGGTTTATGACCACGCTGCCTACCGCAAGCTTGCCTTCGTAGCTCTCGCCGCCAGCCTCGCATTCGATCAATGCCGCCAGCATGCGGATGTCATTTTCATCACTGCTGGAAAAGGGCGGCAGTTGTTCCTCCTGCCTCTTGATCTCTTCCAGGCGTTTTGCATCCTCGATGGCTTTCTGCTTCTCAAGCTCGGCCTCATAGGCACGTTGCTTCTCCAACTGTGCCTCATAATCTGCTATATCATTTTTGGTATCTGCGATCTGCTGATTACTCTGATCAATCTTACCCTGCACCTGCGCCAGTAAGGTTTTCACCTTCGCAAGCTTTTCCTCCTGCTGATTTGCCAACTCTGCAAGAGCCTGACGATCTTCCTTAAGACGTGTTTCGCGCGCGGCGATCTCTTCCTTCAGCTGTCGAAATTCCTCCAGCATTTTACGGTCATAGCTGTACATGCTCTCCACGTACTGGCTGCGGTTTAAGAAATCTGCAAAATCGCTGGCGGAAAGCAATACTGCAAGCAAAGATTCATCTCCGTTTTCATAGAAATAACGGATGCGTTTTTTCATATTTGAATACTGCGCTTCTTCTTCCTGCCGGGCTGTCTCAAGTTCCTGTTCGGTGCTTAAGATATCCTGCTCGGTCTGCTGTTGCTTGTCCGCAAGCGCTGTGAGCTCCTGGGCCAAGGCACTAAGCTGGCTGTTAAGCTGAGATAGCTGACCGGAGAGATAGGTCTTGTCGTTCTGAAGATCCTCAAGTTCCTGCCTGCTGTTTTCCTGTTCCTGCTCAAGCTTGTTGATGTTGTCATTGACCTCATCGATCTGCTTCTGTGTGGCAGAGACCGGAAGGCATGTCAATATTCCTGCCAGAAGCAGGATGATAGCCGTATTTATTATGGAGTGGAGTTTTGTTTTCATTTTCATGATCGCTCCGTTCTATAGTTTCGCTTTACAGTTTATTGTACATGACATGAAGGTTTTTTTCAATAGGTTTTGAATTCCTTGATGAAATGGAGTAACAGTTCAGGTTACAAAAAACGTCAAAAAATTAACAAAGTTTCTATTGCACTTCTTAACCATGTGTGATATGATAAGGTCAGGTTTCAGAGAAAGAGAGAAAGAGACTGTGTAGTAAGCAACCAGACCTTGTAACCTGACCTGTCTGGCGGAGCACAGCTTTTTTTTTGAGAAAGATTGTTAAAAAAATAACATTCTCAATGTGACCGCTGACAATGTAACAGAACAGGGAAAATATGAAAAGGAGAGAGAAGTATGTCAAGGAAAGTAGTTTTAGCAGGCGCATGCCGTACGGCCATAGGTAAAATGGGTGGAGCATTAAGCACAGTACCGGCAGCAGATCTTGGAGCGGTAGTGATCAAGGAAGCATTGAACAGAGCAGGTGTGAAGCCTGAGCAGGTGGATGAAGTCATGATGGGCTGTGTCATCCAGGCAGCGCAGGGCCAGAACGTAGCAAGACAGGCTTCTATTAAGGCAGGACTTCCCATTGAGGTTCCGGCATTTACACTGAATGTTGTCTGCGGTTCCGGTTTGAAGTGTGTCAACGAGGCGGCTGCCCTGATCATGGCTGGCCAGGCTGACATCGTGGTAGCAGGTGGTATGGAGAACATGTCCCTGGCACCCTATGCATTGACCAAGGCTCGTTTCGGTTATCGTATGAACAACGCTACCATGATCGATACCATGGTGAATGACGCGCTGACAGATGCATTCAATCATTATCATATGATGATCACCGCAGAGAACGTGATCGATAAATACGGCATTACCCGTGAGGAGCTGGATGAGTTCTCCGCTAACAGCCAGCAGAAATGCGAGAAGGCTATGGCAGAGGGCAAGTTCAAGGATGAGATCGTACCGGTTCCTGTGAAGGTAAAGAAGGATATCGTTATGTTTGATACGGACGAAGGTCCCCGTCCGGGAACCACTGCAGAGTCCCTGGCGAAGTTAAGATGCTGCTCCGGTAAGGAAGGCGGTTCTGTAACAGCAGGCAATGCTTCCGGTATCAACGACGGCGCGGCTGCCATCGTAGTGATGAGCGAAGAGAAGGCGAAGGAGCTGGGTGTTACACCTATGGCAACCTGGGTTGCTGGTGCTCTTGGCGGTGTTGAGCCTGAGATCATGGGTGTTGGCCCTGTTGCATCTACCAAGAAGGTATTTGCCCGCACCGGCCTTACCATTGATGATATGGATCTTGTGGAAGCAAATGAGGCTTTTGCTGCACAGTCCATCGCAGTTGCCAGAGATCTGAACTTTGACATGAGCAAGGTGAATGTCAACGGCGGAGCTATCGCTCTGGGTCATCCGGTTGGAGCAAGCGGATGCCGTATCCTGGTAACACTGCTTCACGAGATGCAGAAGCGCGATGCCAAGCGTGGATTGGCTACTCTTTGCATCGGCGGCGGAATGGGATGCTCCACCATCGTTGAGAGAGACTAAATATAAGATTAGAGACGGTAAGAGAAGCATGGGAGACTATGCTTCTTGCGTCTTAGAAAAGTGAAATTACATAAATAAAGCTTACATGTCTGCTGATGCAGATATCACCAGAAATGAAAACAGGAGGACATATATCATGAAAGTAGGAGTTATTGGCGCAGGAACAATGGGACAGGGCATTGCGAAGGCATTTGCACAGGTGGAAGGATACGAAGTAGCACTCTGCGATATCAAGCAGGAATGGGCTGAAGGCGGCAAGAGCAAGATTGCCAAGGGATATGCACGTCTTGTGGAAAAAGGAAAGATGACTCAGGAAGCAGTGGATGCGATCCTTGCCAAGATCACACCGGGCTTAAAGGAAGATCTCTGCGCAGACTGCGATCTGATCGTAGAAGCTGCATTTGAGAATATGGAAGTAAAGAAAACAACATTCGCTGAGCTTGACAAGATTGCAAAGCCGGAATGCATTTTCGCTTCCAATACATCCAGCCTTTCCATCACAGAGATCGGCAACGGTCTTACAAGACCCATGATCGGTATGCACTTCTTCAATCCGGCAGACCGCATGAAGCTGGTGGAAGTGATCGCAGGCGTGAACACACCGGAAGAGGTAGTATGCACCATCAAGAAGATCTCCGAGGAGATCGGCAAGACTCCGGTACAGGTAAACGAGGCAGCCGGTTTTGTAGTAAACCGCATTCTGATCCCAATGATCAATGAAGCAGCCTTTATCAAGATGGAGGGCGTTTCCGATATCGCCGGCATTGATGCGGCTATGAAGCTGGGCGCAAATCATCCCATGGGTCCCCTGGAGCTGGGTGATTTCATCGGTCTTGATATCTGCCTTGCTATCATGGATGTACTTTACAAGGAGACGGGTGACAGCAAGTATCGCGCATGCCCGCTGCTTCGTAAGATGGTTCGCGGAGGAAATCTTGGCGCCAAGACCGGAAAGGGCTTTTATGTATACAATGCCGACCGCACCAAGACACCGATTGACGCGCAGTAATCGTATAACAAGGAGGAATTTGAAACATGGATTTCAGTTTAGATAAAAAGCACGAGATGGCCAGAACTCTTTTCAAAGAGTTTGCCGAGACAGAAGTGAAACCTCTTGCCCAGGAAGTGGACGAGACAGAAGAATTCCCGATGGGAACGGTAAAGAAGATGGCAAAGGCAGGCTTCATGGGCATTCCTGTTCCCAAGGAATACGGTGGACAGGGCTGCGATCCTCTGACCTATGTTATGTGCGTGGAGGAGCTTTCCAAGGTTTGCGCCACCACAGGTGTTGTCGTTTCCGCACACACCTCACTTTGCATTGACCCGATCCTGACCTACGGAACCGAGGAGCAGAAGCAGAAGTACGTAGTACCGCTTGCCAAGGGTGAGAAGCTGGGCGCATTTGCCCTGACCGAGCCCGGCGCAGGTACTGACGCGCAGGGCGCTCAGACCAAGGCTGTTTTAGATGGAGACGAGTGGGTGCTGAACGGCTCCAAATGCTTCATCACCAACGGTAAGGTGGCAGACGTGTATATCGTTATCGCCATTACCAGCGTGACGGAGGACAAGAAGGGAAGAAAGAAGAAGAACTTCTCCGCATTTATCGT
Source organism: Paludibacteraceae bacterium (assembly GCA_963628035.1). GTDB lineage: Bacteria > Bacillota > Clostridia > Lachnospirales > Lachnospiraceae > 14-2. Next base: position 21,399 of record CAVGED010000072.1, read on the forward strand.
TGATAAGGGAGCTCCGGGCTTCTCCTTCGGAACAAAGGAGAAGAAGATGGGTATCCGCGGATCATCCACCTATGAGCTGATCTTCGAGGACTGCAGGATCCCCAAGGAGAATCTGTTAGGACCGGAAGGCAAGGGCTTCCCCATCGCTATGCATACACTGGACGGCGGACGTATCGGTATCGCAGCACAGGCACTTGGTATTGCAGAAGGCGCGCTGGATCGCTCCATCGAATATACCAAGGAGCGGAAGCAGTTTGGCCGCAGCATCGCCCAGCAGCAGAACACCCAGTTCAAGCTGGCAGATATGGCTGCAAGGATCGAGGCTGCGAAGCTTCTGGTCTATAAGGCGGCTATGGCAAAGGCAACCCAGAAGGTCTATTCTGTGGAAGCAGCGATGGCGAAGCTGTTTGCGGCGGAGACTGCCATGGCAGTTACCACCCAGGCGGTACAGTTGTTCGGCGGTTACGGCTACATACGTGAATATGATGTGGAACGCATGATGCGCGACGCCAAGATCACAGAGATCTACGAGGGAACCTCAGAGGTTCAGCGGATGGTGATCTCTGGTGCATTGTTGAAGTAGAAGGAGGAAATTATCGTGAAGATAGTTGTATGTATAAAACAGGTGCCGGACACTAAGGGCGGCGTGAAGTTTAATCCGGACGGTACGCTGGATCGTGCATCCATGCTGGCCATCATGAACCCGGATGACAAGGCTGGTCTGGAAGCAGCTTTACGGATCAAGGATGAGATGGGTGCAGAAGTTACCGTTGTCACCATGGGACTTCCCAAGGCAGAAGAGGCGCTGCGTGAGGCTATGGCCATGGGCGCAGATAAGGCGGTTCTTGTAACAGACCGTGTGTTGGGCGGAGCCGATACCTGGGCTACCTCGTCCACCGTTGCGGCGGCAATCCGGAATCTGGAATATGATCTGATCATTACCGGCCGTCAGGCCATCGATGGCGATACTGCTCAGGTTGGTCCTCAGATTGCCGAGCATCTTGGCATACCGGTAATCTCCTATGCTGAGGACATTAAGAATGAAGGCGATTCCGTTGTTGTTAAGCGGCAGTACGAGGATCGTTACCATATGGTTAAGGCGAAGATGCCCTGCCTGGTTACTGCACTTTCCGAGCTGAATGTACCGCGTTACATGACTCCGGGTGGAATCTTCGACGCATACGATGAGAAGGAAGTCACCGTATGGGGAAGAAATGATCTGAAGGATCTCAGTGACGGAGATATCGGTCTCGCAGGTTCTCCCACCAAGATCGCCAAGGCCTCCGATAAGGTCCGCAAGGGCGCCGGTGAGCGGGTGAACTTCGGTACTGCAGAATCCGTAGAGTACATTTTTGACAAATTAAAAGAGAAGCATATCATCTGATTACAGACAAGGAAAGTGGTGAAAAGAATGAATTTAGAAGAATATAAAGGCGTATTTATCTATGCGCAGCAGGTAGATAACGAATTGAGCAGCATTTCCTTCGAACTGATCGGAAAAGGAAAAGAGCTGGCAAAAGACCTTGATACAGACGTAACAGCAGTTTTGCTGGGCTATAATGTGAAAAATCTGGCGGATCAGCTGGCAGAGTATGGTGCAGACCGTGTTATCGTGGTAGATGATCCGGAGCTTTCTGTTTACCGCACAGAGCCTTATGCTCATGCACTTGCCTCTGTGATCAACGAGTATAAGCCGGAGATCATGCTGGTTGGCGCTACCGCCATCGGAAGAGATTTAGGCCCCACCGTGTCCGCCAGAGTGAAGACAGGACTTACCGCTGACTGCACATCCCTGGAGATCGGTGATTTCCCGCTGAACCCCATTCCCGGCAAGGAGCAGAAGCATAATCAGCTTCTGATGACCCGTCCGGCTTTCGGCGGCAACACCATTGCTACCATCGCCTGCCCGGACAACCGCCCGCAGATGGCAACGGTTCGTCCCGGCGTTATGCAGAAGCTTCCGGTTGAACCCGGCCGGAAGGCAGAAGTTGTGGAGTACAATCCCGGCTTTGTTCCGAACGATAAATATGTGGAGATCCTGGAGGTAGTGAAGCAGGAGAAGACCACCGAGAATATCATGGATGCGAAGATTCTGGTATCCGGCGGCCGCGGCGTTGGCTGTGAGGAGAACTTCCAGATGCTTCAGGATCTGGCAGATGTCCTTGGCGGAAGCGTCAGCTGCTCCCGTGCTGTGGTTGAGAACGGCTGGAAGCCTCAGGATGTGCAGGTTGGACAGACCGGTAAGACCGTCCGCCCGAATGTGTACTTCGCAATCGGTATCTCCGGAGCGATTCAGCACGTGGCCGGTATGGAGGAGTCTGACATCATCATCGCCATCAATAAGGATGAGGATGCTCCTATCTTCGATGTGGCCGATTACGGGATTGTCGGAGATCTGACCAAGATTGTACCTGCGTTGACTGCAAGACTGAAGAACGACCTGGGAAAATAAAAGGATTGCAGAAATGCGAAGCATGGAGCAATCCGTGGGCTGAATACATACATTCATTCCATGAAAAAACCGCCCGGTACAGGAACCTGTACCGGGCGATTTTTTCATACTTGTTTTTTCCTATCTAAGATGTCAAGCATTTGATGGGCTGTTACAATAAACGGTTCTACAGGAAAATGCTTTAGATTACCTGTCACCAAATAGGCACTGTCATCGCGTTTTTCCATAACAACCTCATAAAAGGGGATGTCTTTTATATCTGGCAGAGATACTTCCGTCGCTGTGGGGGTTACTAAAATGCCAAATTTCTCTATAGTTGATAAAATGTAATGAATCATGTTGGAATCGAATTTAAACTTTTTTCTACTAAGTACTTCACGATACTCACTCATGATCTCAATGCTGTAGACGGGGGTGATTTCTCCGAGAATTAAACGCCCAACAAGCTGTACTGTCGCAGCGTCAGCATGACTTGAAAGCAATGCAGAAACAAGTACATTTGTGTCAATCACAGCATAAAATGTCATCCCTCATCCTCCTCACCGTATCTTGCCTTGCGAATTTCTTCATTTATTTCTTCTAAACTCATCCCTTGAGGAAAATTCTTCCCAGCCTGTGTTCTAAGAGAAATAAATGCCTGCATAGCTTTTTCTCTTGTGATTTCCGGCTCGGGGGAAACGATTTCAAACGGAATCTTACGCTCACGAACGACCGCCCTTGCAAATACATTGATTGCTGTAGAGGCAGTCATGCCGAAATCCGAACATAAAGAATCAAACTGTTTTTTCAGTGAGTCGTCCATACGAACGCTAAATGTTGCCTGTGCCATAACATGCACCTCCTTTTGATTTATTATATGCGTTTTGATATGAAAAGTCAATAAAACGAACCGAATGAGTGCAAATTTTGGGGAGGGGGAGTTACTGTTCACTCCCCATGTTCGATGATTGTGAAAAGTTACGAAATTTATTTTTTAAATGTGGATAAAATGAAACAGACGGAAATGTTGTAAAATCAAGCAAAATTGAACGATAGATGTTTCGTATCAGAGGTTGAGCCGTGCCGAAGCTCCGGAACTTTCATAGTACTTCGACGGAAGATGGGAACAGCCGGGAAAAAAGCGGGCGCAAGCCGGGTGCCCAGCCAGGCCATCCGGGACACGGCAGGAAAAAGCAGATCCCTACTACAGAACCAATCCTGCTGCCGCCGCCCCGGGAAGCGTTGGAAGATCCTGATTTCAAAAAGACGTCAAAAACGATCGTAAAGCAGCTGGTCAATGTACGCACAATACTGGAGGTTACCGAGTATCATGCAGATGTGTACTACAACTCTAAAACTGGTGAGCGAATCCATGTAGAATTTCCTGCCGGTGTCGTGGATGATGTGAATTACGGGGGAAGCATCAAGGCTTTCCTGTTCCTGCTGAATGAAAAGCCTAATCCCCCAGCTATGCTGGGGAGAATAGAGTAAGTGGAAATGT
>CAVGED010000073.1:0-23494 GCA_963628035.1 Paludibacteraceae bacterium
TGTAATTATCGGGAGTTCAAGCTATATCAGTTGAAATGTAACTGCAAAAGTGTGGGATATAGCGTTGTATAATCCCCGAAATTCTGGGAAAGACTGTAACAGTTCAGCCCGCACCATTCGCAAAAAAATAAAAAAAACCTTGACATCTGCGCCCGGCGCTTATATAATAATTTAGCGTGCATACAAATGCACTTTATCATTTTTACAGGAGGTGAAAAGAATGCCAACATTTAACCAGTTAGTAAGAAAAGGAAGACAGACATCCGTGAAGAAGTCTACAGCGCCGGCTCTGCAGAAGGGGTATAACTCCCTGAGAAAGCGCCCGACCGATGCTTCTGCACCCCAGAAGAGAGGTGTTTGTACAGCGGTTAAGACTGCTACTCCTAAGAAGCCTAACTCAGCTCTTCGTAAGATTGCCAGAGTACGTCTTTCCAACGGGATCGAAGTTACAAGCTACATCCCCGGCGAAGGTCACAATCTGCAGGAACACAGCGTTGTTCTGATCCGTGGCGGAAGAGTAAAGGACTTACCTGGTACCAGATACCACATTATCCGTGGTACATTGGATACGGCAGGTGTTGCGAACAGACGCCAGGCCCGCTCCAAGTATGGCGCCAAGAAGCCGAAAGCCGCTAAGAAGTAATTAGCGCACCAATAGTATCACAAACTGATCTATGGTTAGTGTTGGAAAGCGCATATGCGCATCCTGCTGAAGATACAGCAGGAGAACATTCTTTTGAATATATTTCCGCACGAACACATTAGAGGTAAACATGTGAGTACCGTTGAATTAATCAAAAAAGAAAAAAGTACAATACAGGGGACATAAGTGATCCTGTAGGTGTACGACATGATTAAGGAGGGAAGGAACGTGCCACGTAAAGGACATACTCAGAAAAGAGACGTATTAGCAGATCCGTTGTACAACAACAAAGTGGTCACCAAGCTTATCAATAACATCATGTTAGATGGTAAGAAGGGCGTAGCCCAGAAGATTGTATACGGAGCATTTGAGCGTGTTGCTGCCAAGACCGACAAGCCGGCTATCGAAGTATTCGAAGCGGCTATGAACAACGTAATGCCTATGCTGGAAGTAAAGGCAAGACGTATCGGCGGAGCAACCTATCAGGTACCAATCGAGGTCCGGGCAGACCGTCGTCAGGCTCTGGCGCTTCGCTGGTTGACCGCATACTCTCGTAAGAGAGGCGAGAAGACCATGGAAGAGCGGTTGGCCAATGAGATTATGGATGCCGCCAACAATACAGGCGCATCTGTAAAGAAGAAAGAAGATATGCACAAGATGGCAGAAGCGAACAAGGCTTTCGCGCACTATCGTTTCTAGTCTTCGCGTCATATTTTCGTCCAAGAAATATAGGAGGAAAAAAACTTGGCTGGAAGAGAATATCCATTAGAGAGAACCAGGAATATCGGTATTATGGCGCACATCGATGCTGGTAAGACCACATTGACCGAGCGTATTCTGTATTATACCGGTATCAATTATAAGATTGGTGATACTCATGAGGGTACTGCTACCATGGACTGGATGGAGCAGGAGCAGGAAAGAGGAATTACCATAACTTCAGCCGCGACAACCTGTCACTGGACTTTGCAGGAGAACTGCAAAGCAAAGCCCGGTGCTCTTGAGCACCGTATCAATATCATTGATACTCCGGGACACGTTGACTTTACTGTTGAAGTTGAGCGTTCACTCCGTGTACTGGACGGCGCTGTCGGCGTTTTCTGTGCTAAGGGTGGAGTTGAACCTCAGTCCGAAAATGTATGGCGTCAGGCTGACACATACAATGTACCGAGAATGGCATTCATCAACAAGATGGACATTCTGGGCGCCAATTTCTACGGCGCTGTAGACCAGATCCGTAAGCGTCTTGGAAAAAATGCCATCGTTCTTCAGCTACCTATCGGCAAGGAGGACGAGTTTAAGGGAATTATCGATCTGTTTGAAATGAAAGCCTACATCTATAATGATGAAAAGGGCGATGACATTTCTATTGTAGACATTCCTGAAGATATGAAGGATGAAGCAGAGCTGTACCGTTCCGAGCTGGTGGAGAAGATCTGCGAGCTGGACGACGATCTGATGCTGGAGTATCTGGAGGGAGAGGAGCCTTCTGTGGAAGCAATGAAGGCTGCCTTAAGAAAAGCGACCTGCGAATGTACGGCAGTACCGGTGTGCTGTGGTTCCGCATACAGGAATAAGGGTGTTCAGAAGCTTCTGGACGCGATCCTGGAATATATGCCGGCTCCTACAGACATCCCGGCCATCAAGGGTGTTGACCTGGATGGCAACGAGGTGGAGCGTCACTCATCCGATGAGGAGCCCTTCTCCGCGCTAGCATTTAAGATCATGACAGACCCATTCGTTGGAAAGCTGGCATTCTTCCGTGTGTATTCCGGTACGATGAACTCCGGTTCTTACGTACTGAATGCTACTAAGGGTAAGAAGGAGCGTGTAGGACGTATCCTTCAGATGCACGCCAACAAGCGGGCAGAGCTGGATAAGGTTTATTCCGGCGATATCGCAGCAGCAGTTGGATTCAAGCTTACTACTACCGGTGATACCATCTGTGATGAACAGCATCCGGTAATCCTTGAGTCCATGGAATTCCCGGAGCCGGTTATCGAGCTGGCTATCGAGCCTAAGACCAAGGCCGGTCAGGGCAAGATGGGTGAAGCGCTTGCGAAGCTGGCAGAAGAAGATCCTACCTTCCGGGCACACACCAACACGGAGACAGGACAGACCATCATTGCAGGTATGGGTGAGCTCCATCTGGAGATCATCGTTGATCGTCTGCTTCGTGAATTTAAGGTAGAAGCAAACGTAGGTGCACCTCAGGTTGCGTACAAGGAGACCATTACCAAGGCTGTGGACGTGGACAGCAAGTATGCGAAGCAGTCCGGTGGACGTGGTCAGTACGGACACTGTAAAGTACACTTTGAGCCCATGGATGCCAACGGAGACGAGCTGTTCAAGTTCGAATCCACGGTTGTCGGTGGTGCCATCCCCAAGGAATATATTCCGGCGGTTGGCGAAGGTATCGAGGAGGCTACCAAGGCAGGTATCCTGGCAGGCTTCCCGGTGGTTGGCATATATGCCAATGTATATGATGGCTCTTACCACGAGGTTGACTCCAGTGAGATGGCCTTCCATATCGCGGGTTCTCTGGCATTTAAGGACGCTATGTCCAAGGCAGCGCCGATTCTGCTTGAGCCCATCATGAAGGTGGAAGTAACCATGCCGGAGGAGTATATGGGTGACGTAATCGGTGACCTGAATTCCCGTCGTGGACGTATCGAGGGTATGGATGATCTGGGAGGCGGAAAGATTGTTCGTGCATTAGTTCCGCTGGCCGAGATGTTCGGTTACTCCACTGATCTGCGTTCCAAGACGCAGGGTCGTGGTAACTACTCCATGTTCTTTGAGAAATACGAGCCGGTACCAAAATCCGTGCAGGAAAAAGTTATTTCTGCAAAAGGTAAGTAAAGTATTGAAAAATACTTGAAAAATCAGTGATTATTTAATATAATCATAAGTAACGAACTTAAAAAACAGCCCAAAGAGGCAACAATATTAAGGAGGACGTAATAAAATGGCTAAAGCTAAATTTGAAAGATCCAAACCGCATTGTAATATCGGAACCATCGGTCACGTTGACCATGGTAAGACAACTCTGACAGCGGCTATTACCAAGGTTCTGTCTGAGAGAGTTGCTGGTAACACTGCTACCGACTTCGAGAACATCGATAAGGCTCCCGAAGAGAGAGAGAGAGGAATCACCATCTCTACCGCACACGTTGAGTATGAGACCGAGAAGAGGCACTACGCACACGTTGACTGCCCAGGCCATGCTGACTACGTTAAGAACATGATCACCGGAGCTGCTCAGATGGACGGCGCTATCCTGGTAGTTGCTGCTACCGATGGTGTTATGGCTCAGACCAAGGAGCACATCCTTCTGTCCCGTCAGGTAGGCGTTCCTTACATCGTTGTATTCATGAACAAGTGCGACATGGTTGACGATGAGGAGCTGCTGGAGCTGGTTGAGATGGAGATCACCGAGCAGTTGGAAGAGTATGGTTTCACAGATTGCCCGATCGTAAAGGGTTCTGCTCTGAAGGCTCTGGAAGATCCCAGCAGCGAGTGGGGCGACAAGATCATGGAGCTGATGGATACCATTGATGAGTATATCCCGGATCCCCAGAGAGCAACTGACAAGCCTTTCCTTATGCCGGTTGAGGACGTATTCACCATCACCGGTCGTGGTACCGTTGCTACCGGTAGAGTAGAGCGTGGTACTCTTCATCTGAATGAGGAAGTTGAAATCGTTGGTATTAAGGAAGAGACTCGTAAGACCGTTGTTACCGGTATCGAGATGTTCCGTAAGCTGCTTGACGAGGCTCAGGCTGGTGATAACATCGGCGCACTGCTTCGTGGCGTTCAGAGAACCGAGATCGAAAGAGGACAGGTTCTTGCAAAGCCCGGCACTGTTACCTGCCACACCAAGTTTACCGCTCAGGTATACGTTCTGACCAAGGATGAAGGCGGCCGTCATACTCCGTTCTTCAACAACTACAGACCTCAGTTCTACTTCCGGACAACCGACGTTACCGGTGTCTGCAATCTGCCGGATGGCGTTGAGATGTGCATGCCTGGTGATAACGTAGAGATGACCATCGAGCTGATCCACCCGATCGCTATGGAGCAGGGTCTTACCTTCGCTATCCGTGAAGGCGGACGTACCGTTGGTTCAGGCCGTGTAGCTACCATCATCGAGTAAAGATTGATTTTTGTTCAGATATGGTATGATAGAGTCCCGCAATCCCTCATTTTTAAGGTGTTGCGGGACTTTTTTATATTTATTTTTCCGAAAAAGTCTGTTATAATGAAAAAACGTAGTAAAGCTGCGTTCGGGTTTCCCGAAAATAAAACGTAAGAGGATATTTATAATGATTGTGACAATAATTGAAAAAATCTATGCTTTCTTATGGGGAGATCTGTTCACGATTCCCCTTCCGGGTGAAGGAAGTCTTGGTATCTCACTCCTTGTGCTTCTTCTGATTCCAACAGGAATTTATTTTACAGTGCGGACACGCTTTCTGCCAATACGGATGCTGCCGGATATGATAAGGTCTCTGAAAGGGAAGAAGAATGGAAACAGCCTGTCAACGTTTCAGACGCTGGTCGTATCCACTGCAACGAGGGTTGGAATGGGAAATCTCGTAGGAGTCGTTGCAGCTATTTCGGTTGGAGGAGCGGGAGCTGTATTCTGGATGTGGATAACAGCGCTGATCGGTTCATCGACCGCTTTTATAGAGGCTACCCTGGCTCAGATTCATAAGGAAGAGGATCCTCTGTATGGGGGATATCGCGGAGGTCCGGCCTATTATATCCATGCATACTTTGAAGCAAAATGGAAAAAGAAGAAACGATATACACTGATGGCTGTATTGTTTGCCATATCGGGATTGATCTGCTGGTGTGGAATCAGCCAGGTTACCAGTAATTCGGTCAGTGCTTCTTTTTCAAATGCTTTTCATATCCCACCCCTTTATACTACGATTGCATTGGTGGCGATTGCCGCAGTGATCGTATTGAGAAAGAATGCGACGGTAAAAGTGCTGGATTTCATGGTGCCCATCATGGCAGTCTGTTATCTGGTTATTACCCTGTTTATCATTGCGGTAAATATCAGGAGCATTCCGTCTGTATTTGCGAGGATTTTTGAGGAGGCATTCGGCATAAGACAGGTGGTTGCCGGGGGCTTTGGTGCTGTGCTGATGAACGGAGTGAAGAGAGGCTTGTTTTCCAATGAGGCAGGATCCGGTTCGGCGCCGTGTGCCGCCGCAGCAGCAGAATGTGACAACCCGGTTCGGGCAGGGCTTGCCCAGGCATTGGGAGTTTTTATTGACACCATCGTAATATGCAGCTGTACGGCCATGATCATACTTATGACACCACAGCAGACGATTGACGGTATGGCGGGCATGGATTTGCTGCAGGCGGCGATGAATTACCATCTTGGAAAATTTGGTGTTGTATTTATTGCGATTACACTGTTTTTGTTCAGCTTTTCCACGTTTCTCGGAGTCCTGTTTTATGCAAGAAGCAATGTTGCTTATTTATTTGGCGATAAGTGGGTCTGGCAGACCATCTACAAGATACTTGCCCTGATCATGCTCTTTATTGGAGGGATCGCAACGTATACCTTTGTATGGGATCTGGGAGATGTAGGGATTGGGTTGATGACGATCTTTAATATCGTGATCTTGTATCTGCTTGGCGGACAGGCGCTTCGTGCGCTTCGGGAATATGAAGCTGCGAAGGATAAGAAAAAAGGGGTATGAAACCGGGAAGGATGTAACGGAAATGAAAAGAGAATCTTTTAAATCACGTTTGGGATTTTTGCTGGTAAGTGCGGGGTGTGCCATTGGTATCGGAAACGTCTGGAGATTTCCGTACGTGGTAGGGGAGAGCGGCGGCGGCCTGTTTGTGCTCTTTTATCTGTTGTTCCTGGTGTGCATGGGACTTCCGGTGCTCACCATGGAGCTGGCAGTGGGACGGGCAAGCCGTAAGAGCGCAGTGCTTGGCTACAAGGCATTGGAGAAGAAGGGGAGCAAATGGCACATACACGGCTGGGTCGCTATCCTCGGCTGTTGTCTTCTTATGATGTATTACACTACCGTTTCCGGCTGGATGCTTTCTTACTTTTATAAATTTCTGACAGGGGAATTTACAAAAGGCATGGATGCTGCAGCGACAGCCGGGATCTTTGAAAATCTGCTTGGGGATCCCTTGCAGATGGGATTCTGGATGACCCTGACGGTTGCGCTGGGATTCCTGGCCTGCAGCCGCGGACTTCAGAACGGACTGGAGAAGATCAGCAAGATTATGATGAGTGCCCTGCTGATTTTAATAGTGGTATTGGCAATCCATAGTATTACGCTTCCGGGAGCTATGGAAGGAATAAAGTTTTACCTGGTTCCGGATCTGAAGAAGGTATCAGACGTGGGACTGAAAAATGTTCTTACGGCAGCGATGAACCAGTCCTTTTTCACGTTAAGTCTTGGTGTGGCAGCTATGGAGATTTTCGGCAGCTACATGGGGAAAGAACATACCCTTGCAGGGGAAGGCGCGAAAATCTGCGGTCTGGATACCTTTGTGGCGCTGATGTCGGGTTTTATTATCTTTCCGGCCTGTTTCAGCTATGGTGTGGAAGTGGACGCAGGTCCAAGCCTGATCTTTATCACGCTGCCAAATGTATTCGTAAATATGACCGGAGGACGCATATGGGGCTGTCTGTTCTTCCTGTTTATGACGTTCGCCAGCTTCTCAACGGTCATTGCGGTGTTTGAAAATATCATGTCATTCTGCATGGAAATGTTTGGCTGGAAGAGAGGTACGTCTGCCCTGATCAACGGAATTATTATCTGGGTTGCCAGTCTGCCCTGTGTGCTTGGATATAATGTATGGAGTCATTTGCACCTGATAGGAGGTCGCGACATATTAGACAGTGAGGATTTTATTGTCAGCAATCTGCTGCTTCCCATCGGATCTCTGATCTATCTGCTCTTCTGTGTAACAAAATGGGGCTGGGGATTTGACAAGTATCTGGACGAGGCGAATACAGGAAAAGGATGGAAAATACCAAGATTTCTGAAGCTGTATTTCCAGTTCGTTTTGCCGATTTTGATTTTAATTATATTGATACAGGGGTTGAAATAAGGATCGCGCACGAAAATCCGTAAGGATCGTTAAGTATAAAATTCCTCCATTTACAGATACTATTCCCAGTAAAGGAAAAGTACAGTAAATGGAGGAATTTTTATGAAAGCGACAGGCATTGTGAGAAGAATAGATGATCTGGGGCGTGTGGTTGTACCCAAGGAAATTCGAAGAACCTTGCGGATCCGTGAAGGAGATCCGTTGGAGATATTTACAGATCGTGAGGGCGAGATCATCCTGAAGAAATATTCGCCCATCGGGGAATTGGGGCAGTTTGCCGGGCAATATGCAGACGCGCTGGCCCAGGCTACCGGCTGCCTGGTGTGTATCACGGACCGGGATCATGTGATCGCCGCTTCGGGAACCGGGCGGAAGGACTTTGACAGCAAGCCCATCAGCAAGCCGCTGGAGACTGCCATTGAGGAGCGGGGCAGCTTTCTGGCGGTAAAGGGTGAGAAGGGGTACATCAAGGTTACTCTGGATGACCGGGAGGAGCATTCGGCACAGGCGGTCAGCACCATCATCTGCGAAGGGGACGCCATCGGAGCCGTAGTTCTCTGCCAGCATGATGAGAAGGAGAAGTTTGGGGAGACAGAGATGAAGCTGGCCCAGGTGGCGTCCGGTTTCTTAAGCAGACAGATGGAACAGTGACGGTAAGCGCCTGAGACATATCACAGCAACAGCGTGCGCAATATGTTGTTCATCGTAATGGCGAGATTCTCCTTGCTGTGATACCGGGCGATCTCATAATCGGTTGCGGAAGTGTTGATGGAGAAGATGGAGTGGATGCCCTGCTCATAAGCACCTTGTGCGCCTTCGCCGATGGCTCCTACCACGGCGATCACAGGTACATTTTGCTTTTTGGCACGCCGGGAGATGCCGATCACAACCTTTCCGCCCAGGCTCTGAGAATCGATTTTTCCCTCCCCGGTAAAAACAAGATCCGTATTTGCCAATTCTTTATCAAAGTCCACCAGATCAAGAACGGTATCGATGCCGGATTTTAAGTTGCCGCCCAGAAAAGCGACGATACCGGCGCCCATGGCTCCGGCGGCTCCGGCTCCCTTCATATCTGCAATGTTTTTATCCAGACAGGTCTCGAAAACGCGGGCAAGGGATCTTAAGTTCTCATCCAGTTCTTTTACGCAGGCTTCGTCTGCTCCCTTCTGGGGTGCAAATATGTAAGCGGCACCGTTGGGGCCGTACATGGGATTGTCGATATCGCACATGGCAGTGATGCTGCAGCGCTGAAGCAGCTGGTTGGCCTTTCGGATGCGGAAGGAAGCGATTTGGGAAAGCGTGGCGGCGGTAGGAGCGAAAAGATTTCCTTTGGAATCAAAAAATTCCACGCCAAGAGCCGTGGCACAGCCGACGCCTGCGTCGTTGGTACAGCTTCCGCCAAGGCCGATGATGATCTCTGTGCAGCCGTTGTGGACGGCATGGGAGATCATTTCCCCTACGCCATAGGTGCTGGCATTTCTGGGATCCAGATGTCCTTCCGCCAGAGGGAGTCCGGCGGTCTGCGCCATCTCGACAATGGCGACGGAGCCGGATTTTACATAATAACAGGAGACCGGCTCGCCGAAGGGACCGCTGGCTGTCAGCGAGATCTTCTCGGCGTTAGGCAATGCGTGCAGAAAACAATCTGCGGTTCCCTCACCCCCATCGGCTATGGGGATCGACACAACCTGACAGTCAGGAACCAGGGCTTCGAAGCTTGCTCTTATGGTATCGCATACTTCTATGGAAGAGAGGGTTCCCTTGAAGGAATCCGGGATCACGATGCATTTCTTTAATTGTCTCATAAATAATAACCTCCTTGCTGGTGGAAATTACCCTTCGCCTTCGAAGGGGGAAATTCTATTATAGATTATATCCCCGAAATTTCATTTTGACTATTAGAAGAAAAAACAAAAATTTTTCCCCGAAATCACGATTTTTATAATGTATCGGAAAGTGAAATAAAAAACGGAATGCTTATTTCAAAAATGAAATTATGATTTCAAAAAGATTTTAAATCGGAGTTACGTATGGTATAATGAAATATATTGAATTTTTCATGAGAGGTGAAAGCTATGGCAGGAATCGCATTGTTGCTGCCAACAGAGAAGTTGGCAGCTCTGGCAAGAGAGAAGGTTGCGGAAGAGGGACTGGAGGTAAAGGAGATACGCTGCATTGCCACGGCAAATGCAGTGAATGAGGCAAGAAGGTCGGTGGCGGATGGCGCTTCGATCATCATTGCCCGGGGCTATCAGGCATCGGAGATCAAGAAATATACCAATGTTCCCATTGTGGAGATCGCCTTGACGGGCCAGGATATCGGTATTCTGGTGAAGAAGGCCAGGAGCATGGTGGAGGAGAGGCGGCCCAAGATTGCGTTGATCGGGTTCCAAAACATGTTTTCCAACATTGATAACTTTGACGACCTGTTTGATGTGCAGATTCGGAAATATTATGTCAGCGCCGCCGAGGATCTGCAGTTGGCCGCCGATCAGGCGGTGGCGGATCAGGTGGATATTATCATCGGCGGAAACGTTGCGGTGATGGTTGCACAGCAGGCCGGAATCCTATGCGGCAACCGGAGATTACACCATCGAATTGAAGTATAAGGAATGGGCCAACAATATTGAGACCGTTCTGGGTGAAGTATTCATCTATTCTCCCACTGCCTTTGAGGAGCACGGAGAAGACTGGGCGGCCATCAATCCGGTGGGAACCGGCGCATATGTGCTGAAAGAGTACATTAAGGGCGACCATATGACCTATGTGAAGAACGAGAACTACTGGCGTGAAGGGGAAGGCCATTTGGATCAGATCGTCATCAACTGGCTGTCTGACACAACCGCACAGGTATCTGCATTCCTGAACAAAGAGGTGAATGTACTTGTTACCACCGATGAGACGGTTATCAGCCAGATCTCCAGTGCAGGCGTTAATACGGCGGCTAAATCATCGGATCTGGCCAGCATCAAGTATGCCATGTTCTGCTCCGGGGATGAGAAGTCTCCCTTCTCGAATCTGAAGGTTCGGCAGGCAGTGATGCATGCCATTGACTGGGAAGGCTTTGCACGGACATTGAACGGAGAGGCAGTTACCCAGTTCGGCGCACCCGGTGCATGGAGCTATGACGAGTCTGTTCCCTTCTATGAGAAGGACGTTGAGCTTGCCAAGAAGCTGCTGAGTGAGGCTGGCTATCCCAATGGCTTTGAGACAGTTATCACAACCCAGGAATACACCAACAAGATCGCCGTACTGCTGCAGGAAGCATGCAGAGAGATCGGTATCACAGCAGAAATCAAGACCTTATCCGATGCGGACTTCAATGCGCAGAAGAAGGAAGGCGTATATGATTACGGTATCATTACCGGTTCCGGCGCTTCCAAGCTGGACTTCACCAACAACTATATTCGTCTGTATTCCAGCCAGGGTGTGAACTATCAGAACATGATGGCTCATCCGGCGGATTACGAGGAGGCACTGTTCGGCGCCAAGGCAGCGATTACCCTGGACGAGAAGAAGGATCTGTTAAAGAAGGCTTCCAAGGCTCTGGTATATGACTACGCACTGTTGATCCCCTGTGCTGCAGTATATCCGGCCGCCTATACCCATGGGGAAGTAGTGGATTCCGGATTACAGCAGACGGTCGGCGTGCAGTGGTCACCGGAAGCAATGTATATCAAAAAGTAATTTTTTATAACACTACAAAAAAGGAAAGGCTGTTCAAAAGAGTGCTGTTATGATTTTGGAACAGCCTTTCTCATTCTTGATAGAGAGGGAAGAAATGATGAAGAGTCTTATGAAAGTACAGATGCCTGTCACCTCAGATTATACGGATGACCATTTAAGGTTCATTAAGCAGATGGGAGTAGATAACTGCTTTGTCATGTTCCGGGATGAGGATTCCAATTATGACGGCGTCAACAAATTCCTGGACCGCTGCAATAAGATCGGATTGACGGTAAACGATGCCGGAAATGCCAATTATTATAAACATCCGTCCATTCCGCTGGGATTGCCGGAGCGGGACAAGTGGATTGAAAAGTACATCGATCTGAACCGGATCATTGCCAACGCAGGCGTGAAGGTGGGCTATGTCACCTGGGATGCCGGACGTGTTTCCACCACGGAATTTGCGGTGGGAAAGGAGATGCGGGGCGCCGTGGGAAGAATTGTGGATATGCAGGAGCTGTATCGGCATGACCTGGCCTTTGGCAAAGTGTATGAAGAGGATGAGATCTGGGCTAATTTCAAATATTTTATGGATATGGTGCTTCCGGTATGTGAAGAGACCGGGATGAAGCTGGCGCTGCACCCCTGCGATCCTCCGGTACCTACCCTGGAAGGCTTCCATAACCTGATCCATTCCGCGGCAGACTACAAGCGGGCCTTTGAGCTGGTGGACAACAGCCCGTATCTGGGAATGAAGATGTGCTTCGGCTGCTGGCTGGAGGGCGGTCCGGCATTTGGCGATCTGCTGGAGGACATCAAATATTTTGTGGAAAATAAGAAGGTGCTTATCGTTCATTTCCGAAATGTAAACTCCTGTGGCGTTCATTTTGAAGAGACGCTGTTAGAGGATGGCTACATGGATATGTACAAGGCCATGAAGCAACTGGTTGCCTGCGGCTATGACGGAGCGATCCACTGCGACCATGTTCCCACCTTCGTGAAGGAATTTGGCGGACAGAACGCGGCCTGGGCATATTCTACCGGGTATATGAAGGCGCTGCTGCACTGTGCAGAGAAAGAGGTTGGATAATATGCTTATTAAGATAACAGGGAAGAAAGAGAAGCAGATCGAGAGAAACCGGATCGGTATCTTTTTTGAGGATATTAATTACGCGCTGGATGGCGGCCTGAATGCGGAAATGCTGGAAAATGGGAATTTTGAGGCGCTGGACTGCTACGGGGACAAGGCGGACTATTGCGTGGTTCATGACGGCGGATATGCCTGGCGGATGGTGGACGGCGAAGCACAGTCGAGAATGTCTGTGGTTACCGGAAGCATGGCGGACGGTGAAGAAAAATCGAAAATGCTTGTGGTTACCGGAAGTCCGGTGGCGGAGGAGAATCCCCACTATCTCAGAGTTATGTCAACTGTAAGGGGCTTTGGATTTTCCAACAAGGCGTATGATGGAATCTATCTGCAAAAAGGCGGTATCTATCAGGTGTCCCTCTACGTAAGATGCGTGGAATATGCCGGAGCGGTTCAGATCAGTGTGGAAAAAGAAGGGAAAACCTTTGCTTCAAGTGTATTTTACCCGACACCGGGCGTCAGGGGAGCGGAAAAGAGCTGGAAGAAGTACAAGCTTTCCCTTGAAGCACAGGAGGAAGTTGTCCACGGAGATTTTGTGATCCGCTTAGCGGAAGCCGGCATCGTGGAATTTGATTTTATTTCCATGAAGCCGTCGGATGCGGTGGCTGGGATCTTTCGGAAGGATATCTTCTCCATGCTGGAGCAGTTAAAACCGGGATTTGTGCGGTTTCCGGGAGGCTGTATCGTGGAGGGGAATACCTTGGCGAACCGATATCGGTATAAGGATACCCTAAAGCCATTGGAGAACAGGAAAAATAACTGGAATCGGTGGGCGGTGCATGAGAACAGCCGCGAGAATGGCTATCATGGAAGCTTCTCTCATTATAACCAGTCTTTGGCGATTGGCTATTATGAGTATTTTCTGTTATCGGAATTGCTGGGAGCCAGGCCGCTTCCGGTGCTGAATGTGGGGATGGCGTGCCAGTTTCAGTCTTATGAGAAGGCAGAGATCGGTTCGTCGGAATTTGAGGAATATATTCAGGATGCGCTGGATCTCATTGAATTTGCCAACGGATCCACAAAGACGCACTGGGGGGCTGTCCGGGCCGGGATGGGCCATGTGCTTCCTTTTCACTTGGAATTCCTGGGAGTCGGGAATGAACAGTGGGAGACGAAGGACGCGGCGTATTTTCAGCGGTACAGCCGCTTTGAACGGGCGATCCATGAGAAGTATCCAGAGATCAAATTGATCGGATCGGCCGGGCCGGATGTCACCTCTGAGAAATATCATATGGCGTGGGAATTCTACCGGGCAGGTGAGAAGGCCAGAGAAGGCTTTGTCTATGCGGTGGATGAGCATTACTATATGCCGCCGGAATGGTTTGTGGCACATACGGACTTCTATGATGATTATCCGGGAGACATCAAGGTGTTCGCGGGGGAGTATGCGGCTCACCCCAAGGATATACGGCGGCTTGATGAGCGAAATACCCTGGGAGCGGCTTTGGCGGAGGCGGCGTTCCTGCTGGGGGTAGAGAAGAATGGAGATAAGGTACCGCTGTTGTCTTATGCGCCGCTGCTGGCCAGGGACGGATATGCCCAATGGGGGCCGAATCTGATCTGGTTCGACGACAAGGCAGTGTATGGGACGCCCAGCTATTATGTCCAGCGGATGCTGTCGGAGCTTGCGGGGGATACTGTTCTGGAAGCGAAGGCGGAGCAGGCGTTGAACGATGTGTTTTTTGACGCAGTGGAGGATCATGCGGCGGGAAAGGTGTTCCTGCGGGTTGTGAATCTGCGTGAGGAGTCTGTTGCCGTTCGTGTGGAAGCGGAGCCGGAGGGTGCTTTGCGGATGACGGAGTGCTGGTGTGTCGGCGGGAGTGATAAGCGGATGGTGAATACGTTTGAGAAGCCGGAGGCTGTGGCTCTGCGGACGGAACAACTGGATGGCTGCAAGGAGATCGTGGTACCGCAAAATGCAGTTGTGACCGTTGTCCTTCTCCCTCTTGAAAGGTCATTGACGTGTGTGGAAGAATAGGATATACTCTTTACGAAAGCAATGAGCAGTGACAGGTCGAGCTCGCACTGCGTATGAGAGGAAAACATCATGTCAGAGACATTTATCAGAACAGAGCTTCTCCTTGGAGAAGATGGAGTAGCGGCCTTGCAGCAGGCAAAGGTGGCAATATTTGGAATTGGCGGTGTGGGTGGTTATGTGGCAGAGGCTCTGGCGCGAAGCGGCGTTGGAGCCTTTGTGCTGGTGGACCGGGATGTGGTGAGCATGTCGAATATCAACCGGCAGATCATTGCCACAACAAGGACGATAGGGAAGCCGAAGGCAGAGCTTATGAGAGAAAGGATCCTGGAGATCAATCCAGAGGCCGCAGTGGAAGTGCGCAACTGCTTTTTCCTGCCGGAGAATGCAGCGGAATTCGACTTTGCCTCTTATAGCTACGTGGTGGATGCGGTAGATACGGTTACCGCTAAGCTGGAGATCGTGACACGTGCCGGGGAGGCCGGAGTTCCGGTTATCTCCAGTATGGGAGCCGGAAATAAGCTGGATCCTACCCGGTTTGAGGTGGCAGATATTTATGAGACCTCGGTATGTCCCCTGGCGCGGGTCATGCGCCGGGAACTGAAGAAACGAGGCGTAGATAGATTGAAGGTCGTGTACTCACGGGAGGAAGCTTTGACTCCGAAGCGGATCCTGTCCGACGAGTCAAAGCGTGTGATTCCCGGAAGTGTAGCATTTGTGCCGTCCGTGGCCGGACTGATCCTTGCGGGTGAAGTGGTGAAGGATCTGGTTCATTAATCAAAGAGTCCGATTTCATATCCCTGTGCCCGGATGTAATCGATGAAGTCACCCAGGATCTCCGTGTTGGTGGTGGACACCGCATGGAGCAGGTAGATGGCGCCTGGGTGGAGACGACTCTTAACCTTCTCCAAAGCCGTTGTCGGATTCGGCTGGTTCGCTGTATCATAATCCAGATAAGCAAAGCTCCAGAAAACACTCTTGTAATTGCAGTTGTTTATGATGGCTAAGGACTGTTCGCTGAATATTCCTGCCGGATAACGAAACAGGTGCATCTCGTAGTTATAATTTTCCTTGATATAATTGTGGAGTTCCATAACCTCATTCTGCTGCTTCTCAACAGATTGGGAGGGCAGCCCCTTGGAGGGGTGTGTGACACTGTGGTTTCCCAACATATGTCCCTCGTCGATGATGCGCTGTACCAGTGTCGGATTCTGCTTGGCAAACTGGGAGGTTACGAAGAATACCGCTTTCACATTCTTCGCCTTTAAGGTATCCAGAATGGCAGGGGTACAGCCGTTCTCATAGCCTTCATCGAAGGTCAGGTAGACCTTGTCGCTGTCCGGCACGATGAAGTTGGCATTGTATTTACCGTATTTATTTTGATATGAGAGAGCCGAATTCGGACGGTTCTTGTCGTCGCAGTCACTGCCGGGTCCCCAGCCTTCGCTTTTGGTGCTGAGAGAGCTGATGTCGATCTGGGCGTTATTCATGGTGTGGGAGGTGCTGCCTGTCTGGGAGGCGCTTCCCGGAGTGGACTGTCCCGGATTGTCTGTCGGGTCCGTGGCCTGATCGGACTTATCGGCGGATATGACACCGTCAGGATGGTGTGTCTTGTAGGTATCCACAATGGCGTTGGCGATGGCCTCGGCGTAATCCGACAGATGGCTGTCGAATAGCTGGTTATCCTTGCTGTTATTCATAAAGCCCAGCTCGATGAGGCAGGAAGGCATGTTGGAGCTTCCGTTGACCGCCAGATCCTCCTTGGAGTCGCTTTGGCTTCCGGTCTTGACACCGCGGTCACGCTGGATTCCTACATCCTTAAGTCCGGCCATGATATTGTTGGCAAGATCCTTGTCTTCCTGGGTGGCTTTGACGGATATCCAGGTCTCCACGCCGTAGCCGTTGCCCTTATTGCGGTGAATTGATACGAGATAGTCCGCCTTGGCGTTGTTGGCAATATTACAGCGCTCAGATAAGGTGGGATAGCTGTCATCATCACGTGTCATGATAACCTTGATATTCTGCTCTTCTAAGAGGGAGGCAACCTTCTGCGCCAGCTTTAATACATCGTCTTTCTCCAGACGGCTGCCGGAATTGGCACCGTCGTCCTTTCCGCCGTGTCCGGGGTCAATGCAGACCGTAAGTACATGGGGTTCCGGTTCGTCCGGGGTGTCCGTATTGTCATCTTTGTTATCCGTTTCGTTCGGATCCTTAGTATCCGTTATATTATTGACCGGTTCGTCCTGATTCGGTTTGTGTCGGAATGCCTTGGTTAAAAGACTGATCAGTAAAACTACGATAACCAGACAAAGTACGCAGATGACAGCCCGGATGGCAACTAGGATTCTCTTTTGACGTCTTAATTTTTCTCTTCTGGAGCTCATGGTTCCTCCTCGCATAATGCTTTTATGTATTCTCGAAAAAGTCGATATATGTATGATAGTACATATCGGGGGAGTTGTCCATGCTAAAATGGTTAAAATAATTTTAAGATTTTCTTACAATGCAGGATTGCAAACAAATGTTCGCTATGGTAAGATATTAGATAGGATTGCGAGAGCGTAAAGTGTGGAGCAATCCGTGGGGTTTTATTCATGGGAAGCGAAAATCACTGCCGCCGGGGTGCGGAAGAATGGAGCATGGGATGAAATTATTACATATGGCCGATGTCCATCTTGGCATGGAGCCGGATAAAGGAAAGCCATGGGGTGAGGGCCGGGGACGGCAGCTATGGGAGGCTTTCGCCCAGGCCATCGATGCTGCCGAAGAGCAGCAAGTGGATCTGGTGCTGATCGCCGGGGATCTGTTTCACCGACAGCCCTTAAAGCGGGAGCTTGCGGAGGTGAACGGGATCCTGTCCCGGTTGACAAGAGCCAGGGTGGTGCTGATGGCGGGAAATCATGATTATTTAAGCAGGAATTCTTTCTATCGCAATTACCCATGGAATGAGAATGTTAGCTTTTTTTCTTCGGAGCAGCCGGAGGCACTGTTCTTCCCGGAGTTTGCCACAACGGTGTATGGCTTCAGCTTCGAGCATCGGGAGATCCGCGAGGAGCGCTATCGCGGGATCGTAAAGAAGCCCCAGGGGCGGTATCATATCCTGCTGGCGCATGGCGGAGATGAGAAGCATGTGCCGCTGAAGCTTAAGGAACTGGAAGCCATGGATTTTGATTATATTGCACTGGGGCATATTCATCAGCCGGGTCAGCTTCGGGAGAACCGGATCGTTATGGCGGGAAATCTGCAGCCCATGGAGCATGGGGATATCGGACCGCGAGGTTATTGGATCGCCGAACTTGGACCACGGGGAACGCGCGCATCCTTCTATCCCATCCGTGGATGTGAGTATCGGGAGGTGAGACTTCCGGTGGAAGCGTGCACAGCGAATGCCTCGCTGCTTCGGCTGGCAGAGGAACGGCTGTCACAGCTCGCACCGTATCAGCTTGCTGTGCTGGTGTTGTGCGGTGACTGCGCACCGGAATTTACACCGGATGTGGAGGCGTTGTCGAAGCTGCCCCGAGTGGCTGCGGTGGATGACCGAAGCCATCCGGGCTATGATTTCGTGAAGCTGCAGCAGGAATACCGGGGACAGATCGTGGATCGGTATATCAAGGAACTTCTGGCTATGCCGCAGGATGAGGTCACAAGGAGGGCTTTGTACCTGGGCGTGGATGCATTGATGGGGAATTCACATGTATATTAAGAAAGCAGAGCTTACGAATTTTGGAAAATTTCATCAGAAGACAATCTCTTTTTCGCCGGGGCTTAATGTGGTGTATGGAGAGAATGAGAGTGGGAAATCCACCCTTCACAGCTTCCTTGTGGCGATGCTGTTCGGCCTGGAGAAGCAGCGGGGAAGAGCGGGAAAGGCGGATCGGTATCAGCGCTGTGAGCCGTGGAATGCAGCGGCTTATTATGCGGGAAGCCTGGAATTTGCCGTGACTGGAGGCCGGGATGCAGTTGGCGGATCCGGCGCAGCGGGTTACGAGAAGGAATTCAGGATAGAGCGAAACTTCTATCATAAGGAGAAGACGGCGCGGCTATTTAGCCTTAACGATGGGGAAGAATTATCCATAGAGCACGGCGATCTGGATATTCTGCTGGGAGATGTCGGCAAGGGACTTTATGAGAACACGTATTGTATCGCCCAGGCGGCAGTCGTGACGGAGGCGGATTTCGTGGCACTGTTGAGGCGGGAACTGGTCAACAGCATGTACGGCGGGGATGGCGGGATCGATGTCTCTATGGCCCAGCGGACGCTGGAGGATCGCCGCAGGAAGGAAGAACAGAAGCTGAAGCTGGAGCAGCAGCGGAGGCGGGAACGCCAGGAACGGCTTACCTGGGAGCAGGAGGTGCTCCTTTCGGATATCCGACAGCTGGAGGAGAAGCTGGCAGGGCTTGAACGCGATCCGGATGCGGAGAAGTCCACAGAGACAGAGCGGAGAGAGGAAGCGGAAAGACTGTCAGAGACAGAGCGGAAAGGGGGAGCGGAGAAGACGGCAGGGGATTGTGGTCGTAGGGAGGGTATTCTTTGGCGGATACCGGTCATTGGGTGGATCCTGAGGCTTTTTCGGTGGATTTTCCGGCGAAGGAAAGGGAATTCGAATACCACTGCCGACGTAGAAGCCCGGGATAGTATTGCCGGAACCGGGCACGGCGGGACATCCATCCACACGATTGCTGCCGCCCGTAACCTCCTGACGGAGCAGCTTGCAGAGAAAAGAACGCGTCTCTATAATCTCAGTGAGGAGATGGAAGAAGTAAGCGGCACGACGAAGACCGAGCGCGCGATAGAGACAGAGCTTAAGAGTATCCGGCTGGCTTATGAGGTTTTGGAGCGGACAGCCAGGGATAGCTATCAGTCCAACCGGGACGGTATCCAGGCGGCGGTTTCCGGGATCTTCTCAGGGATCACAGGCGGAAGATACGACGACCTTATGGTGACGGAGAACGGGCAGGTAACGGTCTGCAAAGAGGGCAGACGGCTGGAACCATGGCAGCTGAGCCGCGGAGCCATGGAACAGCTGTATCTGGCTCTGCGGCTGGGGGTAGGGCGCTGCCTGATGAAGGAGGAACCCATGCCGGTTCTTTTGGATGAGACCTTCTGCGCCTATGATGATCGGAGGCTTGCGCGGACGCTTAGGTGGCTGGCAGGTCAGCAGGATCAGGTGATCCTTTTCACCTGCCAGAAGCGCGAGATGGAGCTGCTGGAGCAGCAGGGGGTGGAGTATAGTAAAATTTTGCTATAATAACGGTAACAGTTCAGCCGCGCCATTCGCAAAGGCACTTACAGTGCTTTGTCGCTGCTCCGCAGCTAACTTTGCTCATAAAATGGCGCTCACCTCATCGCGTATATCACGTGCTCATTCATGCGAGCATGATTCGCCCATGATATACGCGATGGCTGAACTGTTGCGATATACCTACGTTGTTTCACTCTTCAGGTTATCCATGATATTCTCTTTCCCGATCTTTCGCATACTGTAGATCATCGTGCTGCCCACCACCAGGAACACACTGCCGATGGCGATGACGAGGCTGTACCATGGGATATAGAAGCGAACCACCCAGCCGCTTGATATGCTCCGGTAGATCCAGAAAGTGACAGCGAGGGCAACCGGAAGTCCGTACAGCAGTCCTTTGATCCCATATAGCAGGCATTCATAGCACATCATGACACGGAAGCCGCCGGGCGTCATGCCGGTGGAACGGAGCATGGCGAACTCACGCCTCCGGAGCTGAATGTTGGTGGAAATGGTGTTAAACACATTTGCCATGGCGATCAGCGAGATCAGGATGATGAACCCATAGGAAAATACCGTTATGATCATTAACAAGGTCCGCTCCTGGGCGGCATCCTCTGCCAGATCCTGGACGGAACTGGAACTGCTCTCAAGTCCCAATCCCCGGAGTGTTTCGGCGATATCGGCAGTAGCGCTCTTATGATCCTTGGCCGTAAAGTAGAAGACGGAAGAATTCATTCTAACGGAAGCAGCCTGCGTCTGCCCCAGTACAACCTCCATAGCGCTGGCCGGATACATAAGGATCATCGTCTCGCCGTAGCGATTGCCCAGAAAGAAGGGAACCTCATCTGCAATCGAACCGATGGCAAGCTGTACCGGGGTGGTACAGTCCGCTGCCGGCACCTCGATCTCTTCGTCGGTGGTCTTGTTGATGAAGAAGTAGCCAAGATTGCCCTGTTCATCATTGTAGTACCCGCTGTTATAGTATCCTTCCGGGATGTTCAACTGCATCAGTGTGACAGTGGACTTGCCGGAAGACAGTAGGTGCATGGTACTGTACTTCCCGGTATCGGAGCTGTAGAAACGCAGGAAGTCGGAAGCTACTGCCACAGGCTGAGCGGGATCGGTAAATTGTCCGGCGGAGAGCCCGGATTTTTCCAGATATGCCTGGTAGGTTTCGTCGCCGATAAAATAGAGGGCAGCCTCTATGCGGATCTTGTCCTGCACAGCCGAATCCTGACTGTCCTGTTCCCGCGGTATGTCAGCAACTAAGTCCAGATATTCCTGGCTGAGGGCGCTTTTGTCGATATAGACCGTGGAAGATATATTCTGAGCCCAGGCTGCCTCGGTGATGCCGTCCAGGGAGGACAGCGTCCTTAGCAGTTCGTCGTTGGTGAGAACTTCGGTCTCTTCCGGGATCTCCTCGCTTGCGGAAGTATCTTCGCCTTCTACCGTATCGGCAGTGATGTCAGGGTAGCGGCGATAGGAAATGTCACAGCCGGCATCCGACATAACGCTCGCTGCACCTGTCATCAGATAAGAGCAGAAGCTGCTGGCGGAGATGAACAACACTACGCTGACAAACAGGGAGATGACTGTGGCACGGTATTTCTTCCGGTTCCTTTTGAAATTCTTGGAGGCAAGCATACCGGACAGTCCAAACAACCGATAGGTCAGCCGTGAGGTCTTAACGCCTCTGGCCCGGATGGTGATGTCTGTGGTCTGGCGGATGGCCTCAATGGGTGACAGCTTCGCAGATCGTCTGGCCGGAAGATAGGCGGAGATCAGCACCGTAAGCAGACCAATGAGAGCCGCGCAGATCACGGCTGACGGAGATACATGCAGGGCGAAGACAACACCTTGACCCCGGAGGAGCACATTCGACATGGAGTTGCCCAGCAGGGAGAAGGTGATCCCGATGCCGGCAATTCCGGCCAGAATCCCTAAGGGTATCCCGATGATACATAGGCTGAAGGCCTCAAATAAAACACTGTGGATCAACTGCTGCCTGGTGGCACCCAGAGAGGACAACAGCCCGAATTGCTTGGTGCGCTCCGTGACGGAAATGGAAAATGCATTGTAGATCAGGGAGATCGAACCAAACAAAATAATGCAGATCAGGATGGTGGCCATGCCGTAGAGCACACTGTTATAGGAACTCTCAAAGGAAGCCCCATACATCCGAAGCAGGGAATAGTTGATCTGACTGCTGGTACCCGGATAATGCGCTTCCACCCAGGGAATCGCATCCTTGGGATTGTGAAAGCAGATGTAGGCCGTGTAGCTGTCTGTTTCCGCATAAGCTGCGCTGTCTGCGGTCAGTGCCGTGTAGCCGGGAGCTGAGAAACGCTCTGTGGCTGGCCGCTCGTAGAAGCCGACCACAGTGTAAGTACAGGTGAAGCGGGGGGAGAGGGCTTCGGTATCGCGATTGTTGATCTCGGTCTTGGAAAAACCCTGCTTCTCCAATTCTTCTTTCGTATAGAGATAGGAGGTATCCTGGCCCAGAATATAAGGAGCACCATTTTCATCTCTGGAGATCCGGTCGCCAATCTCCAGAGTGACGGATTCCCCCAGCTCATACTGTACACCGCCGTTGTAAGACAGGTGCTCAGGGATCAGCAGCTCATCGTCATTCTCCGGCAGACGACCATCCGTGATGTTTATGGGCAGCATATCGTTGGCTGATTGATCCATGCCGCCGATGTACAGATAAGGCTTATCCGGATTGGTAGAGTCTTCCACCCTTGCATATCCGATGCTTCGAAGGAAAGTAACGCTGTCAACGCTCTTGTCGGAGGTGATGCTTTCCATATCGGCTGCTGTGACCGAAACGGCGGCATGCCAACTGCCTTCCCGGTGCATGGTGATCTTCAGCAGATAATCCTGGAAGGAGGATACGCTGACGGTTACCGCTGTGAACATGGAGAGGGACAGAATGATCCCGATAATGGTCACGATGGTCCTGGTCTTGTTCACCAGGAGGGTTTTTAAAGTGACTTTGCGAAAAATACTCATGGACGGATCACCTCATCTCTGGTGATCTTCCCGTCCTCGATGGCAATGATACGATCTGCCTGAAGGGCGATGTTCTCATCATGGGTGATAACGATCAGCGTCTGGTTATACTTCTGGTTGCTGAATTTCAGCAGAGAGATGATCTCGTGGCTGTTCTTGGAATCCAGGTTGCCGGTGGGTTCGTCCGCCAACACCACGGCTGGGGCATTCATCAGAGCCCGGCCGATGGATACACGTTGCTGCTGGCCGCCGGATAGCTGGTTGGGCAGGTGATTCTCCCGACCCTCCAGCCCCAGTATATGAATCAGTTCGTCAAACCGCTCCTGATTGACCTTCTGTCCATCCATCAGAACCGGAAGCGTGATGTTCTCGCTCACGTTCAGAACCGGGATCAGATTGTAGAACTGATAGATCAGGCCCACCTGACGGCGGCGGAAGATGGCAAGCTGCGTCTCATTCTGCGCGTAGACATCATTGCCGTCCAGATAGACCTTCCCGGCAGAGGGGCGGTCCACTCCGCCTAAGATATGGAGCAGGGTGGATTTCCCGGACCCGGAAGGTCCGATGATGGCCACGAACTCTCCTTTTCGCACGGAAAAGGATACGTCATTTAATGCATAGACTTGATTTTCTCCCTTTCCATAGAATAGACTCTCGGAATCTTTAGGCCTTTATTTATGCTGCCTCTGAGAGTCCTTTTT
>CAVGED010000074.1:0-7848 GCA_963628035.1 Paludibacteraceae bacterium
ATTTCCACTTACTCTATTCTCCCCAGCATAGCTGGGGGATTAGGCTTTTCATTTAAGAAAACACTTGGAATGACACCGAACCAGTATCGTAAATCCAGCAAAGCAAACGGCCTACCCGGCGGCTGCAAGCCGCTTGGGTAGACCATGCTGTACTATGCCTGGAACATTAAGAATGCTTCCCTTTATTTTCGCAACTCACTCAATTGCTTGCGAAGTAAGGCCAGTTCCCGCTCCTGTTCTGCAATAACGTTATCCTTCTCCGCTATAGCATTATCCTTCTCTGCTATAGCATTATCCTTCTCCGCTATGACGTTATCTTTTTCAGTCAGTTTTTCAGTCAATGTTTCTTCCAGCTTCTTCATCTCTTTCTCGTGGGCCATGTCAATGATATCAATATCCAGTATCAGGGATTCATCTGTCATCTCATTCAACGCCTCCATTTCTTCATAATGGGAGTAGATATGCTGGTAAACCATACCACGGAAAAACAGACTTTTCAAGAGGGTTTGGACATTTTTTCAAAGATTGTGAAAGTTCTACAAAAATATCGGAAGGAAACAAAAGCAGACACCTGCAAAGCCTTATAAAATGGGCATTTGCAGGTGTCAAAAACTACCTAGATCTCATCATGGCTCCCCGTAATGGAGTAGATCACCCACTCTGCGATATTGGTGGCATGATCCCCGATACGCTCCAGATACTTAGCCACCATCAGGAAGTCTGCTGCCTGCTCGCCATTGCTGCCCTTCTGCTGGATGGCTTCAATAAGCATTCTCTTGATATCGTCAAAAAGTCCATCCACAATATCGTCATGGAGGATCACCGACTTAGCCAATTCCAGATCCTTCCGAACGAAGGCATCTACGCTGTGTGTCACCATCAGGATGGTCTCCATGGCCATCTGGGACAGCAGCGACAGATCATAGGCATAGGTATCCTTGGAAAGCATCAGCGTGATCTCCGAGATATCCGCCGCCTGATCCCCGATACGTTCCATATCCGTGATCATCTTAAGAGCCGCTGAGATCAGCCGCAGATCCCTGGCCACCGGCTGCTGCTGTAAGAGCAGCTTCATGCAGAGGGCTTCGATATCCCGCTCCTGCCGGTCCACTTCCTGGTCATACTCGATGGCGGCCCTTGCCTGATCCATATCCTCCTTGATCAGAGCCGTCACCGCTGACTGTATGGCATGCTCAATCATGTTTCCCATCTCGATCAATTCATTGTTCAGCTGCTCCAACTGTTTTTCAAAACGATTTCTCATATCTTCACCCAAACCTTCCTGTTCGCATTTTCGTATGTTTTAGCCAAATCTCCCGGTAATATAATCTTCCGTTCTCTTATCCCTCGGAACGGAAAATATCTGTTCCGTCTCTCCGTATTCAATAATCTCGCCCAGCAGGAAAAATACGGTCTTATCAGATACACGGGTCGCCTGCTGCATGTTATGGGTCACCATCACAATGGTGTACTTTTTCCGCAATTCAATGACAAGATCCTCAATCTTGGAGGTAGAGATGGGATCCAGAGCCGAAGTCGGCTCATCCATCAGGATCACCTCCGGGTTCACCGCCAGAGCCCTGGCGATACACAGCCGCTGCTGCTGTCCGCCGGACAGGCCCAGCGCACTTTTCTTAAGCCGATCCTTCACCTCATCCCAGATCGCCGCGTTGCGCAGGGACTGCTCCACGATCTCGTCAAGCTTCGCCTTTGAGCGGATTCCATGGGTTCTGGGGCCATATGCGATATTGTCATACACGCTCATCGGGAAGGGATTCGGCTTCTGAAACACCATCCCCACCCGCTTCCGCAGTTCATTTGTATCCAGGGAATGATAGATATCCACACCGTCCAGCGTCACTTCCCCGGTGATCCGGCAGCCCTCCACCAGGTCATTCATCCGATTCAGGGTCTTTAAGAGCGTGGACTTGCCACACCCGGATGGCCCGATAAAGGCTGTGATTTCATTGGAATAAATCGGGAGATTTACCTTTTTTAAAGCCTGGAAATCCCCGTAAAAAAGATCCAGATCCGTAATATTGATCTTCGGTTGATTATTATTTGCCATCTTATCCTCCATCTATGCCTTTGTCAGCTTCCGTGCCACCAGCCCGGAAGCCCAGTTGATAATCATTACAATGACCAACAGTACCACTGCCGTTGCATAAGCCTCGTTGGTATGAAAGCCCTCGCTGGACAGGTTATACATATGAAAAGCTAAGGTACGACCTGATCCGAAAATACCATTTGCGACATTAGCCACCGTCCCCGCTGTGTACATCAGCGCCGCCGTTTCTCCCACGATACGTCCAATGGCCAGGATGATTCCTGACAAGATTCCCGGCATGGCCGCCGGAAGAATGATCTTAAAGATGGTACGTACACGCCCTGCTCCAAGGCCGAAGCTTCCTTCCCGGTAGGAATCCGGAACCGCTTTCAGCGCTTCTTCGCAGGTTCTCATGATCAGCGGGAGGATCATGATCGTCAATGTCAGGGAACCAGCCAGTATAGATTTTCCCATATGCAATGTTTTTACAAAAAACAGCATGCCGAAAAGTCCGTATACGATGGATGGGATTCCGGACAGCGTCTCCGCCGTCATCCGAATCACACCCACCACCTTATTTCCGCGCTTTGCATACTCTACCAGGTAAATGGCAGAGCCGACCCCCACCGGCACCGCGATCACAAGGGACACTCCGGTAATGAACAGCGTGTTAATTGCTGCCGGCACCAGGGAGACATTCTCGCTGGTATAATGGAGTGAGAACAATGACGGTTTCAGGTATGGGATCCCCTTGACCAGAATATACAAAATCAGAAACAGCAAAATACCGAAGGTGATAACTGCCGATGCCATCACCAATATATACAGCAGCCAGGAAAAAGGACCGCGCCTGCCTTTACTTCTCATGCTTCCGACCTCCTTTTCAATACGGAGAACAACAAGTTGATTATCAGAATAAATACAAAGAGGACGACTCCGGTGGCGATCAGTGCTTCCCGGTGCAATCCTTCCGCATATCCCATTTCAATAACAATATTGGAGGTCAGTGTACGGATCCCCTTAAACAGATTGCCCGTGATCCTGGGCTGGTTTCCGGCTACCATGATCACCGCCATAGTCTCCCCGATGGCCCGGCCGATTCCAAGGATGACCCCGGCCATGATTCCGGATTTTGCTGCAGGTACCACGGTAAAGAAAACACTGCGTTCATGTGTCGCTCCCAGAGCCAGTGCTCCTTCATAGTAGCTGTCCGGCACCGCACGGATGGATGACTCGCTGACACCAACGATGGTGGGAAGGATCATAATTCCCAGCAGAATGGATGCCGTCAGGATACTGCTGCCGTTGGAATAGATCCAGTCCCAGCCGAAAGCGTTTCCCAATGCAGTCGTGACATTTCGGATCGCCGGTACCAGCACTACCAGGCCGAAGAAGCCATATACAACGGATGGAATACCTGCCAGAAGATCTATCGCCGCCTTCAGCGGACGATAGATCTTCTTCGGACAGAACTTTGCCATAAAAACTGCTGTAAGGATTCCCACCGGCACACCCAGGATGATCGCTCCTGCTGTGATATAGATACTGCCGATAATCATGGGAAGGATTCCATAGGCGGCCGGAACATTGCCCGGTGCCCATTGGGTTCCGGTCAGGAACTTGAAGAATCCGATCTCCTTCATAGCCGGAATCCCGTTTGCAAACAAGAACACACAGATCAGCAGCACCGCCAGGATGGATACCAGAGCAGCCAGGCAGAATAAAATATGTGCAAATGTTTCTTTAAATTTTTTCATGTGTCGCTCCTTTTCTTGGCGGTTCTGCTGCTGCGAACCTATACCAGCAGTTCCCGCTTACCAGGTGGTCCGCTCTCCGGTGAAGATGGCTTTCACTTCTTCCTTGGTGAGGTCGGACAAGGTGTTCTTCTGATTCACAATCACTGCGATTCCGTCGATGGCGATCACCGTTGCCGTGAGGGAGGATTCGCTTTCCTTCAGTTCACGGGAAGCCATACCGATGTCTGCCGTACCATCCATAGCTGCCTGAATTCCGGCACTGGAATCACTGGGCTGGAGTTCGATCTCTGCGTTGGGATTGACTGCCTTGTATGCCTCGATCAGCTTTTCCATAACAGGTGTTACCGAGGAGGATCCTTCTACCCTGATCTTTCCTGCCGGCTTCGTGCCACTATATGCCTTCGGTGCGTCCACAGCCTGGATATAACCTTTGCCCTCTACTACCTTCTGACCCTCTTCGCTGAGGATATAGTCGATGAAGTCCTGGGTTACTTCGCTGGGCGTGCCATTGGTGGCAATATTGAACGGCCTTGATATCTCATAGCTTCCGCTCTTGATATTTTCAACGGTTGCCTCCACTCCATTGATCTTCAATGCTTTTACCGTGTCCTTCAGTGAGCCAAGGGACACATATCCGATTGCGTTGGGATCTCCGGCTACATTAGACAGCACGATCTCGGTGCTGTTCGCGATGGTTGCCTCGCTGGTTGTGTGGTCTACCTTTTTTCCGTCTGCGCCTTTTTCTTCCACGCCGAACAGTTCGATGAATGCGCCTCTGGTACCGGAACCTTCCTCACGGGATACCACGGAGATGAGCCCCTTCACACCTGCGTCTGTGTTGTCTGTGTTGTTTCCTGATGATGCGTTACCCGATCCGCCGTTGCCGCTTCCACATCCGATCATTGCTGTTGCTGTCATTGCTGCGATAAGTAATACTGCGATAAACTTTTTCATACCTTTTTTCCTCTTTTCTCTCTTAATCTTCTACAGTTCTGCTCTTCCATTGTTCTTTGGTCCGGCTGAACTGCTACTTTAGTTTCCGCCGGGCTTCCGCCCGACTTCGATACTAAGTATATTTGGCAAAAGTAAAAATCGTATGCATGCTATTGTGAAATTTAGGTAAAGTTTTCGTAAGCATGAGCCGTGACACGATTCTTTCTATTTTCTTAACCAGAATTTAACAAAGTTTTCCCTTGACCGTGCCATTTTGGCGAACTACAATGAAGAAAAGCGGAGCTTTTCGCTCCCCGAACGAAAAATCGGACTATAAAGAGGTACAGCATGAAGAAAACAGAACGCGAAGCGTACAGCTCTTCCCAGATAAATAACACATTGACCGTCCAGCCGACAGATGTCTCTCTCATCTCCCCGCCTGAAGGAATCCGCGGACTTTCCGACGCTGAAGTCCGAGAGCGGACGGAGCATGGGCTTACCAACCATACGGACATCACCACTGAGAAATCCGTGGGTGGAATCGTCAGATCCAATATTTTCACGTATTTTAACCTGATTTTCCTGATCCTGGCAATACTCCTGTGCGTGGTGGGTTCTTACCGGAACCTCACCTTTCTCCCCATCATCATCGGCAATACAGTGATCGGTATCATCCAGGAGCTTCGCGCTAAGCGGACCCTGGACAAAATGAATATGCTGAATGCTCCGCATGCCATAGTTGTGCGGAACGGCAGCCAACACCAGATTGTCTCCGAGGAGCTGGTGAAGGATGACATCATACTGCTGACTGCCGGAAATCAGATCTGCGCGGACGCCGATGTGATCTGGGGGACCATTGCCGTAAACGAATCCCTGCTCACCGGTGAGGCGGACGAGATCAAAAAAGCTCCGGGAAGCAAGCTCCTTTCCGGCAGCTTCGTGGTATCCGGGCAATGCTACGCGCGGCTTACGCAGGTAGGGAATGACTCCTATATCTCAAGGCTGACCGCAGAGGCAAAGGCAATGGGCGACGGCGAACAGTCGGAGATGATCCGTTCCATCAATCAGCTGGTAAAATGGATCGGCATTATCATCATCCCGGTAGCCGCCATTCTGTTTTCGCAGGCTTATTGGATCAACCACGAAGGCTTCCGAAAGAGCATCGTCTCCATGGTAGCCGCCGTCATCGGCATGATCCCGGAAGGACTTTATCTGCTGACCACCATTGCGCTTGCCTTAAGCACCATCCGTCTGGCCAAGCGACACGTACTCCTGCATGACATGAAAAGCATCGAGACTCTGGCACGGGTCGACATTCTGTGCGTGGACAAGACCGGCACCATCACGGAGCCGGACATGCGTGTATCAGAGGTTGTATGCAGTCGGAACTTTGACGGTCAGCCAGAGCAGCTCCTGGCCGACTATGCTGCCGCCATCCCGGACAATAACGCCACCATGCAGGCGATCCGGGAATATACGGCCACCTTGGCAGTAAGCAGCAGGAGAAGTCCTCTGTCCGCGGTTCCCTTTTCCTCCTCCCGCAAGTACAGCGCCGTCACCTTCTCGGAGGGAAGCTATCTCCTTGGCGCACCGGAATTCGTCATGGGAGATTCGTACAGTCTCATCCTTCCTGAGATCTCGCCCTACCTGAAAGGCGGTAACCGCGTTCTCCTTCTTGGAAGCTGCGATTGCCTGCTCCCAACCGGTGAACCTGCTTCGGAAGTAATCCCCCTCGGGTATGTCATCCTGGAGAATCCTATTCGGGAAAATGCAGCAGAAACCTTTTCCTATTTTAAGGAGCAAGGCGTTGCCATAAAGATCATATCCGGGGATAATGCGGAAACCGTCTCGGAGATTGCCAGACGTGCCGGCATCGAGCATGCTGAAAATTATATTGATGTAAGCACTTTAAGAACAAAGGACGAACTGCGGGCCGCCGCAGAAGAATATACCGTTTTCGGCCGTGTGACGCCAAAGCAGAAACAATTTCTTGTTGCCGCACTGCAGAAGGCCGGTCACACCGTTGCCATGACCGGAGACGGTGTAAATGATATCCTTGCCATGAAGGATGCTGACTGCAGTGTCGCCATGGCCTCCGGCAGTGAGGCCGCCGCACAGGCAGCGCAGGTAGTCCTTCTGGATTCCGATTTTGCCCATATGCCAAATGTAGTACTGGAAGGCCGGCAGGTAGTAAACAATATCCAGCGTTCTGCCAGTCTTTTCCTTGTAAAAAACATCTTCTCCCTGTTGATGGCGCTGTTTTCTGCCGTTTCTGCCATCACCTATCCGCTGGAGCCCGCTCAGATATCACTGATCGGCCTGTTTACCATCGGCGCGCCCGGCTTCCTGCTGGCGCTGGAACCCAACAAGAAACGGATCGAAGGCCGCTTTATGAGAAATGTCCTGCTGAAAGCTCTTCCTGCCGGGCTGACCGATGTACTGGCGGTAAGCTCTCTCGTGGTCTGCGGTAAAGTGTTTTCCCTCCCAAAGGAGGATATCGCCACGGCAGCAACCATGCTGCTGGCACTGGTTGGCTTCATGATACTCATCAAGATCAGCCATCCCTTCAACCGCCTGAAATACACCATCCTGATACTGAACGTTGTGGGACTGCTGTTTTGCGGGATCTTCCTGAGCAGTCTGTTCGCCATGAACGGAATCTCCGCCATCTGTTTCCTGCTGATGGTTGTCTTCGGATTCGCTTCGGAATCGGTATTCCGCCACCTGTCGAACCTGGCGGAGAAGCTGGATGAGAAGTTCTTTAAGCAATAGAAAGCATGCTTCGCGAACTTTCTATTGCCATGAAAAAGGAAAAACACGCTAAAGATTCCCCCTGTGCAAATCCGCATACAGCAATATTTGTCTATAAACTGTCAAAGATATTGCTTGCCGCTTCCCCTTATATTTAATAAAATATGGTAAACAAGAGATAATATCAACAGACGCTGGCTTGCCAGACGTCTAGCTAACGAGGAGGTGTAGCAATGCTGCATGTAACAATCTACAATGAATATGTCCATGAGCAGACCGAGGATTCTGTTCGGGCAGTCTATCCGGAGGGGATCCATATGGCTTTGAAGAAAGCCCTGGAATGCGACGACATCGCGGTGC
>CAVGED010000075.1:0-4702 GCA_963628035.1 Paludibacteraceae bacterium
TTTTGAGGGAGGAAAAATAAAATGGCAAGAGGAAGAAAAGCTGGAACGACAGTTGCTATAATTGATCAGCAGATCGAGAAAGCACAGGAAAAAGTGATAAAAACCAAGCAGGCATACGATGCGGCGACAGATGCGCTGCAAAAGCTTCTGGACAAACGAGACGCAAAACGCAAGGATGAATTATGGAGCGCTATACTCAAGAGTGAGAAATCTTACGAAGAGATCCTCAGCTTTATCAGTGCAGATGCAGCGGAGTAGGAAGAATAATAGAAAAGTCTCGATTTATACAAAATGCACAAATCGAGACTTTTAAGGTGTAATATAAGAGGAAGTTGACACTGTCCATTCATGGCAAAGGTGTACTTACCGCCATTCCACGTGGTGTTCAAAAGCCACACCGGATACAGCGCGTACTTTGCCTTACCACCGTGAAGCTGTATGTTACTGCTCTCCGGAACAACCGAGGCATAGCCCTGCACCGTCGAAGCAAAGGCTGCCTCGGTAGAATGCTTGACACGTGTATTGGCACGATCAATGCTTTCCTCGGCAGTTACGTCGTATTTATCCGCCAGATATCCAGCCAGATATGCCGTCTGAAAATCCACCGCATCGGAAAAATCATAAGGTTCGATGGATTCCATCAGATCGTCCGCCATCTTGGACGAACCGTCCACCGGAACATGCTCAAAGCCGATGCTGCCACCGCGATGCACAAGGAAGTGGCTGGTCTCGGTGTAATCGTAGTTGCTGTCGCTCCACGTCCGTATCTTTGTCGCGCGGTAGCGTACCTGTGCATCCGCATCGGTGTCGAACAGCCAGAACGGCACATACACACCCTTGATCTCGTCAATGTGATTCTGATCCTTAAACACCTTCGGAAGCAGCCGCTTGCCGGATAAGTGTCTCATAAGTCCTGCCTTTGCCGCCTTCTTGTCCAGCTTGAACGGGATCACGATATCCGGCTTCAATGCA
Organism: Paludibacteraceae bacterium; assembly: GCA_963628035.1. Lineage (GTDB taxonomy): Bacteria > Bacillota > Clostridia > Lachnospirales > Lachnospiraceae > 14-2. The sequence goes on from CAVGED010000075.1 coordinate 973, forward strand.
CCTGAGAATTGTCCCATCATCACTACAGGATTACCGCAGAACGGGCAGGATGTCGCTGCCATATTCTCGTCGCCTACAATCTCACCACCACAGGATTTGCAGACATAAGAACGCAGCCCATCGGCTTCACCTTCCTGCCACTCGCTTCCTGCTGACGTCTCCCATTCCATGCTGTCGGCCTGCTCGCCCTGCAGCTCGGCATCATAACCCGCAAGCGCCTCCATCTCAAACTCAGTGTCGCAGTACGGACACTTCATCTTCTGAAGGGAGCTGTCAAAGGCTATCGCACCGCCACAGCAGGGACATTTGTATTCCTGCAACGTTTGCATAAATTCTCCTCCACTTTATCGAATAAGTATCGTTTTTATTATTTTATATCATTATCATCAAACGGATCACCGCACTCCGGGCAGAACTTCGGCGGATGCGCAGGATCTTCCGGCTCCCAGCCACATTTATCACAACGATAGAGAAGAGCGCCCTCCGGCTTCTTCGCACCACAGTTCTGGCAGAATTTGCCCTTATTGACTGTACCGCAGGAACAGGTCCAGCCATCGGCTTGTGCGGGCTTCGGTGAACCACACTCCGGACAGAACTTACCGGTTGCGGTTGCTCCGCATTTGCACTTCCATGCACCGGACACAGGCTGTGGTTCGGGCTTCTTCGCGCCACATTCCGGACAGAACTTACCGGTTGCGGTTGCTCCGCAGGAGCATTTCCATGCATCGGCTGCCGGAGCTGCCGCTGCCTGCTGCTGTGCCTGCTGTTGCTGTGCCTGTTGCTGCTGACCCATCGCGAACAGATTCTGAGCATTCATACCGCCGCCTGCATTCATCGCCATGCCCATACCCATAAATCCGGTCATTGCACCGGCGGAATTTCCGGCAGCCGTCTTCATAGCATCTGCCTGCGCGCCCACAAGAGTAGCCGCCGCCATGGTGGGATCGCGCATGATCGCCGTGCGCTGTGCCTGCTTGATCATCTCCGCGTCTTCTTCCGGCAGAGTGACTGAGCCAAGCGCGATGCTGACAACCTTCAGGCCACGCAATGCACCCCACTTCTCGGAAAGTGCCGTATTCATGGCCTCTTCAAGCTCTGTATTGTGGGTGACGATCTGATTGGGACGCATCTCCAGATCGGACAGTCTGCCGAATGCCGGCTGCAGCGCGCTGATGAATTCCGTCTTCAGCTGGCTGTCCAGCTCGTCACGGGTATAATCCTGCTCCACATTGCCGCACACATTGGTGTAGAACAGCAACGGATCGGCAATCTTATAGGAATATACGCCGGAGCATCGTACCGACACATCCACATCCAGTCCGATCTTGGAATCCACCACACGGAAGGGGATCGGATTCGGCGTACCGAACTTGTTGTCGATCAATTCCTTCATATTGAAATAGTAAACACGCTGATCCTTTCCGGTGTCACCTCCGTAGGTAAAACGCTTGCCGATGGTCCGGAAGGTCTCCAGGATGCTGTCTCCGAGATTACCGGAGAAGATCGACGGCTCGGTAGAACTGTCGTATGTAAACTCGCCCGGCTCAGCACAGACCTCCACGATCTTGCCCTGCTCGACGATGATCATACACTGACCGTCAGCCACAGCGATTCCCGATCCGTTTGTGATAATGTTATCACTTCCCTTTGTGTTGGAGGAACGGCCGCTGACACGCTTCTGTCCCTTGGTAACGAGTACCTCCTTCGGCATGGATTCACAATAGAAAAACTCCTTCCACTGATCGGCAAGGGTGCCGCCCAGTGCGCCTATTCCGGCTTTAATAAGTCCCATAAGAATGGCTCCTTTCAAAAAAATTTATTTTTCCGGCGTAATGCCGGTTAATTACGCATTCTTGTATAAAATACCTGCTAAAATATTTTAACATACGACATTCGAAAAGTACAGTATGTTTTTGAATTCTGACCACTTGGGCATCACACCTCACCCTTCAACCGCTCACTATTTGCAAGCATCCAAATGAAGTACAACCTGGCTGTCAACCAGCCTTCTCTGTAACTGCGACACATCCAATTGACTGAAATCGTTTGTCATTGCCGCTGCGGTTCCGGCTGCCTGACCTGTAACCGCACAACAGGGTATCACCCGCATAATATCCCACATGGATTCTGTTACGGAAGTGCAACGCCCCGCCGTTATAAGATTCTTGATCTTTTTACTGTACAGGCTTCTGAACGGCACTTCATAAACCGGCCCACGTTTACGCCAGTCCGACACCATTCCGACAGAGTCTTCAAAATATTTATGATCTTCCACATCATCCAACGTGTATTCTCCTATGATCTTTCTGCTCATACGAATCTGCGGAATAGTAGCGATGGTGACCGGCCAGACGTCGCTGCCGCCTGCCCTGCGTTTCTGAATATCATTTAAAGTCGATGCATGGGATAATTGAATATATTCCGACAGCTCTTTCCCATCAAGCCCCTGAAAACGTCGCTCATTCAAAATGGTCACCTTGTTTTCTTCCGTCTTCTGTTCTTCCGGAACATCGCAAAACCCAAGTAAATTAAGCCGGTATCCCTCACTGCCGCAGGAATAATACCATGCCGCAAGAACGTTTCCCTGCTGAAACTCTTCCGTTGGAGCACCTGCAAAGTGTGCGATATCACAATCACCGCTGGCATCCACCACGGAAGCTGCTTCTATCGCCTGTCTTCCCGACTTATTCTCAATGATAACGGCATTGATCATGCTTTCTTTCGTGTCAGCCGCCACCGCATAACTGCCATACAGAATCTCAACTCCTTCTTTTATGAGAAGCTGCTCTGCCAAAAGTGCAAAAAGCTGCGGATTATATTGCACTTCAAATCTCTTATCCTTGCTTGTGCGCAACGATTTATCATCACTATCCAGCCAGTTTTCCGGGTAGTTTGCTTCTGCTCCCATGGAAATCGAAAGCCGGAGCAGCTCTTCTGCAATACCAAAAGAAACCTGGTTTCCCATTCCGTCGCAAAGTGGAAGAAAGATGGTAACCAGTCCTGCTGTACCAAGTCCGCCCAGCATATAGCCCTTTTCCAAAAGTATCACGTGTTTTTTGCATCTTGCCGCTGCCAGTGCGGCTGATATTCCTGCGAATCCGCCGCCGCACACCAGAACATCACACTTGTATGCTATTTCTGTTTCTATTCTCTCTGTTATCTTCATACTGTTCACCGTAAATTATAAAAATATTTAATATTATCACGAACAATCCGTTACACTAAGCTTATACTTAGTATAGCGGATTCCCCATGAAAAAACAATAAAATTAAAACATTTTCGATTGTCAGCGTCGAAAATTTTTATGATTGAATATTCCTCTAAAGCTGATTCCATTTTGTTGGGATACCAGAAAAAAGTTGAGCTGTTAATGAAAGATATCGGATAGGGGAGTTGCATGTGAACACCACAAGAAATGGGACTGTAAAAATTTTTCCCTAAAAACGCCCAGACCGTGCGGTCTGAGCGATTTTGGGGTATAACAAACTCCGGGACAATTATGAAGTAAAGCCACTGCTTCAACCGATCCGTACGTTCTTTCCTTCAAAAGTAATATGGCAACTCAGAATTGGCAAACAAGTTAATACTATTTTTCCGGTAAATATGGTTTCAACATTTCCACTAATTCATATACCTTTGTCCCCGGTGCCGACTTTGATGGTAATTTTCCTCTAAGTCATCAACCACCACTTCAAGTGGTGGTTTGATATTAGCCCTCATAAGGGCTAT
>CAVGED010000076.1:0-4294 GCA_963628035.1 Paludibacteraceae bacterium
TCCCGGTGTCTGTTAAAGAATGAAAGGCATCTGTAAACATCATCCAGAGAGTAGTTTGTTTTTTCAAAGAATCTTTCGCGATGCTCATAAGAAGCTTTCTTTGAGGCAGGAAAGAGAATTCTTGAATAAACCAGCATCTTCATGATGGTGTTGGCATCGTAGGATTCCTTTGTGTGGCGCTGTCGGTTAATAAGGAACTTATCGATTTCCAGTTCGTGATAGATTTTGCTGAGTGCAGCGTATCCAAAATTTTTTTCGAGATCATCGCCAATGCAGAGTCTGTCAGAGTCATAAAAAGTAAAGCTGATAGGAGCCTTGCGGGTTTTCTTTTCTTCCTTTAATTGTTCAACCCGTTTTGAAAAATATGCGATAGGATCATCGAATTGTTTCTTGAGATTATCTAAGTAACCAAGGGATTCAACTGTCACAGAACGAGAAGTTTTTTTCTCTTTGTCATAGTAACCATCTGTTATGGATAGAAAAATACGACCGTCACGGGTCTTTGACTGCTTTAGATACATGATACCATCTCCTTAAATATAATACTAATTATACCACAGTTCGCCGACGTACGCAATACAAATAAGACAAATTTTTAAAGTAAAAAATGCTTGAAAACCAGTAAAATCAATGGATTCAAGCTAAAATCGAATATTTGTTACTGCAAAAGTGTGGCGCATTCTTCAATATATTATGCGTGCCTTTTTGTGCATAATTTACGCATATTTTGTTGTTTTTCGGAAGTTATGCTTGATTTTTCCATCTGTATTTGTTTTAATAAGGATAAAGTAATCTGGTAAAACTACGATTTTTAGATAAGAAGGTACTCCCATGATCACAACAAGCGAACTTGCGAAGCTGGCCGGCGTCAGCCAGTCCACCGTATCCCGGTGCTTAAATGACCACCACTCTATCTCCTTCGAGACCAAGGAGCGCGTGCAGAAGCTTGCACTGCAATATGGTTATGTAGAGCATGCGAAAGGGAAGAAGACCCTTCTTTCCGGGAAAAGAAGAACCATTGGAATCTTGATAACAGGCCGTCCTTTTTTTGACGATCTGTTTATTAATTATACTCTGAGCCTTTTGACTGCAAAGGCGGCGGAAAAGAATTATTATACCATCCCGCTTCCCTTCTCCACCCAGGAGGAAGGGGGGCTTGAAAAGCTGCGGGATCTGATACGCCTCAACATCATCGACAGCTTCATTATTCTGCATCGGCATTTCGATGATAAGCTCCACCAGTATCTCAAGGAGATCGGCATACCCCATATCTATCTGCTGCATTGCTCCAGAAATTCCTACGAAGCAGTGGACATTGTAGATTCTGACAACTATACCGGCGGATACCTGGGTACCCATCACCTGATCTCCCACGGGCATAAGAACATCCTTACTTTCACCTGTCCCTGGCGCGAATTTGAGGATCGGACCAACGGCTACCGCCAGGCTCTAGCCGAAAACAGCATTGCCTTTCGGGATGATTTTGTTCTGACAGTGGATGGCAGCTATGACAGTGCCTACCGCACGGCTTCCGGGAATCTGAAGCTTATCGCGCAGGCCACCGCCATCTATGTGCAAAGTGATATTGTAACGCTGGGCGTAGTCAATGCGCTGCAGGATGCAGGCTTACGCATCCCCCAGGATATTTCCATTGTCGGCTCCGATGGATATGAGCTGGGTGCAATATCCCATCCACAGTTTGACAGTGTCGCACATCCGATTCTGGAATTGGTAGACCTTGCGCTTTCCCGCCTAATTGAGATTGCCGGAAAGGCACAGCCCCAGATGCCGAGGCAGACCATATTAAGGCCTTATGTGATTGAGCGGGGATCTGTGGAAAGCTTGTAAAACAAGAATGTCCAAAAAATTTTATGATTGAATATTCCTCTAAAACATGCTAAAATTTCTTTAAGCAAAGAATTCTGAAATTCTGGATTTCCCCTGGCTGGTTCCCCCGTACCAGTCATCTATTAATTCGAACTCCTTGCTTATATTTCCCAAAGCAGCAGGGAGACGATGACAGTTCTTCCTGCCTATAAAAAACAGAAAGGAAGAACAAATATGGAAAAAGGAAACAGAACAAACACAGAAAAAATAGTCAACAATCCGCACGACAAGGGCTATAAGCTGGACTTGAAAAAGCCAAAGGAATTTCTTCACTTCCTGCGCAAGTATGTAAAAGCTCCCTGGGCCGAAAACCTGAGTGAATCCCAACTGCGTCTCTGCGATAAGGAATTTATCAGCAAAGATTATGAAGGGCGGGAGGCCGATCTGGTCTACGAAATTACACTGGACAGCGAAGATAAGCTATATGTATTTATCCTCCAGGAGCTGCAGTCCACCGTTGATCATACCATGATCTTCCGGGTTATGGTATATATCATGAATATCCTGCTTGGGTATTTTCAGAAGACGGAGAAGAACGAGCGGGAACAGGCAGGCTTTCGCCTGCCAAGCGTAGTCCCTATCGTATTTTATAACGGCAGCGATACATGGACTGCCATTCAAAGCCTGCGTGAGTATCAGACCGGCGGAGCGCTTTTTGACAATCACGTGCTGAACCTGGAATATTACCTAGTTGATCTTAACAAGGTCGAAGAAGACTACATTTTAAGCAGCAATACCGTGATTGACAACATCATGTATTGTGACAAGTTCCGGAAGAAGGAACAGCTTGCGGATGCTGTGCGGATTGCATACCAGAGGGTCAGCCAGCTTGGCAACCAGGAGACAGTAGAATTCGAAAGCTGGGTAAAAAATATCCTGTTGTCCATTTGCGAAAACAAGGAATCCGTCGTAATAGAGATCCTGAACTGGGCAAGGAAGGGAGATGAGGACATGGCATTTCAATATAATATTGTTAGAATGTTTGAGAATGAGCGGACGGAGGGCCGCGAAGAAGGCCGTGAAGAGGGCCGTGAAGAAGGCCGTGAAGAAGGCCGCACTTGCAATTTAATTGCCTTGTTAAGGAAAAAATTTTTAAAAGGGAAAGATGCCGCCACCGCCGCCGATGAATTGGAAGAAGATCTCGATGCCATACAGCCACTCTATGACCTTATTAAACAGCATCCAGAGGAATCCGACGAGGACATTCTGGCAAGATACAAGGAGTGCTGTAAGACAGACGATACAAAATAGATACACGTTATAATCTGTCTCATTGCCTTTTATTTACTGTGAGCCCATGGACTATTCCGTGGGCTCTTATGCATAATTTTTTTGAAAATACAATAAAATGGAAAAAGCTTAAGTTACTCACCCTTCAGCCACTCAATATTGGCAAACATCCGAAAATCCACAAACTGTGGCGGGACGGCGCTTTCCTTATTGAAGCGCTCTCCTGCTGCCTCCGCTTTCTTCTCTTCGATCCGGTACCAGAGATCCAGTGTAATGGTCTCGCATTCCCGAAGATCCGGGTTCATACCCTCGTAAGTTTCCTTCAGCTGTGCTTTTTCAAAATCATGATAGTCTGGAGTTATCCATATTGTTCTGCATTGTTATATTCTGACCTTTCCGGCGAATCTGGTGACAATCTCTGTTCCAACAGCCAATCAAAGACATTCTGACTTCGATATACCTTTGTCCATGAATCATGTCCTACATCTTCATATATGGTCAGTTTCGCTTCTCCCCCATTTTGCCTGATACTCTCCACCATCCTTTTGCTTTCTTCACAAAACACGATCGTATCGCTGCTTCCATGGAACGCCCACACCTTCACATTCTTTAACCTCGACGCATTCCAATACATACCCCCACCGCATATCGGTATAATGGCAGCAAACCATTCGGGATGGGACATTGCCATCTGCCAAACGGCATATCCGCCCATACTGGCCCCTATCAGATAGATTCTGCTTTTGTCGGAAGTGGGACAATTTCTTACATACTCTGCAAATTCTGTAAGCTGTTCAAAAATATCATACCATGTATCCGCATAGCATTGCGGCGCATACACAATTACCTTCAAGTCCAGCTTTTCCGTTTCCACCAAAAAAAGGATTCGTCCGAAGCACATCCAGATCGTTCCCTCTGGTTCCGGCACCATGCAGAAAGATGATGATCGGATACACTCCCTCTTTTTGAAAGTTCTGTGGATATTTCACAATATATTTTATCTTTTTATAACTATAAGCTTCCATACTATATCGTCTCCTACATCCATGGATCTGTCAGTCTCCGATCAGAATCGTCTTTCCTTCAAAGGCAAATCCGTACTTTCGGATCCGTTCCGCTGGGATTCCTTTTGTACGCAGCTTCGTTTCATATTTCTTATCCTCTATCTGCTGCAATG
>CAVGED010000077.1:0-2222 GCA_963628035.1 Paludibacteraceae bacterium
ATGCTGATTGACAGCTGAAAGTACTAGGTTTTGAGAGAAACGACGGAAGTCAGGTTTGATTTTTTTAAAAATAGGAGAATATTTTGTTTAAATGGGCAGTTTTTTTGTTTTCTTATTTCCTCTTCCCTGCCACCGATTACCCTATCAGCAACGTACGCAATATATTATTTATCGTGATGGAAAGGTTTTCCCTGCTGTGATAGCGGGCAATTTCATAATCAGTTGCAGAAGTGTTAATGGAAAATATGGCCTGGATGCCTTGCGCATAAGCCCCCGTCGCACCATCTCCAATGGCTCCCACCACAGCGATAACAGGCACGTTTTGCTTTTTTGCACGCCTGGAAATACCGATTACGACCTTTCCGCTAAGACTCTGGGAATCAATCTTCCCCTCCCCGGTAAATACAAGGTCTGTGCCTGCCAACTCCTTATCAAAACCCACCAGGTCGAGAACCGTATCAATGCCGGACTTTAAGCTACCGCCGAGAAAAGCGACAATGCCGGCTCCCATTGCACCGGCAGCACCGGCTCCCTTCATGTCTGCAATATTTTTACCCATACATGTCTCAAATACATGTGCAAGTGATCTTAAGTTATCGTCCAACTCTTTTACACACGCTTCATCCGCGCCCTTTTGAGGAGCGAATACGTAGGCTGCACCGTTTGAGCCATACATCGGATTATCAATATCGCACATGGCAGTAATGCTACAATGCTGCAGCAACCGCTCGGCTTTTTGGACACGGAAAGATGCTATCTGTGAAAGCGTTGTGGCATTGGGAGAAAGGAGGTTTCCCTCAGAATCAAAGAATTCAACCCCCAGAGCCATCGCACAGCCTACACCCGCATCATTGGTACAGCTTCCGCCAAGCCCAATGATGATCTCCGTACATCCACTCTGCACGGCATGACCAATCATTTCTCCGACACCATAGGTACTGGCTCGCCTGGGATCAAGATGTCCTTCTGCCAGCGGAAGACCTGCCGTCTGAGCCATCTCAACAACAGCGATGGAGCCGGATCTTGCATAATAGCAGGAAACAGGTTCACCAAAGGGACCACTGGCTGTCAGTGAGACTTTCTCTGCATCGGGCAACGCATGCAGAAAGCAATCCGCGGTTCCCTCACCGCCGTCAGCGACAGGAACAGACAAAACCTGACAGCCGGGAACAAGCGCTTTGATCCCTGCACTTATCGTATCACACACTTCTATGGACGAGAGCGTCCCTTTAAATGAATCTGGAATAACGATACATTTTTTTAACTGTTTCACAAGCGGTAACCTCCCTGTTGATTCGGATAATATATTTTAAAATATCAAAAGTAATACATTATGTCAATAACCGTCAAATATTACCATCCTAAATCTACCGTTTAAGGAGTCTTTCCCTTGTCCTCACGTTAAGCCTCAATATCTCCTATTTTGCCAATAAAAAGTCCTGTAAACATCAACATTTACAGGACTTTACGAACTCCCCGAGTAGGGCTCGAACCTACAACCCCGCGGTTAACAGCCGCGTGCTCTACCATTGAGCTATCGAGGATTACCGGAACAAATCCGTTCCACGTAGTATATAATACGCGCAACGGATTTGTTTGTCAACATATTTTTTTATTTTTTTCCATGAGAGAATTCCAGATAAGAAAACACCTTCAACTTGCGTTCTCTGGTGTCATTATTTTTGATCTTCACATCCCACAGCTCCACCGGGTCCTCCCTAGGTATCACCAATGTCTGGGTTCCGTGAATCTTCTTGTAATCACATTCATAAGTGGTATAGCTCATTCCGTGGCGGCAACTGTAATCGGCCTCCGAGAGAGATTTCCCTACCGGCTGCCAGGACAGCGTCCAATAATCCCCATCATCCTCATCCCTAAGGTATACATAATGCCCCGGACGATCCATGGGGACACCGTTGCCCCGAAATCTTGTGATTCTGTGGTATTCCGGCGACTTATAGAAGAGGTAGCCCCCCGCAGTGTGGTTGACTATCGCCGCCATATCCTTCACCCCAAGGTAATTGGTCCATGAGGTGGGAAGGTCTATGCGCTCAATGACGTACTCCCGGCTTGCGGGATCGAAATAGCCGTATTTCATGATAAAAGCCCCCTTCTCTTTTTCTTTATTATAGGCTTTTATCTACGCTTTGAGGATAGACCCAGATGTTATAATTCCTCAGGAAAGTATCAGATTCAGAGCAAAGAGAAAGAGCAGTTCTGAA
>CAVGED010000078.1:0-11572 GCA_963628035.1 Paludibacteraceae bacterium
TATTAAGCTTGCATAAGTTAGGACTGCTCAAGAAATAGTTCATGAAACAACCCTGCGCAACAGCCCCCGCGGCTTGCGTTTCTTCGTATATTCGTATATAATGTATTCTATTGAATACGATCCGCTAAAACCGGCGACACAAACAATCTTGCGCTATGGTTCGCACTGCTTTTTATCAGCGGCGGCGGTTTTCGCCGCATATGGCGTGAGATTGATTCTCCGCCAAAAGAGCGTTCAGTAATCCTTACAAGAACTTGCTGAACGCTCTTTTTCTGTCCTACAGCCAGAAAACAAGTGTAGTTATTAATAACGACAACGCAAACGAAAGCAAACAGACCACTATTCCACCTACTAATTCTTTCGCTGTATGGCGCTTAAGATATATAGAAGACCAGATAATTAATGCTGCAATCACGAAACAAGGTATCATAACTTTCCAGCTAAAAAAATAAATCAACAGAACCAAGGATCCTGTAAAACTGCAAGCATGTCCACTTGCTCGATAATGAAATCCTTTATTGCATATGGTTAAAAGTACAACAGGGAAAAAATATGTTGAACAAATTAATAGCAATGCATTTTCTACATCTGCTATGAGGGTCCATAGAAATGCCCCACTATAACCAATAAGACTTGTAATAAACGCCAGTTTTCTCTGTCCTTCTCTACCCTTCTCCTTAAATCCCGGCAGAATCATTTGCAATCCATACGCTGAAACAGGGACAAAACCAAGTAATACAATCGTAATCACTATTTCGAAAGTATTTCTGAAAATCCCATCTTTGTTAATAGCTAAAATGAGAATAAGTGCAGAAACCATAACCGGCGGAACAGATAATATTCTTATTGCCTTCGCAATATGCTCTTTGCTTAACATATTTGTCCTCTCCAACATAGTTGTTTACTATTACACATCCTTTTTATAATTTTCATATGATTTCGGAGTTACCTTTACCTCTGACCACAGTTTGTCGGCACATGGCTTCCAGTCTCTTGCATACGCTTCACACTTTGTACATAAATGTTCCACAGTTTCCGGAGATTGCAAATCAGTTGATTTGGCTCCTGTTTCTTTTACAAGTCTTTGGAGAATCTCCGGATTCTCAAGCATCGGGCATGGTCTCAAATGGTTTTCATTAAATGGCTGATTGTTGCGATAAGCCATAAACAATGGTTGTTTTAAGATTTCAAGTAAACTGTGTGTTCGGATATTTGCCCCTGAATAATGGATAAATACACATGGTTCTGCATCACCATTTGCATTAATATGGAAATAATTTCTTCCTCCGGCAATACATCCGCCAACGAATTCCCCATCATTTTGGAAATCCATCGTAAACAATCCTTCACCATTTTCTAACTTACGAATCTCTCTAATTCGCTCCTTGATATACATTCTCTGTTCAGGCGTAGGAAGAAGCTCTACGGATGCGTCATTTCCGACAGGCATATAATGGAAATACATTGCATATCTGCAGCCCTTATCTACCATAAGTTTCACAAAATCTTTGCTTGTTACCGACTCACAGTTCTTTGAAGTATAGCAGATGGATGTACCAAAGATCAGTCCATTTTCCTTAAGCAGATCCATGGCATGCATGACCTTTCCATATACACCAGCTCCTCTACGTAAATCATTTACCTCAGGTGAACCCTCAAGGCTGATAGCAAGCATCAGATTTCCGACCCTCTTCATTTCCTTGCAAAAGGCTTCATCTACTAACGTACCATTTGTAAATGCAAGAAATTGACATTCATGATGCTCCTCACATAACTTAATGATGTCATTCTTTCTCATTAATGGTTCACCGCCTGTAAACATATAGAAATAAACGCCTAATTCTTTTCCCTGTTTTACAACACTTGATAATTCATCATAGGAAAGATTCAGCTTATTGCCATATTCTGCAGCCCAGCAACCGGTGCAATGAAGATTACATGCACTGGTAGGATCCATTAATATCAGCCATGGAATGTTGCAATCATGTATGGTTCTCATCTTACGAATTGTTTTTGTTCCATGAAGCATTGCTTCAAAGCCAAAATTTAGGATTGTTGTTTTTACCACATTGGGATCTAACTCATCTAATAAATGATTCAAATAATGATTTAAGGCGCAGTCCTCATTGCAAATCAATTCTCTTATTTTGTCATAATCTACATCAAGCTTCTCGCCTGACATATATTTCTCCATAAAATCAATGAGTTTTACAATTTCTTTTTCTCTGTCCTTGCCAATATTCTTAACCAGTACATCAATTATTTTTGAAGCAGTTGCTCTTGCTACTGTATGTGTAAAATTATTCATCCTAAATTCCTCCGTTTGTATTTTCCTTATGTGTATTGATAATAATCTAACTGTCATATCATTAAAATGGGCAAAAAAATAACAGTGTCCTAATTTTTGGGCACTGTTGTAAATGTGTCTGTTTTTTCTCAATTACTTCCTTCAAATTGTGCAATTAACGCCTTTATCGTCGCCTGATAAGAAATAGACATTTTATAAATTAATTGTTCTTGTTTTCCCTGCATTCCCTTTTGCATCCATCGAAGAATATTTCCGATCATTGAATTACTATAAAAATCAATAATAAACTTAATATCTTCCGGTGAAAGATTTTTTCCTTCTACTTCTTTCAGCACATATCTCTCCACAAAATTCTCCGTAATACCATATAAATATTTCAAAATCAAATCCCTGTTTTTAGAGTTATAGAGATGATATACTGCTTTCTTATATTCAAGAACCAGATGATACTTTTTCAAAAAATCCTCATAAAAAGAATTATTTACCTGTTTTTCTTTTAAGGATTTCTCCCTTTCAGTCCTAAGCAATTCCTCAAGCACCTGATAAATATCACCGTAATAATAGTAGAAGGTATTTCTGTTGATTTCACACATTTCACAGATATCCTTTACCGTGATTTTATCAATTGATTTTTCCTGCAATAGATTAAGCAGACTATACATAATTGCCTGTCGGGTAAATTTAGCCATAATGATACCTCACTCTATCAAACAGAATTGGCGAGCTTTTTCATACATATCTTCTATCTACAACCTCACCATCGGGATCTCCAGTTCTTCCAGTCTGCGGCAGCAATCAGCTACGCGCTCCGGCAGATAATCCTCCAGGCGGTGTCCGTCGAAGCCCACGCTGAGCTGCACACCGCTTTTTCGCACGATATCCTGTAATGCTTCATCTTCCAGAAATTCCTTCACATAAGCATGTTCACGGTAATTGTGGATCGAATCATAATTCACATTTAATTCCCAGAAAATGCCCTGCTCGGCCATGCGTGAGAAAAACTCCGGCAAGTCATAGCCCATCTTCCGGGCATATGCCGGCAGATCGGTATGAGCGATCCCGCACCTTGGGCAATCTAAAGATTTCGCATATGCGAACAAGTCTGAAACTATCGTATTTCCGTCTGAAATATGCTCAATCAGACAATAATCAAACCCGGCCAGCGAAACCTCAGAAGGCAACAGCAGATATGGGTAATTCTGCGTTGCCACTTCGATTCCCGCCAATACCCGGATCTGATCCTTGTATTTATCGGCAAGCAGCCTTATATAGTCGCAGTAAGATCTTAAAGCGCGCTGATAGTCGACGATCCGCGCCTGCTCGTCTCGAAAGAAAGTACCGTCCCGATGGAACGCCACTCCGTAATTGTGATCCGTAATTCCCAGTAGCTCTATTCCGCCTTCAATCGCTGTACGGATGACTTCCTCCGGTTTATCTTTTCCACAAAAGGAATAGTAAGTATGCGAATGCAGATCCTGAATCATATATTCCTCCCGTCCAGCACCGCTTCACACAGAATGCCATTCTCATATACCACCTTAAGGGAAAAGAAGGGCGCCTCTTCAAAGAGCAGCCGGAAGAAGATCTTGTCCCCTTCCCACAGTTCCAGATCCATGAGGCGATCCTTGTCCACCCACTCCAGGCGGCCCTCATCGCAGTCCTTAAGCTCCCCTTCGAATCCGTCTGCCGTATACAGGCACATGAATTCAATGGGATAATCGTCACAGACAAAGGTCACGATCCCCCGGAAGCGCCAGGAGGTCAGGGTCAGCCCGGTCTCCTCCTTCACCTCCCGCAGCAGGCAGTCCTCCGGGCTCTCGCTCCCCTCGAAGTGGCCGCCAACGCCGATCCACTTATCCTTATTGACATCATTCTTCTTACTGATGCGGTGCAGCATCAGATATTTTCCATCCTTTTCAATATAGCACAGGGTTGTCATCGGTGAACGTTCCATTGCGATTCCTCCTATATGCTATATGATAGCACCACACCCCCTGCACCGCAAGTAAAAATTCCCCTATTGCAATGGCACATGTAACAGTTCAGCCCACGCCCATTTCGTTGGCTATGGCTGAACTGTTACTCCCAAGCTTCAGCGCCCCCGCTGCCACGAACCTTCCGCTCTTCCGGTCGTAGAGCAGGATATCCCTTCCCTTGAAGTCGATATGTGCCTTCTCTCCGATCTGGTAGGTGCTCTTGCCAAACACAACTCCGGTCAGCAGATACTTGCCGATCCGAAGCTTCACCGTGGATTCCATACCGGTGGGCATGGAACCGTAGATGTCGGCCTTCAAGCCGCTGCTGTCAACACTATTGTTCCCATCAGCATCACTTCCGCCAACGCCCCGATTCCGGACGGATTTTTCAAGCACCAGGCATTCCGGGCGAATTCCCAGAACGAAGTCGCCGTCCGTGATCGTCGGCTCTTCCTGGATCCCGTAATCCTCCTCGTCCACACGGGCGATGTGATACCGGAAGGTCTCGTCTTTATTGCCCTTTTCCACCGCCTTCTTGTCGCTCAGCAGCGCATGGCGATGCGCTTCCTGTTCCAGTTCCAGATGGTTACGCTCCTCGATCCACCCTGCCAGGTTTAACGATGTTTCCGGGTAAAATACCGCTGTCACATCATCCAGCATGGACAGACGGATGGAACCATCCGCCTCCTGCGTCCCCCTTGCTTCCACGAAATTGGTGGATGGATTTCCCACAAAATCCGCCACAAACAGATTGCCCGGACGGTTGTAAACCGTAAGCGGTGCTTCGTACTGCTGCAGCACTCCGTTGTTGACAAGGCAGATCTTGGTAGCCAGGGTCATGGCTTCCATCTGGTCATGCGTCACATAGACGAAGGTACTTCCCGTCTCCACGTGAAGACGCTGCAGTTCGTAGCGCATCTCCAGACGCAGCTTGGCATCCAGGTTGGAGAGCGGTTCATCCATGAACAGCACCTCCGGCTCCGGTGCCAGAGTTCTGGCAATGGCAACACGCTGTTGCTGTCCACCGGACAGCTCTGCTGGATAGCGATCCATGAACATGCCGATCTTCACGATACGCGCCACCCGCCGGACAGCCTGATCGACCTCCTCCTTCGCCAGTTTTCGGACAGATGTTTCCACCTTTCCATCCTTCATCACCGCGAAGTCCTGGTTCAATTCCTTCCCCTTCTCCCGGTAAGAGCTTCGAATCGCCTCAAGCCTCGTCTGCAGCTCCAGGCTTAGACGCTCTGCCTCCCTCTTGGCATCTGCCGCTTCATGGAGACGATATTCCAGGAGTCGCTTGGCCGTATCCATGGAGAGCGTGTAGCTGTCGATAAATTTCAGCTTTGCTCTGGTGGTGTCCAGCTTTCCCTTCTTATCCACGCACTCCCTGGTCATCTCCACGATCTTCCTGTGGTGCTTCAGGGCACGGATCAGCTCCGCCGCCGTTTTTGCCTCAAAATCGTAGTTCGGCAGCTCCTCCTTGATATTGTTCAGTCCGAAAGCAATATTCTGGTATACGGTCATGTTGGGCCACAGCGCATAGTTCTGGAACAGGAACCCCACCTTCCGCTTGTTGGCCGGGACGTTGATCCCCGCCTCACTGTCGAAGACCACCCGGTCGCCGATGGTGATCTGCCCGCTGGTGGGTGTCTCCAGTCCCGCGATCATTCGAAGGATCGTGGTCTTTCCGCAGCCCGAAGGCCCCAGCAGAGTGACGAAGGAATTATCGGCAATATCAAGGCTCAGATTGTCCACCGCATAAAACTTCCCCCAACGCTTTGTTACATTTCTTAATTTGATCTCAGGCATAAAACACACCTATCCTTTCTCTTAATCCCTCGTGTCAATCTACCTTGCCCCGAAGGGTGTTTCCTCGTTCTTGTCAACTCCCGATTCCCTCATCCAGGCTTGCGCCGGTCAGCTTATTAACCACCGTATTGCAGATCAGGATCGTCAGGATCAGCATCAGATTGATGGCACTGGAAAAAGCATACAGCCCCATCTCGTCAAAGTAGTCCAGCGTTGTCGCCAGGATAAAGCCCTGGGTACACAGCAGCAGGAACAGTGACAGCTCCCGCAGACATGTCATAAAGGGCAGCATATAGCCGCTGATGATGGCAGACTTCTGAATGGGAATGATGATCCGAAACATTCGCTTAAACCAGGGCAGATCCTGAATAATGGCTGCTTCCTCAATCTCGCCGCTTAATTGAAGCATGGAATTTAAGGCGCTCCGACTGGCAAATGGAATGTATTTCACCGTACCTACAATGATTAGAAGCGCATATGTATTGAACAGATTGATCCGCTCGTTGGAGAACAGGATGAAAAACGCAGCACCCACGGCGATGGACGGCATCAGATAAGGCAAAAACGCCATGCTGTTTACATAATTCGCCCACCGGCTTCTCCGGTTCTTGGACACCGCATAGCCGATCAGCGTCCCGATGGTTCCCGCGATCAATGCACAGCAGACAGACACCAGGATTGTTCCCCCATATGCACGCCAGATAGTGGAATTAAACAAAATCCCCTGCTGGCCGTACATACCGCTCTCCGTAATATTTTCCCTGGTCACCCACCACTTGGTGGTGAGATTGCTCAGATCCCTGGTATAGAGGAAGCTGTAATCTCCCGGATTGGGCAGAAATGTCTCCAATGCAAAGGAGAGAATTGGGAAGATACTGGTAAAGAAAGTCAGCACCACCATCACCACTGCGATCACCGTCCGCCCGATTTTTCCCAGGTTGAACTTCGACAGCTGGCCGGATTTCCCGGTCACAGTAGTATAATTCTTCCGGCTCTTTAAGCTCCACTGGTTCACCGCCAGAATCGCCACTCCGAATACCATCATAAGAATGGCAAGAATGCTGGCCTCTCCGGTGTACTTGGAATTCATGGAGATGTACTTGGTAGAAAGCGTTGTAAGTCCCAGATAATGCGGCACCGGATAGCTTCCCATGGCACTTCCGAACACCAGCAGGATCGTGGAAAGGATCGCCGGCTTGATCATGGGCAGCGTCACCCGGAACATGGTCTTATACCGGGGCGTGTCCAGGATGGTGGCTGCTTCCTCCAGGTTGGCATCCATGTTCCGAAAGATTCCGCCGATCAGTATGTATGCAAAGGGCGCATAATGCAGCCCTAACACAATGGCACTTGGGATCATTCCCTGACACAGCCACTTGGGTGCATAGAATCCGAACAGAGATGCCAGCAATCCATCCGCAGTTCCCGTCACGCGGTTGCTGTTAAAAAGATTCTGCCACACCACAGCCAGCGTCCACTGGGGCATGATGTAGGGAAAGATGAAGATGGAGCTTAAATATTTCTTAAATCTAAGATTCGTTCTTGTCACCAGAAAAGCAAATATCCCGCCATACAGGATGGAGATCACACAGGCCAGCACCGACAGCAGCAGCGTATTTCCCATGGGCTTCCACAGGTTGGAAGCTGCCTGCCTGCTGGTGAACAGATCCAGATAGTTGGCCGCGGAATATCCCTCCGACTTTCCGGAGAGGTGCGCGTCCACCGTCCCCGGATGGATGGCAAAGGTGTCCTTCACGATTGCCACCACCGGCGCCACCGTGGTGAATGTCAGCACGATCCCAAACAACAGGAGAATGACATTCTGAGGCTTTGAGAAAAAGGTTCTGATCTTATTTGCAATGATAGCTTTTCTGTTCGATGTTACCGTATCTGATTTCACCACAGTCTACCAGCTCCTTTCCTTCCTACTGAGCTCCGCCCTCGCTATAGCGATTCAGCATCTCAATCCAGTTCCCCACCGTAAAATCAACGGATGCGCAGTAATCCGGGTCTTCCAGTACCAGCTGTCCGTCACCGGTCCACCAGTCGAAGCCGCGATCATTCTTAGCCTCGTACACCAGCTGACCGTTCTCATCGTAACCGCCCTTGCTGTGCTGATATTCCTCCTCAGTAGCTTTTGCCACCTCAGGATTCGAGGAGTAACCGCCCATATCCTTGCCCCATGCAGAGAATCCCTCCTGGGTGCAGGTCAGGTATGCATTGAAGGCACATGCCGTCCATGGCAGTGGGCTGTTGTCCGTGATAAACAGATAATGACAGTAGCCAAATCCGCCAATCCCCTGATATCCGTCCTGGTAAGCAGCTACCTTGATATTGTTCACGGATACCCCGGCGGATTCCTCTACGGAACGCAGCTTGGAATAGACCAGCAGACCGCTCTGATCGGTTGCGGAGGCAGATACCAGCGTATTGCAGATGGGACCGTCGTCTGTCTGTCCGTTGTAGCTTTCCACCCAGAGCTTGATCCATGCCAGCGCATACTTTCCGTTTTCGCCAAGGCTCAGATCCTTGGCCTCCTTCTCCATAGCCTCGATGGTCGGTGCGAAATATGCCTGTTCCTTCGCATCCAGCGCCTCATAGGCGTCCTTTAAGCGCTTCGCATTGGTATCCTCTGTCAGCATGTAGAGGAAGTTCTTCCCCACGATCTCGGAGTCGATGTCCATAAACAGCGCATGCGCGCCTTCTGCCACGAAGTCCCAGCAGTTGTCGTAGGAAGCCGTCCCGGTGCTGTTGTAGATAAACACCTTATTCAAGGTCTGCAAGGGCAGATATCCCTCGTACTTCTCCGGAGTGGTTTCGTTTGCCTCGGCCCATTCCTTTGGAATAAAAGTATCCAGAATTCCGGTCTTCACCATCTTGGACTGAATCTGGTTGCCGTCCTGGATCAGTGTCATGGCGAAGGTTCCCTGGGATTTCAGCGAATCTGCAGACAGTTGCTCAAAGATCTTGTTATTCTTGGGCTGCTGCCACTCATACTCCATGGAGTATGACGAATCGATGCTCTTCAGATACTCGATGAACAGCGGCAGTGCCGTCTTTCCCCGGCTGGAATTTCCCACGCCGTAAAAAGTCTTCCCGTTGGATTCCTCGATGGCCTTCTTCGCCAGCTCCTCTAAGGACATGGTTTCCGCTTCTTTAATGATCTTCTCCACCTTCGAAAGCTCTTTCTCGCCACCTCCGGTTCCGGTTGTGATACCTCCAAAGCTACAGCCCGCCAACATTCCTGTACAAAGCATGCCGGTAAGCAGCAAAGACAGTATTCTCTTCTTCATAAAACATTCCTCCTTGTTCTGGAAAGCAGATGCATACACCTGCCACTTTTGGATAGTTCCATTACATTTTTTGCCGCTTTATGGTCCTTGTTCGAGCACTCTCAATATAATCTTAACGGGATTTCACCCTAAAATCAATAATTTGGGAAGTTCCTTGGCAAAATAGTAACACCCCCTAAGAACTTCCCCCTTGACCTGCATGTACGAGACTGTTATGATATCCCCAGAAAGGAGCTTTGCACATGTCCGACTACGAAACCCACACCCACGAATTTCCCCCAATCTACGATAAGGATTCACACATCCTCATCCTTGGCACCTTTCCCTCCGTCAAGTCACGGGAACAGCAATTCTACTATGGACACCCACAGAACCGCTTCTGGAAGGTTCTGGCTGCCCTGACGAATTCCCCCGTCCCCTCTGCCATCCCGGAGAAAAAGGCTCTGCTGCTTAAGAACCACATCGCAGTCTGGGATGTGATCCAAAGCTGTGAGATCATCGGTTCCTCCGACACCTCCATCCGTAATGTGGTTCCTGCGGATATTCCACATATCCTGAAATGCAGTTCCATACATTCCATTTACGGAAACGGCACAAAGGCATGCCAGCTCTACGACAAATACATCTTGTCTCGAACCGGCATGCCCATTCATCCGCTTCCTTCCACCAGCCCCGCCAACGCAGCCTTCTCACTGGAAAGACTGATCCAGAGCTGGTCCTGCATAATGCAATAGAAAACATGCTTTGTAAACTTTCTATTACCATGAAAAATCCCCTGGCTGTCAGGAACATGTTCCATTAGCCAGGGGAATACTTCTATAACACTCTGCGTATCGCAAGAATCTCACGGTAAGTAGCAGAACTTGTCTTAATGCCTCCCGCCGGGTACGGCTTGGAATTGCTGGCATGTACGATCTTCCCATTTCCCATATAAATCGCTACATGACCCTCGTAGAAGAACAGATCCCCCGGCTTCGCATTGGCATAGCTGACGGCCTTTCCACAGTTTCGCTGTGCTCCAGAATACCTGGGAAGTTCGATTCCGAAGTGACCGTAGACATATTTTGTAAATCCGCTGCAATCAATTCCGTTGTTGATATCATTGCCAGCATAAACATAAGGATTACCAATGAATTTGCAAGCAAATTCCACAAGCTTCTGTCCATCAACATTCGTTGTGAAGTCCGGATTGCTGCCGCCGCCGACATTGCCGGTATTGTTCTTCTCCGTCTCCTGACGTCTGCGTTCTTCTTCCGCCTGACGAATGATCTCATTCTGCTTGGCAATGGTTTTCTGCATCTCCGCTGCCAGCTTCTTCACATCTGCAAGCTTAGTATCGAAGTCTCCCATCTGCTTCCGCTTCTGGGCGATCAATGTCTCATAGCGCTCCTGTTTCTCCTTATAGTTGGCTTGCAGATCCTCCAGCTCGGCAATCTCGCCTTCAACCTCAATCTTCAGCTCCTCAACCTGCTGCTTTGTATTCTGATACTCCACCAGCATCTGCCGATCGTAATCATACACTTCATTGACATATTCCACGCGGTTCAGAAGATCCGCCATGCTCCTGGATTCCAGGATAGAGGTGAGGTACGCCGTATCGCCCTGCTCGTACATAAAGCGGATCCGCTTCTTCATAGCCTCATACTGAGCCGCCTCGTCCTCCTGAGCCTGCGCCAGATCTGACTGCACCTGTGTCAGCCTCTCCTCCGCTGTTGCAATATCACTTTCAACAACGCCAAGTCCCACAAGGATGTCTCCCAGCTCTGAATCCAATGCATTGATCTCTGACTGCAGACTCTCCTGCTGCTTTTCAATCTTCTCCATCTCTTTATTGGCGGAATTCAGATTCTGCTGAGCCTCGTTCTTCTTATTCGTGGCATCATTCACCTTGCTGGCGAGCACCGGCTGTATCTGTGTCATCCCCATGACCAGTGCCAGAGCAAAAGCCAGCTTCGCAAGCTGCCTCCGCTTCCAATTTCTGTTCTTATTCCTTCTATGACCGTCTTCCCCGACCGTGTTCCCTCGAAGCCTCGCTATGTACCTCATATGACCTTCCTTTCGATTAGTACCCTTATATAACGTAACGTCAAAAGCCCGAAACATATTTCAAATTTATGAACTACATTAAGTATAACATCTGTGATTCCGCTTGACAACTGCTAATTTTTTAAATTTTTTGTAAA
>CAVGED010000079.1:0-8151 GCA_963628035.1 Paludibacteraceae bacterium
TTGACCAATGGAGAGGTGCAGATCATGTTCCGCAATATGGTCAGCGGATGGTTTGCGACGGCAGAGGCAGATTATAATGATTTTATCAAGGCGTTGCTGGCGGGCGATGTGAAGGCGATGAATGTCTACATGAACCAGGTGGCGTTGGTAACCTTCAGCTCCTTTGATACGGGAACGAAGCCGTCGGAGAAAGCAGAACCGGAAAGATTTTATCATGGATTTGTCTTAGGGCTTATGGTAGAGCTGGCTGACAGGTATTCTATTTCTTCAAACAGAGAAAGTGGTTATGGAAGATATGACGTATTGCTTGAACCAAAGAAAGAAGGCGAGGATGGCATCATTCTGGAGTTCAAAGTCCATGACCCAGATGAGGAAAAGACCCTTGCAGATACGGTGCAGCAAGCTCTAAAACAGATTGAGGACAAGAAGTATGAGATGGCTCTGCGGGAAAAAGGAGTCCCTGCGGAACGGATCCGAAAATACGGATTTGCTTTTGAGGGAAAGAAAGTACTGATTGGTTGAAGCAGTGGCTTTAACGGTGATTGAGCGTTCGCGTTACAAATTTTGTTTTCTATTGTCGGTAATCGCCAGATTTGATAAAATAATGGGTGTAAACGAGTCAACGTGCTTGCACGAGTGACGAATTGGATCGTGATGAAATCACGATATAAGAAAACGCTAAATAAAATGGAGAAAAAAGATATGAAGCAATTAAAAGAGATTCTGAATCCTGCCGTTTGTGCGCCTTATCGCTCAATTCCCTTCTGGTCATGGAATGACAAGCTGGAGGTGCAAGGACTGTTAGCGCAGGTCGCATGGATGGATGACAATCATATCGGTGGATTTTTTATGCACGCCCGCTCCGGCCTTCAGACCGAATATATGTCAGAAGAGTGGATGGAGTGTATCGAGGCTTGTGCCAAGGAAGCGGAAAAGCGCGGCATGAAGGCCTGGATCTATGACGAAAATGGATGGCCCAGCGGATTTGCGGGCGGGAAGCTTCTGGAGGACGAGAAGAACCGTGACAAATACATCGAGATCAAGGAAGGCGGCTTCGATGAGAGCGCGACCGTGAGCTACCTGCTGACGGAGGACAAGTTGGTGCGCGTAGCGGAGCCTGTGAAGGATAAGCCGGAAGATATAACAGAATCCAATGGGGATAATCCGAAGAACATAGCGGAGGCTGCGGGGGAAGAATCATCCGTGTCTGCGCGATATTTGAATCTCTACATACGCACAGCTGTCTCCACGGCGGATATCTTAAATCCGGCGGTCGTGGACAAGTTTCTGGCACTGACACATGAGAAGTATAAGGAGCGCTTTGGAGAACAATTTTCTGAGAAAATAGAGGGATTCTTCACGGATGAGCCTCAGTATCAGCGCTGGCATACGCCTTATACGGATGTGATTGCGGCGTACTTTGAGGAGAGATTCGGAGAGGATATTCTGGATTCCTTGGGACTGCTGTTCGTGGAGAAGGACGGCTATCGGAGCTTCCGCTACCGCTACTGGAAGGGCATGCAGGAGCTGATGCTTCAGAATTATTCTGAGAAAATATACAATTGGTGTCAGGAGAACAACGTAAAGTTTACCGGACATTATGTGGAGGAGACCACGCTAGGTAATCAGTTGATGTGCTGCGGCGGAGTCATGCCTTTTTACGAATATGAACACATACCGGGAATCGACTGGCTGGGAACCGGTACAGATATGGAGCTTTCGGCAGTGCAGGTGGCAAGTGTGGCTGCCCAGCTTGGGAAGAAGCAGGTTCTTACCGAGACATTTGGCTGCTGTGGCTGGGATGTGACGCCTACGGATCTAAGACGTATCGCAGGATTTCAGTATGTGCATGGCCTGAATATGATGTGCCATCATCTGGTCCCATACACGGAGCGCGGCACACGGAAGTATGATTATCCGGCGCATTATTCCGATGTGAATCCCTGGGTGGCCGAGGAATTCGGAACCTTTAATACGTATTTTACGCGTCTGGGCTGTCTCCTGGGCGAAGGGAAGCAGGCGGTGAATGTTGCGGTGCTGCATCCCTTGCGGAGCGCGTACTTCGATTATAAGCGGGAAGCAGAGCACTTTGGCGTGCGCGAGCTGGATAAAGCGCTGTATGATGCCTACAAGCTGTTGGGGCGGCAGGGGATAGCCTATCATTATCTGGATGAAACACTGCTGGCGAAGTATGGATTTGTGAAGTATGGACACATTGGGTGCGGGGCATGCAGTTATGAGTATTTAGTTCTGCCGAAGGTGTATACCATGGACAGAACCACGGAAGCGCTGGTTCGCCAGTTCGTGGAGCAGGGCGGGAAGCTGCTGCTGTTGGATGAGAAGCCTTCCCACATAGAAGCAGAACCATTTGATTATCCGTACCTTGTCGCGAACTGTACGATAGAGGATATTGCGAAAGCACAGCCTTTTCAGGTAAAAAATAAAGATACAGACATTTATGCGGCTTACCGGAAGCTTGACGGGATGGAGTTTCTCTATGTGATAAATGCATCTCAGAGAGATACTTTAACACAGGAGTTTGTATTTGATCAGAATGTTCAGTCATTTACAAAGGTAGATCTGACGGATCTGTCGGAAAAGCAGGTGCCGCTAAGCATTACGCTAAAGCCGGGGGAGGATGCGTTGCTGTTCCTTCAGGAGGAACCGGCGGCAGATGAGAAGGAGCTGATCCCATATGAGCTGCTTTTCCAAAATGCTGAGATCGCATTTAAGGAGAACGCGCTGCCAATCGATCATATCCGTTATTCTGAGGATGGGCAGACGTATTCCAAGCCATGGCCGCATGCGGCACTGTTCCAGAAGCTGATCAAGGATAGATATGAAGGAACAATCTTTTTCCGTTATGAATTTGATGTGCAGGAGCTGCCGGAAAGGATTTTCCTCAGGGCGGAGGCCAGTCACGAGGTTCAGGCGTGGCTCAATGGGGCTTTGCTCACCGGGAAGCAGCCGTCAGAGCAGAGGTATATAAACGTATATGATATTACGTCACAGGTCGTTCTGGGCCGAAATGAGTATACGGTGCAGGTGAACTGGCACGAGGATGAGAGCGTGCATTATGCGCTGTTTGGCGAGAATGTGACGGAAAGCCTGAAGAACTGTGTGGTATATGATTCCGAGCTGCAGCCCATACAGCTTGCGGGGCAGTTTGGGGTATATCCGAGAACCGGGTATGCATGGACAGAACGGCAATATGTGGAAGCCAATGATTTTTATATCGGGAAGGCTCCTAAGACTGTGTGCAATCTCACCATCGAGGGATTCCCGTTCCTGGCAGGGGAGGTTACGCTTTCACAGAAGGTGGTGTTTGAGAAGAAGGATATCTTACTTAAGCTTGCCGGGGATTATCAGATGGCAGAGGTGACGGTAAATGGTGTGAAGCTGGGACGGCTGCTGTTTGACAAGGAGAAGGATATCTCGGAAGCGGCGGTAGCAGGATCAAACGAGATCTCTGTCCGCTTCTGGATCAGCAATCGGAACCTGATGGGGCCGCATCACAGGAACGGAAGCAGGCGGGCAGGAGTGGGACCTGCGAGCTTTGATCTCTCCGGAAGCTGGCAGGAGGATAAGAGCGCGGCGTATCATGACAGCTATGATCTGAAGCTGTTTTACGGGATGTAGGATTGTACGTGAAGTTTTAAAAATAAGGAAACTGCACAAACTGTAACTGAACTCATATTTTTACTTTACAATGCTTAGCAAGGGTGTTATGCTTTTGCTAAGCATTTAACATAAGCAGAGAGGAAACATATTTTGAAAAACGCGATTGGAATCATTGGAGGCATGGGTCCCATGGCCTCCCAACTTTTTTATAAAATGGTGACGGAACACACAGCAGCTAAGAAGGATCAGGATCACATCAATATGATCCTTCTCAGCGATGCGTCCATGCCGGATCGAACCTCTGCGATCTTAAGCGGCGACTATGAGGAATTGTATCGGCAGCTTCTTGAGGATGCACGTTTCCTGGAAGCAGGGGGCTGTACGGCGATCGGAATTACCTGCAATACCAGCCATTTCTTCGTGGACAGGCTTGCAGGGGATCTGAATATTCCGGTGATTCATATGGTGCGCGAGGCTGCGCGGGAGATAGCCGACGAGGTGCGCTGCGGCAAAACAGTCGGCGACGAAGGAGCGTTGAATCGTGCAATGACGCATGCGATTGTGCCGGATAGGAACGCTGGGGTAGTTGGTATCATGGCGACTGACGGCACGGTGCAGACAGGACTCTACCAGAAGGAGCTGCGTGCACAGGGGCTTACGCCCTTTGTACCCTCTGTGGAGATTCAGAAGGAAGTTATGTACCAGATCTATGGCAGAATCAAAAACGGACAGCCTTACGATAAGGAGAGCTGGGAGCGGATCGAGGCGGAGTACCGGGCAGCCGGGTGCGGACGGGTACTGCTGGCCTGCACGGAGCTTTCGGTGATAAAGGCCGATGAACAGTTGTCGGACTGGTATATGGATCCTATGGAGATCCTGGTGCGGAGAGTAATCGCATTTGCCGGGAAGGAATATCGGGAGTGATACAACACACAGAAGAAAGGGATGACGGAACATTGAAACTGACAGAGGGAAGACCGAAGGAGACGGCAGGGCGGCTGGACAAGGAGATACGAGTGTATGATTTCCTGGACTCCCTAGGCGTGCCTTACCAGCGCATCGATCATGAACCGCTCATGACTATGGCGGCATGTGAAGAGGTTGATAAGATCCTGTGCGCGACCATTTGCAAGAATCTGTTTCTCTGCAATCGGCAGGAGACGGATTTTTATCTGCTGATGATGCCGGGGGAGAAGAAGTTCAAGACTAAGGATCTGGCAGCGCAGATCGGCACGGCACGGCTTTCCTTTGCAAAAGAAGAATATATGGAAGAATTTCTGGATATCACACCGGGCTCGGTCAGCGTTATGGGGCTCATGAATGATAAGGAGAAGCGCGTGCAGCTTCTCATGGACGAGGATATACTGAAGGGGGAGTATATCGGCTGTCATCCGTGTATCAACACCACCAGCCTGCGGATTCGCACGAAGGATATGATGGAGCGGGTGATACCGGCGCTGGAGCATAAGCCGTGTATGGTGAAGCTGTAAAACTGTATCCGGCACAGGCGTTTCTTTTTTCGGGGAAGGCAAATTTTCTTATAAAACGAAGTTTATCATTGTAAAATAAGGGGAGGTCATATATAATAAGTGCAAGTGAGCCATGGATGTGATCCTGGCCATGAGTGCAACCGAGGAAATTTTAGGAGGATAAGGATGGAAACAGTTATTGTTCTTGATTTTGGCGGACAGTACAATCAGCTTGTGGCACGGCGTGTGCGCGAGTGCAATGTGTACTGTGAGATATATTCTTACCGGACGGACATCGAACAGATCAAAGCGATGAACCCCAAGGGAATCATCTTGACCGGCGGCCCCAACAGCTGCTATGAGGAGAATTCTCCCACGTATGATAAGAAGCTTTTTGAACTGGGGATTCCGGTGCTGGGACTGTGCTATGGTGCGCAGCTAATGATGCATGTTCTGGGCGGCAAGGTGGAGAAGGCTCCGGTTCGTGAGTATGGAAAAACGGAGGTGTTTGTGGACAACCACTCACCGATTTTTGCCGACGTGTCTCCACAGACGATCTGCTGGATGAGTCATTTTGATTATATTTCGAAGATCGCACCGGGATTTGACATCACCGCTCACACGGCGGATTGCCCGGTTGCAGCAGCGGAGAATAGGGACAGGCAGCTATATGCCATCCAGTTCCATCCGGAGGTGCTCCATACCCGTGAGGGCAGCAAGATGCTTTACAACTTTGTGCGGAATGTCTGCGGCTGTGCCGGAACCTGGCGCATGGATTCCTTTGTGGAGAATTCCATTGCGGCGATCCGGGAGAAGGTCGGGAACGGCCGGGTGCTCTGCGCACTCTCCGGCGGTGTAGATTCTTCCGTGGCGGCGGTTTTGCTCTCCAAGGCAGTTGGCAATCAGCTTACCTGTGTTTTCGTGGATCATGGTTTGCTTCGGAAGAATGAAGGAGACGAGGTGGAGGCTGTTTTCGGCCCGGATGGTCCTTACGATCTTAACTTCATCCGTGTGAATGCCCAGGAGCGTTTCTACGCGAAGCTGGCGGGTGTCAGCGAGCCGGAGCAGAAGCGGAAGATTATCGGTGAGGAGTTCATCCGTGTATTTGAGGAAGAGGCGAAGAAGATCGGCGCGGTGGATTTCCTGGTGCAGGGAACCATTTACCCGGATGTGGTGGAGAGTGGTCTCGGCGGTGAGTCGGCAGTGATCAAGTCCCATCACAACGTGGGAGGCCTGCCGGATTATGTGGATTTTAAGGAGATCATTGAGCCGCTTCGGAACCTATTTAAGGATGAGGTTCGCAAGGCGGGGCTGGAGCTTGGCATCCCGGAGAAGCTTGTGTTCCGTCAGCCGTTTCCCGGACCGGGGCTTGGCATCCGTATCATCGGTGAGGTGACAGGCGAGAAGGTGCGGATCGTACAGGATGCGGACGCAATCTATCGTGAGGAAGTGGATCAGGCAGCGAAGGCATATCAGGACGAACATGGCAAGGAGCCGTCCTGGATGCCGAACCAGTATTTCGCGGCACTGACCAATATGCGTTCCGTGGGCGTTATGGGCGATGAGAGAACCTATGATTATGCCGTGGCACTGCGGGCGGTGAATACCATCGATTTCATGACAGCAGAGGCAGCGGAGATTCCCTTCGAGGTGCTCCAGACGGTGATGAGCCGGATCATCAACGAGGTGCGCGGAGTGAACCGTGTGATGTATGATATCAGCAGTAAGCCGCCAGGGACGATAGAACTAGAGTAGGATAGTCAAGATGAACAATGCCAGGGCATCTGCAGAAGAAACTATGAGAATCGATAGAAGGTGCATAGCATGATGGAAGAACATGTAGTATTAAGTGAACGGCCGGAAGATCAGCTAAAAGCTGTAGAGTGGGCGCGTGAACAAAAGAAGAAAATTCTTGATGACAAAAGCAAGCGTATCGCAGATGCACTTATGGAAAAAATGACACCTTTGATTTTGAAGAATAGTGTACAGAAATAGTGTGGGTACACCAGAAACTGTTTATATGTAGGAGTGAAGCCGCTTCCATGCAGGTGACAAAGTGCAAGCAAATATCTATCGTTACAGATGGCCCGACAGCCGTCTTTGTGGCGGGTAAAAAGAAACCGCCCAGGAAGGTTAATGCCGGTTGGATAGAAGGTACATCGGATGAGGTTATCTGCCTTGGATTTTTACTGGATATTGGCGATATCCGGGAAGCGGTTACAAGTACATACCGGAAGAGGCTGATCTGTTCGTTGTATAACCAGAACCAGTGGGGACGGGATGAAGATTTGGAACAGGAGCTGTATGAAGCAGTAGATAAGTATGAATCAGAATTGCAGCGCTTGAAGGATTATCTGGATCAGGGAGAAGCTGTTCGAATCTGGTATAGCGACGCGCCTTATTCCAGATGCGGTTTTTATCATGTATGTCACTTGCTGTCACAATATGAAAACGAGGTACGTGTGGTAAAACTTCCGGAATGCGTGGTTCGGGATAACTGCGTTATCAATTATTCCAACTGGGGCGAGGTTGCGGCAGAAGAATTTGCAGGATTTTTATCTGATGAAAAAATTTTATCGCAAGAGAAAATTCACATGTATGCCCTGGAATGGACGGATCAGGTAAATGAGAACAGCCCGTTGCGCGCTGTGATCAATGGAAAGTTGATCGGTGTCCCGGAAGACTTTTATGATTTTCGGATCTGGCAGCGTATCACGGATAAGCCGGAAAAAGAAGCCAGGATCATTGGGGATATCCTTGGTACTTCTCAAATCGGCGTGGGAGACTGGTGGTATGCAAAAAGAATTGAAGATCATATCCTGCAGGGGAATATTCGAGTTGCGAAGGATTCAGAAAATAAATATGCGAGATTGATTGAACGTGTTCTTTGAGTGGGGAATATCTGCATTCTAAGAATATAATATTTTCACGGTGTACATTCTATATTACATTCTGTAATAATTTCGTAAAACTTTCCATTGACAGAGAAGCACCTCCCTGCTATAACCCGAGTTTGCCACTTGCAAGCGCAAAACAGAGTCCATATGGACTCCATTTTTGT
>CAVGED010000080.1:0-14172 GCA_963628035.1 Paludibacteraceae bacterium
TGCATTTGAGTATTTTATTTTTTTCAAGGTTGTGCTATAGTTGACGTGTACATTCACAACATGTTACAACAGCAATAATAAAATGCATAATAAAAGAGAGGTTTTATACCGATGGAATCAATGAACATCCCTAAGAATTATCACTCCCAGCTGGATCTGCACGACACCCAGATCGCCATCAAGACCGTCAAGGACTTCTTCCAGGAGCTGCTGTCGGAGCGGTTGAACCTGCACCGTGTATCCGCACCATTGTTCGTGGATCCGGCCTCCGGCCTCAATGACAACCTGAACGGTGTGGAGCGCCCCGTCGCTTTCGGCATCCGGGAGCAAAATGATAAGGAGGCAGAGATCGTACAGTCTCTGGCCAAGTGGAAGCGCTACGCCCTGAAGAAATATGGTTTTTCCATGGGCGAGGGCTTATATACGGACATGAACGCCATTCGCCGTGATGAGGACACCGACAACATTCACTCCATCTTCGTGGATCAGTGGGATTGGGAGAAGATCATCGCCAGGGAAGACCGCACGCTGGAGACCTTAAAGGACACGGTGAAGACCGTATATAAGGTTTTGCGGAAGACAGAAAAGTACATGGCGATCCAGTACGATTATATCGAAGAGATCCTGCCTCATGACATTTTCTTTATCACGACCCAGGAACTCGCTGACATGTTCCCGGACTACTCGCCCAAGGAACGTGAATATTACATAAGCAAGGCCAAGGGAGCCGTCTGCATCATGCAGATCGGTGATGTTCTGGAGAACGGCGAACGTCACGACGGACGTGCGCCGGATTACGATGACTGGTCGCTGAACGCCGATATCGTTGTCTACTACCCGGTACTGGACATTGCTCTTGAGCTGTCCTCCATGGGAATCCGCGTAGATAAGAAGGCATTGCTGGATCAATTGAAAAAGGCCGGCTGCCCTGAGCGCGCCAAACTGCCCTTCCAGAAGTCCGTCATCGATGAGGAACTGCCCTACACCATAGGCGGCGGTATCGGACAGTCCCGTATCTGTATGTTTTTCCTGCGGAAGGCTCACATCGGTGAGGTACAGTCCTCCCTGTGGCGTCCGGAGACGCTGAAGCTGGCAGAAGAACGAGGCGTTCAGCTTCTGTAAGACGTGGCTAGAACCCCTTCCCGATAGGTTGCAAGGAGAGCTTCCAATTCCCGGATGCTCTCCTTTAGTTCTTTTCCATATCCGCTCCCTATTTCGCTGCGATCACATCCTGCATATCGTAATATCCTGCCGGCTTTCCACTTAAGAACTTCGCCGCCTCAATGGCTCCCTTGGCAAAAATACTTCTGGAATATGCGGTGTGGGTAAAGGTGATCACCTCGTCGGTTCCGGCGAAGATCACTTCATGCTCTCCCACAATGCTGCCGCCGCGCACAGACTGGATCCCAATCTCCTGCTTGTCCCGCTTCTTCCGTTCCTTCGTCCTGTCATACTGATAGACATATGCATTGTCCAGCGCCTCATTCAAGGAGTCTGCCAGCGCCAACGCCGTTCCGCTGGGAGCGTCCAGCTTCTGGTTGTGATGCTTCTCCACGATCTCCATGTCAAAACCCGCCGGAGCCAACACCTTGGCCGCCTTCTTCAGCAGATCCATCAGCATGTTGATCCCCAGGGACATATTGGCGGATTTCAGCACTGCTACCTTCCCGGAAGTCTCTCTTACGGCCTCATTCTGCTCCTCAGAGAGTCCTGTGGTGCATAGAACCACCGGAATCTTGTGCTCCACGCTGTAGGAAAGCAGTGCGTTGACCGCTACCGCAGAAGCAAAATCAATGATAACGTCTGCCTCCACATTGCAGTCCTCTATCTGCTGAAATACCGGATACTCATTTCTGATGTGATCGGAAATATCGATTCCTGCCACAACCTGAACCTCCGCATCCTCCCGACACAGCGCTGTGACTACCTGTCCCATTCTCCCATTACATCCGTGTATGATGATCCTTGTCATAATGTACCTCCTTATTCTATCCTGTCATAATAGCATGAACACCTTGGATTATAGAATCCCAAACTCCTCCATGGCCTTCCGTAACTGTGCCACATGCTCCGGCTCCATCTCACACAGCGGCTCACGAAGAGGTCCTACCTCCCAGCCCATGAGGTTCATGGCTGTTTTCACCGGGATCGGATTGACCTCACAGAAGAGCGCATCGCACAGGGGCAGCGCCTTCAGCTGCATGTCAAGAGCCGTCTTACGGTCTCCATTCAGGTAATTCATAACCATATCATGTGTGAAACGCGGAGCCACGTTGGAGAGAACAGAGATCACACCGATTCCGCCTGCCGACAGCAGCGGGATCACCATGCCATCTTCCCCGGAATACAGTTCGGCCTCCCCGCTGGTCAGTTGGGTAATGCGAAGCGCATTGGTGACATCTCCTGTCGCCTCCTTGATTCCCACAATATTGTCCACCTGATTGATCAGCGTTGCCACCGTGGCCGGCTGGATATGGCATCCGGTACGACTGGGAACATTATAGAGAATGATGGGCAGATCCACCGATGCCGCGATCTTGGTATAATGGTTGATCAACCCCTTCTGGGTAGCCTTATTATAGTAAGGCGTCACCAGCAGCAGTCCGTCTGCTCCTGCCTTCTGCGCCGCCCCGGACAGCTGAATCGCTGTCTGCGTGCTGTTGGACCCGGTTCCGGCAATTACCGGGATCCGCCTGTTCACCATGGATACCGCAGCCCGGATACACTCCACATGCTCTTCTTCCGACAACGTGGAGGACTCTCCCGTAGTCCCCGTAATGATAATGGCATCCGTGCCATTGGCAATCTGATCATTGATGATCTCTTCCAGCTTGTCGAAATTCAC
The DNA here is from genome assembly GCA_963628035.1 of Paludibacteraceae bacterium. Classification (GTDB taxonomy): domain Bacteria; phylum Bacillota; class Clostridia; order Lachnospirales; family Lachnospiraceae; genus 14-2. The sequence continues at coordinate 2,846 of CAVGED010000080.1, forward strand.
CTCATAATTGTCCTTCATCGGCGTGACGATTGCAACGCCTGCTCCTTTAAAAAGTGCCATTTTTCTTTCCTCCTAAAATAAACTCGGGATCCTCGTCCCATGAAAGCGGATCTTCCTCTGCGAATCAGCATAAGAAGAACCGCTGCCTTCCGGAGCGGTTCTAAAGGTTCTCGATATCAGGCCGGGGTTACTCCCTCCGTACTCTCTCTTCCTCTTGATAGCGCCCCATCCGAAATCTTACACCAGATGACAGTCACAGGATTATTCACCCTGTGCCCAAGCAGCCCTTCGCTGTAAAAGGACCCTTTCGGCGTTCTCCCCTTTCCCCCATCTTCGTCTGTGCCAGCCACATCCAACGGGATACTCATGAATCACGCAACCTCTATCTTCAATTTTCTTTTCCAACTTAGACCAATATACCATTTCCGCCGTTCATTGTCAATGACACATTACATCTTTTCCGGCTGGATCTTGTATATCTCATCTGCATAATCCTTAAGCTTCTCATCCATAACGCGTCCGGTGAAGATGATCTCCGTGTCCTCCGCCTTGACCTGCAGCAAGGATTCCAGATCCTCCATGGTGATCACATGCTTATCCAACAGTCCCAGGAATTCATCCAGGATCAGTATGTTGCATTCTCCGGTCATCAATACCTTCTTGGCGAAATTGAACCCGTTCTTAATATTCATGGATTCTTCTTTCTTCTCCTCTTCCGACAGCAGATTAAAGTTCTCCTGAGACTTCTCGAAACGGAAAAACTTAATCTCCGGCTCCAGACGGCGAATGAAGGATATCTCATCCTCATTCTTTCCCTTCAAAAACTGAATGATGATCACACTCTTTCCCTGACTGGCAGACCGGATGGCGTGCCCCAGCGCAGACGTGGTTTTCCCCTTTCCCTCACCATAATATACGATCACATTCCCTTTACTCATCCATTTACCTCTTTCTCGCAGGGCATAAAATCCTGGTAATCATATTGTTTTTTACCAGTTTTATCTAAAATATCATATTTTTGGGTAAAAAGCAATATTATTCCAGATACTCAATCTTACTGACCGAAACCTCATAAGCGATCCGCTTCTGTGTCTCGGTCTCTCCGATCTTCTTCAGATACTCCCTGCTCTGGATTCTCCCAAACACCTGAACATGCCCGCCTATCTCAAACCCGGACGCATATCTGGCGTTTCTGCCCCAGCAGATACAGGGAATATAATCCGACTTTCCATAAGAACGGTTGACCGCGATCAGCAGATCTGCGATCTCACGCCCCAGCGGAGTCTTCCGGTATATGGGATCCTTGCATATGTAACCGTCCAGAAATATTTCATTACTCTTGTCACCATCCGGCATCTCTTCAACAAATTCCAGTTCCCGCACGAACACGGAGAGCACCAGCCTGTTTTTCTTCTCCTCGTGCCTGTTGTAAGAACGGAACTGCCCGGTAACACGGATAACGTGTCCGATATAGCTCTGTTCCGTATCGATCAGCCTCTCGGAAACCATAAGCGGAATGTAATCCGCAAAATTGCTCAGGCGGTTTACCGCCACATCCACCATGTAAAAGCCCTCTCCAAATACCTCGTGGCTGTATCGGAAATCCGATACGATCTCTCCGGTGATAATCACCTGATTGTTTTCAAAAATTTTATCTGCCATGAATTTCTTCTCCTTCCTCCTGCCTGTGTCCCTGTGACCAGACTTTTTCGTACATCGACGGCATATCGATTCACTGTGCATCATACTTGTTTATTACTATTCCGGAATCGGGGATTCTAGAACCTCGTATTTCTCCCCAGCCCTCTGTAAGAATATCAAAATCAAAAAAAGAATTTTCGCACTTCATGTCGATAGTGTAAAAATAGATTTCCCGTCCGCTGACACACTGGCCAAGCGGGGGGATATTTTAAAAAAACTACCCCTTTACGAATGAGGTTTTTTCCGTTACAATCATTATACACCAAAAAAAGCAGTTTGTGTGCTTAAAGTTTGTTAAAGAAGGAAGGAAACCAATTAAGGCACAGAATCCAGTTATCACCATTGAAATGGAAAATGGCGACATCATGAAAGCAGAACTGTATCCGGAAATTGCTCCCAATACAGTCAATAACTTTATCCACTTAGTCCAGAGTCATTTTTATGACGGACTGATCTTCCACCGCGTCATCCGCGGCTTTATGATCCAGGGCGGCTGCCCGGACGGCACCGGCATGGGCGGCCCCGGCTACGGGATCAAGGGTGAATTCGCCCAGAACGGCTTTGCCAACAGCCTGGCGCACACCGAAGGTGTACTGTCCATGGCACGGGCAATGGCTCCCAACTCCGCCGGCTCCCAGTTCTTCATCATGCATAAGGCTGCTCCCCACCTGGACGGATCCTATGCCGCATTCGGCAAGATCATCGAAGGGATGGATGTCGTGAACCGGATCGCTGAGACAAGCACGGACTACTCCGACCGTCCCATGAAGCCCCAGGTCATGAAGCAGGTAACGGTAGAGACCTTCGGCACGGAATACCCGGAACCGGAGAAGTGCTGAGAACATTCCATTTACCGGCAGTTGCCAAACTGCCGGTAAAATACTTTGATCCCATCTGCATTCCGATACCTGCCAAATCCATTCTCCTTAACAAAGCGTTTCACTTCCTGCACCTGCTCCCCTGTAAATATCCAGGTTTCCGTCCCATCCGTTTGCCCCTCTGCATCAATTCCGTCTTCCTGCACAGGCTGTTCCTGCACAGGCTGTTCACGTATTGTCTGCTTCGCCAGCGCACGATCCAATACCGTCCGGTATGCTTCGTTGACTTTCCAGATGGAATTCTCCAAAAGCCCTCCGCCACGGGGCGAAACATAATCCGCTCCATTGCGGTAAAATTTCCCGCTTATGAACCGCACATGGGACGTTTCGGTGACCTCCTGCGGTGTGGTATCCACAATATATACCGTCACCTGCCGGGTAACCCGGCTGCCCGCGCTGTCGACCGCCTCATACGTAACAGACAACTCCGCTTCCTGCGTCAATCCGGTGTAATCCTCAGCACGGTAGCCGACAACCCGCACACGCTCCCCATTTGTCAGGATCCCATCCTCCCGGTCTGTCGCTGTCACACGCTCCAGCAGTGCCTGCTCGGTAATCTCTCCCCGCACAGCCTGCCGCAATGTAAAATATCGCTCCTTCGCCGCAATGGACGGATACTGATCCCATACCGCTGTAAATACGGTATCATTCTCTAACTCCACCGTTTCTCCGGCCTCGTAACCGACTCCAGCCGCATCCCGCCATCCGACAAAGGCATAGTTCTCCCGCTCTGGCCCTTGCTCCAGCATAAATTCCGGGTTCCAATACATGCCGGAGGCGTTCTGAAATTGGTCCTTTGTCTCTCCGGGAATCAGCGTTCCGAAACTGCCAGCATCGCCCGTATCATAACCTATCGTGATACTTCTTTGGTATACCGCGTACAATTGGATGTCCCGCTCTCCCATCACACAAGAAGACAACACATCCCTGGCATTCGGCTCTGTATTCCAACCAATATGTGTCCAGCCTTCCTTACCTGCCTTCACCGTGAGATCAACTGCTTCGCCCCGCACTACTCTGGCAGTCTCCTTCTCCACCGTATTTTCTTCGCCCGCCTGATACCAGACCGTATGGATATAAGGCTTCCAATCGACGTTCAGCCGAATGCCGCAATAGCTCTCGAAGGAATGGCCGGGAAACATACGTTTAACCGTCTGCCAGTGACCTTCTTCCTTCAGGTGAAACACCATCCCCTGTTCCGTCACATTCCCAAAGCCATCCTCTTCAATGCTCCCCAGATTCCTGTTTCCCTGCCGGATAACAAAGATGGCATCCATGGTGATCTCTACACTGCCACTCTCCAATATCTCTGCAAAACCTTCCCGACCGGCAGCCAGCCGACAGATATCGGACAACGTGATGCGATACAGGTTATACCAGTATCCTCCATCCTGCACTGCCGCACCCGGTACCTCCTTTAACACACCGCCACGCTTTACAGCAAGCTCCACCTGTCTTCCGCTACCCTTTATGCAGATGTCAAAGCCCGCCGCCGTATAGCGCAGTCCACCACCAGAGGATGCTTCTTTCCCTCTTGTAGCAAAGTAGATATCTCCGTCCAACACCTTGATATGACTGCTCTGTCCGTTGGTGCTCTCATAGAATTCTTTTGCATTTGCATAATCTGTAGATGCCCTGACTCTGACAATTCCCGACGGTAATATTTCTGAAAGCAATATGCCGGAAAGCAATATTCCTGAAAGAAATATTCCCGTCAGGAACAGAACAAATCTCCCTACATACAATACCCTTTTCCCCATAATTTCGCATCCTTCCTCCCTATTTTTATTCCGCCCTGTTTTTATTTCTCCCTGTTTCTCATCCATTTCTTATTCCGCCCGCCTTACTTACGCGCTGTCCTTAACGCTGCTCCAGAATCACTGTTCCTGCTCCAGAATTACCGTCCCTGCAGCTGTCACCCTTCCTTCCGTGCCAACAGGATGCCGATAGGTAAGAACCGCTTCCACCGACAGCAATCCCTTCTCATGATCCGCCTCCAGGATATGGACTGTGACCTGGGAATTGCTGTCAATCTGCTGCAAAAAGCTCTGGAGGAACAGAGCCTTCAATTCCTCGTCACTCTCCGGCGCAATGTCGCCTCCCTGCTTCACCTGCTCCATCGCAGTCTTCAGCCCACAGGCCAGAGCATCATCCAGTTCCTCCTGACGGATACTGCGTCCATGCAGCGTATACAGCGTCAGCACCAATATTCCTGTCAGGACACAGGAACAGATTCCAATCACAATATTCTTCATCTGCTCACGCCTCCTCCACCGGAACGGCGATCCTCTGTACTACATATCTGCCATAGGGGCCGGTGACTCTCAGCTTCACCACATAACGCCCGCTCTGTGAGAACATAAGCTCGCCGTTTTGCCAGTCACCGCCTGCTGTCCTCCCATCCTCACCGACAACGTCCAGAATCTTCACCGAAAATTCTTCTGTTTCCGATGCATACCTCCATGTATCTTCTCCGTTCTGTCTCACCCGGATGTGGGCCGGAAACTGATATGTCTCTCCGGCCAGATACACTGTATCATCCGCCTCTACCTGCGGCGTCGGCAGCTCCATCAGCCGCGCAAGACGCTTTCCATTTTCTGAATATGAAATCCGGCTCTCCGCCCGCTCTGCCAGCGCACTCCCCATCGACTTCATATCCAGTCCGCCGATATTGCCAAACAGGACAGAGAAGCAGAATAAAACCGTCACAGCGCTCATAAGTAACCGGATAAGCTGTAATGTCGCTTGTTTCATGATCTCCCTCCTGACTGTTCAGCCGCACAAGGCTTCCGCCATGAGCAGCAGCGCACCGGCCAGCATCCCATTGGTCATAATGTCCACCAGCATGCGCAGTATCCAGATAGCTGCCAGGCCGTCTATCACGACCCACAGCATGATCTCCAGCATCTCTTTTACTTCCACAAATATCTCCTCCTTTAATAGCCGGATATCGCCACCAGAAAATCCCAGAAGCTTCCCAGCAGAAAGCTGAAAAGCAGCGCTGCGGCCACCGTTTCAAGAATATTTGCTATCATTTTCTCCAAATCATTTCCCTCCGCATCTCTTCTGATTCACGAATTGCTCCGCTGCCATAGAGTTCAGCCCGCACCATTCGCCCGTAATATATGCGATGGTTGAACCGTTACCTATACAATGATCTTCTCCTTCACCTTCCACTGTCGCACCCCAAGAAGCGGTATGCGGTAGAGATACTTAAGGCGCACCAGCGCATACTTATGCTCCGCATACACCGGGCTATCATACACCTCCACCTCAAGCACATACCCATTCTGCTCCGCTTCCCTGACACACTGGCTGATGATTTCCTCACTGTAATCACTCTCCCCGATCACCACTGACACCTGCTGCATATAATTTCCCGCAGCCGTGATATCCACATTTGCTGATATAATAGATACCCCCATGGAAGCGATCAGTATGATCACCGCGAAGGTAAGAACTGTTTTCCAGATTGATTCCATATGCCCTCCTATATCATCGTTGTGATCCTTTGGAAGATCACAAAAATCAGTGCAGCGGCATAACCCATCATGCACACCATAATCGGCACAGTGGGAATCAGGTAATAAGCAGAGAACATGTCTCCCTTGCGCTTAAGCTTCTGCTGCTCCGCCTCCTCAAGCATACCCAGACTCAATTCCATAAGAAGCCCCATCGCCTCCGTCTCTCCGGTCATTCCCGTACTGACCGCATACAGATAGCGCATGGCATTTTCCACCTGCGGGATCTGAAGCTCTGCCAGAAAGGACAGATATGCCTCCTGGGACGCCGGATCCTCCTTAAGCGTTCTGCTCATGGCCTTCAATTCCTCCCGCAGCACAGGCGGAGCCTTCTCGATGGATTCCATTATGGAAACTGCAACATTTTCGCTTTGCATAAGCAGCAGCACATCAAAGAGCCAGCCGGGGAACGCCCGTTTCACCTCTCTTCTGAGGCTCCATAGCGCCCACATACCGGATGGATACCGGAACAATGACCGCTTCTCGCAAAGCCTCCTGACACGACAATACCGCTCCTTTACCTTCTGCTCCGGCATAGGTTTCTGATCCGCCAGCATATCCTTTCCAAGCTTCCGGTCAAGCCTTGCGTATACTACAAAAAAGAAGACGATCAGCAGCATATTTACGCCCTGCACCAGCGGAAGATTAAGAATCTTCAGTTCTTCCGGGAACTGACGCAGCATAAATATACAGATCAGGATCAGAAAGGCATACTCGATGGCGACAAGATTCCTGGCCATACATGCGGTCTGCCGATATCTAATCAAAGACTTCTCCCAGGACTGCCGCATACATTCCAGCAGCCGGAATTCCCGGCTGCAGCTTCCGCCGCGGCTCTCTGCCTTTTGCAGGAAATCATGAAGGGTGCGCACCCGCTCACAGTCATACTTCTCCCGGATGAGCGCAAGCGCTTCCTCCTCCGCCAGTTCCGGATCCTCTGCACGCTCGATCATGCACGCCGCACTCGTCAGAAGCTGGCGCATAGCGCCCTTGGGGAAGATATCCCTGGTCGCACGCAGGGCAGTCAGTATCTTCCCGCTATCGGCAAAGGCCTGAACCATATGGGCCAGATACGCATTGACATCGCGAAAACGCTTCCTCTCACAGCAGCTTCTCCTGTAATTGCGATACAAGCCGGGGGCCTGCAGCAGACACAATGCTGTGCCAACCAGCAGGTACCCCACCCGTAGCTGCAAGCCTGTCCCAAACAGCAGGCAAAATGCCAATATCAGCAACACCTCTGTCAGTATTCCTTTCTTTGATTTATGTAACTTCCAATACTTTATTTTTCTCTCCATTCTTTCTCCTATCCCCCATCATCCGGTCTTTTGTGCCTCCACCTGCGCATTATGGAAAATATCCTCCTGCCCGCAGCCCTCCCGGATCCTTCGGCGCAGGAACTCCGGGATCCGCTCTTCATGCAGGATTCCGTCCTCCACCGGCAATACATATCCGTTTCTCTCATTTTCCCGGAAATAAAAGCAGACCTGCCAGATCCGGTGTACCGTCCGGCCATTCTCCTGCTCCTGTTCCTTTAAAAGTACACCGATCCCCACATCGGAATAGACCTGATTCACCAGACGCTCCGCATCCTGGCGGCTCTCCAGCATATTTAAGATCCGGTCCGAGATCCGCCGGGCATCATTCACATGCAGTGTAGTCATGCAGCTGACGCCGTTAGACCAGCTCTCAAGGAGATAGCGCACCTCCCGCGACCTCGTCTCCGCAATCATGAGCCATTGTGGATTCAAGCGCAGGGAAACAGCTACAGCCTCCCCGTAATCCTCCTTGGAATGCACCTTCAACTCCACGCAGTCCTTGCCGGGATTGATATCCCCGTAATGCCATTCCCGCAGATCCTCCACGGTGATCACCTTCTCATGAGGCCGGATAAAGCTGCTGAAGAACTTCGCCGCCTCCGTCTTCCCCTGTCCAGGCTCCCCGCAGAATACGAAGTTAAAGCCCCCAAGGACACAGTTGACCAGAAGGTGCATGACCCGCTCCTGACAATACCCTGTCTCCAAAGCCTCCCGCACCGTGAAGCGCAGCCTTGGCAGCGACTTTCGGATGCTCATACTACGCCCGGAAACAGCAAAGGCTTCATGTACAAATGTGATCCGAAGCGTATCCGTCTCCGCACTCAATACCGTATTCGCCCGGTTAAAAGGCCTGCCCTCATGATTGGCTACCAGCAGGGAGAAGCGCTCAATAAACGCTCCTGTAACCTCCGGATCTTCCACCGGCCTTCGGATAAATCCCGCACACTTGATCCACAGCCGTCCGCTGTCCCAGTCAATGTTGGTGATCTCATCCCGGCAGACATACTTCCAGAGTGGTCCAAACTGGCGCTCAGACAGACAAAACCCTCTCTTTTCTTCCTCCATCAATCCATCATCCCCAATGCTTTCTCATATATCGCTGTAAAAATATTTCTGATAAATCCTTCAAAAATCCCGCCTTCCGACATAAAGTTCTGCATCATCTTTATCATCAGAAATCCTATGACCGCGGCCAATGCCACCGCTACCACGATCGTCACTACATCTTTCGCTTCCATATGTACCTATCCTTCCTGTCATTTTACTGTCATTTTGGACGCACTTGTCCCTTGCTTCTAAACTTGTTGGGGAATTCATTTGATTTAAATAGCTCTGTGTAAACAGAAAATTAAGATATATCCATGATAAACGCTGAATCCGAAAATGTAAATACCCTTTTTGCGTTTCCTGCATTTTTGTTAAAAATGACAAATTTACGGGGATCCCAGACGTCCAAAAACGCCGGAACCCCCGTAAAATGGGCTTTAAATATTCACAACGAGTGTGTCATACCCCATCTGCCGCAGCCGATTCTGCAGCAACACTGCCATCTCCAGGGTGGGTTCGATTCCCACGATCACCGCATAGTAGTTTCCCTCTTTCCGTATCTGTACCGTATAGCCCATGTCCTGGAGCTGCTGCTGTAAGTACTGAGCGTTGGAAAAGTATTGGAACAATCCCACCTGTACGCCAAACCTGCGCTCCGGCTCCACGTTTGCTTCCCGGATTCCCTCCTGGATGCCTGTGGCAATCGCCTCGGCGATCCGGTCGAAGTTCTCGTCAAAGATCCGGTTGTCCTCGTCGGAATTGATGAACCCCACCTCCACCAGCACAGCCGGCATCTCGGTTCTTCGAAGCACCACAAGTCCGGGCCGCTCCTCGATCCCAAGATTCGCAAAACCCACAGCCTCCAACTGGCTGTTGATGGAATTCGCGATGTCGTTCACCACCTGATTCTCCTGATAGACCAGGGTCTCTACCCCGTGATAAGTATTTGGTGTCGGGCTGGAATTCCGATGCAGGGATACGAAGTAATCCGCCCCCGTAGCATTGGCCGCCTGGGCTTTCTCAAAGGGCGACTGATAGACGTCCGTAGTCCTGGTATAGTACACCTGAAATCCCCGCTGGCTTAAGATCTCACCCACAGCCAGCGCAAGCCGCAGCACATCGTCCTTTTCCTTCCTGCCCTCAAAGGTGGCTCCGTTGTCAAATCCGCCATGACCGGCGTCAATTACAATACTGGTCGCCATAGTTCCTCCAATGATTCTGTCCCTCTATTCTATGCAGGAAGGGTTCCATTTGTTACTTCCTGCTCTCAAAATCCTCCTGGATCTCCTTGCTCCAGTCGGCGCTAAGCGGCGCAGAGGCCCTCATTTGACCGACAGTTTTAGATACCGCCTCATACAGCACCCCTGTCCCCTTTTTATCTGCGTGATAATTAGCAGCTCTGTCTGCGCCGATCCCGAAGTTCCTCGCAGTCTCAACTGCATCGATGTTTGCACCGATAAACAGGAACTCCCAGCCATATTCCTTTTTCTGCCTTTCGATCATCTGCTTCACCTGCGCACTGTCATATATATGACTTGCATTTTCCATTCCGTCTGTGGTGATAACGAACATCGTGTGTTCGGGCACATCTTCCGGGCGGGCGTACTTATGGATATTACCGATATGGTGAATCGCTCCGCCTATCGCGTCGATTAACGCCGTAGCTCCCCTGGTATAATAATCTCTTTCCGTCATCTTCGGAACCTTCGAGAGCTTGATCCGATCATGCAGAACTTCGCTGACATTGTCAAACAGCACCGTTGACACATAACACTCGCCGTCCTGTCTCTTCTGCTTCTCGATCAACGAATTGAAGCCGCCTATCGTGTCACTCTCAAGCCCCGCCATCGAACCGCTGCGATCCAGGATAAATACCAGTTCCGTAATGTTGTTTTTGATTTTCTCATTCATTTGCTTTTCCTCCAAAAAAATAATGTGATCCTTTGGTTTTTCAACCTTACGATCACATTATAGCTGCTATGGAGTTCTGATTGGTCGCATGGTATGCGACAAAATAAATCAGTGGTGAGAAATATTCATTGTATGAAACCAGCAAAACTACTCATTGTATGAAACCAGCAGAACTACTCATTGTATGAAGCCAATGGGATTGCAGTCCTCCTTTTTAAGCGCCCAGCAGGCACTGATCAAATGCAAACAATGCTTCATTTATCTCATAGATATCATAGTTCCCGTTCTTTATGAAGTACTCTATGATAATGTCAAACTTATTGCTGTGTGAGAGTGCAAAGCCTGCCTTCATAAGCAGATCCTTCGTCTCATCAAGGCTTAATTCCAACGCCACCGCAAAGGCGATCGCCGTTGTTTTACTGGTCTTATAATTTATATCGGACCGTATCTTTGAAAATAGTTTCCGGTCAACATTTGCCCTCTTATAGCATTCAGAATCCTTCAGCCCTTTCTCATCAATCTTGCGCAATAACATCTGGGAAAAACTCTCGTCCAGCTGATTAACCGCCTCGTCAAGACTCAGGGGCGGTAGCGCAGATGGTTTCGGTGCTTGTAATTCATTCGTTTCATATGCATCGGGAAGTATTCTCGTTTCTGCTAAAAAAGTACTCTCATCGCTAGTATCCGAACGGGTTCGATTAAAGTCAAAATGTGTATCAACATACTTTTCGTCTATGTATGACGTTATCTCTGCAAATAGCTTTTCGCTGATTTGAAAAGCAGATTTGTCAAACACCACTATGTAAACCAACATATCATGATCGAGGAGAAATTCAGTAATCATATCAACAGCCACTTTTAACACTCGATCCTTCGGATAGCCATATATACCGGAGGAAATAAGCGGAAAAGCAACCGATTCGCAATTGTTTTCTGTTGCGAGTTTTAAG